>NZ_VIGB01000003.1:1202000-1803000 GCF_006636205.1 Kitasatospora acidiphila | reverse complement strand
CGCCGGGCCGCCCGGCTGTTCGCCACCGACGAGGCGGTCGAGCGGATCGGTGCCTGGCGAGCCAGGCGCGCGGCGCTGTTCGAGGCCGTGGTGGCCGACCTGCCCGCTGCCGATCAGGCGGCGCTCGCCGCCGCGCTGCCCGCGCTGCGCGGCGTCGCCAACGGCCTGCGGGCCCAACTGGGGGAGGACGAGCGATGACCAGCACCGAGAACGCGACCGCTGCGGCCGCCTCGGACACCGCCCCCGCCCCCGGGGCCGACGCGGTGGTCTGCCGCGGCCTGGAGTACTCGTTCCACCGGGGCCGCGGCAAGGGCGCCAAGGCGGTGGACGGTGTGGACCTCACCGTCCGCACCGGCGAGGTCTTCGGCCTGCTCGGGCCCAACGGCGCCGGCAAGACCACGACCATCCGGGCCATCACCACGCTGCTCCCGGTGCCCAGCGGCATGGTCCGGGTCTTCGGGCACGACACCGCGCGCCGCCAGATGCAGGTCCGCCGACTGCTCGGGTACGTGCCCCAGCAGCTGTCCGCCGAGTCGGGGTTGACGGGTCGGGAGAACGTCGCCCTGTTCGCCCGGGTCTTCGACGTGCCGCACGCCGAACGGGCCGCGCGCGTGGCCCAGGCGCTGGCCGCGGTCGACCTGACCGAGGCCGCCGACCGGATGTGCGGCACCTACTCCGGCGGCATGGTCCGCCGCCTCGAACTGGCGCAGGCCCTGGTCAGCGCGCCGCGCCTGCTGGTGCTGGACGAGCCCACCATCGGCCTGGACCCGATCGCCCGCACCAGCGTCTGGGAGTGCATCGAGGCGGTCCGGCGGGCGACCGGCATGACCGTGCTGGTCACCACCCACTACATGGACGAGGCCGACCAGTACTGCGACCGGATCGGCCTGATGGACCGCGGCAAGATCCGCGCCCTCGGCACCCCGGCGGAGTTGAAGGCCCGGGTGCGCGAACAGGCCCCGGAGCACCCCGACCCCACCCTCGACGACGTCTTCCGCCACTTCGCCGGACGTGATCTGGCGCGCGGTCAAGCCTCGGAAGGAGACTTCAGCGATGTCCGCCGTACCCGCCGAACCGCGTCCCGTGTCGGCTGAGGCCGCAGGCGCAGGCGCACATGCAGCCGAGGCCGCGACCATGACGGAGACTGCGACCACGGACGCCGCCGCAGCGGCCGCCGCCTCGGGCACCGGCCCCGCGCCGGAGCGCGACTTCGGCCTGCTGCTGGTCCCGCCGCGCGCCAGGACCGGCTGGCAGCTGGTCCCGGCGCGGGTGCTGGCGATGTGCGCCGTCGAGCTGCAGAAGCTGCGCCACGACCGCACCGAGCTCTACACCCGGGCCGTCCAACCCGCCCTCTGGCTGCTGATCTTCGGTGAGACCTTCACCCGCCTGAAGGCGATACCGACCGGCGGCATCCCCTACCTCGACTACCTGGCGCCCGGGATCATCGCCCAGTCCGCGATGTTCATCGCGATCTTCTACGGCATCATGATCATCTGGGAGCGGGACTCCGGGGTGCTCACCAAGCTGCTGGTCACCCCGACACCGCGCGCCGCACTGGTCACCGGCAAGGCGTTCGCCGCCGGGGTCAAGGCGGTGATCCAGGCCGTCGTGGTGGTGCTGATCGCCGCGCTGCTCGGCGTCGCGATGACCTGGAACCCGGTGCGGCTGCTGGGTGTCGCGGTGGTGGTGCTGCTCGGCTCGGCCTTCTTCTCCTGCCTGTCGATGACCATCGCGGGCATCGTGCTCACCCGCGACCGGCTGATGGGCATCGGCCAGGCCATGCCTCACCCATAAGCTATTTGCATGGACTTAGGGGAGCACCAGACAGACCGTCAGCCGGAGCGAGAGCGCCGACTAGCGAAGTTCGTTGTACCTCGTCAGCGAGGGCACTCCCGTGCCGACTGGACCGGAGAGCCTGCCGCACTCTACTGCCGCATCTCCCATGTCAGCGACGACGATCAGACCGGCGTCGACCGTCAGGAACGTATCTGCCGGGACATCGCGGAGCGCCTGGGTGTGCTGGTTGCCAGCGATCTTGTGTTCGTGGACAACAACCGGTCAGCTTGGAAGCGTAACCGCAAGCGACCCGGTTGGGACGGTCTTCTCACGGCTGTCCGCGCGGGGCGCGTTCGCCACATCATCACGTACCACCCTGATCGACTCATGCGGCAGCCACACGACCTTGAAGAGCTCTTGCAGGTCTCTGATGATCACGACATCACGCTGCACGGGCAGGCGAACCGGCGGAACCTCGCTGACCCGGATGACCGCTTCTTTCTGCGCATCGAGGTAGCCCACGCATGCCGTTCTAGTGACGACACGTCACGTCGCTTGTTAGACACGATGGTTGATCGCGCCAGGGACGGTCTTCCACACGGCGGGAAGCGCAGGTATGGCTACGCCACGTCCGGCATGGAGATCGTTCCGAATGAGGCGATCATTGTTCGGGAGGTGTTCACGAGGTTCCTGGAGGGCGACACGCCCCAGAAGATCGCCAACGATCTGAACAGGCGGGAGGAGCGTACGGCGCTCGGCAAGGAGTGGAACCCGCACACCGTGCGTGCCTTGCTGGACAACCCGCACGTGGCGGGGATCCGGATCTTCCGGGGAGAAGAGATCGGCGCGGGCGAGTGGCCTGCCATCATCGCGCGAGGGCTCTGGGACGAGGTGCGTGACCGGCGTTCCTATCGGGCAGCGGCCGAGCCGACGAGCGAGAACAAGCAGCCAGACCGGTTCTATCTCCTGCGCGGACTGGTGGTCTGCAAGCGGTGCGGCATCCGGATGGCAGGCTCTGATGGCAGTTACCTCTGCGGACGCAGCCAGCGGACGGACTCGGCATCGTGCGGCCGGAAGGTGTCGGCTCCCACCCTGGAGAGCTTCGTGAGGGATGCCGCTATCAAGATCCTTGAGCGGTTGGACGTGACAGGCAACACTGCGTCAGCCGCACTGTCCCCGGCCGACGAGGCTGCTATCGAGGCCGACCGTCAGGAGCTCAGTGAACTCAAGGAGATGTGGGAGGCCCGGGAGCTGACCACGCGTGAGTACCGAGCCATGCGCAAGACCGTTGAGGACCGCATCGCGGCACTGCAGAAGAAGCTGATCGTTCGGCCAGTGGTTGAAGTGCTTGAAGGGCTGATCGGTCCTCACGCCGAACGCAGTTGGAAGGCCCTTGAGGACGCCAAGAACTACCAGCGGATGAACTCGGTCATGCGGTTCCTGTTCTCGGCAGTGATCATCGATGCTTCGAGCTCTCGCGGTCGGGCATTCGACTACGGTCGGGTGGAGATCGAGCCCAATCCCATCCTCTGAACACACGGGAGCCGGTTGGGATCCCTCGGAGAAGGGTCCCAACCGGCCCGGCCGTCAGTCGCTCGCGCTCTCCTCGCACGGTGTCAGTAGCCGTGCCAGTCGCTCCGCACTGCCAGGGCTGATCCGGCGAGGGAATCGCGCACAGACGCGTTCCAAGTGCCAAGCGCGGCTCTGGCGTTCGGTGTCCGGTTCATCTGTGGTGGTGGTCGGCGCACACCCAGTCGTATCAGCGTCCATGCTCAGCCCCCACCAGCCGGGCCACCCTGTCAGCTCCTCGGGGTACTCGCCGCGCCCCACCCACCCACCCATGGACCAGGCCGTGCCGGGCGAGGTCTGCGACATGCTGCGCCCCCACCTTCCGGTCATCGCGACCCCCCGTCCGTGCCCATTTCCCACCGTGCGATCTCGCGATTGGTGGCGTTGTCCTCGGCGACGCCACGCGCGAACAGCGCCTCACCCGGCGTGTAGCCGCGTCCCACGTACCGCCAGGCCCCATCGGTGACGACCTCCACGCCGGCGGGCAACTCGGCCGAGCGGTGCCGGCCCTGGCGGCTCGAAGCTCACCGTAAGTCGTCGAGTAGGCAACCGACTTGGTCAGGCAGTGGCCCCCGTAGCCGAGCATGTGAGCCCACGCGCGCAGCCGCAGGTGTTCCAACTCCGCCAAGCCGCCCAGGCGCCAGCACATACCGATCAGAGCCCGCACATGCCCGGACACGGCCAAGTGCGCGATCTCACCGGCCGACGTGATCGGGTAGTCCACCGCCCCGGCTAATTCGGCGCTCTTGGTCACGTACTTGGCGACGTACCCTGCCACCGCGTCATCCCGCAGCGCTTGACCGTCCGGGAACGCCCCGATGGGCCGCACATCCAGTTGCTCGCCCCAGCGCAGGACCACATCCCCATAGGCGGCCGACGGCGGAGCCTCCACCCACACAGCCGCAGCAGCATGCCGGACACAATGCTCCAGCAGCAACGCGGACGCCCAGGCGGGCGGAGCCGAGGCAGGACCGTCCGGCCCATCCAGACGCACGACGGCATGGAAGTGAACCGCGCCGCGCTTCTGGTACTCGGCCACCTTGGCGAACGAGACGATCACGTGCTCGCGCAGCCGACTTCGGGGCAGACCGGCCGCAGTGGCCACAGCCCGGCGGGTCTGATCGGTGAAGCGGTTCCACAGCCGCCCGGCGTGAGCGTGCCACAGCACCTGACCCGTGTAGTCGTAGCAAGCCGGGCACAGAGGCGAGCCGACCAGCGCATCATCCGGGTCATGGATCGCTTGGCAGTTGGTAGTACGACCGTGCGGACATATCGCAGTCCGTCGCTGCGGGCGGCATGCCCGGCCATCAGAGGTCGCGCGGTGGACCCGGCCAAAGGACGGGGCAGTTAGCGTCACGAACAATCTCGTGTGCCCGGCCACACTGTCAGGCAGGCCCTTGCCGCCACTCAGTCCCGCGCGCACGAGGTAGAAGGTGTCTCCCTGGTAGAGCCGGGAGCAGGTGGGGCAGCGACGGGCACGGCGGTTACCGCAGCGCACCGCAAGCCGCTCGCCCGGTTCACCTGCAGTGGAGTAGGCGGACAGGATCTCACCCGTCGCGGCATCCACCCTCGTGGTGTGGCCGGACAGGTACACCGGCTGCGCGCACCCGCCGATGCTGTGAATCTGCTCAAGCCACCGGGTGAACCCAGGCGCGGTGGCTACGTGGAAGACGTCCCGGTCCAGCTCGGACAGGGCCCGAAGTCGGGCGTCCAGCGCAAGCAGGTCCCGGCGGGCAGCCGGGTCGGAGGGGTCAGGGTCAGGTCGAACAGGAGTGGACGCGCCATCGGCGACGGACACGATGCAGCCTCCTCCAGGCATGCGAACCGGTCAGGGTGACGAGCGAGCCGAACGCGCGAGATGGTCGGATGCGCGACATGGCGATCAGTCCTTTCGAGAGCACCGGCACTGCCGGACGGGCCACACAGACCCAAAAGATGAGCGAAGTCACTTGCAGGAAACGTGAGTTGACGGACCCAGGGGGGCTGGACACGCGCGCCTATTCGAGAGGCTCAACGGCACTCACGGCCGGATCCGGGCATGCGCCCATGGAGTGAGTGTTTCGCTGGCCGAGCCCAGCAGGGCGGTCCCCTGTCGTGCTGTCGTTCTCCTGACAGTGTCTCAAACGTTATGATGAATCGCTAGCATGTTCGACATATTGGGAGGACCCAGGCTGCCGACGACGGCGCAGCCGGGTGGCGTAGGTCTTCTTTACATTCCTCAAGCGGCGGCGCGTTCGCGCCGCCGGGCGGCCTTGGCCCGCAGGCCGGGCATGCGGCCTGACGGCCGGTCCCGGCCGGCGGCCCGGCCGCCCCACGCGAACACCCACCACGAGCACGACGAGGCGACCACCCGGGACCAATACAGCGCCCGGACAGCCAAGATCACCCAGCGCGAAGCCGCGGGAGACCATCCGATCGCCCGCGGCACGAAATCGCGAGCCCGGCCACCACCAAGGCAGCCGGACCCGTCGCACCATCGTCACTCCTCCCCGTCGTCCTGGCCTTCGTCCTCCTCTTCCGCTTCGCCGTCCTCCTCCTCGGCCCACAGAGCCGCTTCTGCGGCAGCCCGCTCCTCGGGGGTCAACCGCTCCAAGCTCGGCGGCGCCTCGGGGTCGAAGAACACCTTGAGGTCACCGAAGCCCCCGGGTGCACGAACACCCACCGGTGTTCCAACTCGCAGACCGGACGGGCGTAGCGGATCAACGCCGCCGCCACCTCAGCCGCCCGCAAGCCCTCCTCGTCATCGACGCCCACCGCGCAACGCACCACGTGCCCGACGATGTGATGGAAGTGATCACCCCCGCAGGTCCCACTGACCTTGGAGCCAAACTCGTGGGCAAACCAGTACTCGGCCCGCCAACGCCTACTCAACCCGGGCGGCAGCCCCGCCCACTCGACATCAGGCCACCAGGCCTTGCGCCAGGAACCGGCCCGCCGTCGAGCCCGCCTCGCAGGCCGCCTCCACCGCCCGCGTGACCCTGCGCACGTGGTACGGCAGACACACGTTCTCCAGCTCCGCGACGTTCACCCAGTCGTAGCCGAGCAGGTCCGGACCGGCCGCCTCCTGCGGACGCGCCAATCCCGCGTGCTCCGCGCTCAGCCGACGCACGAACACGAAGTTGTACCCCTCCCGCGCCTCCGGCTCCCGGCTCGCGGGCGAGTAGTCCACCACCGCCAGATCCACGCCACCGAACGGCACCGCGATACCCAGCTGCAACCGCACGATCCGCTCCACCGCCACGATCGCCGACTCGTTCGGCGCGCAGTGCCCACCCGGCAGCCACCCGCACCGCCGCTCCCGCATCCGAAGAACCATCACCTGATCCTCCGTCGGATGCAGCAGCACCGCCTGAGCCCCGATCCGACGCGGCGGCGGACTCACGTAGTTCGACCTGTCCATGAAGATCAGCCCTCTTCCCTGACACCGTCGCGCGGCGAACCGTCCGGTCCACCGTCGTCACCCCGACTGGCAGCCGCGTCAGCCTCCGCCACCAACCGGGAGGCGACCCGACCAGCCACCCCCGACCACCGCACACCGGCCCGATCAATCGAGGCCAACACCCGCGACCCACCACCGGGCACATCCCTGGGAACCTTCGAACTGGACATACCTCTCCTCACGAGGAAGTCACGACAATGAATGAGGCGGCCACGGCCCGGGGAACGGCACCCGTGCACAGACGCCGAGACCGCCAGTCCGGACACGTTGACACTCACGCCCGGACCCGCCCCCAGCAGATGAACCAGGGGCCACCCGCGTCACCCGTGGTGATCCACCAAGCGGCGCGGGAGTCTTCACACCATCAGCCGGACGGCCAGCCCGAGCTGTCCCACGGGCCGTCACTGCTACCGTCACCGAGCCCACCCGGGAGACCATGACGA
The DNA here is from genome assembly GCF_006636205.1 of Kitasatospora acidiphila. Classification (NCBI taxonomy): domain Bacteria; kingdom Bacillati; phylum Actinomycetota; class Actinomycetes; order Kitasatosporales; family Streptomycetaceae; genus Kitasatospora; species Kitasatospora acidiphila. Next base: position 1,795,773 of record NZ_VIGB01000003.1, on the reverse strand, counting down.
TCCACCAAGTCAGCCGTCTTCACGACGCTGTCTCGCACGGCCCCCCGGTACTCCTCACACTCCATCAGCAAGGCCAGGTGCTCCCGAGGGAACGACCGGTGATTACGCGTGTGATCCGGCTCAGCCCACAAGAACGCCAAGACCTCCGCCGAGATGCCATCCAGCGGCGAGTAGCCCGTCATCGCCGCCGCCTCGGACACCGAGGAGCGTGGATCACCCGAGCCCGCTCGATCGCCGAAGCGACCGCCTGAATCGAACGACCCTCCAGTGCATCCAGGGCAGCCAGACCGTCACAGGTCCGACACTCTGTAGTCGGTGGGCCGGAGGCCATCAGGTCGCCCGGTTTGGGCAGGTCGGCGAGCCGCAGGTGCACGGGGGGAACTCGCTGCTCGACCGTCGTCCGAGGAGTCGGCTCGACTCAGCCGGGTCGTAGTCGTCCAGGGGGTTCCAGCCAGGCGGGAGGGAGTCGGGCCGTCCCCTTTCGCGACGGAAGTCGGGGTTGTTGATGACGTCAGCGCTCACGGTTGTCAGCCTCCTAGGACATCTTCCTCGCTGTCGTAGGACACAACACTACGCAGTCGCAGCGTCACGGGAGTACGCTTGTCGGTGTCCTAGTACACGACATGACTGATCGTCAGGGGGGCTCCGCTATGGCTGCCCGCAACACCTTCACGAAGATCGCCGATCACTACCGCTCCGCGATACTGACCGGAGAGCTGCCCACCGGGACGCAGCTCCCCTCGCAGCGGGACATCTGCAAGACCTGGAACGTCGCCTCTGCAACGGTGACCCGCGCCCTCCAGCAACTCATGGTCGAGGGGTACGTCTACACGTCCCCTCGCGGAACCTTCGTGGCCGACGAGGCCAACATCACCGCATCCGGGCGTGATCGGCTCCTCCAGGTCAACCGCATCCGCTCCAGCCTCATGGACTACGAGACCTGCATCGTCACCTTGGCAGAACTCAGGGTGCCGCCGCTCTACGTGCAAGAGATCTTCGGACTCGACCCCGGAGATCAACTGGTGCGCCGTGAATTCGTGGTCGGCCACGGAAAGAGCCGCACGATGTACCAAGGGGTCTACTACCCAGCCGAGTTCGCGGCCCTGGTGCCTGACCTGCTCAGCACCGCACCTGGGAAGAATGCCGGGCTCTTCGGCCGGATCCTCGAAGCGACCGGGCGCACCGTCACCCACGCCCGTGACGACATGCACGGCCGAGCCGCCAACCAGCGCGAGGCGTCCGCCCTGGCCATCCCCAACGGTTCGCCCATCCTGGCGGGGGTGCACCGCTGGTCCGACGACCACGGGGTGATCGAGTACGGAGAGTGGTGCATTCCGGCCCGGTACACCATCGGGTACGAGTACAGCCCGACGCGGTAAGCCGACGCCGATACGCCTTGACCGCTCACGCCAAGGCCCGGACACCCCACAGGCGAGTGTCCGGGCCTTCCGCTTGTCCGTCCCAAGCTGCCGCGCTGTGGCCCGGCCCGGCGGGGGCAGGCTTTACGCACCTTGCCGAGCCGGGACCCGCGTCGGGCAAGACCGGGGGGCCACTCGGCCAAACTGCGGTCAGGCCCAAAAGCCCTGACCGAGTCGCAACAGCTTACGGCCCCCCGGCCATGTCCGACCCCAGCCCCGCAAGGACACCGCCCAAAGCCTGCCCCCGCCTTCTGCATCGGCTCACGCGGGGAAGTGAATAGGTTGCAGAAGGGGCTTGACCCAGGCGATCACCATGCCGCTGTTCTTCGGCTCCAACGCCCTCTACCCGCTGCACCTGATGCCGGGCTGGCTGCAGGCGATCAGCAAGGTGAATCCGCTCAGCTACCAAGTCGACGCACTGCGGGGCCTGTTGATCGGCGCTCCGGCCCATCTGCCGCTGGACTTCGGCGTGTTGGCCGCGGCCACCGCCGTGGGTATCGCGGCGGCCTCGGCACTGCTGGGACGGCTGGCCCGATGAGCCCGAAGGCGTAGCCCTAGTCGACCGGGTGGCCGCTCCGTTCGCGTCGGCCGCCCGGTCGCTGGTGGAGAGCCAGGCCCACCGCACCGGCCGCCGCCGCGAGGCCGAGGGCGGCCAGCAGGCGGGCGGCGTCGGAGGTCTGGGCGGGAGTGAGGGATGCCGCCAGGACCAGGGCGGATGCGGCGCAGGCGGACAGGGCGGCGCCGGGACTGGTCGGCAGGTGGGCGTGGCTGCGGGCGTCGATGTGCAGCAGGTAGCCGATCAGCAGAGCGGTGATCGCCGCCGCCAGCCAGGCGGAGGGCTGGGTGAGGGCGGCCAGCAGGACGGCCGCCGTGGCCAGCACGGTGTTGCGGTGCCGGGCCAGTTGCACGTGCAGCTGGGCGGACGGGGCGGTGGGACGGGTCCTCAGCGGCGGTGCGGCCCACCATCCGAAGCCGACTGCCGCCGCCACCCCGACCAGGTGGAGCGCCATCATGGCCCCGCCCATCGGGTTGGTGGCGGCCGTCAGGAGCGCCATGCCCAGGCAGCGGCTGAGCAAGCGCTCGGTCACCGCTCTACCGCCAAACCAGCGCCCAGTCACCGCCTTACCGCTGACCGAGCGCTCGGTCACCGTCCTACCGCCAAACCAGCGCCCAGTCACCGCTGCCTCCCCTGAATCCGCCCGCGCCGCAGCGGCGCGACCGCCAAGTCCAGCGTCTCGCCGGGCTGATGGGTCACCACCGGCACGCCCCGATTGCGCAACGCGAACCGGATCGCCTCGCGATCGGCGCGCCACAGCTGCCTGGCCCGCACCTCGGCCTGCTCCGACGGATCCACCTCCGGCTCGCCGAACGGGATCTCCACCGCCACCAGCGGGTTCCCCCGGTCGGCCAAGTCGCCCAGCACGTCCAGGATCCGCTGGTCGGCCAGCGGCGTGAACGCGTACACCAGCGCACCTGCCGGCAGCGCCCGCGGCGGCAGCCGGTGCAGATCCGGCGTGCGGTAGCCGAGGTCCTTGCGCACCTCCAGCACGCTCTCCACGATCCGGTAGAACTGCTGCTCCCCGGAACCCGCCTGCAGCCAGCGCAACTTGCCGCCGACCGAGACCACGCCGACCCGGTCGTGGGTGCGCAGGTACGCCCTGGTCAGGCCGGCGGCCGCGCGCAGCGTCTCGTCCAGAGTGGAGGCACCGGAGACGGGGTCGGCCAGATCGCCCAGCGCGTCCAGCAGCACCACCGTGTCCACCGCCCGCTCCGCGCCGAACTCGTTGATCTGGATGCTGCCGCGCCGGGTGGTCGACGGCCAGTGGATCCGGCGCTGCCGCTCACCCCAGACATGCGGGCGCACTCCGATCACCTCCACCCCCTCGCCCGCCTGCCGCGAGGCGTGCTCGCCGAGCCGCTCGGGCAGCCGGACCGGGATCGGGGTCAGCCCGGCGGCGGTGGGCACCGGGAAGACGTCCACCTCGCCCAGCTCCACCCGCACCGTGCGGCGGGCCAAGGCGCCGCCGTCGTAGAGGTCCAGATCGACGGTGCCCGCGCTCCAGCGGCCCCAGCGGGCGGCGGTGAACTCCAACTCCACGGCGGCACGGCCGATCCGCTGCTCCCGCAGCGTCAGCCCCGGCCCCGCGAGGAGGCCCGGGTCGAGCAGCCCGACCTCACCGTCGTGGGCGACGGTGATCCGCGCGGTGACCGTCTCGCCCTCGAAGCAGCGGCGCGGCGTCACCTCGGCGGTGGCCGACACCTGGGTGGGCCTGGTCCGTCCGGGCGCGGCCAGCACCACCAGCACCACCGGGCCGGCCGCCAGCGCGAGCAGCCAGGGCTGGCCGGTCAGCAGGGCGGCGACCGCGGCGGTCACGGCCACGGTCAGCAGGCGCAGCGTGCGCTCGCCGGTCCGCCAGCCGCCCGGTGACGGCGCGGGCCCCTCGCTGAGCGTCAACTGCGGTTGCTCAGGCCGCTCATGTCGCTCCGGCGCGGTGGTGCTCATCACGACGCCGGAACGGCAGCCACGGCGGCGTCCTGCCCGAGCGGCACACCGGGCAGCGTCTGCGGGGTCGGCACCTCCGCCACCAGCCCGCTCAGCACGTCGTCGGCCGACACCTGTCGCACCCACAACTCCGGCTTGAGCGTGACCCGGTGAGCTAGCGCGGGGACCGCCACCGACTTGACGTCCTCCGGCGTCAGGTAGTCGCGGTTCGCCAGCATGGCGCGGGCCCGGCCGAGTTGGACCAGCGCGAGGCCACCGCGCGGCGAGGCGCCCACCTGGATCTGCGGATGCGACCGGGTCGCGCTGATCAGGTCCATCACATAGCGCACCAGGTCGTCGGCCACCTCGACCCGCTCCACCGCCGCCCGCATCGCCAGCACGGTGGCCGGGTCGGCGAGCGGCTGCAGCACCGCCTCGGGCGCGGCGCGGTCGATCCGGGCCCGCAGCATCCGGGCCTCCGACTCGGCCGGCAGATAACCCATCCGCACCCGCAGCAGGAACCGGTCGAGCTGCGCCTCGGGCAGTGCGTAAGTGCCGTCGTACTCGATCGGGTTGGCGGTGGCGATCACGGTGAACGGGTCCGGCAGCCGGCGCGTGGTGCCGTCGATCGACACCTGGGCCTCGGCCATCGCCTCCAGCAGCGCGGCCTGGGTCTTCGGCGGGGTGCGGTTGATCTCGTCGGCCAGCAGCAGGTTGGTGAAGAGCGGGCCGGGCCGGAAGACCATCTCGCCGCTGCGCTGGTCGTAGAACGGCGCACCGGAGACGTCCGAGGGCAGCAGGTCGGGCGTGAACTGGATGCGCCGGAACTCCAGGCCGAGCGTGGTCGCGAAGGAGCGGGCCAGCAGGGTCTTGCCGAGGCCGGGCAGGTCCTCGATCAGCACGTGCCCGCCGGCCAGCACGCCGAGCATCACCAGCTCCAGCGCCTCGGGCTTGCCGACCACGGCACGCTCGATCTCGGCCAGCACCTCGCGGGCGAGCTTGCCGGCCTGCTGGGGCGTCAGGTCTTCGGTGGTCACAGGGTCCTCACAGGGTCCAGGGGTGGTACGGGTGCCGGCGGTGGCGGGCCGCCGGTTCACAGCGCGTCGAGCCGGTCGATCAGCGCGTCGAGCCGGTCGGCCGGGATGGTGGTGGACGGGGGCGGCTGCGCCGGATCGATCCAGGGCCAGAGGTCCGCGCCGACCAGGGCCGCGGCCTTGGCGGGTTCGGTGTGCAGTGACACGCCGTGGCGCTCGGAGAGCCGGGCGGCGTACAGGCGCTGCAGTTGGGGGCGGAGCGAGCTGAGGTAGCCGTCCGGGTCCAACCCGCCGCGGACGATCCAGTACCAGTCGCCTATGCCAGGCAGCCGGGAGGTCATCAGCCGGGTGTTCCGTCGGTAGCCGCTGTCCTGTGAGGCCGCGCCGGCCACATAACGACCCGTCAGCAGTGCGACGGTGCCCAGCACCGCCGCGCCCAGGCCGAGCCCGGGCAGGCCGCCGACCAGGCCCAGCACCAGTTCGGCGCCGGCCGCCACCGGCAGCAGCACGGTCAGTGAGTGCCGCACCGACCCGACCTGGTCGGTGGCGTCCGGAACGTCCTGGTCGGCGGTGCTCCGACCGACCTGGTCAGTGTGGTTCCGACCGGGCATCAGGAGACCCCCTCGGCGGGTTGCCCGATGTGCCGGGCGATCGTGTCGAGGGCAGCGCGAGCGCGGTCGAGCTCCGGCGCGCCCATCGGGTGGCGGGAGTAGCGGGCCTCCCGGAACAGTGCGGTCAGCGCGGTGCCGGCCCCGGTGGGCACGGTGCCGAGGGCCACCGCGCGGGCCAGCAGCTCGGAGGGGCTGTCCGCGATCCGGCGGGCGACCCCCGAGGCCGCGAGCGACTCCTCCATGGCCGCGTAGCAGGCGATCACCGCGGCCCGGGCGTCGGCCCCGAGCAGCGCCTGCCGCCCGGAGCCGACCGCTGCGGCCAGTTGCTCCTGCTCGTCGAGCGCCCGGCTCGGCACCGGGCCCCGCCGCCGGGTCCGGCGTGGCCCGCGGCGGCGGTTGCGCAGGGCGTTGAGCAGCAGGCGGCCGAGCAGCACCAGGAGCACCAGGATCAGCAGGGCGAAAACGATCACGATCGCGTTGCCGACGGCGGTGTGGTCGGCCCCGCCCTGCGGGGGCACCTGCGGGAGCTTCGCCTGCGGGAGCCGCGGGGTCGGCGGGGGCCGGTGGTGGGCGTTCACGGCGGCCAGCGCGGCGACCGGCAGTACGACGGCGGCGGTCGGCAGCAACCACGCCGCTGTCCTGGTGAGCCGCTCGGCCCGGGGCGTGAGGCCCGTCAGGTGGCGGACCGCCGCACGGTAGTCCCGGCTCACCGTCCCCACCACGATCGCCCAGCCGATGCCCAGCAGCGCCACCCAGCCGGACGCCCGGCCCAGCGGAGCACTGCCCGTACTGAACAGGCCGGTGGCCGGCCGCAGCACCAGCGCCGCGAACGCCAGCCCGACCACCGCGGTCAGCGCAAGTACGGCGCGTAACACCGGGCGGTTGTCCTCCGCCGGTCCGGGGCTTGCCGCGCCCGGTGGACTCGGCGGGGTGTCCGATGGCGCACCGGCGTGGTCGGTCGGCGTGTTCGGTCCGGACATGCGTGTGGAATCCCCCCGTGCGGGACCGCTTCGATGTGTGAACGCGGCCCGGCAGGACCGCAGCTTCGCACAGCTCACGCTGGATTGTCAGCACCCGCAACATACACGCGGTGGTGGGCGGAACTACGATGGGCCACCTGGTGGCCGAGGTCGGGAACTGTCGCTCGTTCAGCTACCTGGGTGCTGTCATATCGACAGACCGTCAGCTGGGATGACTGGGGGCTGGGCATGGCCGCTGTTCAGGCGGAGGGCGCTCGACGCCGATGGAGAAGGGCCAGAGGAGCCGACGCGCCGCGCTCCAAGCGGAAGCCGCGGCCGTTCTGGCAGGAGCTGCCGATCCTGGTGGTGGTGGCCGTGGTGCTGGCCCTGGTCATCAAGACCTTCTTCGTCCAGGCGTTCTCGATCCCCTCCGAGTCGATGCAGAACACCCTGCAGCCGGGAGACCGGGTGCTGGTGGACAAGTTCACCCCGTGGTTCGGCGCCACGCCGGAGCGCGGCGACGTGGTGGTCTTCAAGGACCCGGACGGCTGGCTCAAGGGCGAGGGCGAGAAGGTCGACCACCCCAATGCGTTCCAGCAGGCGCTGAGCTTCATCGGGCTGATGCCGGGTGCCGGGGACCAGGACCTGATCAAGCGGGTGATCGCGGTCGGCGGGGACACCGTGCAGTGCGATCCGGGCCAGCCGGTCCGGGTGAACGGCACCGCGCTGACCGAGCCGTACATCTACCCCGGCGCGACGCCGTGCGACGACTACTCGGTGGGCACGATCACGGTGCCCAAGGGCAAGCTGTGGATGATGGGGGACCACCGCAACGACTCCTCCGACTCGCGGTTCCACCACAAGTTCGGGCCGGGCGACGGCTTCGTGCCGCAGTCGGACGTGGTCGGGCGGGCCTTCGCCGTGGCCTGGCCGCTGTCCCGCTGGTCCACCCTGCCCGTCCCGGCCACCTTCCAGCAGCACTCGCTGGCCGCCTCGACCGCCGCGAGCACGGCGGCGACGGTACCCATGCTGCTCTGGTACCGCCGCCGCACCCGCCCGCTCGGACGCTGACCGGCGTCAACGGGCCCACGTCGGACGCTGACCAGCGTCAACGGGCCCGCAGGAACTCCCGGTTGAGTGCGCCGATCGCGTCCAGCCCGATCCCCTTCGGGCACGCCGTGGCGCACTCGCCGGTGTTGGTGCAGCCGCCGAAGCCCTCGCTGTCCATCGCGCTCACCATCGACCGCACCCGGGAGCGCCGCTCCGGCGCGCCCTGCGGCAGCAGGTTGAGGTGCACCACCTTGGCCGCGGTGAACAGCATGGCCGAGCCGTTCGGGCAGGCCGCCACGCAGGCGCCGCAGCCGATGCACTCGGCGTGCTCGAAGGCCCGGTCGGCGGCCTCCTTGGGAACCGGCGTGGCATGCGCGTCCGGGGCGCTGCCGGTGGGGGCGGTGATGTAGCCGCCCGCGCCGATGATCCGGTCGAAGGCGGAGCGGTCCACCACCAGGTCCTTGATCACCGGGAAGGCCGCGGACCGCCAGGGCTCGACGTCGATGGTGTCGCCGTCCTTGAAGTGGCGCATGTGCAACTGGCAGGTGGTGGTGCGTTCCGGGCCGTGCGGCTGCCCGTTGATCACCATGCTGCAGGCGCCGCAGATGCCCTCGCGGCAGTCGTGGTCGAACGCGACCGGCTGCTCACTGCGCAGGATCAGCTCCTCGTTGAGGATGTCCAGCATCTCCAGGAACGACATGTCCTCGGTGATGCCGCTGATCTGATAGACCGTCATCTCGCCTGGCGCGTCCGGTCCGGACTGCCGCCAGATCCGCAGGGTGAGGTTCATGCGTAGCTCCGCTGGGTGGGGTGGACGTAGTCGAAGACGAGCTCTTCACGGTGGAGCACCGGCGGGCCGTCCGGATTGAACTCCCAGGCGGCGGAGTAGCCGAACTCCTCGTCCCGGCGGGCGGCTTCGCCCTCCGGGGTCTGGCTCTCGACGCGGAAGTGGCCGCCGCAGGACTCGGCGCGGTGCAGCGCGTCCAGGCACATCAGCTCGGCCAGCTCGAAGTAGTCGACCAGCCGATTCGCCTTCTCCAGCGACTGGTTGAGCTCCTCGCCGGTGCCGGGCACCTTGAGCCGCCGCCAGAACTCGGCGCGCAGCTCGGGGATCCGTTCCAGCGCCTTGCGCAGGCCGGCCGCCGAGCGGGCCATGCCGCAGTCGTCCCACAGCAGTTCGCCGAGTTCGCGGTGGAACGAGTCGGGGGTGCGGTCGCCGTTCACCGCGAGCAGGGCCGCCAACCGGTCGGCGGCCTGCGTCCGGGCGGCCTGGACCTCGGGGTGGTCCGGGGTCAGCGGCTCGGCCTTGGTGCGGGCCAGGTAGTCGTTGAGGGTCGGCGGCAGCACGAAGTAGCCGTCGGCCAGGCCCTGCATCAGGGCGCTCGCGCCCAGCCGATTGGCGCCGTGGTCCGAGAAGTTGGCCTCACCGATCGCGAACAGGCCCGGGACGGTGGTCTGCAGGTCGTAGTCGACCCAGAGCCCGCCCATGGTGTAGTGGATCGCCGGGTAGATCCGCATCGGCACCCGGTACGGGTCCTCGGCGGTGATCCGCTGGTACATCTCGAAGAGGTTGCCGTACCGCGCCTCGACGGTGTCCCGGCCGAGCCGGGCGATGGCGGCCGCGAAGTCCAGGTAGACCCCTTGCCCGCCCGGGCCGACCCCGCGGCCCTCGTCGCAGACCGCCTTGGCGGCCCGGGAGGCGATGTCTCGGGGCACCAGATTGCCGAACGCGGGATACATCCGCTCCAGGTAGTAGTCCCGCTCGCTCTCCGGGATCTCGTTCGGCGGGCGGGTGTCGCCCGCTGCCCTGGGCACCCAGATCCGGCCGTCGTTGCGCAGCGACTCGCTCATCAGGGTCAGCTTGGACTGGTGGTCGCCGGAGCGCGGGATGCAGGTCGGGTGGATCTGGGTGAAGCACGGGTTGGCGAAGTAGGCACCGCGCCGGTGAGCGCGCCAAATGGCCGTGGCGTTGGAGTTCTTGGCGTTGGTGGAGAGGTAGAAGACGTTGCCGTAGCCACCGGTGGCCAGTACCACCGCGTCCGCGAGGTGGGTCTCCAGCCGGCCGGTGACCAGGTCGCGGGCCACGATGCCGCGCGCCCGCCCGTCCACCACCACCAGGTCCAGCATCTCCGTCCTGGCGTGCAACTCCACGTTGCCCGCGGCGATCTGGCGGGACAGCGCCTGGTAGGCGCCCAGCAGCAGCTGCTGCCCGGTCTGGCCGCGCGCGTAGAAGGTGCGGGACACCTGCACGCCGCCGAACGAACGGGTGTCCAGCAGACCGCCGTACTCCCGGGCGAACGGCACGCCCTGGGCCACGCACTGGTCGATGATCTCCACCGAGACCTGGGCCAGCCGGTGCACATTGGACTCGCGGGCCCTGAAGTCCCCGCCCTTGACGGTGTCGTAGAACAGCCGGCGGATCGAGTCGCCGTCGTTGCGGTAGTTCTTGGCCGCGTTGATCCCGCCCTGGGCGGCGATCGAGTGAGCGCGCCGCGGTGAGTCCTGGAAGCAGAACTGGACGACGTGGTAGCCCTGTTCGGCCAGTGTGGCACCGGCCGCCCCGCCGGCCAGGCCGGTGCCCACCACGATCACCGTGCGGCCGCGCCGGTTGGCCGGGTTGACCAGCTTGGCCTCGAACCGCCGCCGGTCCCAGCGCTCTTCGATCGGCCCGTCCGGTGCCCTGGTGTCGGCGATCGGGGCGCCGACGGTGTAGTCCTGGTAGCTGGTCATCGCGTGGCCCCCATGGGTGTCGTTGCTCACTTGACGGCTCCCGCTGCTCACTTGACGATTGCCGCCGCTCACTTGACGGCTCCCGTCATCACGGCGATCGGCACGGAGAGGAAGCCGGCGGTCAGCGCGAACGCCAGCAGGTTGGCACCGGCCTTCAACGCCCGGTCGCGGCGCGGGTTGTTGAGGCCCAGGGTCTGCGCGGCGCTCCAGAAGCCGTGCCGGACGTGCAGGCCGAGCGCCAGCATCGCCAGGCAGTAGACCACGCCGCTGTACCAGGTGTGGAAGGACGCCACCACGTTCTCGTAGGGGTGGCCCGGCTCGGCCTTCGGGTTCACGGTCAGCGTGGTGAGGTCCAGGATGTGCCAGACGATGAAGAGCGCCAGGATCACCCCGCCCCAGCGCATGGTCCGGGTCGCGTAGCTGCTCCGCGCCCGCCGGTGCTGGTAGCCGGTCGGGCGGGCCCGCAGGTCGCGGCGGCTCAGCTGGTAGGCGGCTGTCCCGTGCACCAGCACGGCGGCCAGCAGCACCAGGCGGGCGATCCAGAGGAACCACTCGTGCCCCAGGAACGGCTGCCCGATGGTGCGCAGCCAGGCCGCGTACCCGTTCATGTCGGCCGGGCCGAAGAAGATCTTCAGGTTCCCGATCATGTGGAAGACCAGGTAGCCGAGCAGCACCGCGCCGCTCACCGCCATGGCCGCCTTCTTGCCGACGGTCGAGTCCCACAGGGCCGCGATCGCGCCGCGGCCGACCGTGGGCGTGCTGCGTTTGCTGGTGCCGGAGCGTTCGGTGCGCTCACTCGTCAGAGCCATGAACATGACGGTAGGCAGCGCCTCCATCATCCGTCCAAGACATCTTTCGGCTCATCACGATAGGCAGCACCTATCATGGCTCCATGCAGCTCCAGCAACTGCGCTACTTCGCCGCCGTCGCCGACACCCACCACTTCACCCGCGCGGCCGAGCGGCTGCATGTCGCGCAGCCCTCGCTCTCCCAGCAGATCCGCTCCCTGGAGCGGGAGTTGGGTGCGGAGCTGTTCCATCGCGGTCGCGGTGACACGGCGCTCACCGACGCCGGCCAGGCACTGCTGCCGCTGGCCAGGCGCATCCTGGCGGACACCGAGAGTGCCCGCAGCGCGGTGCAGGAGGTGGTCCAGCTGCGGCGCGGCCGGGTGCGCCTCGGGGCCCCGCCGAGCCTGTGCACCAGCCTGGTGCCGGACGTGCTGCGCGCTTACCGCGCCCGCCACCCGGGCGTGGAGCTGCTGGTGAGCGAGGGCGGCTCCCGCGACCTGGTGGGCACCCTGGCCGCCGGCGAACTCGACCTGGCGCTGGTGATCACCCGGCCGAGCGGCGAGCGGCCGCCGGGCATGGCGCTGACCGAACTGCTCCACGAGGACCTGGTGCTGGTCTCCGACCGCCCGCTGCGCCGCCGCCGGATCCGGATCGAGGACCTGCGCGGCCGGCCGCTGGTGATGTTCCGCGAGGGCTACGACCTGCGCGAGGCCACCCTGGCGGCCTGCCAGGCGGCCGGCTTCCAGCCCGAATTCGCCGTCGAGGGCGGCGAGATGGACGCGGTGCTGGGCTTCGTCCGAGCCGGCCTCGGCCCGGCCGTGGTCCCCGGCATGGTCGCGGCCCGCAGCGGGCTGGCCGTCACCCCGTTCGCCGACCACGCGATGGGCCGCACCATCGCCCTCGCCCACGGCGCCGAGTTGCCCCTCACCCGTGCGGCGGCCGCCCTGCGCGAGGTGCTGCTCGGCTACCTGCGCGAGGCGGGCGAGGCCGGCGCGCTGCCGCCGGGGACCAGGCTGCTGCCGCTCGGCTGACGGCCGGCCGGTTCGACGCCGGGGCTCAGCAGCGGGGTTCGACGCCGGAAGTTCAGCGCTCGGTCAGCGCGGCCAGGCCCACATCCGGGCTGACCGGCCGCAACCGGCCGTCGGAGGCGGCCGAGGGCTTCAGCAGGGCCAGAACGCCGACGTCGTCAACTCCGGCGGGACGCTGTGAGTTTGCCCAGAACGGCCGCTCCTACCCTGGTCTGTTCACCACGGTGATCAGGTAGTCGGTGTCGGGCATGGTGCCCGCGAGAACGAACATGCACTCCGAGCGCTCCCACGCTCCCGGAAGCAGCACCCCATCGCGCTCCAACTCGCGGATGTGGGACAGCGCCAGCTGGTCGCGGGTGGATTCGCTGGCCATGGCACCAGGAAAGCTTCGGCGGATGTGAATGATGGGGGCGTCATCGGCGATGAGCGGCAGGAACCTGGTCACCAATGGGAGGGCATCCTCCATCGTCGGGAGGATGGGGCCGTTCCTTGCGACGATGACGCCTTCGATCCCTTCGGGATCCCTCGGTTTGACGTCATGGCGTCCGGTCGGGAGCACCGGCGTGGTCAGCTCGCTGTGGGTCGGGCAAGCACCGTACGGAATGCGCGGCATGTCGACGGGCCCGGTCCCCGGCGGAGGGTACTCGCTCAGGCAGTCCTTGCACAGCGTGTACCGGCACTGCTGGCATTGCAGCCCCGCGGGGTTGATCGACCTGATCGTCTGGGTGCTGGGAACGAGAGCATGGGGCGAGCACCAGGCGGTGTGGCAAGCCGAACACTCCGTCATGAGGTCTGCCAGAAGCGCGCTTGCCCGTTGCTGACCGGTCAGCGGCTCAGCCGCTTCGAGATTGGCCGTGCGGCTCGTCGACAGGAGCACCCGAGCGATCTGCGGGGCCAGGAACCCCCTGGGGGAGGGATGGCGCAACTCCCGCAGGACCTCATCCATCGCCGTTCTGCGCCGACCGTCCCGGAGCAACTCCTCCACGCGCCCCAGCAGGCTCCCCTCGGTCCCCGCGTCCGGTGGACTCTCGTCCAGCGGACCCTTGCGCCGCTTGCTCCACCACTCCCGAAGTCCGAATCGCGGCATGGGATCACCGGCATTCTCTGAGTGCGGCTGCTTCGAGGTGACGACCTGCGGCGGTCAAGGCATCCACGGCCGTCCGGTGCACTTCCGTGAAGAGCTCCCGGGGCAGGGGCGCGGTGAGCAACCGGTTGAGGTGGTTCACAGCCTCGCCGAAGCGGCCCAGCCGGAGCAGGGCGTGCGACAACGCGAGTTCCCTGCGGTGCTCGTCGGCCTCGACCAGTGGAACGGCCGTGGTGTGCAGCGGCGGTCTCCGAAGGCCCGCGTCAAGCATGGGGGCGAGGTGCCGGAATGACAATGGACGATTCTCCCTCAGCACTTGGAGGCAACTGGAGAGGATGATGCTGATGTCCTCACCCGGGGGCGGGACCGGCACTTGGGTCAGGGTGCCCTGCCCCCAGTAGTACAGCTCTTGGGTGCGCTCCCGTGGTCCGTCGGACGCGTAGTAGTCGAGCAGCTGGGTGCGCTGCGTGGCCGGATCCGATGCCAGTGGAAAGGGGTAGGGGAGCCTTCCCGTACAGGCCTGATAGAGGAGCACGCCGAACGAGAAGATGTCCGTCCGCGTGTCGCACGGTTCCTGCCGGAGCGCCTCGGGTGCGGCGTACGCCCAGGTTCCGCCGCGTGCCGACGGAAACCGTCCGCCTTGGATGCGGACCTGCAGTGCGAGGCCGAAGTCGGCGATCTTGGCGTTACCGGTGTCGTCGATGAGCACGTTCGACGGCTTGATATCGAGGTGCGCCATCTCCGTGCGCTTGGACAGGTGAACCAGGCCGGCGCACACACCCTGGAGTACCTGGGTGAGTCGATCCGGCACCGGTGCCGCCTCCGTGGGGCGGAGGGCGCCGGTGTGCCGGCCGATCGAAGACGGGAACGAGGGGGAGCCGTGCAACTGCCTCAGCAAGTCGGCCAGCGTCGAGGGGGTGTACTCCAACACGATGCCCCGGCGGCCGCCGATCGACGTCTCGTCAAGAGCAGTGACAACGTGAGGGTGGGGTTCGAGTCCCAGGAGCATCGCAAGCTCGGCGTCACCGACGGCTGAACCGGAGCGCGGGATCTTGATCGCGCGGCGATCTCCGCGCTCGACATCGTCCACCATCAGGACCCACGACTGGCCACCACGACGGATCTCCGAGACCGACCAGCGGCCGGCCACCACCTCGCCCACGGCTGCGGGTGCGCCGGCGAGGAGCCGAGGAGGCTCGCACGGCCCGTCGACGGTCAGCTCATCGTCCATCGCCTGCCTCCTCCTCAGCCTCAGTCTCAGTCTCAGTCTCATCGTCATCTTCTGACGCCGTCGGTGCCGCGTTGGGGTCGTAGAGATCAGGTGCGCTGAACTCCACCAGCATCGTTCCACTCGCGACGCTGATGCGGTCCTTGTCACCGACCGGGCATGAGTCGCCCTTGGCGATCCTCAACTGCCGGGTGGCGCCGGCAAGGAACGCGGGGCGGGATCCGAGGTGCTGATAGACGAGCGTCGTGCCGACCAGGCTCAGATGGCCGTGGAAGCGACTGTCGCGAGGGTCGGGCAGGTACACCCGGCTGGCCGAACTGCGGCCGAACGAGATGGTGAAGTCATCGGTCTCCAGGAGGAGTTCCGTCCGGTTTCCCCGCACCCACGACAGGCGGAGAGTTCCGCGGATGAACCGGTCGGCCGGTGCGGTGGGACGCAGACGCAGACGCAGACGCTCCGGCGCGAGCGCGACGAGATCTTCCACGCAGGAGAGCAGAACCGTGTCACGGTTCCAGCGCTCGGCGTTGAGGCGGGCGGACACGACACCGATGACGCCACCCGTCCCGGTGAGCAGCACAGGTGCGCCGCTCATACCGGGTTGAGCGTGCCGGCAGCTGACCTTCACCCAGGCACGGCCGGTCTCCGCCGTCACGCCCACATAGTGGCCCACCCCGGAGTCGTAGTCGCGCGAGGCGGCGAAACCGCGCAGGTGAACCGGATCCCCGGGGGTGGCGCTCGTGTGTGACACGAGCGCCATGGGCTGCCACTCGGCGGCCGCGCCGACCTGCAGAAGCGCCAAGTCGGCTGCCGCGTCCGACGGCAGTGCGGCGTCGACCGGCAGCGACACCCCGGGCACCGTCAGCGGCTCGAAGGTCCATTCGGCCTCCGGGTGAGGACCGATCACGTGTGCGGCGGTGGCGGCCAACCCGTCGGCGGTGACGATGAATGCGGTGCCGACGGCCACACCGTCACGTACCAGCCTCCCGACCACGTCCATGGCGGCCCTAGTCCGGGAACAGCCGGTCGGCCAGCGCGAGTAGAGGATCACTGCCCGGCTGAGCCTCAGCCGAGAGCCGTTCGGCCGATCCGTCCGCACGGGGACCGCGGGACGCCTTGACCGCCGCGGCGAGCTTGTGGCCGTTGAGAGCCGCCGTCTGGTTCGCCTCCGCGCGACTCTCGGCGGCGTCCGTGCGCGCCTTCAGGTCCTCAACTCGCTGTCTCTGCACGGTAGTGCCGAACAACGCGCCGATCGCTGCAAAGGCGACGGCCTCCACCGAGGCAAGGACGACGAGCAGGCGTGACCAGGTGATCTCGCTCGCACCGGTGTCGACGGCCAGCCAGACGAGGAACCCGAGCCACACCGCGATGATCGCGACGGCAACGACGAGCGCAACCCCTGCGAGCGACCCGCCCGACCTTGACCCGCCGCCCTCGTCCTCAGTTTGAGACACTCAGCCCCCTTCTCAGTGGCGCATCCTGCTCCCGCTCCGCTCCCGCTGTCAGCAGGGCGTTCTCGCGGCCAAGAAGCCGCCCGCCCTTGCCTCGTGGGCATCTCCCTTCTACCACTTCCGGCTCATCCCCTGCCCGTTGTTGGGACATGTCCTCACACAGTCCTCGCCGAAACCGGTGGCCCGGCAAGGTGCGGCGCAGCCATCATGGATCGGATGCGAACCCGCTAGCGACGAGGAACCGCGCCCCCATGCCAGTGCCTGCCGACCCGACGGTCCTCCACCCGATGCCCGAGCACCCGCGCGTGGTGCTGCTCAAGCCGCTGGTGAAGTCCCCGCTGATCGAGGTCGGGGAGTACTCCTACTACGACGACCCGGACGACCCCACCGCGTTCGAGACGCGCAATGTGCTCTACCACTACGGGCCGGAGAAGCTGATCATCGGCAAGTACTGCGCCCTGGGCACGGGAGTGCGGTTCATCATGAACGGCGCCAACCACCGGATGGACGGCCCCTCGACGTTCCCGTTCCCCACCATGGGCGGCTCCTGGGCCGAGCACTTCGACCTCCTCACCGGCCTGCCGAACCGCGGCGACACCGTCGTCGGCAACGACGTCTGGTTCGGCCACGGCACCACGATCATGCCCGGCGTGCGGATCGGACATGGCGCCATCATCGCCTCCGGCGCCGTGGTCACCAGCGACGTGCCCGACTACGCCATCGTCGGCGGCAACCCGGCCCGCCTCATCCGCACCCGCTACAACGACGAGGACATCGCCCGGCTGCTCGCGGTGGCCTGGTGGAACTGGCCAGCGGAGCACATCACCGACCACGTGCGGAGGATCATGTCGGGGAGCATCGCCGACCTGGAGGCCGCCGCGCCGGACGCGCCGCGGCTCTGAGTGGAGAGCAGTGGCAGGCATGCCACCGGCCGCCGATTGGCCCGCGACTCGGGCTCGGCACATGGAGAGGCTTGATGCCCCGACGTCATATTCAGGGAGTAGCAGCGATGCAGGTAGCCGTGGTCACCTTCGACGGGTTCAACGAGCTCGACACTTTCATCGCCTCAGCGCTGATCAACCGGTGTCGCAAAGACGGCCTTGAGGCCTTCATCACTACGCCCGTGCCCGTGGTCACGTCGATGAACGGAGTCGAGGTGACCGGGCAGCGTCCGATGGAGTTCGTCACCGAGGCTGACGTCGTGCTGATCGGCAGTGGGGTGAAGACGCGCGACGTGGTCGCCGATGACCGGCTGCTCGCCATGCTGCGGCTCGACCCGTCGCGGCAGCTGATCGGTTCGCAGTGCTCTGGCGCGCTGGTGCTCGCACGACTCGGGCTGCTGGCTGGGATGCCAGTCTGTACGGACATGACGAGCCGGCCCTATGTCGAGGCCTGCGACGTCACCGTACTGGACGCACCTTTCCACGCAGAGGGGAACATCGCCACGGCGGGCGGCTGCCTGGCATCGCAGTATCTTGCCGCCTGGGCGATCACCCGGATGCTCCGGGAGGATGCCGCGCGTGGCGCCATCGGCTACGCGGCTCCGGTCGGCGAAGTCCAGGAGACCGTCGAACGAGTGATGGGTGCCCTCCACGCAGGCGAGGTCGCACGGCGCTGACACCCGCAAAAATCGTCAGGCCGGCACGCCCCAGCTCGATCGTGCTCGTCCTCGCAAGGGTCACCGAGTGGCCGGATCGGCCGTCCAACTGGCCAGCAGCCGCAGCGCGTCGGCGGTGGGCGAGCCCGGCTCGACGTTGTAGACGCACAGGGTCTGGTCGGGATCGCCCGGGGGCTGGAAGGACTCGTAGGCGAAGTGCAGCTCGCCGACCTCGGGGTGCACGTAGGACTTGCTGCCGTGGGTGCGGCGCAGCACCTTGTGGTCATTCCACCAGGTGGTGAACTCGGGGCAGCGCAGGGTGAGTTCGCCGACCAGATCGGCCAGCCGGCGGTCGTTCGGATAGCGGCCGGCCTCAAGTCGCAGGATCGCCACGGTCTCGGCGGCGATCCGGGCCCAGTCGCCGACCTTCTCCCGGGCGGTGGGGTCGAGCAGGTAGTAGCGGGCCAAGTTGCGCTGGGTGGCCGGCAGCGCGTCGAAGTCGGTCAGCACCTCGCGGGCCAGCCGGTTGGCGGCCAGCACATCGGTGCGCCGGCCGAGGACGAACGCCGGGACGTGCTCCAGGGTCTGCAGCATCAAGTGCAGGCCCGGGCGCACCCGCTGCGGGGCGGCGGTGGTCTGCCGCACCGTGCCGGGGCGGGCCAGCAGGTCGTTCAGGTGCTCGCGTTCCACCGGGTCGAGCCGCAGCGCGCGGGCCAGCGCGTCCACCACCTCGCTCCCGCGCGTCCGATATCGGCTGCTGGCGTGCGGTTCGCCGCCGCCCGGCCCATGCTGGACCTGTGGGGGGCCGAGCACGGGGGTTTGACCACCTGCCTGGTGGCCGCCCAACGCGTGATCGAGCGGCTCGCTCGTGGGTGTGCAGTGATCGGCGCGTTCGCCGACGGTGCTCGCGCGGAGCCGGTGATCGAGCTTCGGTCGACCGTCAGTCGGCTGCTTTCGTCGACTCCGAGAACCTCGGCCGCGCAGCCCGGGAAGGGCGCTTGTCCATGACTTCTCAACCGCCACAAGCACCGCCTCCGCACGCGGCGCACTTTCGGATCCTTGCGCTGCTCGCCGCTGTCCTCACCGTGTTCGTCTGGGCGGTTCCGGTACCTGCCGGCGCGCAGGCCCAGACCTTCGACGTCAAGCCCGGCAGCTGGCTGTCCACGGGGATTCAGCTCAAGAAGGGTCAGAGCTTCGCAGTCACCGCCACGGGCATGCTGAATTATCCGAACTCGAATCAACCGTGGGGCCCGGACGGGTACTACCAGCTCGGATTCTTTGCTTACAACCTCAAAGGCCGGTTCGGTGCCGGCAACAACACGCTTTTCGATATCGGCGTCGGCGGCTCCTTCACTGCGCCGATCGACGGGAAGTTGGAACTGGGCATCACCCACACCTACGAGAACATCGAGGCCAATGACAGCAATATCCAGGGCATGTTCGTAGTCAATGTCTATCCGACCGCTCCCGCGACCTCCGGCCAGCCATCAGCCGGTTCTTCTGCTCCCGCGACCTCCGGCCAGCCATCAGCCGGCTCTTCTGCTCCCGCAACATCCGGTCAGCCGTCACCCAGCGCTGCGCAGTCAGCCCCGGCCGGGCTGGCGGCGGGGCTGACCTGCGACACCAGCGTGCTTCAGGATTCCGGCCAAGTGACCTGTTCGGCCGGGGTGACGGGTGAAGCCGCCAACTCCAACATCACCTACGAATGGACGGTCGACGGACAGGTACAGCCCGGCGCGACCGGGAACACCCTGAGTCTTGGCGGTGTGTCGGTCGGCGACCACCAGGTGAGCGTGAAGGCGAGCGACACCGTCAACAACGTGAGTGCGGACTCCCCGACCGTGTTGTTCACCAGGGCCGGGGCCGGCCAGACCGCACAGTCTCCGTCGCTCGCTCCCAGCCAGGGGTCCGAGTTACCCGGTACCCATCCGACGGGTGGTGGATCCTCCGTGTTGCCGCTCGTGGCGGGCCTGGGAGCCGCGGCAGCGGCGGCCATCGCCGGACTGCTCGCATTGAACCGCCGCCGGCGCCGTCCGCCGGTCGGAGACGACGGGTTCGAGCCGCGGAATCAGGGGGAGTGCGGGGACTTGCTCCTACAGCTTGACCAGGACCTGAACCGGACGCTGAACGAGATGCGGCAGGCGGTCGACGAACGGAATGACGTCAGCCTGCACAAGGCGAATTTCGAAGTCACGGCCGCGGAGATGCGAAGCAAGGCCGCGGAACTTCGCTGGCGTATTGCGCACTACGACGCGGAGGTGGCTGCCGGTGGCACCAATATGCTCCTGGGAATGGGGTTCTACAGCTCACTCGCCACGATGATCGGCGCGGTGGGCACTCTGGCGACGACGGTGGCCGCCAGGGGGATCCGGGCATGGCGGCTCTTCGGGCTCGCCCGGAAAATCTACAACAACTTCCAGGGTTTGAAAGTGACCATACCGGCGTTTTCCGAGACAATCCCGGGTACGAACGTGCAAGTGGACTTCCCGGAGTACTCCATCCGCATCCCGTACTCGAAGCTGCCAAGGCTGCGGCAACTGGGACTGGACATGGTGCAGTTCACCAGGGCACTGAGCGACGCGATCGATGGGGCTGCGAAAGGGTACGACGACGACCTCGGCCGACGGGCGGCAGAGATCGACGACCTGCGCCGTGACGCACAAAGCCTCTACGACAGGCGTGAACGGACCCATCAGAACTGCCTCGCGGCAGGAAACCTGCCGGAAGGGACGTGGCACCGCCCAGCTCCTTCGTACAGCTACGGCAGTGACGGGTCGATCATCGGGATCGACCAGTAGAGGAGGACGAGATGGGATGGAGCGAGCTGATCGCACGGTGGGGCGCGGACGGGCCGGTGCGCGGGGTACCGGGCGGTTTGAGCGTGACATTTGAAGGAATGACACCCGCAGAGATCACCGCACAGGAGAAGAGCCCCGACGAGGTGGAACTTGTCCTCGAATGGCATCCACCGTGGCGGCCGGGCGATGCGGCCGCGTCGCTGTTTCCGCTGGACCGGCTCGCGCACGCGTGTGCCCAGGCGCGATCCGGCCTGCTGCACTGCACGGCCACGAGTCAGGCGATCCAGGTGCGCATGACGCTGTACCTGGAGGGGCTTTCACGACAGTCGTTCGTCGGCGTTGCCGCGGAGATGGCCCGCGCCGTCACGTTCCTCGATGAAGTCGGCGCAGAGGCCGGGACCCAGGCATCCGAGCTCCAGGAGGCCGAACGTTTGATGGCCGAGGCCCAGCGCTCCCTGGAGGAAGCCGAGTCCAAAGTGGCCTCGGCGCCAGCCGGGACGGGAGAAGCGCGCCCCGAGGCACGGGCCGCGGCGCCGGAGAAGCAAGGCCTCGGGCCACCCCCCGAAGCCTCTCCGCCTCCGTCTCCGCCGCCACCGCCGAACGCCGCGCACGCGTGGCAGCCGACTCATCGCATCGCCAAGGGAGGCGAACCCGCCTGGAGCACTCCCGACCCGGCGCGGGCCCCCGTCTCGCAACTCAACGCCGGACTCGAAGTACAAGTCTCCGACGAGGCGAGCGGCTGGGCAAACATCATCTGCTCGAACGGCTGGTCAGGCTGGGTCCGCGCCCAGAGTCTCACGCCGCTCCGGGGGCGGCGGCCCGGCACGTGACCTACCGGCGAAGGTGACGGCCCGGGCTCCGGCCAGGCGACAGCGCCCCGCTCCGGGCGACCGTCCGATGACTTTGACCAGGTCGATGACGGTGACGCGTGAGGCACACCCGCCGGCTGGACTCCAACCGGTACGGGTGGCCTCGGCTTCGGGTGACCGGGTGATCCCTTCGTCTTCCTCAAGTCCGATCAGGTCCAAGAAGTCCTGGGGAAGCTGATCCTCCAACATCCGCCACCATCGCTGATGGCGTCCCTCCCGGGCGAGGGCGAGCCAGCCATCACGTTCCTGCGGATTCACCACGCTGTACAGGTCGAGCAGCGCCTTCAGGTCGAGCGGGCGGATGCCGCTCCGGACCGGACAGCGATGCGATGACAACCAGATCTCCGGGCCTCAGGGCACGCGGTCGAAGCAGTCGAGGCAGTGCAGAACCAGTCATGGCGTCAGTGTCGCCGGTGCCATTGGTAGAGTCACGCGACTTTCGCCGGTCGTCCGCCCCAGCGCAGGCCCTTCTCGCTGCGGATTCGGGCGCAGAGTGGACGTTGTTGTCCTTCGCCCAGCGGAGGATCTTTTTGCCGTTGTGGGTGGAGAGGTTGTCCAGGATCACGTAGACCGGGGCGCCGTCCGGTCGGGCAGCCCGGATCGACCTTAGTGAGGCCAGGGTGTTCGCGGTGCCCTTACATCCTGTGCTTGGGCAACAACACCGGGGAGTAGCCGGCCTCCACCGGGTGCCGACGGCCCGACACCACCTCGCCGGTATGGTCACTCGCATGATTGAGGAGCCCACCTACCTCACCGAGACGCGCACCTCCTACGACACCGTCGCCGTCGACTACGCCGCCTTCGTGCGACCCGCCTTCCAGCGCGACAAGTTGGGGCGCGGCATGCTCGGTGCGTTTGCCGAGTTCGTGCTCGCCTCGGGTGGCGGTCCGGTGGCTGATGTGGGTTGCGGACCCGGTCATGTGACGGCGCATCTGCATCAACTCGGCCTGGACGTAGGCGGGATCGACCTCTCACCGGGGATGGTCGAGGTGGCTCGGCGCGACCACCCCCATCTGCGGTTCGACACCGGCACCATGACCGCTCTCGACCTCCCCGACGGCCAACTCGCCGGCATCGTGGCCTGGTACTCGATCATCCACCTCCCGCCCGCTGAACTCCCCACCGCCTTCGCCGAGTTCCACCGGGCCCTGGCCCCGGGCGGCCACCTGCTGCTCGGCTTCCATGTCGGCGACGAAGTCCGGCGCAAGCGCGAGGGCTACGGCGGCCACCCCATGGCTCTCGACGTCCACCTCCTCCAGCCCGACCGCATCGCCGAACTCGCCACCCATTCGGGATTCATGACGCAGGCCCAGCTCCTGGAGGATCCCGAGGCCCGCGTCCCCCACGCCTGCCTGCTCTTCCACAAGGCGAACAATGGTTGTTGACCCCTAGGTCAAATACCGGCTACCGTCCAACCATGGGCAGGCCGAAGAGCTTCGAACCGGACGTCGTCATCGCACAGGCGATGGAGACGTTCTGGACCAACGGCTACGCCGGCACCTCGCCCGCCGACTTGGCCGAGGCCACCGGCGTGGCGAAGGGCAGCCTGTACCACGCCTTCGGCTCCAAGCGGGAGTTGTTCGGCAAGGCACTCGATCGATACGGCCGCGTCGGTTCCGAGCTGACCGAGGAGGTCCTCGCGCGACCGGGCACCGCCAAAGAGTGCATCCGCGCCTACCTGGTGCTCCTTGTGGAGGCGGACCTCAACGGGCCGGTCCGGCGCGGCTGCCTTGCCATGAACACCGAGCTGGAGCTCGGTGCGCAGGACGAGGAGGCTGCCCTGGCGGTGCGCCGCATGGTGGAATGCAGCATCCAGCTGCTCGCCGGGCGCATCGAGAAGGGCCGGCTCGACGGCGATGTTGCTGCCGACGTTGACGCGAACGCCCAGGCGCGGTTCCTGATGAACACCATCGTGGGCCTGCGCGTCATGGTCAGGACGTTCGACGGGCCGGTCCTGTACCAGATCATCGACACCGCTCTCGCCGGCCTCTGATCCACCCTGCCCCCGACGGGGGCATTTCTACGGCCCAATTTTTGACCTGTAGTTCAAGAAAGGGACCCTCATGGACCTCGGAATCACCGGCAAGACCGCCCTCGTGACCGGCGCGAGCCGCGGCATCGGCCTCGCCATCGCCCAGGCGCTGGCGGCGGAGGGCGTCAAGGTGGTGGGCGCCGCCCGCACCATCACCCCGGAGCTGGAGAAGGCGGCCGCCGCCGTCATAGCCACCGACCTGAGCACCCGGGAGGGGGCGACGACGGTGGCCCACCAGGCAATCGCAGAAGTCGGCGGGATCGACTTCCTCGTCAACAACGTCGGCGCCGGTGACCCGGACAAGTTCTCCCTCGCCGGCTTCCTGGACACCGGCGACGAGCAGTGGCAAGCCGTCTTCGACCTCAACCTGTTCAGCGCGGTCTGGACGACCAGGGCCGCCCTGCCGAGCATCCTGGAGCGCAAGGGCGCCATCGTGAACATCTCGTCGATCAACGCCCGCGTGCCCACCGGATCCCCGGTCGGATATGCCGAGGCCAAGGCCGCGCTGACACAGTTCGGCAAGCGGCTCAGCGAGGAATTGGCGCCGCGCGGCGTCCGGGTCAACACCGTCTCGCCGGGCGTCACCGCGAGCCCGATATGGACCGACCCGAACGGGTTCGGCGGCCAGGTGGCCGCGGCGTTCGGCATCAACCACGGCGACCTCCTCGCCGGTCTCCCAGGGAAGTTCGGCATGGCCTCGGGACGCCTCACGCAGCCCGAAGAGGTGGCGGACCTGGTCGCCTTCCTGCTGTCCGAGCGCGCCGCCAACATCCACGGCGCCGACTACGTCATCGACGGCGGCACCCTCAAGGCCGCATAGCCGCACAGCTACATGGCGGCAGATGCGGCGGGAAAATCCCCAGCGCCCCGGCCGCCGCCGAGGTACCGTCCACCGGTGATCGATGAAGACGGGTACTTCGGAGAGAAAATCGCAGAGCGCTACGACCAGCCCTCAAGTCCCGCCTACCAGGCCGATGTTATCGAGTCGACCGTGGACTTCCTGGCCGGACTGGCCGGTGGCGGACGGGCCTTGGAACTGGCCATCGGGACGGGACGGATCGCGCTGCCACTCGCGCAGCGGGGCGTCCCGGTCCACGGCATCGAGCTGTCCCGGGCGATGGTGGCCCGGATGCGGGCCAAGCCCGGCGGCGACGACATCGGCGTGACGATCGGCGACATGGCCACCACCGTGGCCACCACCACCGACGGGCCGTTCTCGCTCGTCTTCCTGGTCTACAACACCATCATGAATCTGACCACGCAGGAGGCCCAGGTCGCCTGCTTCCGCAACGCCGCGGCGCATCTCGCACCCGGGGGCACCTTCGTCATCGAGACCATGGTGCCGGAGCTGCGGAAGATCCCGGCCGGGCAGAACATCGTGCCCTTCCACAACTCCCACAACTCCCGCAACAGCAGCAGCGGTTGGGCCTACTCCCACTACGACACCGTCACCCAGGCGGCGAACTGCCACTACATCAGCGTCACCGCCGACGGCCGCGGCGAGCACCGCGAGGTGCCGTTCCGATACGTCTGGCCGGCCGAGCTGGACCTGATGGCCCAACTCGCCGGACTGCGCCTGCGCGAACGCTGGGACGGCTGGACGCGCAAGCCGTTCGCGGACGACAGCGCCCAGCACGTCTCGGTCTGGGAGAAGCCGATCGACTGACAACCCGCTGCCGGGGGCCCCGAACCGCGTCAGGCCAGTTCGGGGTACCCCCGGTGCCGGGCCCATTCCGGGGCGAGGATGGCCATGTCGTGGTCGTCCACCCACTCCTCGCCGAAGTGCAGCACCTGGCGCCGGGTGCCCTCCAGGACGAAGCCGGCCTTCTCATAGCTGCGGCGGCCGCGCGGGTTGTGGCCGTAGACGGTGAGCGAGATCCGGTGCAGGCCGAGTCGCTCGAAGCCGTACCCGACGATCAGCCGCAGCGCCTCGGTGCCCAGGCCCCGGTCGCGCCCGGCAGCGGTCAGCAGGATCCGGAAGCTGCAACTGCGGTTGGCCGGGTGCCACTGGTTGAGTACCGCCTCGCCGACGCAGTGCCCGGTGGCGCGGTCCACGATCGCCAGGTCGAGCCGGTCGGGCTGGTCGGCCCGGGTGCCGTACCACTCCCGCATGGTCCGCTCGGCCTCCTCGTCCCACGGCGGCGGTGTGTCGAGACTGCCGTCCGTGAAGCGGAGCACCTCCGGGTCGGTCAGCCACTCGCGGATGACCGGGGCGTCCCGCTCCAGCTCGAACGGGCGCAGGATCACCAACTCGCCGGTGAGGGTGGGCTTGACAGAGAAATCGGTGGCGAAGTCGGTGTCCTCGTGATCATCACTCATGGCGCGCATTCTGCGTGGCGGCCGGTGCGGCAGGCAACGGAATTTCCGGGCAACGGCCTTCCAGTGCAACGGCCCTGCAGTGCAACGGCCTTCCAGTGCAACGGCCCTGCAGTGCAACGGCCTTCCAGTGCAACGGCCTTCCAGTGCAACGGCCCTGCAGTGCAACGGCCCTGCAGTGCAACGGGCTTTCAGGGGCGGCCGGTCCAAGTGCCGCCCCTGGAAGGGCTATTGATCAGCCCGTCGGCACCTCGCTCGAGGTCGGTGCGGCAGGGGCCGGGATCCGGGCATGCTGTGCACCCAGCGCCTTCAGGCCGTCCAGCAGGGCCTGGCCGCCGGGGCTGCCGAAGCCCGAACAGGCGTCCCAGCCCGGGCCGGCCGGGTAGGCGCCGTTGCTGCCCCGGGTGATGTCCCGCAGCACGCCGCTCGCCAACTTGCCGTACAGCAGCGGGTTGAGGAACCCGACCGGCGCGCCCAGCCCCTGGTTGACCCGGGCCAGTAGTGCGGACCACTGCGGTGCGGCCGCGCTGGTGCCCCCGATCTGGACCAGGTGCTGACCGTCCACGCTGATGATCACCACCCCGGTCTGCGGGTCGGCGAGCGCGGAGACGTCCGGCACCCCGCGGCCCTTGTGATGCGGTGGGTTGGCCGACGGCGGCACCGGCGCCGAGGTCTGCCAGGTCGGCACCGGGAACCAGCGGCTGACCCCGCCGCCGGTGGCGCTGCCCGGCCCGTCGTCCCAGACCGTTTCGCTGACCACCTGCCCGCCGCCGGCCACCAGCCGGGTACCGCCGACGCCGAGGACGTGCGGGCTGGACGCCGGGAAGTCGGCGTGCGCCCGGTTGTCGCTGCCCTGGTCGCGGGAGCCGTCGTCACCGGACGCGCAGCAGATGCTGATGTTGCGCAGCGCCGCCTGGGCGAAGGCCTGGTCGACGGCGGTGATCGCCATCCTGGTCCACGCCGAGCCCGGATCGTCCTCCGGGTTGCCGTAGCTGCACGAGATGATGCCGGGGCGGTTGGCGGTGTCGGTGGTGATCGCGTTCATCGCGTCCACCCAGCCCTGCTCGGTGAACTCGGTGAAGTAGACGACGATCTTGGCGCCGGGTGCCAGCGCGCCGACCACCTGCAGGTCGAGCATGATCTCGCCGGTGCTGTCGGCGGGATCGCCCTGCCCGTCGTCCTGGCCCGGGTCGTTGCCGGGGCCGTGCACCGTGATGTCGGTGATCTGCGGCATCGGGGCGTGCAGCACCTGGGTGAAGTAGGTCTGCAACGCGGACGGGCTGTAGCCGCCGGACGGCACGCCGGGCTGCGTCTGGCCGTTGAAGGCGAGCACGGCGATGGTCTGGCCGGTGCCGTCCAGCGAGCCGGGGTAGGCGTAGGGGGCGGCCAGGTCGGTCGGCAGGAAGGCGCCGGGCGGCAGGCCGCCACCCGCCCTCGCGGGCAGCTGGGCGAGCGGGATCCTGGCCGTCTGACGGGTCAGCAGGTTGGCGCCCAGCGGCCGGTCGTCCAGGCCGAGCACGGCGGTGATGATCCCGTGCAGCTCGGCTGGCACGTGCACCGCGCCCTCGCGGCCGCGGTAGCTGCGGTGGCGCTGGTCGCGGTCCCGGTAGGTGTAGCGGGCCAGGGTGACCTGGAAGGCCTCCGACATCTGGGCGGTGGTGCCGGTCAGCCGGACGCTGCGGGCCAGCTGGTTGACGGAGCTGACCGTCAGCCCGTGGCGGGCGGCGAACCGCTCGACCGCCTCCACGTCCTGCGGCACGGCCCGGTTGGCGGCGTTCAGTGCCGCCTCGTCGGGCGCGGCGCGCTGGGTGGGCGGCACCAAGGCGTAGTCGGTGGGGTCGGGCGTGGCGGCGGCAACGGGGTCGCGTCGCAGGTAGACGGTGACGGACAGGGTTTCGGTCGGGCTGACCGGTCCGGCGACCACGGCGCCACGGCGTGGCGTTCGGTCGCTGTCCGGCAGAGCGAGGTAGTGGCTGCGCGACATGGTGTCACCAGCTTCCGGCCCCAATCCGGGGCCTGGGAGTGAAACGGCAGGAACTCGATGCGTACGGCGACATCGCGCGCATACAGAAGGCGCGTGCGACTACGAAAGCAGCATGCGACTACAGCAGCAGCGTTCGATGTATGCGTACGACAGACATGTACTTTGTATACTTAGCATTGCCCCCGAGAGGCGAGGGAGTCAAGGGGGAGACGGAGTGAGGAGACCCCCATGGTGGCGAATGCGGAGAGCGGGGCGCACGGGACCGGAGCGCAGGCCGGGCGCGGGCGCCTGACCAGGCCGCGCGTGCTGGCCGCCGCGATCGACCTGGCGGACCGTCAGGGGCTGGCCGCGCTGACCATGCGCCGGCTGGCCGCCGAGCTGGGTGTGGAACCAATGGCGCTCTACCGCTACGCCTCCGGCAAGGAGGCCCTGCTCGACGGCATGGTGGAGGCCTTCTACGGCGAGGTCATGGACCGGCTCGGCCCGGTGCGGCCGGGGGACTGGCGGAGCGAGGTGCACCGGATCGCCGGGGTCTTCTGCGCGGTGGCCGACGTGCATCCGAACGTCTTCCCGCTGGTGGTCTCCCGGCCGCTCGCCGTACCGGTCTCCCGACGCCCCGCGCCGATGCTGCGGCTGAACGAACGCATGCTCGGCCTGATCACCGGTGCCGGGTATGACGATCGCACCACGCTGCGGCTGTACCGCGCACTGGTCGGCTGGGTCCTCGGCTACCTGCTGGTCGAGAAGCGCCCGGTGGTGGACAACCCGGCCGAGCCCGACCCGCTGCTCCGCCTCGGTCTGCACCGGCTCCCGGCCGCCGAGTACCCGCGCCTGCGTGCCACCGTTCCCCTGCAAGCCGACCATGACGCCCAGGCCGAACTGACGGCCGGTCTGGACCTGCTGCTCGATCAGCTGTCCCCGCCGAAGCCGGTGCAGAAAGCCCGGAAGGTGGCGAATAAGGCTGTGAGGAAGGTGGCGGAGAGGGCGGCCGAGCGGGCGGAGAAAAAGGCCGATAAGAAGGTCGGCGGGGAGGTCGGTAAGAAGGTCGAGAGGAGGGGGCGATCGGCGAAGTAGGAGCAGACGGCAACGGGGTGGCAGTCGGGCAGAGGCGTGTCAGGGGTGCACACGGTGGCGTGAGCACGGCACAGTGGCAGGCAGCGACGGCGGGTGCGTGCAACGGTCGAACGCCCACCCGTATCCTGACCTACCAGCACGGACCCCGGGACGCGACCACGCTCCACCCGCAGCCCGACGGCCGTACCGACGCAGCCCCTCGCCACGAATCCGGACGTTCCCCATGACAGTGCTTCCCGTCAAGAACGCTGATGTACCGCAGCAGGACCGCTCCGGCGACCCTGCGCCCGACCCCGCGGCCGACCTGGGCGAGAACCTGCTCAGGTACGCCGAACTCGGCGGTTTCACACTGGCCGTGGACACCCACGCCTGGTACACCGCCGCCGACACCGTGACCAACCCCGAAGAAGCCCGGGCCGGTTCCACCGCGCTCGCCGAGGTCCGCGGCGGCGACCTCAGCGCGCTGCGCGAGGCCGCCGACCGCCTGGCCGCCGAAGCCGCCCTGCGTGAATCCACCACGGTGGCCGAGGTGGTGACCCTCGTCGGCCTGCTGCGCCGGGTCGGAGAGACCGCGGCCACCCTCCGCTCGGGCGCCTACGAGGCGGACCTCGACGCCCTCGCGGCCGCCACCGCCAGCGGCAGTTGGCGCAAGGAACGCGGACTCAAGATCTCCTGGGGCCGCCGCCGCAAGCTGCGCGCCGAGGCCCGCCGACTCGCCGTCGCCGACCGCCCGCGCCGCGACGCGCTGCACGCCGCCCTGCTGGCCGCCGCCGCCGAGCGCGAGGAGTGGCAGGCGCTGGCCCCCGTCGCCGGCACGGTGGCGCGGCCGGTCGACGCCGAACTGCTGGAACTCACCGGGCAGTGCGCGGATGCGCTGGCCGGCGGACTGCGGGAGCTGGGCCGGCTGCTGGACGGTCAGGCGCTGGACGAGTTGGGGTTCGACGAGCTCGGCGAGCTGGTGGAGGCACTGGCCGCAGACGAGGGCACCCTCTACCGCCTGCCCGAACTGCGCACCCTGCGCGCCGAGCTGGAGGGCGCGGGCCTTGCCGAGCTGCTCGCCGAGCTGACGGCGGCTCGGGCCGACCGCGCGGCGGCGGAGGCCGCGTGGACGGCGCGGGTGGCGCACGAGGCGCACGAGGCGCACGAGGCGCACGAGGCGCACCAGGCGCACGAGGCGCACGAGGCGCACGAGGCGCTGGCGCGGGAGTCGGAGGCGGCGGACGCGGTGGACGCGGTAGACGTGTCGGACGCTGAGTCGGTCGTGGTCGAGGCTGACACGGCGTCCGAGGTCGACGCTGCGGCGGAATCCGAGTCCGCGGTCGAGGTCGAGGTCGAGGCCGAGGTTGACGCGGTGGCGGCGGTCGTCGAGAGCGAGGATGCGGCTGCCGACCTGATCGTCATCCCGTCGCCCTCGCCGGAACCGGCCCTGGAGGTCATCGCCCCGGCCGCCGACGAGGTCGAGGTCGAGGAGGAAGAGCAGGTCGCCGCCGAGCCGGAGCCGATTGCCGAGGCCGTGGTGGCCGAGGTGACGGTCGAGGATACGGAGGCGGTCGAGGAGCCCGAGCCGGATCCCGTGGCGGTCGACGAGGCACCGATCGTCGAGCCGGCTGACGCTGTTGAGGCCGTGGAGCTCGTCGAGGAGCCGGCCGTCGCGGTGGTTGAGGAGACCATCGAGGTCGTGCCCTCCTCGGAGGCGGCTACCGAGGGCCCCGCCCCCGTCGCCGAGGTGGAGCCCGTCGCGGCCGAGACGCCGGCCCCGGTCGCGACCGAGGACGAGGCCGCTCCGGTCGCCGAGGAGTCCGTCGCCGCCGTGCCGGAGGTGACCGAAGAGCCCGAGCCGGCTCCCGTGGCGATCGCCGAGGAGCCGGTCACCGAGCCCGAGCCGGTTGCCGAGGAGCCCACCGCAGAAGCGCCAGTTGCGGAGGAGCCCGTCACCGAGTCCCCCGCCGCCGAGGAGCCCGAGCCCGTCATCGAGCCCGACCCCTCCCCGGTCGCCGAGACTCCGGCCCTCGCCCCCATTGCCGAGGAGCCCGTCGCGGAGTCCCCGGTCGCCGAGGAGCCCGTGGCCGAGCTCGCCCCCGTCGGTGAGGAGCCTGTCGCGGAGTCCCCGGTCGCCGAGGAGCCCGTGGCCGAGCTCGCCCCCGTCGCTGAGGAGCCCGTCGCGGAGTCCCCGGTCGCCGAGGAGCCCGTGGCCGAGCTCGCCCCCGTCGCCGAGGAGCCCACTGCGGAGGCCCCCGCCGCCGAGGAGCCCGTCATCGAGGAGCCCGTCGCCGAGGACCCCGAGCCCGCAGCTCGCGCCCCCCGGCGCCCCCAGCGGCCGGACCTCACCCCGGGCCGCCCGATCACCGCTTACAGCGCTGAGGAACTGCTCGCCCTGGTCCGCTGGATCGACAGCGACTACACCACCCGCACCGACGACGAGTTGCTGCGCGCCGCGATGAAGGAGCTGGGCTTCGCCCGCCTGGGCCCCCGCATCAAGGAGGCCCTGGCCACCGCCGTGGCCGCCGCCCGCCACGGCGACGAGTAGGCGAACCGGTGGGCCCCGCATCAAGGGGCCCCTGATCACCGCCGCCCGTCACGCCGACGGGTGAGCGAACCGGTAGGCCCCCCACCCATGACACCGATGCCCCCGTGCCGCCGACCTCGGTCGGCAGCACGGGGGCATCGGCATCAGCAGGGGCGCGCCCAACGGCCTTACTGCAGCGGCACGGTGGTGAACGGCGTCGGGCTGGTGCCCTGCAGGGCACCGCTCATGGTGTCGCGCCAGATCGGGCCGGCCAGGGTGCCGCCGAAGGCCTGGCCGACGACCGTACCGCCGATGCTCTGGCCGTCCAGCGGGCGCGGGTTGTCGGTGTCGGTCACCACGGTGGCACCGGACAGCTCGGGCGTGTAGCCCACGAACCAGACCTGCTTGCTGTCGTTGGTGGTACCGGTCTTGCCCGCGCTGTCCCGGTCGCTCAGGCCGGCGGGGCTACCGGTGCCGTCCTGCACCACGCCCTTGAGCATGGTGGTGATCTGGTCGGCGGTCTGCGTCGACATCACCTGGCTGCACTGGCTCTGCGGCACGCTGATCGGCTTGCCGTCGGGGCCGGTCGCGTCGGTGATGGCGGTGGGGGTGCAGTAGGTGCCGTGGGCGGCGAAGGTCGCGTAGACGTTGGCCATCTCCAGCGGGGTCAGCGCGTTGGAGCCGAGCGCCATCGCCGGGGTGACGGCCAGCTTGTCGCCGCCGGCCTGCTGGGTGATGCCGAGCTTGTTGGTCATCTGCGCCACGTTGCACAGGCCCACGTCGCCCTCCAGCGAGGCGAAGTAGGTGTTGACCGAGGCCGCCATCGCCGGGCCCATGGTGAACGGGCCGACCAGCGAGGTGCTGTCGTTGTGCACCGTGCCGGTGCTGGGCTGCGTGTAGCGGCCGCCGTTGCAGTCCGTCATCACCGGCCAGGGCTCGCTGTACGGCGAGGCGTAGGACTGCGACGGCGTGATGCCGTTCTCCAGCGCGGCCGCCGCCACGATCGGCTTGAAGGTCGAACCGGTGGGGAAGCCGATGCCGCCGCCCATCGACTTCTCGACGTTGTAGTTGATCTGCGTCTGGTTGGCGTTCACGCCGTACGGGCGGCTCTGGCCCATCGCGACGATCTTGCCGGTGCCGGGCTGCACCACGGTCGTCGCGGTGGCCGCCTTGTCGGTGGCGTAGACGTGGCTGGTCACCGAGGACTGCAGGGCCGCCTGGGCCTTCGGGTCCAGGGTGGTGTGGATCTGCAGACCGCCGCGCTTCCAGAGCGCGGCGCGGGCCTCCGAGCTGGTGCCGAAGGCAGGGT
Organism: Kitasatospora acidiphila; assembly: GCF_006636205.1. Classification (NCBI taxonomy): domain Bacteria; kingdom Bacillati; phylum Actinomycetota; class Actinomycetes; order Kitasatosporales; family Streptomycetaceae; genus Kitasatospora; species Kitasatospora acidiphila. Next base: position 1,763,428 of record NZ_VIGB01000003.1, on the reverse strand, counting down.
CGTTGAGCACCTGGTTCTTCACGTAGTCGCAGAAGAACCCCTCGCCCTGCTGGGCGGTGATGCAACCCTGCTGCGGGCGGCTGACGTTCAGCTGGACCGGGGTGTTGATCGCCTGGTCGGCCTGGTCCTGGCTGATGGTGCCGTACTGCGCCATCTTCTTCAGCACGGTGTCGCGGCGTTCCTTGGCCGCCTTGGGGTTGGCCACCGGGTCGTAGCCGCTGGGCGACTGCACCAGGCCGGCCAGCAGCGCGGCCTGCGGCAGCGTGAGGTCCTTGGCGTGGACGCTGAAGTACCGCTCGGACGCCGCCTCGATCCCGTAGGCCTGCTCACCGAAGAAGGTGATGTTCAGGTAGTTGGTCAGGATCTGGTCCTTGCTCAAGGTCTCCTCGACCTTGATCGCGTACTTCATCTCCTTGAGCTTGCGCCCGACCGTCTGGGCCTGGGCCGCCAGCACCGCCTGCTGGTCGTCGCCGGCCTCCTCGACGAAGACGTTCTTCACGTACTGCTGGGTCAGTGTGGAAGCACCCTGGGTGCCGCCGCCGCCCGCGTTGTTGCCGACCGCGCGGAGGACGCCCTTCACATCGATCGCGCCGTGCTGGTAGAAGCGGTTGTCCTCGATGTCCACCAGCGCGGACTTCATCAGCGGGGATATCTGATCACTGGGCACCACGGTCCGGTCCCGGTCCCAGACGGTGGCGATCACGCCGCCGTTGGCGTCGTAGATCGTCGACGCCTGGCTGAGCGGCGGCGCCTTGAAGTCGTCCGGCAGGTTCTGGAAGTCGTCGACGGCGCTCTTGGCGGTCAGCCCGAGCCCGCCGACGGCTGGGACCGCGATCCCGGCCGTGAGTACTCCGGCGGCCGCGCTTGCGCCGACGAGCTTGGCAGCAAAGCCGCTTTTCTGGATGAAGGTGCCAAAACGCGACGAAGACATGCCTTGCACTCTATGTAGAAAAGATGAGGAATCGGACCAAATGGCGGGCGTCGTCCGTCACAAGCCTGCGACAATGTCCGCCTACGGACCTTCGAGGTGCTGCCCATGACTCCGGCCCCGTCCGGCGGCGAGCTGCCCGGCCCACTGGCCGCGCTGGCACCGTTCCTGGAGCACTACGGCTATCTGGCGGTCGGCCTGCTGGTGCTGCTGGACAACGCGGCGATCCCGGTGCCGGGCCAGACGGTGCTGATCCTGGCCGCCGTCTACGCCGGGGCCGGGCGGCTCTCACTGGCCGGGGTGGTGGCGATCGCGCTGCTGGCGGCGGTGCTCGGCGGCTGCGCCGGCTACCTGCTCGGCCGCTACGGCGGCCGGGCCCTGGTGCACCGCTACGGCCGCTACGTCGCGCTGACCGAGGACCGGCAGCACAAGGCGGAGGCGTTCTTCAACCGCAACGGCGGCAAGGTGGTGCTGATCGCCCGGTTCGTCGACGGGCTGCGCCAGACCTACGGGATCATCGCCGGCACCACCGAGATGGCCTGGCGGCGGTTCATGCTCTGGAACGTGCTCGGCGCCGTGCTCTGGGTCGGGGCCTGGAGCACGGCCGGCTACCTGGCGGGCGGCAACATCAACGAGGTCTACCGGCAGGCGCTGCGGTACCAGCTCTTCCTGCTGATCGCCCTGGTCGTCCTGGTGCTGGCCTGGCTGCTCCGCCGACTGCTGCGCCGACGCCGCGCCGCGCACGAGCGCCAGCGCTGACCACGCGTACCACCGCTGAGCACGGGCGGCCCACCGTCGCGCACGGGCGCCGCCGCTGAGCACGGTCAGAGGCGGCGGCGCCGGGGTGCGCACCCGTCGAGGGCGGGCCCGCTGATCAGGGCATCAGCTTCTCGACTGCCGCCGGGCCCTCCTTCTCCAGCTTCTGGCGCGCCTTCTCGACGAGTTCCGGGGTGACATCCCGACCGGACGCCATCACCAGGTCCACCGGGTCGACGGGATGTTCGGCTCCGGTGTGCAGAAGGTTGTCAGGAGTGGGCTGCTCACTCTCGATCGACTCGGACATGGGAAGCCTCCGTGGGTCGGGGCGTGGCCGGATGGTCCTGCGTTACTCCCGAGTGTGGGCCCGAACCGGTGCGATGCGCACCCCGACGCGGGGACCGAGCGCAGTTCGCTCCCTTGGCCGTCTCGGGTGCGCCCCGGCGGTCGGCGCTGCTTAGTCTGCGGACATGACCAGCGACGAACTGACGTCCCGCGTCGGGGCGCGATCCCGGGAGCAGGTTGAGAGCGCGCTCGCGCGCCTGGAGTACATCGGCGACACCCCCTTCGAACCCTCGCCCGCCCGTCACGGCTCGCTGGACGGCTACCGCTGGGCGCTCGGCCGGGCCCGGCTCGCGCCGGTGACCACCAGCATGGCCAGCGGGCCCGAGGGACCGTGCCCGGCGCAGTTGGGCGCCGAGCAGCAGGCCGCCCAGGTCCGCCATCTCGATCTGCGGGTCGACCAGGCGCAGCGCGAGTACGCCCGGGGCGTCCATGACGCGCTGGCCTGGGTCTGCGCCCGCAGTGACGTTCAGCCGTAGCAGCCCGTCCGTTCAGCCGTAGGAGCCCGCAAGAGCCCGTAGCAGCCCGTAGCGACCGCTACCCGACCGCTAACCGACCACCGGGCCACTCAGAGGTGCCGCCGCAGGAACGCCAGCTGGTGCCCCAGCAGCTCGGCGCTGGTCACCGCGTGGGTGGCGCCGCTGAGCGGCAGCACCTCGTGCGGGCGGCCGGCCGCGAGCAGGGCGGCCGAGAGCCGCAGCGTGTTGGCGGCCAGCACGTTGTCGTCGACCATCCCGTGCACCAGCAGCAGCGGGCGGCGCAGCTTCGGCGCGTCCAGCAGCAGCGAGCTGCGGTCGTACCAGTCGGGGTGCTCGTCCGGGTGGCCGAGGAAACGTTCCCGCCAGTGGGTGTCGTACAGCCGCTGGTCGTGGTTCCCGGCGCCGGCCACCGCCGCGTGGAAGACATCCGGGCGGCGCAGCACCGCCGCGGCCGCCAGGGTGCCGCTGAACGACCAGCCGCGGATGCCGACCCGGTCCAGGTCCAGCAGCCCCGGCCGGCGCTCGGCGGTGGCGTGCAGCGCGGCGACCTGGTCGTCCAGCGCCGGGCCGACGCTGTCCCCGTACACCTCGCGCTCCCAGGCCGGCCCGCGCCCCGACACCCCGGCGCCGTCGGTCACCAGCACCGCGAACCCCTGCTCGGCGAACCACTGGGAGACCAGCGCCCACCAGGCGCCGTCGTCCACCACCTTCTGCAGCGCCGGCCCTGCGTAGGGGTCGAGCAGCACCGGCAGCGGGCCGTCGCCCTCCCGGTGCCAGGACGGCAGGAAGAGCTGGGTGCGCAGCCCGCGCGGGCCGACCGCGGCCGACTCGACGCGCAGCGCCAGCGCCGGCGCCTCGGCGTGCGAGGCGATCTCGACCGCCGGCCGGCCGGGGCGCAGCACCCGGGTGCGGCTGCCGGGCCGGGCCAGCGAGCGGGCGGTGTGCACCAGGGTGGCCCCGCTGCGCACGCCGCTGTGCCGCCCCGGCTCGTCGGTCAGCCGCCGAGCGCCCGACTCCGGCTCCCAGCTCCACAGTTCGACCCGGGTCGGCTCCTCGGAGGCCGCGAAGAGCACCTGGTCCCCGTCGACCGACAGCACCTCGCGCAGTTGCAGCCCGGGGGCGGTGACCGGCTCGCCGTCGACGGTGAGGTGCCGGGTGTCGCCCCGGTCGGCGAACCCGAGCAGCGCGCCACCCGCGGTCCGCGCGGGCAGGCCGCCCACCAACTGCACCCAGCAGTCGTCGTGCTGCTCGTCCAGCGCGGCGGTGGCACCGTCGGCCGGGTCGATCGCCAGCAGCCGCACGGTGCGCTGGTCGCGGGTCTGCACCGCGGCGAACGGGCCGTGTGCGTCCCAGCCGGCGGCGGTCAGGTACTCGAAGGCGGCGCGGTCCCACCGCACTTCGGTGCGCCGGCCGTCCAGCTCGGTGAGCCAGAGGGTCACCTCGGCGTTGGCGGTGCCGGCCGCCGGGTAGCGGACGGCGCGTGGCGCCAGCTCGGGGCGGGCCGGGTCGGCCAGGTACCAGAGCGCCACCATCGACTCGTCGACCCGGGCGACCAGCAGTCGTTCACCGTCCGGAGCCCACCAGTAGCCGCAGTGGCGGTCCATCGACTCGCCGGCCACGTGCTCGGGGCGCCCGAAGGAGACGGCGGGCCCGTCCGGCACGGCCACCGCGCGGTCGCCGGTGCCGTCGGCCTCGATCACCCGCAGGGTGTCGCCGCTCAGGTAGGCGATCCGGCGGCCGGTCGGGTCCGGGCGCGGGTCGACCACCGGGGCCTCGGCCGGCAGCCGGCGGGCCGCTCCGGTGGCGGTGTCCACCGTCCACAGCTCACCGGAGAGTGTGAAGACGGCCAGCGCGGCGGCCCGGTCGGTGGCATAGCCGGTGATGCCCCGGCCGAACTGCCGGGTGCGCTCCCGGCGGGTCCGCTCGGCCTCGGAGAGCTGCTCGCCGGCGCCGCCGAGCAGTTCGGCCGGGTCGACCAGCAGCCGCTCGACGCCATCGCGGCCCTCGGCCGGCTCAAGGTCGAGCGCCCAGAGGCAGCCGACCGGGTCGGCGCCGCCGCGGCTGCGCACGAAGAGCACGGTGGCGCCGTCCGGGGCGATGGTGAACTGGCCCGGGGCGCCGAGCGTGAACCGCTGGGTGCGGATGAGCTGTTCGGGCAGCGTGGTGCTGGTGGTAGTCGACATTCCGACACTCTGCCACCTGCACGGGTCGGCCCGGAAGCCGGAATTCAGGGTGGCATTGCGGGACGGTCGGGGTGGCACTGCGGGACGGGAAGGCGGCGCCGACCTGACACCCGGTGCCGCGAGGGTGGCCAAGTGGCCAACAAGTGACGGGCATTCAGCCGAAAAGAACTGAAAATCCGACCGTCCGGGGTGCGGTGACGCCCCGGCAGGGCCAGTCTGGACTCATGGGCGGAGTCGAGCGGCCACTCAGGGTGACCGGAGCTTGGGGCCGTCCAGGATCCTGGAGTTCTCACCCTGGAGAGGACCCGATGACCTCGGACCTGACATCGCACCAGCTGACCGCCGGCCGGCCGCCGATCCCGATCGACTACCACCCGATCGAGGGCCCCGCCCAGCACCTGCTGGTGAGCGGCGAGCAACTGCACGCCAACGCCTGCCTCTACTGCGGCACCGACCAGCAGCAGCTGCACACCGCCGGCCATGCCTACACGCACAGCGGCGGGCTCGCCTGGGTCGTGGTGGCCTGCGCCGCCCACCTCGCGCTCGGTCGGGCGGAGGTGGCCCAGTCGGCCGCCGCGGCCGCCGAAGCCGCCCGCCCGGCAGGTGTCGATGAATCCGTCCGTCCGACGGTCACCGCCGAGCCCCCGGGCGGGGTGACGGCCCAGCAGTGACCACCCGGCGGTGCCGCCCCGGGGCGCCCGGGGCGGCACCGCCTTTTCGTCAGCAGAACCGTTACGCCGGAGTGCCGAAGTCCTGGGTCCACCACGGGCCGTTTGGGCCCATGTGCACGCCCACGCCCAGCTGCTTGAACGCGCAGTTCAGTATGTTCGCGCGGTGCCCCGGGCTGTTCATCCAGCTGTCCATCACGGACGCCGGATCCGACTGGCCGCGGGCGATGTTCTCGCCCCAGGTGCTCCACTGGTAGCCGGTCGCCTCGATCCGCTGCTGCGGGCCGGCGCCGTCCGGGTTGGTGTGGTCGAAGAACTGGCGGGCCGCCATGTCGTCCGACTGGCGCTGGGCGGCCTGCTGCAACTGGCCGTTGGCGGTGACCGGGCCGCAGCCGTTCTGGGCCCGCTGCACATTCACAAGCTTGATCACCTGGGTGATGAAGGCCGTCTGCCCGGGGGCCGGGGCCGGGAGGCCGCCCGGGCCGGGCTGCGTGGGGGCGGGCGGTGCGCTGCTCGGCTGGGGAGCGGCGCTGGTCCGCGACGGCGTGGGCGCGGCCGAGTGCGAGGGGGTCGGTGAGTCGGACGGGGAGGGCGAGCTGGAGTCGGACGGCGAGGGCGAGGCGCTGGGCGGCGCGGTGCTGGGCGAGGGCGACGGCGAAGTGCCGGCCAGCGCGTCGAGCAGCAGGCCCGCGGTGCCGGGGATCGCCGCCGAGAGCCCGGGGTCCCGTGCGTCGGCCTGCCGGGAGCCGGTGCCGTCCGGGCCGCCGATGCCGTCCCAGACCATGCCGGCCGCGACCAGCACCAGCAGCGCGCCGACCACGGTGGCGGCCTGGCGGCGCCGCCGGGTGCGCGCCCGCGCCCGGGCCCGCACCCGGGAGAGGCCCCCGGCAGCCGACGACCCGGTGCCGCGGCCACCTGTCCGGTGCCGCGCCGGACGGACCGCCGTGGTGGGCGCGTCAGCCGCGCTCGGCACCCGGGCCGTGCTCAGCGCGTCAGCCGTGTTCGGCGCGCCGGCCGTGTTCGGCACCTGGGCCGCCGTCGGCACGGCCGGGAACCGGCGCGGCAGCGGCAGCAGCGCCAGCCCCGCCAGCAGCCCTCGGCGGGCACCAGGCCGCGGGCCGGTTCCTGGCAGTCGGCGCAGTCGCGGACGTGCCGGGTGATCCGCTTGCGCCACAGCGGCACCGGGGTCCCGTCCCAACCCGCCGTCAGCTCGGCCAGCGCCGGGCAGCCCGGCTGCGCGGCCAGCGCCCGCACCGCGGTCCGGGCGCCGTCGAGGCGCTCCTTGACCCGCTGCACCCGGACCGCGGTGTGCTGCGGGCTCAGCTCCAGCGCCGTCGCCAGCTCGGCCCTGGTCAGCTCGCCGGCCGCCTCCTGCCACCAGAGCGCCAGCACCTCGCGGTCGGCCGCGTCCAGCCAGCGGGTCGCCTCGGCCACCTCCCGGCGCTGCCCGGACAGGCCGAGGCGCACGATGGTCAGCTCGGCGAAGTCACCGGCCGGATCGGGAAGTTCGCGCACCTCGTCCAGCCCGTCGGCCTGGCGGGCCTGCTGGGCGCGGTGGCGCTGGCGCACCTGGTTCATCGCGATCGCCACCAGCCAGCTGCGGAAGGCGGCCGGGTCGCGCAGCGCGGGCAGTCCGTCCACCGCGCGCAGCATCGTCTCCTGCACCACGTCGTCGGTGTCCGGGTGCCCGTTCAGCGCCCGGCCGACGATGTTGTAGACCAGCGGCAGGTGCTCGCCGAGCAACTCCTGACGAGCCGTCGTGTCATCCGTCCGCGCCCGCACCGCCAGGTCGCGGTACCTGTCCGTCTCCACCCGTGCCCACCTTCTCCAGCCAACCGACCTATCCACAGCAGGAGATCCGCGCGGTGGAGCCGGATAACGGAAATTCGGGCCCGACCTTAATCGAACGGTGCGCGGGGCCAGGGCAGCGGGGCCCGGGGTGCGGGCAGCACCAGCCGATTGCCGGTCGGCCGATTGGCGCAAGCCGGGTCGCGCAGGGGCCGGGGTGCGGGGGCGGCCAGGGCCGGTCCCATGGATCAGGGCGCCGCGCGCCCGGGCATGATCCGTGAGAGCGGCCCTGGCCGGTCGGCAGGAGCGGCCCTAGTCGGCCGGCGCCAGCGGCAGCCGCAGCACCAGCCGGGCGCCGCACGCCGCGTCCTCGGCGGTGAGCGTGCCGTAGTGGTGCGCGGCCAGATCGCGGGCTATCGCCAGGCCAAGGCCGGCACCGCCGTGGTCCCGGCTGCGGGCGTCGTCGAGCCGGGTGAAGCGCTCGAAGATCCGCTCGCGGTCGGTCGGCGGGATGCCCGGGCCGTCGTCGGTGACCTCCAGCACCGCCGGCTGTGCGCCGTCCTCCTCCGGGACGGTCAGCCGGACGGCGATCGAGTGCTCGGCGAACCGCTGGGCGTTGTCCAGCAGGTTGGTCACCACCCGGGTCAGCCACAGCCCGCTGCCGGTGACCTGCACGTCCGGCACCAGCTCCACGCTGACCGGCACCCGGTCGCCGTGCCGCTTGTCGACGGCCTCGCGGACCAGCTCGGTGAGGTTCAGCCGCTGGTCGGAGACCGGCTCGGCGGCGTCGATCCGGGCCAGCAGCAGCAGGTCGACGGCGAGTTGCTGGAGCCGGTCGGTGTCCTCCAGCGCACCGCTGATCAGCTCCGGCCAGGCGGCCGGGTCGCGGACCGCGAGCGCCACCTCCAGCTGGGTGCGCAGCACCGTGATCGGGCTGCGCAGTTCGTGCGAGGCGTCCGCGATGAACTGGCGCTGACGCAGGCCGGAGGACTCCAGCCGGTCCAGGGTGGCGTTCATGGTGACGGCCAGCCGGGCGATCTCGTCATGGGTCTGCGGCACCGGGACCCGGCGGTGCAGGTCGCGGTCGCTGATCTCGGCGACCTCGGCCCGGATCGCCTCCACCGGGCGCAGCGCCCGGCCGGTCACCCACCAGGTGACCACGGCAACGGTGACCAGCAGCAGCGGCACCCCGACCAGCAGCGCGGCCGAGGTGGTGTCGTCCGCCGCGTCCGCGTCCCGCAGCGAGGTGCCGGCGTAGACGGTGACCAGGCCGCTGCCGGTCTCGGTGGTGACCTGCACCACTTGCTGGCGGTGCTGGTCGCCGAGCGCTCCGACGTCCCAGGTGCTGCGGACGGTGCCCGGGCTGGTCGGCTGGTGCGCGGAGATCGGGGCACGGCCCGCCAGGTTCTGACTGGAGGTCAGCACCCGGCCGTTCTCGGCGACCACCTGGATGAAGTCGGCGCCGTGGGTGGGCGGCAGCAGCGGGTCCAGCCTGCCGGCCACGGCCTCCTGCGCCACCGCGTCGGCCTGGGCGTCGGCGTCGGCCTCGGCGTTGTGCAGCAGGTTGGCGTCGAGCAGGCCCACCAGCGCCATCGAGGCGACGGCCAGCGCGATCGCCACCACCGCGCAGGCGCCCAGGGTGGCCCGGGCCCGCACGGTCAGCGGTCGCAGCCTGGCCAGCCCGCGGCGGCGCGGCGGCAGTGCGTTGGCCGTGCCCGTGGTGGTGCCGAGCCGCCGCACCGGGCGGTCAGCCACCGTCGGCCGCCAGCCGGTAGCCGGCACCGCGCACGGTCTCCAGCGCACTGCGGCCGAACGGCGCGTCGATCTTGCGGCGGACCGCGCTGATGTGCACCTCCACCACATTGGGGTCGCCCTCGAAGGCGCTGTCCCAGACCTGCTCCAGGATCTCCCGCTTGGGCACCACCTCGCCGGCCCGCCGGGCCAGGTACTCCAGCACCGCGAACTCGCGGGCGGTCAGCCGGATCGGGGTGCCGCCCCGGGTGCAGGTGTGCCGGGCCGGGTCCAGCAGCAGGTCGCCGAACTCCAGGCTCTGCGGGCGACGGCGGCCGGTGCGCCGGGCCAGGGCGCGCAGCCGGGCCACCAGTACCACGAAGGAGAACGGCTTGGAGAGGAAGTCGTCGGCGCCGGTGTCCAGTGCCTCCGCCTCGTCGTACTCGCCGTCCTTCGCGGTGAGCATCAGGATCCCGGCCTCGTTGCCGGCGGCCCGGAGGCGGGCGCAGACCCGGTAGCCGTTCACGCCGGGGAGCATGATGTCCAGCACGATCACGTCGTAGTCGTGCTCGCCCGCCAGCCACAGGCCCTGCGGGCCGTCGTGCGCCACATCGACCGTCATCCCCTCGGCCTGCAGCCCGCGCTGCAGCGCCGCGGCCAGCCGCCGCTCGTCCTCCACCACCAGTACCCGCATGCCACCAGGATTCCAGGCCGACTTAACGATTTGCTGAAGACCCCTTCAGCTAGCTTCAGGCTGGCTTCAGGTAGACCGTCGCATGCTGTGGCGCAGCAGTTCGATGCGATGGGTTGGTTCGAGTGCCGGCGGAGGCCTCGGTCAACACCGACAGGGTGGGGCAAACCGGGCAATTCGCCCAGGAGTTGGCCGAGCTGTCGGAGGGCGGACACCCGGTGTCCGGCCGCCATCCACCCGGACTCCCGCTGGGCGGCCTACCGTCACGGCCTGACCGGCCCGACCGACTCGGGCCGGCTCCGAAAGGGATCTCGGGGCCGGTCCGCCCGGCCCGTGGTTCGGCCGGGCAGCCCAGGCAGGGGGTCCCAGTACATCCGTATGACGCAGCGAGTCGCGGGTGCGGCTCCGCTGTCGGCGGGTGGCCGGGCCCGCCTGGGAAGGAGCCTGATGCGGTCGAGTCAGCCGCGCCGGATCACCGTCGTGTCCGCGAGCGTGGGGGCGGGGCACGACGGCGCCGCCCGGGAGCTGGTGCGCCGCCTGAAGGCGGCCGGCTTCGACGCCCAGTGCCACGACTTCCTCGACCTGCTGCCGCCGGGCTGCGGTCGGCTGCTGCGCGCCAGCTACGCGCTGGAGCTGAAGGTCGCTCCGTGGGCCTGGGGCTGGCTGCTGAGCGGCCTGGAGAAGAACCAGTCCTCGTCGGGCATGGTCAGCTCGCTGTTCGCGAAGGCCGCGGCCCGCAGAACCAGGCAGCTGATCGGCAAGGACGTCGCCGCCGTGGTCTCCACCTACCCGCTGGCCAGCCAGGCGCTCGGCCGGCTGCGCCGCCGCGGCGAGCTGGACGTGCCGGTGACCACCTTCCTCACCGACATGTCGGTGCACCCGCTGTGGGTGGCGGACGGCGTCGACCTGCACCTGGCGCTGGACCCGGTCGCGGCCGCCCAGGCCGCCCGGCACGGCGCCAAGGACATCGAGATCTGCCAGCCGCTGGTCGGCCCGGCCTTCCGCCCGGCCCGCTCGGCCGCCGAACGGGCCCGCGAGCGCGCCCGGTTCGGGCTGCCCGCGGACCAGCCGGTAGCGCTGATCACCGCCGGCTCCTGGGGCGTCGGAGAGGTCGAGCAGACCGCCAAGGAGATAGCCGCCGCCGGGGTGGCCGTGCCGGTCACCGTCTGCGGGCACAACACCGCGCTGCGGGAGAAGCTCGTCGCCAGCGGCACCGGCGTCGCGCTCGGCTGGGTGGACGACATGCCCGCCCTGCTGCGGGCCAGCGACGTGGTGGTGCAGAACGCCGGCGGGCTCACCTCGCTGGAGGCGATGGCCAGCGGTCTGCCCGTGGTCAGCTACCGTTGCCTGCCGGGCCACGGGGTGACCAACGCGGCCGCACTGGACGAGGCCGGACTCGCGGTCTGGATACGCGACGAGAAGCAGCTCGGCGCCGCCCTGGCCGAGGCGCTGGCCCGGCCCGCGATCCCGCGCCAGCGGACCGCGCCCAGCGCCGAGCGGGTGGTCGCCGCGATGGCCGGCGACGTGTCCGCACCGATCCTGAAGGTGGCCTCGTGACGACCACGACCCGCACCCTGGCCCTGACCGCCGGCGCCCTGGCGGTCGGCCACAGCCTGCCCGCGCTCACCTCGCTCGGCCCGCTGCGGCCGCTGCTGGCACCGAAGTTGAGCGGCCCCGGCAACCCGCGCCACGTCGCGCTCACCTTCGACGACGGCCCGGACCGCGCCTCCACCCCGCTCTTCCTCAAGGAGCTGGAGAAGACCGGCACCAAGGCCACCTTCTTCCTGCTCGGCCAGATGCTCAGCAAGGACCCCGAGTTGGGCCGCGAGCTGGTCGACGCCGGACACGAGGTCGCGGTGCACGGTTGGGCGCACCGCCCGCTGCTGATCCGCGGCCCGCGCGCCACCCTGAACGACGTCACCCGCGCCAAGGAGCTGATCGGCTCGGTCACCGGCCAGGAGCCGCGCTGGTACCGCCCGCCCTACGGCGTGCTCAACACCTCGGCGCTGTACGCGGCGCGGCGCAACAACCTGCGCCCGGTGCTCTGGACCCACTGGGCCAGGACTGGACCGCCAAAGCCACCCCCGACTCGGTGCTGCGCACCATCACCCGGGGCTCGCTCGCCGGGGCGACGCTGCTGCTGCACGACTCCGACTGCACCTCGGCGCCGCAGGCCTGGCGCTCCACCCTGGGCGCGCTGCCCCGGCTGCTGGAGCGGTGCGCGGAGCAGGGCTGACGGTGGGCCCGCTGCGCGACCACGGCATCGGCTGAACCACCCGCTGTGAACGCGAAGAGTGCCTGACGAGCCGTCAGGCACCCTTCGCGTGGCGTCACTTCGCCGGGGTCAGCACCACCGAGAGGTGCCGGTGCCCGTTGGAGATGAACGACTCCACCGGCGTCAGGTCCGCGTCCGGGGCCAGCGCCATGTCCGGGAACCGCTCGAACAGCGCGGGCAGCGCCACCTGCGCCTCCAGCCGGGCCAGCGGCGCGCCCAGGCAGAAGTGCGCGCCATGGCCGAAGGCCACGTGGTCCTTGTCGGCGCGGCGCAGGTCGAAGACGTCCGCGTCGGCGTGCACCGACTCGTCCCGGCCCGCGGCGGCATAGGCGGCGACGATCGGCTCGCCCTGGCGGATCAGCACGTCGCCCGCCTGGATGTCCTGCACCGCGTAGCGCAGCGGCAGGTTGGCGACCGGCCCGCGCACCCGCAGGGTCTCCTCGATCACGTCGTTCCAGCCCGCCTGCCCGGTGCGCACCAGCTCCAGCTGGTCGGGGTGGGTGAGCAGCAGGTGGATCGCGTTGTCCAGCAGGTTGACGGTGGTCTCGTGCCCGGCGCCGAGCACCAGCAGCAGGGTGAACAGCAGCTCCTGCTCGGTGAGCGAGCTGCCGTCGCCGCCCTCCTCGTCGTCCCGGGCCGCGATCAGCACGCTGGTCAGGTCGTCACCCGGCTGCTCGCGCTTGATCGCGACCAACTCGGCCAGCAGCTCGAAGACGCGGGTGTGGTTGGCCACCGCGGCCTCGGGCGTGATGGTGGTGTCGAAGAACTTGTCCACGCACTCGCGCAGACCCGGGTGCAGGTGCTCCGGCACCCCGAACAGCTCGCAGATCACCTGGATCGGCACCGGATAGGCGTAGCCCTCGCGCAGGTCCACGGCCTCGCCGGGGGCGGCCTTGGCCAGCCCGTCCAGCAGCTCGGCGGTCAGCGCCTCGATCCGCGGGCGCATCGCCTCGGTGCGGCGCGCGGTGAACGCACCGGCCACCAGGCGGCGCAGCCGGCGGTGCTCCTTGCCGTAGGCGGTGAACATGTTGTCGGTGTCGACCCAGATGCGCAGCGGCCAGTCCTCGGCGATCTCACCGTCGCGGAAGGCGGTCCAGTGCAGCCGGGCGCTCTTGGACACATTGGGGTCGGCCAGCAGCTGCTTGATCATCTGCAGGCTGCCTACCGACCACGCCACCACGCCACCAGGGAGCTCCACCTGGGCCACCGGCCGGTCCTGGTGGATCCGCCGGGCCTCGCCGTGGATGTCGGTACCGCTGGTGTCGAGCCGGAAGGGGCAGCGGTCGGGTTCCATGTACGGCCTCCTGAGGCATCAGCGGATCCGGGGAGAACGGATCCGGGGACTGCGGGAACGGGGACAACAGGGGTGAGGACTGCGGGTGCCAGGTGCGGGGTGGTCATGGTGGCCGGCGGGAACCGCACCGGCAGCGCGGTCAGCGCCCGGTGGAACGGACCTGGGCGCCAGACGAGTTCGTCCGGCTTGACGTCGAGTGCGAGGTCCGGCAGGCGGTCCAGCAGCCGCTCCACGGCGACCGTGGCGATCAGCCGGGCGTGGCCCTGCGCCGGGCAGGCGTGCGGACCGGCGCTCCAGGCCAGGTGGGCGCGGTTGCCGGTGCGCGAACTGCCTGCCAGGGCCGGGTCGTTGTTGGCGGCCGCGAAGCTGATCACCACCGGCTCGCCCTCGGGCAGCAGGTGGCCGGCCAGTTCTACGTCGCGCACCGGGTAGTGCACCGCGAAGTTGGCCACCGGCGGGTCGGTCCACAGCACTTCGTCGAGGGCGTCCTCGACCGGCAGGCTGCCGCCCGCCAGGTCGCCGGCGAACCGGTCGTCGGTGAGCAGCAGCCGCAGCGAGTTGCAGATCAGGTTGAGCTCCGGCTCGGTGCCGGCGCCCATCAGCACCACCAGCTGGTGCAGCATCTCCTCGTCGCTCAGGGCCGCCTGATGGGCCATCATCCAGCTGGTGACATCACTGCCCGGGAAGGCGCGCTTGAGCGCCACCAGCTGCAGCAGGACGTCGGTGACCTCCTGGTTGGCCCACTCCGGGTCGGTGCCGTCGAACATCGCGGCCATGCCGCGCACCAGGCGATCGCCCAAGTGCGCCGGGCAGCCGAAGAGTTCGTTGAAGATCAGGAGCGGCAGCGGACGGGCGTAGTCGGCCACCAGGTCGGCGTCGCCGCGCCCGGCGAAGGTGTCGATCAGCCGGTCGGCGACGCGCTCGACCTGGCCGCGCAGCGCGTTGGGGTCGATCCGGTCCAGCGAGTCGGTCACCGCGCCGCGCAGCCGCTCGTGCGGCTCGCCCTCCGCGAAGAAGCAGTTGGGGCGGAAGGCCATCATGGGCACGGCCGGGCTGTCCGGAGCCACCCGGCCGTCCGCCAGGCCTTTCCAGCGGCGCGCGTCCTTGGTGAAGGTCTCGGTGGTTCGCAGCACGTCCAGCGCCGCCTGGTAGCCCAGCGCCAGGGTCGCGGTCACGCCCGGGTAGAGCTCGACGGCGGCCAGCGGGCCCTCGGTGGCCCGCATTCGGGCGTAGACCGCGGTCGGGTTCTCGGTGAACTCCGGCCCGTACAGCGGGGTTCCGCCTCGGTGCGCGGGGCAGCCGGGGGGCGGGGACGGGTCGGGCGAGGTGAGGCCGGGCGGGGAGAGGTCGGGCGAGGTGAGGCCGGGGGAGGGGAGGTCGTTCACGCATGCTCCAGACGGGCTTCGGTGCCGATCAGGTATTCCACGAGCGAGATCAGCGCCTGGGTGGCCGAGGCCGGGTCGCGGGCGTCGCAGCTGACCAACGGCGTGCTGGGCAGCAGGTCGAGGGCCTCGCGCAGCTCCTCCTCGGCGAACTCGGGTGCGCCGTCGAACCGGTTGACCGCCACCGCGTACGGCAGCCCGTGCTCCTCCAGCAGGTCCATCACCGGGAACGAGTGCTCCAGCCGCCGGGTGTCGGCCAGCACCAGCGCGCCCAGCGCACCCAGTGCCATGTCCCGCCAGAGCGGGGTGAACCGCTGCTGCCCGGGTGCCCCGAACAGGTAGAGGACCAGGGACTGACTGAGCGTCAGGCGGCCGAAGTCCATCGCGACCGTGGTGGTCTGCTTGTTCGGCACCCCGGTCAGGTCGTCCACCAGCACGCTCGCCTCGGTCATCGGCTCCTCGGTGCGCAGCGGCTCGATCTCCGACAGGGTACCGACGAAGGTGGTCTTGCCGACCGCGAAGTGGCCGGTGACCAGCAGTTTGACGGCGGTCTGCACCCCCTCGCCGAGGTAGCTGACCTGTGCCGTTTCGAGGCCGCCGACCTCAGAGCCGGGCACGGAGCCCATCCAGAACCTCCTGCAGCAGCTGGGACGCGGGGAGTTGGGCTCGCGGAATGGCGGCCCGGGTGAGGATGTGGCCGCTGTCGACCAGATCGCCGAGCAGCACCTTGGTGACGCTGACCGGCAGCCGCAGGTGCGCGGCGACCTCGGCCAGCGACAGCGAGCCGCGGCTCACCAGGGCCACCAGCCGCCGCTGTTCGGGATTCAGCCCCTGCAACGGCCGGCCGGGCACCCCGCTGACCAGGGTGACCAGGTCGAAGGTGTTGCGGGACGGCTCCGAACGGCCGTTGGTGACCACGTACGGCCGGACCAGACCCTGCTCCCGGCGCGGGCTCACCGCACTGCCCCCGCGTCCTGCCGCGGCGGCGTGCCGAGTTCCTTGCCCAGCCGGTCGACCAGCTTCTGCATCCGGTAGCTGACCGCCTCCATGTCCACCGACTCCCCGGCGGAGACGGCGAGATAGGCGCCCGGACCGGCCGCCACCAGGAAGACGTAGCCGCCGGCGAACTCGATCAGGCTCTGCCGCCAGGGGCCGGACTCGCCGCCGAGGAACCCGGAGGTGCTGCGGCTGATCGACTGCACACCGGCGAGCGCGGCGGCCTGCCGGTCCGCCTCGTCGCGGGTGATGCCGGCGGAGTGGGCGCGCAGCAGGCCGTCGGCCGAGAGCAGGATGGCGTGCCGGGCGTGCGGGACCATCAGCACGTCATCGAGCATCCAGCCCAGGTCGTTGGCGGCGGGGTGGCTGTTCATCGAGCTCTCCTAGCAGCGGTACGGGCAGCGGCCGGGCGTTCGGGGCAGCCGCGGGGGATCAGCTGTGCGTGTCGGATTCGGGCGCGCGTCCGGCCCGGGTGCCGCGGGCGAAGGCGCCGAGCCGCTGGGCGGTGGCCTCGGCGTCCCGGGCCCAGTCGGCGGGGGACTGGTCGGGGGACCGGTCGGCCGGGGTGGCGGTGGCGTCCTGGGCGAGGGCGGCCTCCGGGAGCGGCTCGCGGCGGCGGCGCTTGGGCAGCCCGCCGGCGGTGCGCGGGGCGGCAGTGGTGGGCGGGGCGGTGGACTGCGGGGCGGCGGGCTGCGGAACGGCACCGCGGGGCGCCCGCTCGGGGCCGGCTCGCGGACGTCCAGCAGCTCCCGGGCGGTGCTCGGCTCGACGTCGGGGGTGATCTGGGTGAGCAGGTCGGTCGGCAGGAAGAGCACCGCGCGCACGCCGCCGTACGGCGAGCGGGTGTCCACCGAGACGCTGAAGCCGTACCGCGCCGCCAGCACGCCGATCACCGCGAAGCCGAACTGCGGCGGATCGCCGAGCCGGGTGACGTCCACCGAGCGCTGCCCGCTGAGCAGTTGGCCGGCCAGCTCGATCTCGCGCGGATCCATGCCGACACCCGCGTCGTCGATCACGACGCAGGCGCCGTGGTGGGCCGGCTGCAGATTGACCTCGACCTGGGTGTTGGGCTGCGAGTGCCGGGCCGCGTTGTCCAGCAGCTCCGCCACCGCGAGCACCACCGGCTCCACCGCCCGGCTGGTCACTGCCAGTTCGACCTGGGTGCGGATCTCGATCCGCTTGTAGTCGCGGACCCGGGACTTGGCGCCGCGCACCACGTCGCTCAGCGAGGAGGCGGCCCGCTGCCGGCCGGGCCAGGAGCCGCAGAGCACCGCGATGGCCTGGGCGCGGCGGCCGAACTGGGAGTTGGTGTGGTCGATCTCCAACAGGTCGCGCAGCACCGCGGGGTGGTCGTGGCGCTCCTGCATCTCGGAGATCGCCACCTGCTGCTCGTTCGCCAGCCCCTGCAGGGCCCGCATGGCGCCCTTCAGCGCGGCCTTGGCGTTCTGGTCGGCGCGCAGCTCGGCCCGCTCGACGGCGCTGCCGAACTGGTCGGCCACCTGCCGCAGGCTCTGCTCATAGCCGGTTCCGGCCAGCAGCGGGTCGGTGGCGGCCGGGTGGGCGACGGCGGAGTGCATCAGGGCTGGCAGCCGGACGGTCGCCAGCCGGTGCGCCTCCTCGTCCCGGGCCCGCACCGCGGCCTCCAGCCCGGCCAGTGCGGTAGCCCGGTTGCGGGCCAGCCGCCACTGTCGAACGAGCATCAGGAGGGCCAGCAGCAACCCGGCGCCCAGGCACCAGGTCACCGCCTGCGGTATCTGCGACATCAAGTTCCTTGCACGGGCGGACGGTTCACTGCCCTACCGACGTAACACCGGAGCGAACGGGCACTGGCTGCTGAGCTCGAAGTTCCGTTCATCCAACCATATTGACGACTGAATGTCAGAAGTACGCATCAGACTGTCACTTGACGATCCATTTGTTAACCCAATGGCTGGATTCGATCGGTCGGCGCAGGCGGGGCCAGGCGTTACCATCCGAGCCATGACCGAGGCCCACGGGGGGACCGAGCCGCTGCCCGAACCGCCACCCGACCCGCTCACCGAACTGCCGGGGGTGGCACCGGGAGCGTTCTCGTTCGCCGACCACTACATCGTCTGCGGGGCAACGCCCTGGCCCACCGGCTGATCCTGGAACTCATCGAGCACTACCAGGTCCCGGTGGTGGCGATCGTGCCGGACCTCGGCAGGGACCACGGACCGCGCATCGAACGGATCGACGGGGTGACGGCGGTGCTGGAGCACACCAGCGTCACCCAGGAGGCACTGGTCGCCGCCGGCGCCGCCACCGCCCGCGGGATAGCCCTGGTGGACGGCGACGACCAGGCCAACATCCACGCCGCACTGAGCGCGCAGGGCATGAACCGGGAGATCCGGATCGTGCTGCGGATGTTCAACCAGCGCCTCGGCGAGCAGATCCAGTCGCTGCTGACCATCCCCCAGCCTTCGGCCGGGAGGTGCCCCCATCGCGGCGCTGTCCGGCTCGGCCACCGCGGCCCCGGCCTTCGCCAACGGCGCGCTGAGCCGCCCGAACTCGGTGCTGGTCGGCGACCGCTACCTCTACGTGGCCTACGACTACGACCCGGCCGCCGGTGCCGGGCACCTGTGCGTGGCCGCCGACCGGATCGACCGGCAGAACCTCGACCGGCTGCGGCTGCTGCCCGAAACCCCGTCCGCCGCCCGGCCGTTCATCGATCTGGCCGAAGCCGTCGAGGGCATGGTGGGAGCGGCGCCCGGGCCGGGCGAGGCGGTCGACGGCACAGCGGGTCAGTCTGAGCCGGAGCAGGACGGCCTGGCGGTGCTGCAGACCCTGCCCACCGAGCCACGGCTGCGGGTCCCGCTGCTGTCCCGGCTGCGCTACCGGTTCCTGGACACCCTGCGGTTCTTCACCAGCGCCCGGATCCGCCTGGTGCTCTGCACCGCGTTCGCCGCGATCCTGGCCTCCTCGGTGGTGATCTACCACTACAACCGCAGCCTCGGCTGGACGGCCTACCTCTCCCTGCTGGACGCGGCCGGCTCCGCCCAACCGGACCAGACGAACGACCCGACCGGCGGCACCGGCGGCCCGGTGCAGCGACTGGCCCAGGTCGTGATCACCTTCAGCGGGATCGCGCTGCTGCCGGTGCTGACCGCGATCGTGGTGGACGTGCTGGCCTCCGGGCGGCGCGGAGTGCCGCGCAGTCCGAGCGCGGGTCTGCGCGGGCATGTGATCGTGGTCGGGCTGGGCAACGTCGGCACCCGGGTGGCCACGCTGCTGGCCGAACTCGGCGTGCCGGTGGCGGGCGTGGAACTGGACCCGCAGGCCGCCGGGGTGGCGGCGATGCGCGCCCTCGGGGTTCCCGTGGTGGTCGGCGACGGCCCGCTGGCCGACCGGCTGCGCGTCGCCCGCGCCAAGCACGCCCGCGCCGTGGTCGCGGTCACCAACGACGACGCGGTCAACCTGGAGGCCGCGCTGGAGGCCCGGGCGCTGCGGGAGGGCGTCCGGATCGTCGTGCGCCTCTTCGACGACGACTTCGCCAGGCACGTCTACGCCACCCTGGGCAATGTGGCCTCCCGCTCGGTCTCCTACCTGGCGGCTCCGGCCTTCGCCGCGGCGCTGATGGGGCGGGAGGTGCTGGGCACCCTGTCGGTCTTCCGCCATGTGCTGCTGATCGCCGAGTTGACCGCGGAGCCCGGCGGTGCCCTCGTCGGCATGAGCCGCAACGACATCGAGGCACTCGGCGGCCTGCGGGTGATCGCGGTCCGGCTGGCCCGGTCGCCGGACACCTACCAGTGGGGCTACGCCGACCGCAGCCGGGGCCTGGCCACCGGCGACCGGGTGGTGGTGGTCGCCACCCGCAACGGCCTGGCCCAGCTCAACCGGGCCGCCCCGGAGCCGGTTTCGCTGGACGCGTGACGATGCGGGTCAGCGCAGCAGATGGGCGCGCCGCCAGGCGGGGGCGGTGCTCGCGTCGATGATGCCCAAGTCGGTGAAGTAGTCGACCGCCTTGCGCGCCCAGTCCACCCGGGCCTGCTGCCAGTGCGGGTTGTCGCGGGCGGCCCGCTTGGCGGCCACCGCGTCGAGGCCGGTCAGCGTGTAGATGCGGGGGTGCACGCACTCGCGCACCGCCTCGCTCGCCAGGAAGGCCAGCACCCGGCGGAACAGCGCCCGCCGGGCCGGGGTCATCCGCCCCCAGCGGCGGGCCAGTTCGGGCTTGGCAAAGCCGATGTGCCGGGCCTCCTCGACCACATGGATCCGGGCCGTCGCGCGGGCCAGCGGCTGCAGGCTCTCGTCCCGCATCATCTCCCGCTGCATGGCGTCGGTGAACTCCTCGACGAATATCGCGCCGGCCAGCGTCAGCGTGATGTCGTTGAGCTGCAGGTAGAACCGCCCGCGCAGGTCGGCCCGGCGGGACGGCCGGGCGGTGGGGTACCCGGTCTTCCTGATGTACTCGGCGAACATGGTGGAGTGCCGGCACTCGTCGGCCACCTCGGTGAGCGCGTACTGCGCGTGCCGGGTGGTGAGGTCCTGGCCGTAGACGTGCCGGATCAGGCCGTTCATCAGCAGGATCTCGAACCAGATCCCGGCCGTCATGGTGCCGGCCAGCTGCCGGGTGCTCAGCTCGGCCTGCTGGCGTGGCGTCAACTGCCGCCACAGCTCGGTGCCGTAGAGCGTGACCCGGTGCGGCGGCAGGGCGAACTGGTCCGGATCGATGGGCGCCGACCAGTCGATCTCCGTCATCGGGTCGTAGGAGTGCTTGGCCGAGGTGCGCAGCAGGCGCTCGGCGTTGCGTTCGCGGTCCGAAAGGGCTTGGGAGTCCGTGGTCACGGGGTCGCTCCGGTCGGTGCGAGGCGGGTGGGGGAGGTGTCCTCGGCGGTCGCGGAGCCGAGGGCGCGCAGTGAGAAGGTGATCAGGGCGGGGATCAGGTCGTCGGGCGCCCGGCCGTCGGCGAGCGGGCCGACCAGCGCCTCGCCGATCCCGCCGACCAGCAGTGCGGCGGTCAACTCCGGGTCCTGGCACGGCAGTCGGCCGGCTTCGACGCCCGAGGTGATCGCCGCCGCGATCACATCCCGGAACGCGCTGCGGAACACCAGGCGCTCCGCCTCCACCTCGGGGTCGACCGGCTCGGCGAGCAGGGCGTAGGCCAGCCGCGGTGCGCCGAGCGCGCGTCCCGCGAAGACCCCGATCACCGTGGCGACTTGGGCATGCTGATCGCCCCGGTAGTCGCGGGCGGCGGCGGCCCGCACGGCCTCCACCTCCCGGCCGACCACGGTGCGGAACAGCTCGGCCACCAGCTCGGCCTTGCTGGGGAACGACCGGTACACGCTGCCGGTCGCAATCCCGGCGCGCTCCGCGACGGCCGCCACCGAGCAGGCGGCATAACCGCGTTCGGCCAGCAGCTCGGTGGCGGCGGCGAGCACGGCACCGCGCTGGGCGTCGAGCCGGGCTTGGACGGCAGGGGTCTTCCGGTAGGCCACGGCAAGAAGTGAAGCAGTGATTCAGTGCTTCAGCAATACCCAGGGGTGAAGACGTCAACGGGGTGGCAGCGGCACCGGGGTGGCTCAGGAATACCCAGGGGTGAAGACGCCGATGGGGCCGCAGCGGCACCAGGGTGGCTCAGGCCGCCACGGCGAGGAAGCCGACCAGATAGGCCACCGCGAAGGTGAGCGGGATCCACTGCTCGACCTTGGTCAGGGGCAGGTACTTGCGCCAGTCGTGGCCCTCCCCGAGCGCGACCCACTCGGCCCGGGAGTACGCGTAGGCGGGAAGCCGCTCCTCAAGGGCGCCGATCACCTCGTACTTGGCGGCGTTGAGCTGGCGGTAGGACCGCACGGTGGCGGACCAGGCCAGGCACTGGGTGAGCAGGATCGCCAGCCCGGCCAGGAGCAGCCAGACCGAGGTGGAGGCGAGCTTGTCGCCCGCGATGCCGGCGATCACCGCGACCACGGTGCTGTTGAGGGAGAGGAAGAAGGTGTTGGTGAGGTTCCGCCGGGCGCTGACCCGATCGGCCATCTCCACGCAGATCTTGTACTGGTCGAGTACCGCTCGCTGGTAACTGTCCGTCGCAGAAGAATAGTTGGCAGGGCCAACGGTTTCGTTCCAGAGCGAGTCACGGATGGCCGTCATGCGCACATGATGAGTCATCGGGCGGCTGATGTGCAGTGTTTTCCCCGAACGGGTTGCTGTTCTTCCCTGACGGCGGGCGCGCTGATGAACCATCAGCTATTGCTGCCGACGTGGGAGATGTCGATGCCGGAAGCCGTCGAGCACCGCGATCCCGGGCCGCGCCACCAGTCACGTGTGCGAGGCGCCGTGCTGCTGGTGCTCGGGTACGTGCTTCTCCCGCCCGGCTCCTGTTCGAGTTCTTCGGGTTGGTCCAGGTTCGTCTACGGGCTGCGCCCGGTGTACGAGCGGCTCGGGGTTCGCCGGCCCGGCGTGACGCTGCGGCTGCCGACGCACGCCCGGCCGACCCGCCGCCAAGTGCCCCTCTTCTGTGCCGTCTTCGCGTTGCCGGTGGTGGTGTTGGGCCTCCTGGTGCTCCAGATCACCGGGGTTGTCGGGGGCTGACCCGAACGCTTGATCGCCGGTAGGCTTGCCGTCTGCACATCCTGCACACGGACACCGACCGCGAGGGAGGGCACGATGCCGACCGTGGCGGTGACCGGGCACATGGACCTGGCCGAGCGGACGGCCTCCCTGGTGCGGGCCGCGCTGCGCGAGGTGCTGGCCGAACAGCGGGGGCCGCTCGTCGGGATCTCCTGCCTCGCCCCGGGAGCTGACAGCCTGTTCGCCGATGCGGTGCTGGAGGCGCACGGGTCGCTGCTGGTCGTGCTGCCGTCGCGGGACTACCGTGCGGCTCAGGTGCGGTCGGCGCACGCCCAGGACTTCGACCGGCTCCTGGCAGCGGCCGAGGAGGTCGTCGTGCTGCCGTTCGAGACGGCCGGCCGGGAGGCGTACGAGGCCGCCAACAAGGAGCTGATCCGGCGTGCGGACCTGCTGGTCGCCGTCTGGGACGGCAGCGCGCCGTCGGGCAACGGCGGCGGGACGGCCGACGCCGTTCAGGATGCCTGGGACGCGGGGGTACAGGTCCGGGTGGTCTGGCCGGAGCACGCGGCGCGCGGCTGATCACGCCGCGTGCCGGGTGCTCCGGCGCGCTCGGTCGTCAGGCCTATCGGTGTCTTCCGGCGGGTGACAGCGTTCCGGGCAGTGTCCCGGTCTGGAAGCCGGTGATCCGGTTGATGATGAGGATGACCAGGATGCCCGAGACCACTTCGAGCAACGCGCTCACGGAGGACAGCTCCGCGGTGCCGCGCAGCCCCGACTCGGTGACCTTCTTGTTCAGGTAGATCCCCGTGAGCGACCGGCCGATCAGGTCGTCGACGACGAACAACACCCACCAGGTGGCGATCAGGCCGCGTGGGACCGGTCGCCGGGGGTCGCTGGCCCGCCAGATGTCCGACACCACCTGGTACGGGATCCACAGGTTGGCCACCGGGGTCATCCATCCGCCGAGCACCCAGCCCCGGGCCCGGCGGTGCGCGGCGGGACCGCCCGACAGCTCGGAGTTGATCCGCGCCCGCCACAGCCAGACCAGGAACACCACGCCGGCCGCGAGGTACACCACAAACGCCGGTATCGCCACGGCCCTCGAGAAGGTGTCGGCCGCGTCGAGGTCCGCAGCCGTCGCGGAACCGGCCAGGTAGTCATGCACGACGAAGTAGTTGCGCCAGTCGGACACTGTGTTCAGTACCGAGCCCACCAGCGTCAACAAGATCAGCGTCGAGGCTGCGGCAGCCAGACCGGTCACCTTGCGGTACTGCTCTGCGCCGACCAGGCTCACGCCCGTGGGCACGCCCTGCTGTGGACCGTCCATGCTTCCCCCCGGAATCGTACAACGGCCGGACGTACACGTGAGGTTGAGGGGATGCTACTGTGCGTCGCGCCGTCGTGTCCCCGGTTGTGGCGGACTCGATTTGCGGGCGCTAGGCGAGGCCGAGCAACTGCAGTGTCCGGTACGCCAACCACAGCAGCAGGGCCAGGGCCGTGACCAGCGCGAAGCCCGTCCACAATGACGTCTGCGTGGCGAAGGCGGCCCGCCAGGCCATCCTCCGTTTGCGGACCCCCACGGATGCCAGCGCGGCCTGGAGGGTGCGGCCGACGAAGTAGATGGGTGTGTACGGGGTCATTGCCAAGGAGGCCCGCTTGACGCGGGACCACGCACGGGCGAGCACACCGCGCGCCGTCCCGGCCACCGCCTCCACCGGGTGCACCACGGGTGTCCACTCGGGGTCGAAGGTGATGACGGCGGAGATCCAGCCGTCCCTCAGGGTGACCCAGGCCAGCCGGGACAGCGTCGCCAGTTGCTCGTCCAGCCGCTCCGCCAGGCCCGGTACGCCGCCCGGCACCAGCAGGATCAGCTTTCGCGCGGGCTGCGTGGCGCGGGCCCGCTCGACCTCCCACCACAGGCCCTCGCCGAAGCCCAGGCGCAACACGATGAGCTGGGACAGCTCCATCAGCCGCAGCACCGTCGGCTGCCAGTCGTCGCGCGGCAGGTAGAACCGCGCCGCTCCCAGCAGCGGCAGCGGCTCCTCTGGATCGCCTACCGCGATCACCGGGCCGACGGCACCCAGCACCGCCGCGAGCTGCTCCTCCCGGGAGTGGATGTTGACGGCCGCCATGTCATCGACCTGGGCCCCGGTGCCGTCGTCGGCGAAGCTGCGCAGGAACAGCACCGGTTGGCGGCCGTCGGCCAGCAGGGCCTGGGCCGCGCCGCGCGCCGAACGCGGGCGGGTGTAGCGCAGGATCAGAATTCCGGCCCCCAGGGCCAGCAAGCCGCCGACCAGCAACAGCACCATGGCCTCCGGCGGCATCTTGTAGCCCTGCCGCTGCGCCGTGGTCACGGCGAAGAATCCCGCTGTGAAGAACGTGGACCCGACACCGCTGGCCGCCAGGAACAGCGGCCGCCGCCACCTCGGTTGCCGCGGGGCGAACCGGCTGACCAGGGCGACGACTTCCGCCGCGCCCGACCGGCGGCGACGTCGCAGCCACAGGGCCGGGACGAGCAGCGCCGCGGCAGGTGCCGCCCAGGAGAGGGCGGTCGCGCCCGAGGAGTCGAGCCGCCGGTCGAGGCCGGCCTGATCCCGCGCGACCTGCTCCGCAAGCCCCGCGACCCGCTGGCGGGCCGAGCCGACGCGGCCCTGGTCGGCGTCCGCAGCTGCGGCGGAGACCGTGGACCGGCTGCCCCCCGAAGGGGCATGTTTCGCGAACCACGCGTCGTCCTGGGCGAGTTCGGCGCGGGCGGACGCGTCCCCGCCGCTGTACCGGTTCAGGGCGGCGGTGAACGCGGCGGCCCGCGCCGGAGCTTGGTGGAAGCGGACGGCGGCCCGAAGGTCCATGCCCGCGCTGACCGCCAACTGCAGCGCGACATAGACCATGACGACCGTGACCGCCGTGACCAGCCGGGCGAACGCCCGCAACCGCGAGGACACCGCGGCCCACCCCCTCCCTGCCGCCCCCAGCAGCGCCGTACCGCGCCCTGTACTACTACCCCGGTTCACCCGGGTAGGCCAGATGGCGGACAGAGCGCGATCGACCCGGCTCACCGAGTGGGTGAGCCGGGTCGGCAGGGGGCTGCTGCGAGCAGCAGCAGCCCTCCCGGGATCAGGACGCGTTGAGCGCGGTGTCGTCGATCACGAAGCTGGTCTGGCCGTTGCCGGTCTCGGTGCCGGTGAACGTCACGGTGATGCTCTGGCCGGCGAGGGCGGAGACGTCGAGGGTCTTCTGGACGTAGCCGTTGGCGGCGTTCAGGTTGGAGTAGGTGGCGAGGGTGGTGGAGCCCGCCTTGACGGTCAGGGTGTCCTGCGCCGCACTGGAGGTGTTGGCGGTGTCGACGTGCAGCCAGAAGCTCAGGCTCGCCTTGCAGCCGGCCGGGACGGTGACGGTCTGCGCCAGCTTGTCGGTGTGGGTGCTGCCGTAACCGTCAAGCCAGGCGTCGTAGTTGCCGGAGCGGGACGGCTCGGAGCTCAGGTCGCTGTTGATCACGCCGGAGGAGGCGGTCCACGGCGACGCGCTGCCGGTCTCGAAGCCGGGGTTGCCGAGCAGCTGGCCGGGCTTGGCGCAGCCGCCGGTGGAGCCGCTGCCGACGGTCCAGGTGAACGAGGCGCTGCCGCTCGGACCGGTGGAGTCGGTGGCGGTGACCGAGACGTTGTAGGTGCCGGCCGTGGTCGGGGTGCCGCTGATCAGACCGGTCGAGGAGTTGACCGAGAGCCCGGCCGGCAGGCCGCTGGCCGACCAGCTGAGGGTGCCGCCGGCGGTGTCGTTGGCGGCGAGCTGCAGCGAGGCGGCGGTGCCCACCGTGCCGTTCTGCGCACCGGGGTTGGTCACCGACACGCTGCCGGTGGTGCCGCCGGTGTTCCAGACATCGGTGATCGGGGTGGCCTGGGCGGCGGCACCGGCGTACGGCAGGCCGTACATGTCCTCGACGCTGCGCAGCACGCTGAAGTGGTCGATCTGCTCGCCGTAGTTGCCGGGCTTGACCTGCTGCCCGTTGAAGAAGGTGGCGATCTGGTTGGCCGACGTGGTGCTGTCGTCCTCGTCGAAGGTGGTGATCAGCAGGCTGTTGTGGGTCTTCGCCCACTGGACGTAGGCGTCCAGGTTGTTCTTCAGCCAGGTGTCACCGGTGGAGATCGAGCAGTTGTGGATGTCGTTGCAGAGGTTGGGGATCACCCAGGAGACCGTGGGCAGTTGGGTGAAGTCGGTGGGGAAGGCGGTGAACGGCTTGGTGTCGGCCGCCGGCACATTGGTGAAGTTGATCCACGGCACGTGCTTGCGGGCGTAGTTGCCCGAGGTGCAGGTGGTGGCCGGCGACGGCAGGTCCTCCGCGTAGCCGGTGAAGGTCAGCCCCTTGGCGATCAGCTGGGCCGCCTCGTTGTCGGTGCTGAAGGTGTGCGGGCAGGAGTCGTCGGTGATGCCCTGGTTGGAGCCCGAGAAGAGGTCCAGGTAGTTCGGCTGGCTGGGGTGCTCGATCGCGAACGAGTTGGTGAAGTTCGCACCGGTGCTGGCCAGTTGGTTGAAGTACGGGGCGCTGGAGTTCCCGACGATGGAACTCTCCGACGTGTTCTCGAACAGCACGATGACCACATGGTCGGGGCGTGGCACGCCGGTTGCGGTCGTCGCCGCCACGGCGGCGGGCGAGGCGGCGGTGGCGGCGCTGGTGAAACCGGTGACGCTGGCGACCAGGCCGGCGAGCAGGCCAAGGGTGGCCGCCAGGCGGGTGGCCGGACGTGGCAGACGCACGAGGGACTCCTCGGGGAAGCGGATGATGCTTGCCATCATTCGCACTTGACGGTGTCCCTACAAGGGATGTGCAGCAAACAGCATGCGAACTCCCGTTGCCCGACCACCCGTTGGCGCAGGTCAGACCGGTTCGGCCAGCGAAAGCCCGAACCGCCCCTCGGGGTCGGTCCACCAGTGCCTCAGCCGGAACCCGGCCGCCGCCAACTCGGCTGCCACCCCGGCCTGGCGGAACTTCGCGGAGATCTCGGTGCGCATCTCCTCGCCGGCCGCGAACTCCACGGTCAGCGACACCCCGGGGATCGCGACCCGCTGCGCCTTGACGGACCGCAGCCGCATCTCGATCCACTCGTGCTCGGCGTCCCAGTACGCCCGGTGCTGGAATCCGGCCGGATCGAAGTCCGCGTCCAGCTCCCGGTTGAGCACATTGAGCACGTTCTTGTCGAACTCCGCGGTGACACCGGCCGCGTCGTCGTAGGCGGCGACCAGCACCCGCGGGTCCTTGACCAGGTCGGTGCCGAGCAGCAGCGCGTCACCCGGGGCGAGTTCGTCCCGCAGCGCCCTCAGGAATGCGGCGCGCTCGTCCGGCGCGAGGTTGCCCAGGGTGCCGCCCAGGAAGGCGACCAGCCGGGGCGAGTGCACCTCGTGCGGCAGCCCCAGGCTGGCGGTGAAGTCGTTCACCACGCCGTGCACTGCCAGCCCCGGATAGTCCAGGGTCAGGCGCCGCCCGGCCTCGCGCAGCGCGCTCTCGCTGACGTCGACCGGCACGTAGTCCTCCAGGGTGCCCAGTTCGCGCAGCGCGTCGAGGAGCAGCCGGGTCTTCTCCGAGGAGCCCGAGCCCAACTCGACCAAGGTGCGGGCCTGGGAGGCGGCGGCGATCTCACCGGCCCGGGCGGTCAGGATGGCCCGCTCGGCCCGGGTCGGGTAGTACTCGGGCAGTCGGGTGATGTCCTCGAACAGCTCGCTGCCCCGCTTGTCGTAGAACCACTTGGGCGGCAGCCACTTGGCGGGCGCGGTCAGGCCGCGGCGCACATCGGAGCGCAGGGCCTGGGCGAAGTGGTCGGTGGGGAGCAGTCGGGTGAGCTCGAAGGCGGTCATTGCAGTTCGGTTCCTTTCAGAGCTTCGACGGCGGCGTCAAGCGGGTGGACGGCCACCGCTTCGGGGGTGGCCACTAGGACGGATCGATCGGGCACCGGGATCCACCCCGGGCCGTCGTCGCCGGGCTCGGACGCGACCAGCACCGAGCGGCCGGGCTCCAAGCGGTGAAACAGCGTGTCCCCCCAGGCAGTTGCGGCGATCACCCGGCCGTCGGTGACCAGCAGGTTGAGCCGCGCCTCGGTGTGCCGGACCACCTCGGCCACGGTGGCGGCCAGCGCCTGGTCGACCGCCAGGCCGGTGCGCAGCCGGCGGCGCAGCAGCGCCCACACCAGCGCGGAGTCGCAGCGCGCCTCCAGGGTCAGCAGCTCGGCCGGATCGAGCAGCGCGGCCAACTCGTCCAGCCCGTGCGGCCAGCCGGCCAGCAGGCCGTTGTGGCTGAACAGCCAGCCGTCGCCGGTGTAGGGAGCGGCGGCGGTCTGCTCAGCCGAGGTTCCGACCGTGGCGGAGCGGACGGCGGCCAGCAACGCCCGGGTGCGGACCACCCGGGCCAGGTCGGCGAAGTTCTCGTCCATCCAGATCGGCCCGGCGCGGCGGTAGCGGGCCGGCAGCGGGTCGCCCTCGGCGTACCAACCCAGGCCGAAACCGTCCGCGTTGACCGTGCCGTACCGCTGCAGCCGGGGCGACCAGGACTGCCGGTGCAGCCCGTAGGGCGGCTCCACCAGCACCTCGGCGGGGCTCACCGGCAGCCCCAGGTAAGCGAGGTGACGACACATCAGTCACCGTCCACCAGGTCGCGGGCGGTCCTGAAGCCGGCGAAGATCTGCCGCCGGATCGGATAGTCCCAGTTGCGGAATGTGCCCCGGCAGGCGACCGGCGCCACCGCGAAGCTGCCGCCGCGCAGCACCTTGTACTCGGCCGGCTGCCCGGGCCCGGCGAAGAACACCTCCGAGTACTCCCGGTAGGGCCAGGCCCGGAATCCCGGGTAGGGTGCGAAGTCGCTGGCCGTCCACTCCCACACGTCGCCGATCAACTGCCGCGCACCGTACGGAGATTCGCCCGCAGGATAGCTGCCGACCGGGGCGGGCTGCAGATGCCGCTGCCCGAGGTTGGCGTGCTCCGGTCCGGGCGGTCCGTCGCCCCACGGGAAGCGCCGGGAGCGCCCGGTGACGGGGTCGTGGCGGGCCGCCTTCTCCCACTCGGCCTCGGTCGGCAGCCGCCGGCCCGCCCACCGGGCGTAGGCCTCGGCCTCGTACCAGGTGACGTGCAGCACCGGCTCCTCGGGCGGCACCTGCTCCACCCGCCCGAAACGGCGGCGCAGCCAGACGCCGTCCTGCCTGGTCCAGAACAGCGGCCCGGTCAACTCGGCCTGCCGGCAGTGCTGCCAGCCGGCCGTGCTCCACCAGCGCGGCTCCTGGTAGCCGCCGTCCTCGATGAACCGCTGGTAGGCGGCATTGCTCACCGGCGTGGTGTCGATCGCGAACCCGGGCAGGTCGACCTGGTGGGCCGGGCGCTCGTTGTCCAGCGCCCATGGCTCGGTGTCGGTGCCCATGGTGAACGGACCGGCCGGCACCAGGACTTCGGCGGGGAGCCGCTCGGCGGGAGCCGGTCCGGGCGCCGGTGCGGTCAACACTGGCTCACCAGTCCGTAGTTGATGTGTGATCAGCATGGTTTCGTCGTGCTGCTGTTCATGCTGGGCGATCAGTCCGAACGCGAAACCCGCCTGGAGCAGCGGCGGTCCGGCCAGCGCGACCCCGTCGAGCAGGTCCAGCACCCGGCCGCGCACCTCGGCGGCATAGCGGCGGGCCTCGTCGGGCGGCAGCAGTGGCAGGGTCGGGCGCTCGGCGCGCGGATGCTGGAAGGCGTCGTACAGCGGGTCGATCTCCGGGTGCATCGGGTCGCGGCCGCCGACGTTGCGCAGCAGCCAGAGCTCCTCCTGGTTGCCGATGTGCGCCAGGTCCCAGACCAGCGGTGACATCAACCGCGAATGCTGGGCGGACAGTTCGACGTCGTCCACGCTTTCGGTCAGCAGACCGGTGCGGGTGCGGGCGGCCAGCAGCTCATCAGCGATGGTTTCGCGCAGCCGCTCCTCGCCGGCGTCGGGGTTCAGCATGATGCGTCGTCCTCTCCGGAGCCCAGCAGCTCTTCCGGGCAGTCCGTCGCGGTGTCCTTCGGATCGTCGGCGCTGTCGAGCAGATCGTCGGCGGGACATCGGCCCCGGGCCGGGTAGCGGTCGCGGAACTCGGCCACGGCGGACCGGATCCGCCCGTCGACCCCGGCTCGGGAGAGGGCGGCATCGGCAGCGGCGAAGCAGTCCAGCGCGGCCCGCCGCAGCACCGGGTCGCCCATGCCGCGGGCGGCGGCCCTGGTCCACGCGGCACCGCGCGGTCCGGGCTCGGCCGACGCGGCGCTCAGCGGCTCCAGCGCGGCCAGCGCGGCGTCGGCGGCCTGCTGGTCGGAGAAGAGCGCGGCGGCCAGCGCGACCGGGACGATCCAGCCGTCGCCGGGCTGCGCGTCGATCATGCGCAACTCCAGGTAGCCGCGCGGTCGCACCGGCGGGAACAGCGTGCTGGCGTGGTACTCCAGGTCGGCCAGCGTGGGCCGGTCCGCCTCCGGCCCGCGCAGCCAGTCCCGGAAGGTCCGCCCGGCCGGTGCGTTCCACGGCTGACCGTCGGCCCGGCGCACGCAGAGCAGTTGGGCGTCCAGCACATAGCGGGCCCAGGCCTCGCGCGGGTCGCCGCCGTGCGGTGCCAGGGTGCGGCTGGGGTCCATCCGGGCCCACACCGCCTGCCGTGCGGACCGGTAGCCGGTGCGGCGACCGTCCAGCAGCGGGGAGTTGGCGAACGCGGCGACCAGCACCGGGCCGAGCCGGTGCGCCAGCTGCCAGCGCTGCCGGAACCCGCCGGCTCCGGACGCCTCGGTGCCCGCGTCCAGGCACACCTGGGTGGAGGCCGTGACGCACATCATGATCTTGCCCCAGGGCCCGCTGCGGCCGAAGAATTCTTCCATGGCCAGGTAGCGGGGTTGACGTAGGGTCAGCTGACGGACCCTCGGATGGGGTTCGGTACCGTAGCCGGCGAGAGTCAGGCCCTGGGCGGCGAAGGCCGCGCGCAGGGTGGCGAGGTCCTGGCCGGCGGTCCGTATGCACGCCGTCAGGTCCTCGGCGGCGGGGGAGCTGAGCTCTACCTGGCCGCCGGGCTCGCGGGTGATCCGCGAACCACCGGGGAGCGATGACAGGTCCGGATGCAGGTCGAGTGCCGCCAGAGCGGCCCCGACTCGCTCGGGGGCGGGGGAACTGTGTGGCCGACGGGAATCGTGCACCAACCATTCGAGCTCGACGCCGAGCCGGGTGGGAGGGCCGATCTTGAAGCAGGTGCTGGCGACATATGCCGCCGCGGTGGACTCGGTCAGCGGGGTCACCGTGGGTGGCGCCTGCGGGGAAGCGCTGGTGGAGGGGGTCGATTGCCGTGCGACGTTCACTGCATCACGTCCTCATGCTGTGCCGGCCCTGGCTCGGGGCGGCTGGGGCAACCCGCTACTTGCCCAAGTCTGCGACTGGTCACTCGGAGTTGCCCGGCGCCTGGTCGTAACGGCTGGATTCCCGCTGGTCGGCCCGGGCAACCGGGTGAGGTGAGACGAGTCACATCTGCCGCAATCCCGACTGGGCGGAAATATGTGGGGACGTTCTCCCCGTTTGGCGTACAGTCGATGGAAGTGGGGGATGAGTCCCCGGATCACCCCGGGCCCCCGGAAAGGAGTGCTGCCATGGACATGCTGGAAGTTCCGACTCCCGCCTGTGCGGCGGCACCCCGACTGCGGGCCGACGCGGTCCGGAACCGGGAGCGCATCCTCGCGGCCGCCCGGGAGCTGTTCGCCGACGAGGGCGCCGACGTGCCGCTGGACGAGATCGCCCGGCGGGCCGGCGTCGGCAACGCCACCCTCTACCGCAACTTCCCGGACCGTCCCGCGCTGATCCACCAGGTCGCGCTCTCCGTGATGGAGCGCGTCCTGGACCGGGCCCGCGCGGCGCTGACCAGCGAGGGCGACCCGTTCCAGGCGCTCTGCGAGTTCGTGCACGGCAGCGCCGACGAGCACATCGGTGCGCTGTGCACCATGCTCACCGAGCGGGTCGAGCCGCAGGACGAGGACGAGTACTTCGCGCTCAAGGCGGCGACCGAGCGGGTGGTGGACCAGCTGATGGTCCGCGCCCGGGAGGCCGGCAGCCTGCGCGCCGACGTCGCCCCCGGCGACCTGTTCGTCGCGCTGGGCCGGCTCTCCCGGCCGATGCCCGGGGGCGCCTGCCTCAAGATCGACCAGGGCATGCTGATCCACCGCCACCTGCAGCTGTTCCTCGACGGACTGCGGGCGCCCGCGCCCTCGGTCCTGCCCGGCCGCGCGATCACCCTGGACGATCTGCGGCGACCCAACTGATCGACCGCACCTGGTCAGCCCCACGTGATCCCGTGCTTGATCCACCTCGCTTGATCGACCTCACTGTCCGATGTCACTGATCGACCCCGTCGATTGTCAGTACCTCTGAGTAGCGTCACCGGGGAGCCGAACCGTCCCCGGCTCCGAGACTTCCGGAAGCGGCCCAGCCGCCTTTCGACCGCGCAGGGGGAGCGGCCTGTCCGCGTCCCACCGCACAACGGAAGCGGCCAGCCGCCTCCGACCGCACAAGCACCGATTCCTGCCGTTAGGTGAGTACTCCCATGTCAGACAACGTCGTGCCACAGGCCGACCCCAACCGCTGGAAGACCCTGGGCTTCCTCGGTCTCGCTCAGCTGATGGTGGTTCTCGACGCCACCATCGTGAACATCGCCCTGCCCACGGCGCAGAAGGCCCTGCACTTCTCGGACACCAACCGGTCCTGGGTCATCACCGCCTACGCGCTCGCCTTCGGTGGCCTGCTGCTCTTCGGTGGCCGCATCTCCGACATGTGGGGCCGTCGTCGCACCTTCATAACCGGCCTGATCGGCTTCGCCGGCGCCTCGGCGATCGGTGGCGCCTCGCAGAGCTTCGCGATGCTGGTCGGCGCCCGCGCGCTGCAGGGCGTCTTCGGCGCACTGCTCGCACCGGCCGCCCTGTCGCTGCTCACCGTGACCTTCACCGAGGCCAAGGAGCGCGCCAAGGCCTTCGGCATCTACGGCGCGATCGCCGGTGGTGGCGGTGCGCTCGGCCTGATGCTCGGCGGTGTGCTCACCCAGTACCTGAACTGGCGCTGGACCTTCTACATCAACGTCCCGTTCGCGATCATCGCGGTGCTCGGCGCGCTCTTCGTGATCCGCGAGCCCGCCGGCGGCCTCAACCGCAACCGGCTGGACATCCCCGGCGTGGTGCTGGTCTCGGCCGGCCTGGTCTCGCTGGTCTACGGCTTCACCGAGGCCTCCGAGAAGGGCTGGGGCGCCAGCCTCACCATCGGCCTGTTCATCGCCGCCGCCGTGCTGCTGATCGCCTTCGTGATCGTCGAGCGGACCGTCAAGGCCCCGCTGCTGCCGCTGCGCGTGGTGCTCGACCGCAACCGCGGCGGCTCCTACCTGGCGCTCGGGCTGGCCGTGATCGGCATGTTCGGTCTGTTCCTGTTCCTGACCTACTACATGCAGAACATCCTGCAGTACACCCCGGTCACCACCGGCTTCGCGTTCCTGCCGATGGTCGCCGGCATGATCACCGGCTCCACCCAGATCGGTGCCCGCCTGATGAACCGGGTCCCGGCCCGCTGGCTGATGGGCCCCGGCTTCGTGGTCGCCGCGATGGGCATGCTGATCCTGACCCAGATCAAGGTCGACACCTCGTACTGGCAGATCCTGCCCGGCCTGGTCCTGATGGGCCTCGGCATGGGTACCGCGTTCATGCCGGCGATGAGCCTGGCCACCTTCCGGGTGCGCCCGACCGACGCCGGTGTCGCCTCCGCGATGGTCAACACCTCGCAGCAGGTCGGCGGCGCGATCGGCACCGCGGCGCTGAGCACCGTGGCGACCAGCGCGACCAACGCGTACATCAGCTCGCACCACGTTCCGCCGATCCCGCAGGTTCCCGCCGGTCACCCGGCCACCCCGCCGTCGCCGGAGATGATGCAGAAGATGCACGAGATCATGGCCGGGCACGCCCAGGCGGCCGTGGCCGGCTTCTCGCACGCCATCTGGTGGTCGTTCGGCTTCCTGCTGGTGGCCGCGGCGATCGCCACCGCGCTGCTGAACGGCGGTGGCAAGGCGAACATCGTCGCCGCCGGCAGCGGTGACGGCGAGGTCGCCGACGTGCCCGTGATGGCGCACTGACGCACGGCTGGCAACTCACCTGACGGCGCCGCCCCCTCCCCGGACCCGGGGAGGGGGCGGCGCCGTTTCGCTTCCTCGGGAAACGCGTTGGACAGCCCGATGACCCACGTGATCGACTCGGCTGATCCGCAACGAGGAGGAGCCGCATGGCCGTCAGCCCCACCGTCGCCCCGATCGACCGCCTGCGCCGGGCCGTGGCCCGCACGGCCGAGCTGGTCGCGGACCGGGAAGCCACCGGGCTGAGCCATGACGACGCCGACGACGAGCACGGCACCGTCGGCACCGACGGCGCGATCGGCTTCGACCCGGTCCCGCTGCTCGCCGAACTCGACCGGCAGGGCGCCCCGGTGGTGGCCATCGGCCAGGTGGCCGGCATCCTGCACGGCTCCCGGGAACTCACCGGCGACCTCGACCTGCTCTGGGACGGCGACCCGTCCCGGGCGGACGCGATGGCGGCGGCCTTCGCAGCCGTCGGCGCCGTGCTCCTCGACGAGGACGGCAACGAACTGCCCTGCACCCCGAGGCGTTCCACCTCCGCAAGCTCGACTTCCGCACCCCGCAGGCCTCCGGCGACCTGTGCACGCCCAAGCTCCCCTGGGGCGAGCTCGACGTGGCGGACTTCGTGACGCGTGCGCTCACCACGCCCGGTGCGGACGGCACCCTGATCCGCTACCTGCGCAAGGCCGACCTCAACGCGATGCGCAGCGCCATCGGGCGCACCAAGGACCTGCGCCGCGTCACCGAGATGGAGCAGCTGGCTGCCGTGCCCGATGTGGCCGGTGTGGCCGGTGTGGCCGCCCACCCGCCGAAGCCGCGCCCCGGCGACCGGGTCGCCGTGCTCTCACCCTCGGCCGGCCTGCCCGCCGTCTTCCCGCACCCCTACGAGCTCGGACTGCGCCGCCTGCGCGAGGACTACGGCCTGGAACCGGTGGAGTACCCGACCACCCGCGTGCTGGGCGCCTCCCCGCAGGACCGCGCCGCCGACATCAACGCCGCCTTCGCCGACCCGAGCATCAAGGCGGTGATCGCCACCATCGGCGGCGAGGACCAGATCACCGTACTGCCGCACCTGGACGGCGAGTTGATCCAGGCCAACCCCAAGCCCTTCTTCGGCTACAGCGACAACACCAACCTGCTGGTGTTCCTGCGCAACCTGGGCGTGGTCGGCTACCACGGCGGAACGGTGATGGTGCAGTTGGGGCGCGGCGGCCGGGTACACCCCGACACCGATGCCTCGCTGCGCGCCGCGCTCTTCGGCTCGGGCTGCTACGAGTTGCACCCTGCCGCTGAGGTCGGCGACCAGGAGTCCCCCTGGGAGCAGCCCGAACTCCTCGCCGAGGAGCCGCTGATGGAGCCCGGCACCGGCTGGATCTGGCACCAGCCGGACCGCGTGGTGGAGGGCCCCGGCTGGGGCGGCAGTCTGGAGATCCTCTCCTGGATGGCCATGGCCGACCGCGAAGTCCGCCCCGCACACGAATACGCCGGTAGCGTCCTCCTGTTGGAGACCACCGAGGAACTGCCCAGCGCCGACACCGTCTACCGCATCCTGCGCAACTTCGGCGAGCGCGGCCTGCTGCGCCGGTTCCCGGCGTTGCTGATGGCCCGCGCCAAGTCCTGGAGCTTCCAGCAGCGCAACCCGCCTGCCGGGAAGCTCGCCTTCCGCACCGCCCAACGCGAGGCCGTACTGCGGGCGTTGGCCGAGTACGCCCCGGAGACGATGGCCGTCTTCGACGTGGACTTCGGCCACACCGACCCGCAGTTGGTGCTGCCGGTGGGTGGGAGGATCCGGGTGGACGGACCGGAGCGGCGCATCACCGTGTGGTACTGAAACGGTGCGGTGCTGAAACGGCTTGGTACTGAAGCGGCTTGGTACTGAAACAGGCGGCCCCCGGCCGGTGATCCGGTCGGGGGCCGCCTGTTCGGTCTTGCTCGGTCAGACCGCTCGCTCGGTGCCCCGCTGGTCGCGCCGCCCCGCCATCCAGACGTAGACCAGGATCCCGGCGAACAGGAACAACACGCCCTGGTAGACCGCCGCGTAGCCGGCGCCGGCCAGCAGCCAGATCGAGAAGGCGAACGCGCCCAGACCCAGCGCCGCGTCCCGCAGCAGGCGGCCCGGCGCCACCTTGCCCTGCTCGCCGCGCACCAGCCAGTACAACTGCGCGGCGGTGGAGAGCAGATAGGGCACGGTGGCCGTGAACGAGGTCACCAGCACCAGGATCTCGAAGGCGCTCTGGGCACCCGAGGCGAAGTTGAGGACGGTCAGCAGCGAGGCCAGACCGACACTGATCAGCACGCCGTAGACCGGCACCCCGCGCTTCTCGACGGCGAACACGGCCGGGAACAGCCCGTCCCGCGCGGCGGCGTACGGTGCCTGAGCGGCCAGCAGCGTCCAGCCGTTGAGCGCGCCGGTCATCGACACCAGCGCGGCCACCGCGATCACGCTGCCACCCCAGGAGCCGCCGAACATCACGTTCACCGCATCCGAGAACGGCGCGCTGGAGTGGAGCAGCCGGCTGTGCGCGACCGTCCCGAAGACCGCCAGGGTGCCGAGCAGGTAGACCAGCGCCGCACCGGTGGTGCCCAGCACGCTGGCCCGTCCGACGTTGCGCTCCGGGTCGCGGACCTGGCCCGCGCTCATCGCGGCCGACTCGACACCCAGGTAGCTGAAGAGCAGGATCGCGGCGGCCGCCGTCATGCCGCCCACCCAGCCGCTGCCCGAGGCGTCGAACGGCCCCATCTTGGCCGGGTTGAAGAAGAACAGCCCGCCGACCGCGACCAGCGCCAGCGGGATGAACTTCAGCACGGTGGAGACGATCTGGACCGCACCCACGTACCGGGTGCCGGCCAGGTTCGCCAGCGCGGGCAGCCACTGCAGCAGCAGCGCGGCGCCGATGGTGAGCAGCTTGGAGTGCTGGATCGGCAGCAGCACGTCGAGATAGCCGACCGCCGCCACGGCGAGCGCGGCGTTGCTGACCCAGGTGGTGATCCAGTACGACCATGCGGACAGGAAACCGGCGAAGTCGCCGAACGCCTCGCGTGCGTAGACGTACGGACCGCCGGTGCGCGGATTGCGCCGGGCCAGCTTGCCGAAGACCAGCGCGAGCGCGATCGCGCCCACGGTCAGCACGGCGAACGCGAGCAGGCTGACCGTCCCGTACGGGGCGACCGCGGCGGGCAGCATGAAGATGCCGCCGCCGATGATGTTGCCCATCACCAGCGCGGTGGCGGTCGGCAGGCCGAAGCGGCCACCCTTGTGCTTCTCGGCCTGCTCGGGTCCTGGATGGTCGACGGCGGCCGGGGTGGGGCTGGCTGCCTGACGGGGAAGGACCGGGCTGGTCTGCATGAGGGTGGTGCGCCTTTCCTGCTACTGCTCGGCTCGGTGGAGCCGGCGGCAATCGTCGCTTTAGCGGACACCTCCCGCAAAATCACCCGTTTTTGTCCGTCGTGCCTGGTCAGCGGCCATAAGACTTGCGGTGAACCGGGTCGCTGACCGGCACTCGTCCGGCGGGTTCGGGTATCGGGTCCGGGTATCGGGTTCGCGGAGGATCACGGTCGGGCCGCCGTGACCACGTAGTAGTCGAGGATCCGCTCTTCGTAGGCCCGCAGGAAGTTCCGCGGCCAGGTGCCCGGAGCCCACCACTGGCTGAGCCAGCGGTCCCAGCCCTGCCACACGTGCGGCCCGATCGACTCGACGCGCGCCCCGGTGAGCCCCGCTGCTCTGAACGCATCCGTGAGCGCCGTCACCGGCCGGGCGATGTCCAGGCCGTTGGCGTACGTCTCCAGCAGCTTCGCCATCTCCTCCGGCCGGCCGGGTGCGTCGTCCACCGTGAAGAAGCTGGCCACGGCCACTCGACCGCCCGGCCGCAGCACCCGCGCCGCCTCTACGGCGAAGGCGTCGAGATCCGGGAAGTGCTGAGCGGCCTCCACGCTGATGACGGCGTCGAACCCACCATTCGGCAGCGGCATCCGCTCCGCGGCCCCCTGGACGAACCGCAGTCGTCCCGGTTCGTCGCGCAGCAGATCGGCCTGCGCGCCGCGGGCCCGCCGCAGCTGCTCCGGGTGAACGTCCAGGCCGGTGACGGCGGCAGGGCCGTACTCCCGCAGGGTCAGCGCGCACCCCATGCCGAGCCCGCAGCCCACCTCCAGCACCGCCGGATCGTTCCCCAACCCGGCCGCGTCCAGCACATGCCGGTAAAGGTCCTCCTGGCTGCGCACCCGCTCCGCCTCGCCGAGTGGGCCGCTCAGGTCAATGGCCTGCCAATAGCCGAAGTTGATGAACCCACCGGCGAAGATGGGCGCTCTGCTCAGATCGTCCGGCCCGTACGTCTCCCGCACCGCCGGCCGCATCGCCGTTTCGTCTGCCACCGTGTCACACCTCCACCCTGACAACGCCGCGCCGGATGGAGGGGTGACGGTTTCAGCGCAGTCGGCCGACCACGGAGCTCAGGTCGGCGGCGAGTTGGAGCTCGGTGGCCCGCAGTGCGGGGTGCTCCAGCCAGTGCAGCCGGGCGGTGTCCGGCCGGCCCTCGTGCAGCGGGGGCCAGCCGGGGGAGGGCGTGAAGTCGTCCACCACCACCGTGCCGCCCGGGGTGAGCAGGCGAGTGGGGTCGGCCGGCGCATCCCCCTTGCCCTGCCCGCCGCCGTCCAGCACCAGCAGATCAAACGGCCCGTGCCGGTACAGCTCGGTCCAGTCGCCGCACACCACCGTCACGTTCGGCCGGTCGGCGAACACCTCGGCAGCCACAGCCGCCCTGGCCTCGTCCCGCTCCACGCTCACCAGCCGTACCCCGTCCCCAGCCCCACTGGCCAGCCACGCCAGCCCCACCCCGCACCCCGTCCCCGTCTCCCCGATCAGCCCGACCGCGCCCTGCGCCAACACCTGCAGCAGGCGCCCCTGTTCGGGCCGGCACGAGTACGCGAACCCCGCGCCCTCAGCGGCGTCGAGCGCCCGGCGCACCAGCGGCGGCAGATCGGCGAGGGCGCGGTGGGCGGCGGTGCCTTGAACGGACAACGGGACCTCACGGGGGTCGGACTGTCGGATCGCCTCTGATCCTTCCCGCATGAAGGTCGCCCGTACTCCCGCTCGCGGAACCAAGCTGTACGTAATCGTCGCAGCTACACCGGAATGAGCACGACTCAGTGCGTATGGCGGACGGGGCCGGTGGTGATCTCGCGGGCGGGTCGTCACCGGATGGAGCGGGTTCAGGTGGTGTGAACCCGCGTTGGTAGGGGCGCACTTGACCCATGCGCGCTTGCCGATGGCGACGCGGGGCTCAACGCCTCGTTCGTCGGCGAGCGTTTCGATCAGCAGCAGACCACGGCCGGCTTCATGGCCAGCGCCCTCCGGGCGGTGGGCATCGGCGCGCATGTGTCACCCAAGTGGCCGGCGGGCCCTGCGCGGTAGGTGCAGCGCCCTGCGAGGGTGGTGAGCCGCCTGCGCGTTGGCAGTGGTCGGCGCGGGCGGGCTGCTCAGTGAGCCCCGCGGATGCCGCTGACCCCCGTCACAGCGCTGTCACAGCCATGTCACAGGGCTCAGGACCCCCTGGCGACCCCTGTTCCTCATGGGTATTTAATTTTCCCATACAGGACCGCGAATCGGCGATCCTACTCATGGGGGAGCAGTACATGACGACCGGCTCACGCAAGACCGCCGTTGCCCTGACCGGGCTCGCGGCTGTTGCTGCGCTGACTCTGACCGCGTGCAACGACGACGGCTCCGGCTCGGGTACCACTACGGCCCCGAGCTCGGCGGCGGCGTCCAGCCCGGCTGCGTCGAAGCCGACTGGCATGCCGACGAGCATGCCGTCCAAGGTGACCATCCCGGGCGCACCGAGTGGTGACGCCAGCTCGCCGGCCGGCGGTGGCGGCGGTGCGACGGCCGGCCCGGCGGCCACGGCGGGGCAGACCTTCAAGATCGGCCAGCCGGCCACCATCCCGTTCAGCTACGGCAGCACCAAGGGCACCATCGCGCTGACCGTGACCTCGATCGACGCCGGCGTCCCGTCCGACCTGGCCCCGCTCAACCTGGGCGACAAGGTCAAGGGCATGGTGCCGTACTACGTCCGCTTCTCCGTCACCAACGTCGGCAACTCCGACCTCTCGTTCACCAACGTGTCCGAGATCAAGGGTCTGCTGCCGGACGGCTCCGAGGCGCAGGGGGTGTCGATCTTCAGTGACTTCCCCAAGTGCAACGACAACGCGCTGCCGAGCGGCTTCACCAAGGGCAAGTCGGTCCAGGGCTGCATCCTCGCGCTCGCGCCCACGGCGTCGGTGAAGGTCGACGGGGCCATGTACTGGGGCGACCCGTACACCCTGGACAAGGGCGTCTACTGGAAGTAACCGTTGGCGGTCAGCACATGACTTGCTGACTTGCTGACTTGCTGATCCCTGACAGCCTCCGGTCCATTGCGGGCCGGAGGCTGTCGGCATTCTGGTCGGCAAGGGGGAGTTGGCCCTTATGCCGCCGGCTCGACCCCGAGCTCGCGGAGCAGCCCGCGCACCAACTGCTCGATCCGGTCGCGGATCGGGCGCACCGCGTCCACGCCCTGGCCCGCCGGGTCCTCCAACTGCCAGTCCAGGTACCGCTTTCCGGGGAAGTACGGGCAGGCGTCGCCGCAGCCCATGGTGATCACCACATCCGACGCCTGGACGGCCTCGACGGTGAGCACCTTCGGCACCTCGGCGGAGATGTCGATCCCGACCTCCGCCAGGGCCTCGACCACGGCGGGGTTGACGGTGGCGGCCGGGGCGGAGCCGGCCGAGCGGACCTCGACCCGTCCCGCGGCGAGGTGGGTGAGGAAGGCGGCCGCCATCTGGGAGCGGCCGGCGTTGTGCACGCAGACGAACAGGACGGACGGGATGGAGGGGGAGCTCACGAGGGGTCTCTTCCTTGGTAGGGCGTTCAGCGGTCTACGGCGACGGGGTGGGGCTCGCCCTGCGGTACGACGTCCCCAGCGGGAGCGGGCCGCCCGAACAGCGCCCCACCAGGCCCATGCCCACCACCAGCCCCACGAGCTGCGCGCCGATGAACGGCAGCACGGACCCGGGCGCGATCCCGGCGAACGTATCCGTCACCGCGCGGCCGATGGTCACCGCCGGGTTGGCGAACGAGGTGCTGGACGTGAACCAGTACGCGGCGCCGATGTAGGACGCGACCGCCGCCGGCGCGAGGTGCGCGCGACCGGCCCGCGTGAGGCCGAAGACCAGCAGGATCAGCCCGGCGGTCGCCACGACCTCGCCCAACCAAAGATGCGGCGCCCAGCGCTCGTGGGTGGACCAGCGCACCAGCGGGCGGGCGAACATCGCGTTCGCCAGCACCGCCCCGCCGGTCGCCCCGGCGATCTGCGCGGGGACGTAGGCCGCGACCTCGCGCAGGGTCGGCCCCTCGGCACCCCGGCGGCCGGCCCACCAGGCGGCCAGCGTCACCACCGGGTTGAAGTGCGCGCCGCAGACCGGGCCGAGCAGCGTGATCAGTACCCCGAGACCGAACACCGTGGCCAGGGAGTTGGCCAGCAGCTGCACCCCGACGTCCGAGGAGAGCTCGGTGGCCTGGATGCCGGAGCCGACCACGACGGCGACCAGCGCGCCCGTCCCGAGGAATTCGCCCAGGGCCTTCCGGCTGAGCCCTATCGCCCCCTTCACCGCGCGGCCACCGGAGCCTGCCCATCCGGCGCCTGCCCGCCCGGCGCCTGCCCGCCCGGCGCCTGCCCGCCCGGCGCCTGGAGCAGTGCGGAGAGCGACGCCAGCGCGGCAGGCAGCACCCAGTAGTAGACCCAGGTCCCGCGCCGCTCGGAGCCGACCAGCCCGGCCTCGCGCAGCACCTTCAGGTGGTGGGAGATGGTCGGCTGGGACACGTCGAACGGGCCGGTCAGGTCGCAGACGCACGCCTCGCCGCCCTCGTGCGAGGCGATCAGCGACAGCAGCCGCAGCCGCACCGGGTCCGAGAGCGCCTTGAACATCCGCGCCAGCTCGCCGGCGTCCGCCTCGCCCAGCGGCTCGCGGACCAGCGGTGAGCAGCACGGCACCGCCTCGCCCTCGTCCTGGCCGAGTACCACCAGCTCTGATTTCGACATGCATCTATGTTGACACTCATCAAATCAAGTGGCAACCTCGCCTGTATCGACATCCATCAAATCAAGCGGTTCCGGGAGGGCCACCATGTCCCGTGTTCAACTCGCTCTGCGCGTCGCCGACCTCGAAGGCTCGATCGCCTTCTACGCCAAGCTCTTCGGCGCCGAGCCCGCCAAGCGCCGCCCCGGCTACGCGAACTTCGCCATCGCCGAGCCGCCGCTCAAGCTCGTCCTCATCGAGGGCGAGCCCGGCCAGGACACCCGCCTGGACCACCTCGGCGTCGAGGTCGAGAGCACCGAGCAGGTCACCGCTGCCACTGAGCGCCTCCGCCGGGCCGGGCTCGTGGCGCTCGAGGAGAACGACACCTCATGCTGCTACGCGCTCCAGGACAAGACCTGGGTGACCGGCCCGGGCAAGGAGCCCTGGGAGGTCTACGTCGTCAAGGCCGACGCCGACACCCTCGGCAAGAGCGCCGACGCCGCACCGCAGGGCTGCTGCGCCAACGGCTGACGACCACCACGGCAGGGCGGCACCCGGTACGGCTGACAGCGGTGGCCCGTACGACATCGACGCGCACGGCCCGGACGGCTTCCTGCGCGGCTACAAGGGCGATGTCCGCACCTGGAGCGACGCATCGAAGGGGCGCCCGGAGGTCTCCGTGGTGGAGTCGCCGACCGGGGTGCGGATCACCTTGAGCAGCCAGGGCGGACGGGCGGTGGAGTTCACCATCGGCGCCAACTCGGCCTTCGGCGCGGTTGGTTCGGTGCCACAGGTAGTGACCGTGGCGCCCGGCGGCAGCGCGGAGCAACTGCTCGCCCCGACTGCCGCCGGCCGCTACGACTACACGGTCACCGCGAACACCGGGGACGGCTTCGAGCGCCGGTTCGCCGGGCGGGTGCAGCCGGAGCGGTGAGGGTCAGCTCTGACGCTTCGGAGGGTCAGCTCCGACGTTCCGTCAGATTGGCGTGGCGGCGGGCGGTTTCGGCGATCGCCGCCCCGTCCCGCTCGCCATCGCCGTGCGCGATGCTCTCCAGCAGGGCATCGCGCAGCAGACTGCCCAGCGGGAGTGGGACCTTGGCGTCGGCGGCCGTGTCCAGGGCCAGGTTGACGTCCTTGAGGGCCAATGCCAGCTTGAACGCGGCCGGTTCGTAGCGGCCGGCCACGATCATCGAACCGTAGCCCGAATAGATCGGTCCCGGGAAGATGCTGCCGGTGAGCACCTCCAGCAGGTCGGCCGGGGCCAGACCGCTGGCCTCGGCCAGCGTGGCGGCCTCCGCGAACGCCTCCACCGCCGAGAACAGCATGAAGTTGGCGCTCACCTTGGCGACATTGGCCAACTGCGGCTGCTCGCCCAGCCGGTAGGTGTGGCGGCCCATCGCGTCG
Organism: Kitasatospora acidiphila; assembly: GCF_006636205.1. Taxonomy (NCBI): domain Bacteria; kingdom Bacillati; phylum Actinomycetota; class Actinomycetes; order Kitasatosporales; family Streptomycetaceae; genus Kitasatospora; species Kitasatospora acidiphila. The sequence continues at coordinate 1,719,821 of NZ_VIGB01000003.1, read as the reverse complement.
AACAGCGGGGCCGCCCGGTCGAGCAGCGCATCCGAGCCCGCCGCGAGGATGTTGAGGTTACCGCCGGCCGCCGCCTCCGGGCGGCCCAGCACCGGCGCCGCGACATAGCCGATGCCGTGCTTGCCGTGCAGTTCGGCAGCCCGCTTGGCCAACGCGGGGGAGATGGTGGCCATGTTGACGTGCAGGTCGGTGGTGGCTGCCGCCAACGCGTCCTCGTCCAGGAGCAGCGACTCCACCGCCGCGTCATTGGCGAGCATCGAGACGACCACGTCGCTGCGCAGCACCTCGGCGATCCCGTCGGCGGGCCGGGCGCCCTGCTTGACGAGCTCGGCCACCGGCTCCGGCGAGCGGTTCCAGACGGTCACCTGATGGCCGGCGGCGACCAGCCGCCCTGCCATCGCGCGCCCCATCGCGCCCAGTCCGATGAATCCGACGTGCATGGTTGGCTCCCTGCTCGGTGGTGGACCTGTGCTCCGACTGCTGTCGACCTCATGCCGATCCATGGCTGATCGGCTGCCGACCTGCGCTCGATCCGCGCTGGACGGGCGATCGTTCGTTCGATCCGCAGTCGATCTCCTGCCGATCTCCTGCCGATCTCCTGATGATCTCGTGCCGATCTCATGCCGATCCGCGCCGGTCTCCTGCTGATCCTAGGCAGGGCTCGGCCGTTGGTCGGGGAGGCACACGGTAGTTGTGCAGGCCTTATACCTGCAAGAGCGTGTTATCTCCTGCTGGCGTATTCTGGACATCGGGAATACATCGGGAATAGGGAGTCGGGACATTGGGAATATGGACGACTCCCGGCCGAACCGACATGTGAGGAGCCAGTGGGATGACTGCCACCGATCCAGCGCTGACCTCCCTCCCTCAGGGATGGTTCGCGCTCTCCCGGCTGCACGACCGGATCGAGTCCCGGTTGGAGCAGGCCCTGCAGGCCGGACATGACCTCAGCGTGCGCGAGTACTCGCTGCTGGCCGTGCTCAGCCGGCAGCACGGCGGCGTCGGCGGCCACCTGCGGATGGCCCAGGTGGCCGACGCCGTGGTGCTCAGCCAGAGCGCGACCACCCGGCTGGTCTCCCGCCTGGAGGACCGCGCGCTGCTCACCCGCTACCTGTGCGACACCGACCGGCGCGGCATCTACACCGACGTGACCCCGGCCGGCCTCGAACTCCTGGAGGCCGCCCGCCCGACCCACGACAGCGCTCTCTGCGAAGCCCTGCAGGAAGCCGCCAAGGACCCTGAACTCACCGACCTGGCCCGAGTGGTGAGCAGTCCGAACGCCACGGCGGTTGCCCGGAAGTGACCTTGGGGCCGCGGCTACCCGGAAACCACCACGACCTCCAGGCAACGCGGCCCGTGCACGCCCTCCACCCGCTCCAGTTCGATGTCACTGGTCGCCGACGGTCCCGAGATCCAGGTCTGCGGACGGGTCGGGTCCAGGCGGGGCAGGGCCTGGGGCAGTGAGGCGACCACCTGGTCGGCGCGGATCACGCAGATGTGGTGGTCCGGAACCAGGGTGAGCAGGCGCCGACCCTGCGCCGGCCCGGCATCCAGCACGATGGTGCCCGTCTCGGCGATCGCCAGGGCGCAACCGGTCAACGTGCTGTCCACGCCGTTCAGTTGGTCGGCGGTAACGGTGGGGCTGTCGGGCAGCCGCGTCACCTCGTGGGCGGCTGCCAGCCACTTTGACGGCAGATCGGTCGGCACCGCGAGCGTGCGGGAGCCATGCGTGCGCAGGATCTCGGCCAGCAGTGACGGGAGTTGATCCTCCGTCGTCCGGTGCACCATGGCGCGGTAGTCGGCCAGGTTCTCCGCGAGCAGGGCGAGCAGCGCGGGGCCGGTCGCCTCGGTGTGGGCGGTGCGGTATGCGCGGGTCACCGGCGGGTCGGCGTCCGGGGCTCCGGGCGGCACATCGGCCAGCGCTGCGCGCACCTTGGCGAGGACGCGGTCACGGGAAGTGGTCATCGGGCTGCGCTGTCCTTTCCGGTCTTGCCGTCGTCGTGCTTCGGCCCGTCCTCGCCGTTCGGCCGGCTGTTCCACCAGTCGCGGAACGGGTGTTCGGGCAGGGTGGGCAGGTCGCGGCTGTCGCTCCAGGCCTTGGCCGGGCCGGGCAGTGGCAGGCGGCGAGGTAGCAGGCCGCGCGCCCGGCTGGCGGTTCGCAGGGCGGCGGAGTACGCGGCCGGGTGATCCAGGAGCCAGCCGGCCGACTTCATCGCAGCCCGCTCCAACCGGTGCCCCGGCGCCTGGTCGGCCACCCGCTCGCGCAACTGGACCAGCACCTCCGGGATGTCGATGGCCACCGGGCAGACCTCGTAGCAAGCGCCGCACAGCGATGAGGCGTACGGCAGCGAGGCGTCCACCTCGCTCTGCAGGCCGCGCAGTTGCGGGGTGAGGATGGCGCCGATCGGCCCCGGATAAGGGGAGCCGTAGGCGTGCCCGCCGGCCCGCTCGTACACCGGGCAGACGTTGAGGCAGGCCGAGCAGCGGATGCAGCGCAGCGCCTGGCGGCCCACCTCGTCGGCCAGGGTGTCGGTCCGTCCGTTGTCGAGCAGCACCAGATGGAAGTTTGACGGGCCGTCACCAGCCGTGGTGCCGGTCCACAGCGTGGTGTACGGGTTCATCCGCTCGGCGGTGGAGGAGCGGGGCAGCAGCTGGAGGAACACCTCCAAGTCCCGCCAGCTGGGCACCAGTTTCTCGATGCCGACCACCGAGATCAGGGTCTCCGGCAGGGTCAGGCACATCCGGCCGTTGCCTTCGGACTCGAGCACGACCAGGGTGCCGGTCTCCGCCACGATGAAGTTGGCACCCGACACGGCCACCTTGGCGCGCAGGAACTTCTCCCGCAGGTGCAGCCGGGCCGCCTCGGCGAGCTCGGCCGGGCTGTCGGTCAGTCCGTCGGGCGCGGGACGGCCCCAACGTCCCATCGCGTCACGGAAGATGTCGCGGATCTCGCTGCGGTTGCGGTGGATCGCCGGAACCAGGATGTGCGACGGCAGGTCGTCGCCGAGCTGGACGATCAGCTCGGCGAGGTCGGTCTCATAGGCCGTGATGCCCTCGGCCGCCAACGCCTCGTTGAGCCCGATCTCCTGCGTGGCCATCGACTTGACCTTGACGACCTCGCTCTCGCCGGTGGCTCGGACCAGGTCGGCGACGATCCGGTTGGCCTCGGCCGCGTCGGCGGCCCAGTGCACCGTGCCACCCGCCGCGGTGACCGCCTTCTCGGCCTGGAGCAGGTAATGGTCGAGGTGGCGCAGCGTGTGGTCCTTGATCTCCTGTCCGGCCTGGCGCAGTTGGGCCCAGTCGTCGAGTTCGGTCACCGCGCGGGCGCGCTTGTCGCGGATGGTGTGGGTGGCGTGGGTGAGGTTGGCGCGCAGCTGGGCGTTCTGGGTGGAGACGGCGGCCGCCTCGGGGAACGGCGGCATGCCGAGGAACGTGCGGCTCATGCGGGAATCACCGTTTCGGTCGGCTCGGTGGCGGTGGCGTCCTGCTCGGTGGCCGCCAGGATCTCGGCGATGTGCAGCGGGCGCAGCGGCTGGTCCTGCCGGTGCAGCAGCCCGCCCAGGTGCATCAGGCAGGAGTTGTCGGCGCCGCAGAGCACCTCGGCGCCGGTCGACGCGGCGTTGCGGACCTTGTCGGTGCCCATGGCGGTGGAGACGGCCGGGTTCTTCACCGAGAAGGTGCCACCGAAGCCGCAGCACTCCTCGGCGCCGGGCAGTTCGATGAGCGTGAGCCCGCGCACCGCGCGCAGCAGTCGCACCGGACGGTCACCGAGGCCGAGCATCCGCAGCCCGTGGCAGGACGGGTGGTATGTGACGGTGTGCGGGAAGTAGGCGCCCACGTCGGTGACTTCGAGCACGTCGACCAGGAACTCGGTGAGCTCGACCACCCGCGGGACCAGCGCGTCGGCAGCCTTGCCGAGCGCGGTGCCACGCCCCTCGGCGCGGGCCTTGGCGCCGATCCGCGGGTAGTTGTCGCGCACCATTGCGGCGCACGACCCGGACGGGGTGACCACGTAGTCGTAGCCCGCGAACACCTTCGCCATCCGGTGCACCAGCGGCTCCGTCTCGCGCCGGTAGCCGGTGTTGTACTGCGGCTGGCCGCAGCAGGTCTGCCCGGTGGGGAAGTCGACGTCCACGCCGAGCCGCTCCAACAGGGTGACGACGGCGCGGCCGGTGTCGGGATAGAGGGCGTCATTGACGCAGGTGAGGAAGAGTGCGACACGCATGGGGGTCCTCGTGCGGTCTCGGTTGATCAGTACGTCGTCGGTCAGTTCGTGGTTGATCAGTACGTCGGGATCAGTAGTAGGTCGGGTCGGCCATTCTTTGGTCAGACCATATACCCGAGAGGTGGCCAAGGGGCAGTGCGGGGCGCGGTCGCCGCTAGGACTCGGTGTCGGCCGGCAGCGCCGGCAGTGCGACCTCGTGGTAGAAGCGGTGGATGTGCGACTCGACCAGATCGCCCGCCGCCTGTGCGTCACCGGCGGCGATGGCCTGGTAGATCGCGTGGTGCTCGACGCGCAGGTCGGCGGCCACCGCGGGCCAGTCGTCGAGGCGTCGGAAGGCCGCGAGCAGCGGATGCCGGACGGCATTGCGCACCGCCACGGTCAGATCCGCCATCAGCCGGTTGCCGCCCGCCTCGGCGATGGTCACGTGGAAGGCGACGTCGTGCTCGCTGAACTCCTCGCGGGACAGCGCCGGGTCGTCCATCAGCGCGAGCAACTCGCGTAGCCGGGAAAGCTGTTGCTCACTGGCCTGGCCGGCGGCGGACCGGGCACTGGCCCGCTCCAGGGCGGCCCGGGTGTCGACCACGTCGGGCAGCGGGAAGTTGGCCAGCGCGATGTGAAACCGCAGCAACTGGGTCAGACCCGCGCTCGGCAGGGCCGTGATCACGCTGCCGGAGTCGCGCCCGGTGCCGACCTTGGCCCGCACCACGCCCTGCGCCTCCAGCACGCGCAGCGCCTCGCGGATCGCCGCCCGGCTGACTCCGAGCAACTCCACCAGCTCACGTTCCGGCGGCAACCGGTCGCCGACCCGCAGCTTCCCGGCCAGGATCTGCTCCTCGATCCGGTCCAGGACCAGCTCGAAGGTGCGCGAGCGGGGTACCGGTTCCCACCCAGTCGGCTCCGCCATGAGGCCCTTCCGCTCCGCTCCACTCACACCCACCTGGGGAACCGCAGGTGAGCGGCCTTCCCGGTGGTCCGATCATAGGTCACACCAATGTGGTCTTGGCCGGACCAAGCACCAGCGGGGTGCGGCCCGGGCCCGCCTGCCCGGGCCGCCCGCCTGGCGCGCGTGGTCGACGCGGTCAGGCGGGCGGGCCCGGTCACGCGGGCGTGGACGGCTTGCGGGCGAGGAGGAAGGCCTGCGGCACGGACTCCACGCCATCGGTGACAGGGCCGCGGACCAGGTGAGTGTGGACCGGGAGGCCGGCGGCGGCGAGTGCGGCGATCACGGTTTCCGGGGTACGGCGGTGGAACTCCAGCAAGACCTGATGACCCAGCAGCTCGTCGCGGCGGTGCAGCTGGTCGCCGACCTGGAATGCCACCAGCAGCGCGCCGCCGGGGGCCAGGACACGGTGGAACTCAGCCAGCGCCCGGGGGAGTTGGTCCGGCGGCAGGTGGATGATCGAGTACCAGGAGAGGATGCCGCCGACGCTGTTGTCCGGGAGGTCCAGCGCGGTGATCGAACCCACCTCGAAGCGGAGGTCGGGGTGGTTCTTGCGGGCGATCTCGATCATCTGGGGTGAGAGGTCGAGCCCGAAGGGGTCCTCCAGGCCCAGCTCGCGCAGCAGCGGGGTCAGTCGGCCCGGGCCGCAGCCCAGGTCGGCCACCGGGCCGTGACCGCCGTCCCGGACGAGCTCGGCGAAGGCGGCGAGCATCGCTCGGTCCAGCGGCTTGATGTCCGGCTGGTAGCGGAAGCGCTCGGTGTAGTCGGCAGCGATGGCGTCGTAGGAGGCGCGGGTGTTGCGCAGGAAGTCGGGCTCGGTCACCCCACGGCTCCCGGCGTGGCAGCGGTGGCCTGGGTGGTTGCCGTGGCCGGGGTGTTCGCTGCGGCAACGGCTGTCGCCGGCGCTTCGGGGGCTGTTGCCGCTTCCGGGGCGGGCAGGGGGAGGACGGCCAGTGCGTCGACCTCGACCAGGAACTCCGGTCGGATCAGCCCGGCCACCACCACGGCGCTGCTGGCCGGCGGGTTGGCGGTGTCGATCACGGCGTCGCGGGCGGCGCGGAGCGCGGGGAGGTAGGCGGTATCGGTGATGTAGAAGTTCAGCTTGATCACGTCGGTGAACTCGGCACCGGCGGCCGCGAGGGCCCGGCGGATGTTCTCGAAGACCTGACCGGCCTGGGCATCCGGGTCGCCGGGGCCGACCAGGGCGCCGCTTTCGTCCAGCGCGAGCTGGCCGGAGACCGCGACGACGCGACCGGTGCCCCAGGACACGTGGCTGTAGCCGTTCCCGGGGGCGAGCCCGGCGGGGGCCACCAGGTGCCCGCTCGGTGCGACGGGCGTCCCAGGCGCATTGGGAGTCTGGAAGCTGTCGGACATAGATGATCCCCTGTTCAGTAATGCCCGTGGCGCCAGTCGGTCATGACTAGCGATCAACGCAAGATCACACGCTAGGGGAGCGGGGGCAGGTCTGCTCATCTTCGGGGCTAATAATGCCCAGCATTAACGCCGGTGGAGGTGGTCGCCAGCTGGGCGACGGGAGTGGACGCCAGTCAGCGCGTCGGCCGCCACCGTGGGGTGATCGAGCGGACCATTGCCTGGCTCGGCACCCTTCCGCCGCCTCGACCGTCGCTACGAGCGCCGCGCCGACCACTTCCTGGCCAGGCTGCCCGCGCCTCCTCGACAGTAATAATGCCCAGCATTACCATCCTCGCCATGGCACGAACCACCGGACGAAGCGACACCCGCGAGAAGCTGCTCCACGCCGCCGAGCAGCTCTTCGCCACCCAAGGCGTGGACGGCGCCCAGACCCGGGACATCGTGCGGTTGGCCGGGCAGGCCAACCCGTCGGCCGTGCAGTACCACTTCGGTTCCCGGGCCGGCCTGCTGGACGAGATCATGAAAGCCCGCCAGGAACGCACCGAACGCGTCCTGGCACAGCGGCTGCCCGAGCTGGCCGGCCTCGCCCTGCCCGAGCTGCTCCGCGCCCTGATCGACGCCGAGGCCACCGAGCTGCGCACCGCCGACGGTCGCCACGCACTGCGGATCTCCGCCCAACTCGGGCACCAGGGCGGCCCCTCGGGCGGGTCCCCTGGCGAGCCCTCCGGCGGGTCGTCGGCCGTGCTCCCGGCGAGCCTCGGCCAGCAGCGCTTCGTCGACCACATCACCGAGCGGCTGGCCGTGCCCCCGGGCGTGGCGGGCCTGCCCGAGCCGGTCCGCCGTCAGCGGCTCGAGCTGGCGCTCACGCTGATCCGCACCGCCCTCGCCGACCGGGCGCGCCAGTACACCGATGGCGAACAACCGCTCACCGACGAGGCGTTCTTCCTCGCCGATCTGGCAAGCATGGCAACCGCCCTGCTGCAGGCGCCGCTACCGGCCCCCTGAGCCCATCAGCCGCCGATCCGGGCGCACGGATCCCCACGGGCCGGCCCTTGCGGCCCGAGCGCAGCCCGCCACCCCGTGCTGCCCCGGCCGCCCCGTGCTGCCCCGGCCACCCCGCGTCGCCCCGCCCACCCCCTGCCGCCCAGCCCCACCCCTGCGCACCCCCTGGGTCGCCCCTGCCAGGGGCCGCAACCCGCAGCACCCACGCCGGCGAAGAGTCGGCGTGCGCCGTAAGTCGTGCTGCTGCTGATCGGCGCAACACCCACGCGAGGTGAATAGCCGGGGAGTTGTCAGTCCACCGTGGGAGGCTGGGGAAGCAAAGCTGACGATCCGCCGGATGCCTTGAACCCAGGAGGGCCGATGTCCCGGTTTGCCCCACCCGCCCCGGATGAGCGGTCCGCGCTGCTCGGGTTCCTCCAGCACCAGCGTGCGGCGCTGCGGTTCGCTGTGTTCGGGTTGACCGAGAAGCAGGCCTGGTCGGTGCCGAGCGCCAGCGAGCTGTCGCTCGCCGGGCTGCTCAAGCACGCCGCCGTCACCGAGCGGCGCTGGGTGCTCGCCGCGCTGGCCGGGCAGGAGCTGCCCGGTCTGTGGCCGATCACGGACCCGGGGGCCGAGTTCCAGCGGGCCGAGGGCGACACCGTCGACGCTCTGCTGGCGAACTGGGAGAAGGCCGCTGCCGAGACGGAGGAGGTGGTGGCGGCGCTGCCCTCGCTGGATGTGCCGTGCGCCAACGCGCAAGCCGCCCAGTGGTCGGCGCGCTGGGTGCTGCTGCACCTGATCGAGGAGACTGCCCGGCACGCCGGTCATGCCGACGTGATCCGCCAGTCGATCGACGGTGCCCACTCATGGGAGCTGATGGCCAAGGCAGAGGGCGACGGCTGAAAGTCGCGGGACGAGTTACTCGTAGCGGTACTGCGGTGGCTGCGGGGTGCTGTCCGCCCGCGCTGCGCCGCCCGGCTGCGGGGTGCTGCCCGACTGCGCCGAGCTGCCCGGCTGCCGGGTGCTGGCCGTTGAGCCGATCATCGAGCTGGTCATGAGGCGCAATCCAGCGGACCGCCGCCCACCTGGGGATACCGTTGTCCGTATGACGCCTGGTGATCTGCCTGCCGCCATTGCCGAGCTCAGGGACGCCCTCGGCCCGACCGCTGTGCTGGCGCCGGGCGATCCGGCGGCCGGTTTCGTCCGGGACGAGCGCGGCCTGCTGCCGGCCCGGCCGGCGGCGGTGCTGCGACCGCGCAGCACCGCCGAGGTGGCCGCGGCAATCCGAATCTGTGCCCGCCATCGGGTGCCGGTGGTGCCGTTCGCGGGCGGCACGGGACTGGTCGGCGGCGCGATCCCGCTCGGTGATGAAGCCCAACTGGTACTGAGCGTACAGAAGTTGGACCGAATTCGCAGCGTCGACCAGGCCGACTTCGCACTCACCGCAGAGGCCGGGTGCGTGTTGACGGATGTTCAGCGGGCCGCCGAGGAAGTCGGCTTGCTCTTTCCGCTGCGGCTGGCCTCCGAGGGCAGTGCCCGGCTCGGCGGCGCGATCGCCACCAATGCCGGCGGCAGCAATGTGCTGCGGTACGGGATGACCCGCGAGCTGGTGCTGGGCCTGGAGGCGGTGCTTCCTGACGGCCGGATCTGGCACGGCCTGCGCAGCCTGCGCAAGGACAACACCGGCTACGACCTCAAGCAGCTGCTGATCGGATCCGAGGGCACCTTGGGCGTGGTCACCGCCGCCACCGTGCGGTTGGTGCCGCGCCCCCGGCACCACGCGGTCGCCCTGCTCGCCCTGCCCGAACCGACCGTGCTCACAACGCTCTTCGCGCTGGCCCGCGAGTGGTTCGAGGACCGGCTCACCGCCCTGGAGCTGTTCGGCCGAACCGGGATGGACCTGCTGCTCAGCCACCTGCCTGACCAACTCCCTGCACCGAAGGACCCGTTCACCCGCCCGCACCCCTGGTATCTGCTGGTCGAGGCCACCGCGACGAGGGACGGCGCTGGGTTGGCCGCCCAGTTGGAGTCCTTCCTCGCCGAGGCCACCCGGCTGGGGCTGGTCACCGATGCGGTCCCCGCGCTGGACCGCCCGCAGGCGCGGGCGCTGTGGGCACTGCGCGAGGCGCTGCCGGAGGCCGAGAAGCGGGCCGGCGGCGCGATCAAGCACGACGTCAGCGTGCCGCTCGGCGCGATCGCCGCGTTCCTGGCCGACACCGAACGGGAGTTGGCGGTGGCCTTTCCTGGCGTCCGGGTCAACGCCTTCGGGCACGTCGGCGACGGCAACATCCACCTCAATGTCCTGACCCGACCCGAACGGGCTGCCAGGGTATCGGAGTTGGTCTATCGAGTGGTTGCCGAACGCCACGGCTCGATCAGCGCGGAGCACGGCATCGGCGTGCTCAAGCGCGAGGCACTGGCGGTGGCCCGGGAGCCGCTCGAACTTGAACTGCTGCACACCGTGAAGGCGGCCCTCGACCCACTGGGCATCATGAACCCCGGCAAACTGCTACCCGGTTGACGCACCGGGGCCGCCGACCACCCAACGGGTCGGCGGCCCCGGAAAGCTCACGAAACCAACGGAAGCAGACGACGACGCGTCAGTTGATCGCGAAGTCGTCGCCGTAGACGTCGCTTTGGCTGTACCAGCCGTGCAGGTACACGGTGACGGTGCCCGAGGCGTTGGTGGTGAACGGGACGGTCAGCTTGGTCCAGCCGCTGCCGGAGGCCCAGCTGGAGCCGGTGGCGCCGCCGCTGACCCCGAGGTACGCGTAGTTGCCCTGGACCCAACCGGTCAGCGTGTAGGCGTGGTTGGGCTGCAGAGTGACGGTCTGGTCGCACTCGCCGGTCTGGTTCGAGGTCGGCGCTACCTGCAGTGCGTGGCTGCCGGAGTGCACCGGGGTGCTGACCACCGCGCCGCCGCTCTGGCAGGTCCAGGGGCTGAGGCTGCCGGTCTCGAAGCCGCCGTTCACCAGGGAGCCGCCACCGCCACCGCCGGTGCTGGTGACGTTGAGGGTGTAGCCGGCGCTGTGGCTGCCGGAGGCGGCCGCACCCGTGATGGTGAGCGGGTAACTGCCGGGCGCCACACCGGAAGCGACGGAGATGCTCAGGGTGGCGGTGCCGCCTGCGGTGACGCTGCTGGGGCTGATCGCGGCGGTGACGCCGGCCGGCGCGCCGGAGACGGAGAGCGCGACGCTCTGCGCGGAGCCGGAGGTGACCGACGTGCTCACCGTGGCCGTGGTGCTGGAGCCCGCCTGGACCGAGCCGGACGCCGGCGAGTCGCTCAGTGCGAAGTCGTTGCCGGTGGTGCCGCCGCCGGAGGAGGTGAAGGGCTCCAGCGCGTGGCTGAAGTCCCAGGTGCTCTGGGCTATTCCGGAGCAGGTGTCGGAGCCCGCGGTGCCCACCGCGCAGCTGCTGTTGTCACGCTGCAGGGCCCAGAAGGCAAGGGTGTTGACGCCCTTGGAGGTGGCCCAGCTCTGCACGTTCTGCGCGTCGGCGACGGTGGTGGTCTCAGCGGTGCCGTAGTCGTCGACGCCCGGCATCAGGGTGATGCCGATCGAACCCCACAGCTGCGCGGCCGACTTGCCCGGGTAGAGCTGGGCCAGCTGGCGGTAGAGGCCGCCGGCCGCGTTCTCCGCGTCGGCGGCCATCTCATGGGTGGCGCCGTCGTAGTAGTCGAACGTCATGATGTTGACGACGTCGATGCGCGCGTTGTTGCTGACCGCGTTCTTCAGCACGTTGAGGCCGCCGGCCGCCAGACCGCTGGTGGTGGTCGGCAGGGTGTAGGAGAACTGGACGTTGCGCCCGTTCGCCGCCGCCCAGTCCTCGACCAGCTTGACCGCCTTGTTGCGGCGGTCGATGCCGGCGCTGTTGGTCAGCGAGTTGTCCTCGGTGTCCAGGTCGATGCGGCTGACGTTGTAGGTGGTGATCACCGACTCGTAGGCGGCCGCGATCTGGTTGACGTCGGTGCAGCTGTCGGCGATCTCGGTGCCGCCGTTGTCGGCCGCGTAGCCGCCGAAGGACGGGATCGCATTTCCGCCGGACGCCTGGAGGCTCGCGATGTCGCTGCCGAACGAGGACGTGGCGATCGGGGTCGAGGTGTCGCCGTCCCAGTAGACGGAGCAGGAGCCCTTGGTGGCGGCCTGGACGAAGGCCATGCTCAGGTACTTGTTGCCGGACTGGGTGGCCTGGCCGGAGAGGCTGCCAGGCGTGTAGGCCTCGTAGTAGGGGGCGAAGACGCGCGCGGGCAGCGGCGTGCCGGCGGCGGCAGTGACGGCACCAGCGGCATGGGCGGCGGTGGGGGCGCCGACCAGCAGGCCAGCCGACGCCGCCAGCGTGGCGCCGACGGTCAGTACCGCCTGGAACGATCTCTGAAGTCGCATCAGTGCTCCAGCGTGTGGGGGAGGAGGAGTGGCGCACGTACGGGAATCGGCGCACGGCGACGACCGGCGCCGAAGCGTCGGTCGGTCGGTGCGCGGCAGGGCGGGTCGGGGAGCGGGTCTTATCGTTGGACTAGACCAGTTATCTGTCAAGAGTCCTAACAGTTCGAGACTCATTGGCCCGCCGGCCCGAGGCGCAGTGGCCTGCCAGTCCGAGACCTCCCGGCCCGCCGGATCGAGGCCCATCAGTGGGTCGGCCGAAATCAGGCGGCAGCGCGGGCGGGCCGTGCTGGGGCGGGCACGGAATGTATACGAATCACCGCCGGGCTGGTGAGCATCCCCACAGGCGTTTCACGCCTACGACGGAGGGTCGTAGGCAGCCGCACCCCGGCTGAGCGGTCGGACCGGCGGTCCGCACCGCTCCTCCTACCGACCGTCGTAGTAGCGCTGCTTGCTGCCCCACGGCGGGCCACGTTAAACCTGGACGAGTCGCCAAGCGCGCCGCCTGCACCGGGCTGAACGGTTCAGCCCCATCCGGTGCCGAGTTCAGAGGTGGAGCGCTCCGTCCGGACACCGACCGACTCCGGGGTGTCCCACGGTCACCGACGCGCCTTCGCAGCATGCGTGCGGCCTCGCGCCGCGCCGCTGCCGTGCGCCCGGGACCAGCAACACCGAACGAGGTACCAGCAGTATGCGCAGCGCCCTTATGACCATCGTGCGGCAGCGATCCTCCGTGGTTCTCGCCTCCGCCGGCCTGACCGCCGCCGTCGCCGCCTCCGCCGTGGCCTTCGCGCTCCCCTCCGACGCCGCCACCCCGGCGTCGGCCGCCGCCTCGCACCCCGCCGCCGCTGCCGCCGCGCAGCACGGTGCGACCCTGGCCTTCTCCGCCAAGGACCTGCCCTCCGGCTCGACCTCGATGGCCGCCGCCGGTGACACCGGCAAGCTGGAGAACGCTCCGTACCTGCAGCAGCACGGCACCCAGCACGCCAACACCCTGAGCACCGCGCCCTACCACGCCCCGGCGCAGGCCAAGCCCGCCGCTCCGGCCGCCGCGCCCCAGCAGCAGGCCCCGGCCCCGCAGCAGGCCCCGGCCCCGCAGCCGGCCCCGGCCCCGCAGCCGGCCGCCCCCGCGCAGCCCGCCCCGCAGCCGGCCCCGCAGCCCGCCCCGCAGCCGGCCCCGCAGCCCGCTCCCCAGCCGGCTCCGCAGCCCGCGCCGCAGCCGGCCCCGCAGCCCGCTCCCCAGCCGGTTGCGCAGGTGGCCACCGACACCAGCCCGAGCGGCCTGCGCGCGCTGGCCCAGAGCATGGTCCCGGCCAACCAGTGGGCCTCGTTCAACCAGGTGGTCAGCGACGAGAGCAGCTGGAACTACCTGGCGGTCAACCCGTCCTCCGGCTCCTACGGCCTGGGCCAGGCGCTGCCCGCGAGCAAGATGGCCTCCGCCGGTGCCGACTGGCGCACCAACCCGGTGACCCAGATCAAGTGGACCCTGAACTACATGAACGAGCGCTACGGCAGCCCGAACGGCGCCTGGACCTGGTGGCAGGCCCACCACTGGTACTAAGCCGACAAGCCGAGCCAGGCCGAGCCAGGCCGCTGGACCAGGCTGATACAGCACGGCACTGCCCCGGACGGAACCCTCCGCCCGGGGCAGTGCCGTCTGTGCTGCCGGTGGTCAGCCCAGCCCGTTGCTCTTCACCCAGTCCTTGGCCACCGCCGACGGGTCGTCCTTGTCCACCGAGACCCGCTTCATCAGCGCGGTGAGCCCGGCCGTGTCCAGCTTCGCCGAGACGGCGTTCAGCACCCCGGTCTCGGTGTCGTTCACCTTGCTCTTGTTGATCAGCGGGGTCACGTTCTGCGCGCCGAAGACGTTCTTCGGGTCGGTCAGCGCGACCAGCCCGAGCGAGACGATCCGCGGATCGGTGGTGAAGACGTCACCGACCTGCAGCGTGCCGTCCTTGATCGCGTTGGCGGTGGTGTCCGCAGTCGGCTTCCACTCCTTGAAGTTCAGCCCGTAGGCGTCCTTGAACTGCTGCTCCCGGCGGGACTTGAACTCCGGCTGCCCGCCTATGGTGAACTGCCCGGCGAGCGGGGCGAGATCGGCGATGGTCTTCAGGTTGTCCTTGTCGGCGGTCGCCTTGCTGACCGTCAACGAGTCCTTGTCCTCAGCAGAAGCCGAGTTGAGGATCCCCAATGAGCTCGGGAGCTCCTTGGCCAGCGCCGCGTTGACGTCGTCGGTGGTCGCGGCGGTCGACTTGGGATCCAGGTAGGCGAGCAGCGCGCCGTTGTACTCGGGCAGTATCGCCAGGCTCCCGTCCTTGATCTGGCCGTAGAGCACCTCGCGACTGCCGATGTTGAACTTCTCGTCCACCTTGATGCCCTTGGCCTGCAACGCCTGCGAGTAGATCGACGCGAGCAGGACGTTCTCCGGGAAGTTGGCGGAGCCGATGGTCACTCTGCTGGAACTGCCGGAACTGCCGAGCGGGTTGCTCGACGAACTCGAGCAGGCGGTCAGCGCCAGTGCGGCGGCAGCGGCGACGGCGGCGACGGAGAGTGCACGCGACATCGGAAGGTCCTTTCGGGAGGCGAACGAAGCGAACGAACGGAGCGAGCAAGCGAACCGGCCGAACCGGGCGCACGAACGGGGCGAACGGAACGAACTGTCAGTCGCGCGCCCGCCGCAGCCCGGCGGGCAGCGCGTAGCGGATCAGCAGCGCGAACAGCAGCTGGGTGGCCACGGCCAGCAGCACCACGAGCAGCGCACCGCCTATGGTCTGCGCGTAGTCGCGGGTGGCCAGCCCGCCGACCACGTAGCTGCCCAGTCCGCCGAGGCCGACGTAGGACGCCACGGTGGCGGTGGCGATGACCTGCACGGCGGCGGTGCGCAGGCCGGCCAGCAGCGTGGGCAGCGCCCAGGGGATGCAGACCTGCCAGAGCACCTGGCGGTGGGTCAGCCCGATGCCGCGCGCGGCGTCCCGCAGGTCGGGGTCGGTGGAGCGGACGCCCTCGCAGGCCGCCACCAGCAGCACCGGCGCGGCCAGTGCCACCAGCGGTACCAGTACGGCGGTGTCGCCGACCCCGGCGACCAGCACCGCGAGCGTCACCAGGCCCAGGGTCGGCAGTGCCCGGGCGGCCCCGCTCAGTGCCGTCACGAGTCCGGCGGCCTTGCCGGTGTAGCCGAGCAGCAGGCCCAGCGGCACGGCCAGCAGCACCGCCCAGCCCAGGGCCTCCCCGGAGAACAGCAGGTGTTCGCCGACCCGGTGGACTATCGAGTCGGGGCCGTGCCGCCGGTCCGGGTCGCTGAAGAACTGGGAGAGCCAGGAGAGGAGGTTCACCGTCCCACCACCGATTCCCGCCGCGCCCAGGGGGCCAGCAGCTCCCGGGCGAGCAGCAGCACCGCGTCGGTGACCAGTGCCAGGGCTGTGACCAGCACGATCCCGGCCACGATCGGGGTCGGGAAGGTGCGCTGGAAGCCGTCCATGAAGAGGTAGCCGAGCCCGCCGCGCCCGACCAGCGCACCGACGCTGGCCAGCGAGATGCTGGAGACGGCCGCCACCCGCAGTCCGGCCACCAGGTACGGCACGGCCGTCGGCAGCTCCACGGCCGCCAGCCGCCGCCACGGCCCGTACCCGAGCGCGGTGGCCGCCTGGCGCACCGGCTCGGGCACGGAGCGCAGCCCGTCCACCGTGGTGGGCAGCAGCACCGCGAGTGAGTAGCAGGTCAGCGGGATCATCACGGTCGCCTGGGTGGCCAGCCCGGTGTAGGGGATCAGCACCACGAAGACGGCCAGTGCGGGCAGCGCGTAGATCACGTTGAAGACGGCGGCCAGCGGCTGGTAGAGCCGCGGGAACCGCACGCAGAGCAGACCCAGCGGCAGCGCGATCAGCAGCCCGAACAGCACCGGGAGCAGCGAGATCACCGCATGGTCGAGCAGCAGGCCGCGCAGATAGCCGAGGTGGGTGCCGACCCAGTGCCAGCGGACCAGGGGCTCACCGTCCATCGGCCACCCCCGTGGCCGTTATCCCGGCGGCGGTGGCGTCCGGGCCGGCCGCGTCCAGGGCCTCCAGCACGGCGGCGCGCAGGGCCACCCCGATCACCCGGCCGGCCTGGTCGACGGCGACCGCGACCCGGGCCGGCGAGAGCACGGCGCTGTCCAGGGCGGTGCGCAGGGTGTCCGCGCCGGGTCGGAAGACGGCGACCTGGCGGATCGTTTCCGCCGGCCCCTGCCAGCCGGTCGGCCGTCCTTCCGGATCCACCGTCAGGGTCCAGCCGTCCAGGGGGGTGTCCGCGGCCAGCAGCGCGATGCCCTCCGCCGGGCGCAGCGCCAGCCCGCGCAGCCCCCGGTCGCGGCCGAGGAAGGCCGCCACCTGCTCGTCGGCGGGCGCGGCGAGCAGCGTGGCCGGGTCGGCCACCTGGGCGATCCGGCCGTGCTCGCGCAGCACCACGATCTGGTCGCCGAGCCGGACCGCCTCCTCGATGTCATGCGTCACGAAGAGCACCGTCTTGTTCAACTCGGCCTGCAGCCGCAGCAACTCCTCCTGGAGACCGGAGCGCACCACCGGGTCGACGGCGCTGAACGGCTCGTCCATCAGCAGCAGCGGCGGGTCGGCGGCGAGCGCCCGCGCCACGCCGACCCGCTGCTGCTGGCCGCCGGAGAGCTGGAACGGGTAGCGGCGGGCGGTCTCCGGGGCCAGGCCGACCAGCTCCAGCAGCTCCATCGCGCGGGTCCGGGCCCGCTTGCGGTCCCAGCCCAGCAGGTAGGGCACGGTGGCGATGTTGTCCACCACCCGCCGGTGCGGGAACAGCCCGGCCTGCTGGATCACGTAGCCGATGCCGCGGCGCAGCTTGGCCGCGTCCAGCTGGGCGACGTCCGTCCCGTCCAGCAGCACCCGGCCCGCGGTCGGCTCGACCATCCGGTTGACCATCCGCAGGATGGTGGTCTTGCCGCAACCGGACGGGCCCACCAGTACGGTCGTCTGGCCGGCGGGCACGGTGAGGTCGAGCCCCTCGACGGCGAGGGTGCCGTCCGGGTGGCGTTTGGCAGCGCCGTCGAATCTGATCACGTGACAGTTCCTGGCCGGGGTGCCGGGGGCACCGGTGTGCGTACTGCGTGCTGTTGCGCTGTGAGGGCGGACATCAGTGCTGCCTGCCCGTGTCAGCACCAAGGGAAACCCTCGACGGCGATCGGTGACGCATCTGACACGCCGAGGGACCTGTGGGATCGTCAGATTCCGAGGGGTCCGGGACCCGGTTCGGTGGGCAGACCGGCCGCCGCCCAGGCCTGGAAACCGCCGTCCAGGTCGGTCGCCCGGTGCAGGCCGAGCTCCCGCAGGGTGGCCGCCGCCAGGCTGGACGCCCAGCCCTCGGAGCAGACCAGCACCACCTCGACGTCATAGCCGGTGGCCTGCGCGATCCGGTGGCTGCCGGCCGGATCCAGCCGCCACTCCAGCACGTTGCGCTCGATCACCAGGGCGCCCGGGATCTGGCCCTCCAAGGCCCGCTGCTGCACCGGACGGATGTCCACCAGCAGCGCGCCGGCCTGCTGGGAGGCGTGCGCCTGCTGCGGATCGGGGCGGTGCACGCCCGCGCGGGCGCGCGCCACCAGGTCTTCGACGGTCGTCACCATTGCTCAGGTCCTTCCACGGCGGTCGTGTGCAGGCCGTCGGCCCGCAGTTCGTAACGGGTCATGCCGGTCAGCGGCGGCGAGTAGGCGTGCAGCGTGACCGCCGGGCCGTTGGCGGTGTTGCGCACGTCGTGCAGGTAGTCGGGGCCGAACGCGCGGACCGCGCCGGCCGGCAGCCGACGGGTGTGCAGCGCGCCGTCCGGGGCGCCGAGCGACAGCTCCTCCAACTCGCCCAGCGCCACGGCGAACGCGCCGCGCGCCCCGCCGTGGTCGTGGAAACCGGTGGACTGGCCGGGCAGCCAGCTGATCAGCCACACCTCGTGATCCTCGGTCAGCCTCAGCCGCTGGTACCAGCGTTCCTCGGTGGCCAGCCGGACCAGGTGGATCCACTCGGCCGGGCGGTCGGCCAGCTCGGTGACGAGGCCGCGCAGGGCGGCGGGGGAGAGGTGCGTGGTGAGCTCGGTAGTCATGGGCATCCTCGGCGGGAGGGAGTCAGGCGGCGAGCGGGCAGGTGGCGACACACGCGAACGGCGCTGGGATCAGCGGGTGTGACACGGCACGAGCGGACGTGACACGGCACGGGAGGGCGGCGAACACTGCACCCGGCGTTCGGCGATCACTGGCGTTCGGCGATCACTGGTGTTCAGCGGGCACCGGCGTTCAGTGGGCACCGGCGTTCAGCGGTGCAGCGCTACCGGGCGGTGCGCGGGAAAGGCAGGCTCAGCTGCTCAGCGGGCACACATGTCGCTCGCCTGGCGTCGCAGATCGACGTGCAGGCGGCAGACGAGGACGGTGCCGTGCTCCATGCCCGAGATAGTGGTTGATCGCCCACCGGGTCGTCAAGCCGAACATGCCGGTGAGCAGGAGCACGTCCGGTAGCGTTGCGGCCGGCTGAAGACATCAACATGCCGGGGGCCATGGACATCGAGGCTGGAGTAATCGAAGCCGTCACCGCTGCGGCCCGGGCGGCCGGCAACTGGGAGCGGCTGAAGGCGCTGCTCGACGCCGAGGCCGACCCGGCCGACGAGCAGCAGGTCGGCGTGCTCATCGCCACCCTGCTCCAGCGCGGCGCACAGGACCCGGCGCTCGCCGAGGAGCTCAACCGCTGGGCGCAGGAGGTCAAGCAGGGCATGGTGGTCAACGTGGTCGGCGGCAACGCCACGTTCAACGGGCCGGTGATCCAACTCCCGTCCATCGACGGCTCCATCAATATCTGACGGACCGCCACGTAGCAAAAAAGCTCCCTGGCTCAAGAGTTGAGTCAGGGAGCTGATGGCGTGCCAGTCGGTGTGTTCAGTTGTTCTGCGCGGCATCCGACTCGGCAGCGGCGGCTGCGCTCTCGGCCGCGTCCACCTTCTGCTGCATGCCGCCCAGTTGGGGATCGCCGGACTGCGAAACGGTCGGTGGCGCGCTGGCGCTGCCGGACGAGCCACCGCATGCGCTCAGGGCCAGTACGGCCACCAGCGCGACCGCAGCCGCCGCAACCGCCCGCCTCACTTGGAGGCGCCCAGGCCCTGGCCGCTGCACCAAGTGGCCACCGCGGTCAGGTCGTTCTGGCGGGTGGTCAGCGTCGGCACCAGGCTCTTGCGGTACGTCAGACGGTCGTTGAGGTAGGTGTAGACGGCGGTGTGGCCGGCCTTCTGGGCGTCGTCGACCCGCTGCTGCAGGCGCGCGATCGAACCGTTCTCGGTCGCCGGGCCGTTCAGGCGGTCCAGGGCGCGCTGGATCCGCTGCTCGGTCTGCGGCAGGCGCTTGCAGATGCCCTTGGCGCCGTCGCTCTTCGGGGCGGTGGCAGTGGTCGCGGCCTGGGCCGGGGCGGCAGCGGCGAGCAGCGTGCCGCCGAGGGCGAGGGCACCGATGGCGGCGCCGGCCTTGCGGTAGGAGAGCATGGCAGAACCTCCGGACGTGGGGTGCTCGGGCGGTGGTCCGCCCGACTGACCCGCACGTTAGAGACCCTCTTTGTGGATTCCTTGTGAGTCACGACAGGAGTCGCGGCAGGAGTCACGGCATGCGTCTCGGGATGCGTCATGGGATGGCCGGCCCGGAGGCGCTGATCCACTCCCGGCGGGCCGGCAGCGGCAGCGTCGGCGCGTCCGGCTGCACCAGTGGCAGCCGCACCTCGAACCGGCAGCCGCGCCCGCCGGGCGGTGTGTCGACGGTGACCGTGCCCCGGTGCAGCGTCACCTGCTGCGCCACCAGGGTCAGACCGAGCCCGGAGCCCGGGCTGCCCGCCCGGCGGTGGAACCGGTCGAAGACGGCAGCCCGCTCGGCCACCGGCACCCCGGGCCCGTCGTCGTCCACGGTCAGCACCGCCTGCTCGCCCACCCGGCGCAGCCCGACGGTGACCCGGGCGGGCTCGCCGGGCCGGTGGCCGTGCACGGCGGCATTGGCCAGCAGGTTGTCGCAGACGATCCGCAGCCCCGCCTCCCAGCCGAAGACCCGTAGCTCACCGCCGCCCGCGAACCCGCCGCCGCCCGCCAGCCCACCACTTGCCGACCCGCTGTCCGCCGACCCGCCGCCGCCCGCGAACCCGCTGCCGCCAGCCGAGCCGCCGCCCGCACCCGCACCCGCGCCCCCGTCCTCCGTCACCGAGGGCGCCACGGTGACCACCACCGCCGGGTGCCGTCGCCGCAGCTCGGCCACCGCCGCGGACAGCGGCTCCGCCAACTCCACCGGCTCGAACGCCTCGTCCTCGACCAGGTCGCCACGGGCCAGCGTGCGCAGCGCCGTGAGCAGGTCGAGCAGCCGCCGGTGGTCGTCGCGCAGGTCGGCCAGGATCTCGGCGCGCTCCTCGGCGGGCAGGTCGGGGTGGCCGGCCAGCACGTCCAGGTTGGTCTGCAGTCCCATCAGCGGGGTGCGCAGCTCATGGGAGGCGGCGGCGGAGAACGACCGCGCGGTCTCCAGCGCCTGGGCGGTGCGCGCGGCCTGCTGGTCGTAGCGGGCCAGCGCGCCCTCCAGGGCCGCGGCCAGCTCGTCCACCTCGCCGATCCCGCTGCGCCGGTGCGCGAAGCCGGCCGCACCGGCCGCCGGATCCAGCGCGGCGGCCTGTCGGCCGAGCCGGCTGAGCGGTGCGGTGGCGCGGCGGGCCAGGCCGAAGGCGAGCAGGCCGGAGAGCGGCGCGGCCAGCACCGCGACCAGGATGATCCGCCCGCGCACCGCGTTCACCTGCCCGTCGGCCGCCGAGGCGGGCGCCGCCACCCACAGCGTGCCCGAGCTGGCGCCGGCCAGCGGGCGGGCCAGCACCCGCCAGCTGCGCCCGTCGGAGCGCACCGTCACCGGCTTGCCGGCGGTGTCGGCGGCGGGCAGCGCGGTCGGCATCGGCCCGCCGCTGGAGACCGGCTGGCCCTGGGCGTCCACAACCAGGACGCCGACGTCCAGGGCGGCTTCCAGCAGCAGTCGGTGCTGGTTCTGCGCCGCCTGGCTGCGGCCCTGGCGGTCGGCGGTGAGCAGGGCCCGGGCGTTGGGCAGCACCGCCTGGGCCCGCTCCTGCAGCTTGGTGTCCTGCTCGGCCCGCAGGTCGTGGGTGACCAGGCCGAGCAGCAGCGCGCCGGCTCCCAGCACCAGCACCACCAGCAGCAGTGCGGACCAGAGGGCGATCCGGGTGGCGAGCCTCATCGGGCGCCGTCCGCCGGTATCCGCAGCACGAACCCGACCCCGCGCACCGTGTGGATCAGGCGTTCGCGGCCGCCCTGCTCCAACTTGCGCCGCAGATAGCTGATGAAGGTGTCGACCGCGTCGGTGCGCACCTCGAAGTCGTAGCCCCAGACCCGGTCCAGCAGCTGGTCGCGGGTGAGTACCAGGCCGGCATTGCGGGCGAGTTGCTCGAGCAGCTCGAACTCGCGCCTGGTCAGGTGCAGTCGGACGCCGTCCAGGTGGACTTCGCGGGTGCCCGGGTCGAGGGTCAGCGGCCCGGTCCGCAGCACCCCGCTGCCGGTCGGCGGTCGGCGCCGCAGCAGCGCGTGCAGGCGCAGCACCAACTCCTCCAGGGCGAACGGCTTGACCAGGTAGTCGTCGGCGCCGGCCTGCAACCCGGCCACCCGGTCGGCCAGTTCGTCCAGCGCTGAGAGCATCAGCACCGGGAGGTCGCAGTCCTGCTCGCGCAGCCGCCGGCAGACCTCGGTGCCGCTCAGGTCGGGCATCGAGACGTCCAGCACCAGCACGTCCGGCGGCGCGGCCGCGATCGACTCCAGGGCGTCCCGGCCGCCCGCCGCCGAGCGCACCGCGAAACCGCTGAGCCGCAGCCCGCGTTCCAGCGAGCGGCGGATCGTGGCGTCGTCGTCCACCACCAGCACCGATCCGGCCATGCGTCCCTCCATCCCTCTGCGGGAACACACGGTGACATGCCCGGATGAGAGTTCTCTCAGGAACGTCCAAGGGGGCCGTGGCACGTGGCCACGGCCCCCTCGAAACGGCGCTGGATCAGGAGGCGTTGAGCGCGGTGTCGTCGATCACGAAGCTGGTCTGCAGCGAGGAGTCCTCGGTGCCGGTGAACTTCAGCGTCACGCTCCGGCCGGCGAAGGCGGAGAGGTCGAAGCTCTTCTGCACGTAGCCGGTGTTGGCGTTGACGTTGGAGTAGGTGGCCAGGGTGGTCGAGTTGGCCTGGACCGTCAGCTTGTCGTAGGCGGTGCTGCCGGTCTCGGCGGTGTCGATGTGCAGCCAGAAGCTGAAGGTGGCCTTGCAGCCGGCCGGGATGGTGACGGTCTGCGACAGGGTGTCGGTGTGGGTGGTGCCGTAGCCGTCCAGCCAGGCCTTCCAGGAGCCGCTGTGCGCCGGCTCGCCGCTGGAGTTGTCGAGCACGCCGGAGGAGGCGGTCCACGGCGACGCGGTGCCGGTCTCGAAGCCCGGGTTGCCGAGCAGCTGGCCGCCGCCGGTGCAGGTGCCGCCGGAGCCGGTGACGGTCCAGGTGAACGAGGCGCTGCCAGTGGCACCGGTGGCGTCCTTGGCGGTGACCGTGACGTTGTAGGTGCCGGCGGTGGTGGCGGTGCCGCTGATCAGCCCGGAGGAGCTGATGGACAGGCCGGTGGGCAGGCCGCTGGCCGAGTAGGTCAGGGTCTGGCCGGAGGCGGAGTCGGTGGCCTTGACCTGCAGGCTGGCCGGGCCGCCGACGGCGGTGGACTGGTTGCCCGGGCTGGTCACGGTGACGGTGTTGCCGCCGGTGCTGCCGCCCGCGGTGAAGGCGGCGGTGCCGTTCGGGGTGCCGAGGCCGGTCGGGCCGTCGTAGCCGGGGCCGGCGGTGCACAGGTAGGACGGCGAGCAGGTGCCGTTGCTGCCGCTGGTCACGTCGTTGAGCGCGCTGGTGTGCGCGTACGGGTACTTGGCGGGGTAGTCACCGGAGCCCGGGGTGCCGGCGTCGGCGTAGACGGAGGCGATGATCGGGGAGGAGGCGCTGGTGCCGCCGTAGACGTTCCAGCCCGAGCCGCCGTAGGTCTGGTAGACGGCCACGCCGGTGGCCGGGTCGGCGACCGCGGAGACGTCGGAGATGGTGCGCTTGGCGCAGCCGCTGTCGGTCTGCCAGCTCGGCTTGGGGTCGTAGGCCGAGCAGCCGGAGCCGGTGCCCTCGGTGGAGCTGGTGGACCACACCGACTCGCTCCAGCCACGGGCGCTGGAGTCCCGGGTGAGCGCGGTGCCGCCGACCGAGGTGACGTACTGCGAGGCGGCCGGGTACTCGGCGCCGTAGGCCGAGTCGCCGGCCGAGACGGTGATCGCCACGCCCGGGTGGTTGAAGTACTGGCTGTCCGAGCTGGTGTCGGTCGAGTCCTCGGAGCCGCCGTAGCTGTTGGAGACGAACTTGGCGCCCTGGGCGACGGCCTGGTTGACGGCGGTGCCGAGGTCGCTCATGTTCGCCGAGGTGGCCTCGACCAGCAGGATGTGGGCGCCGGGGGCGACGGCGGAGACCATGTCGAGGTCGAGCGAGATCTCGCCGGCCCAGCCGCTGTCGGCGGTCGGGTAGCTGGTGCCGCCGTTCTGGTCGATCTTCTTGAAGCAGCCGTTGGCGGTGGTGCAGGCGGGCAGGCCGTACTGCGAGCGGTAGGCGGCCAGGTCGGACTCGGCGTTCGGGTCGTCCATGGCGTCGACGATCGCGACGGTCTGGCCGGCGCCGCCGTTGCTCGACAGCTTGTAGGCGCTCTGCAGGTCGCTGGGGCCGAAGCCGGACGGGGTGGCGTTCGGCGCCAGGGTGTGCGGCTGGACCAGGTCGGTCCTGGCCAGCGCGAGGCAGGCCATCTGGCCCGGGTGGGTCGGGGTGGCACAGGCCCGCTTGACGGCGACGTGGCTGCTCGCCGGGGCGGTGGCGCCCGCGGCCTGGGCGGTGGGGGCGATCAGGCCGAAGACGCCGAGTGCGGCGGCCGGCAGTAACGCCGTCAGGGCACGCAGGCCTGACCGGCTGGGGGAGTGAGTGCGCAAGGTGAACCCTCCGTGGGGGTCGTCGAGTGGCTCGGTGGCCGCGCACGGGTGCAGAGTGCCGTGCGGGCATGGGGAGTTCGCGCGCTGGTCAGTGGGGGCGGGGCCTGGCCGCTTCCCGGTGGGGACGCTGTCATGGACGTGACAGGAAGCGCCCGACAAAAAGCCCCGCATCGGCCCGGAGGGGGTGGGCCGATGCGGGGTCGAGGTTAGGGTGCCCGAAGTTGTGGCGGCAAGGTGGCTGGGGGATCCGTTATCTGCCCGAAATCCTCAACTTTGCTGATCAGTGGGGGTTTTCACGGATCGTCGGTGATCGCCCGACCGGTGTGCTGCGTGCGGTCCGGCGCTACTGACGGACCGTCAGACCGCTCTCGAGCAGCGCCCAGAGGGCCTCGAAGTCGGCTTCCGCGCGAGCCGTGTCGGCCCACTCGCCGGCGTGTACCGGGTCGTGGAAGTGTGCCGTCGCCTGGAGCACCGCGCGCGCCGTAGCCGGCACCGGCACGCCGGCGAACTCGCCCTGCCGCACGCCGTCCTCGAGGATCCGCGCGAGCTGTCCGACGAGGGTGTCCACGTGGGCGGCGACCGTGTCGCTGTGCTCGTCCACCAGGACCAGGTAGGTGGCGAACAGCTCCGGGTCGTCCAGCGCCTTCTTCCGCTTGGCGGCGAACAGCGTGGCGAGGAACCGGTGCATCCGCTCGGCGGCCGGACCGGTCTCGGCGGTGACCGCCTGCAGGCGGTCGTGCGCCTGGTCCAGCCAGCGCTGGGTGACCGCCTCGCGCAGCGCCGCCTTGCTCGGGAAGTGCCGGTAGACGCTGCCGTGACTGACTCCCAGCGCCCGGGCGATGTCCACCACGGTCGCCTTGGCCGGGCCGAACCGCCGCAGCACGTCCTCCGCCGCGCTCAGGATCTGCTCGGAGGTGAGGGCACTGTCGGTGGTCACGGGGTCGGTACGTCCTTCGCTGCGTTCGGCCGGGCGGCGACGACCCAGGTGCGGCGGGGGCGCTCAGTGGCTGCGCCGCTCGCTGTCCAGATAGGCCATCTGTGCGGCAGCGTACCTGTCGCCGGCGGCGGCGTCGGCCGGTACCGCCGCCTCGATGGCCGCCAGGTCGGCCTGGTCCAGTCGAACGTCCAGCGCGCCCAGCGCCTCGTCGAGCCGCTCCCGGCGGCGGGCGCCGACCAGCGGGACGATGTCCTCGCCCTGCGCGGCCACCCAGGCGATCGCCACCTGGGCGGTGCTGGCGCCCTTGGCCTCGGCGATCCGGCGCAGCTGCTCCACCAGGGCCAGGTTGTGCGCCAGGTTCTCGCCCTGGAACCGGGGGCTGGAGCCGCGGAAGTCGCCGCCCTTCAGCTCCCGGTCGGCCGTCCAGTGGCCGCTGAGCAGGCCGCGGGAGAGCACCCCGTAGGCCGTGATGCCGATGCCCAGCTCCCGGGCGGTGGGCAGCACCTCGGCCTCCAGGCTGCGGGAGATCAGCGAGTACTCGATCTGCAGGTCGCTGATCGGGTGCACGGCGGCGGCTCGGCGCAGTGTGTCGGCGCCGACCTCGGAGAGGCCGATGTGGCGCACGTAGCCCGCCTGCACCAGCTCGGCGATGGCGCCGACGGTCTCCTCGATCGGCACCTTCGGGTCGAGCCGGGCCGGGCGGTAGACGTCGACGTGGTCGGTGCGCAGGCGGCGCAGCGTGTAGGCGAGGGCGGTCTTGGTGGCGGCCGGGCCGGCGTCGACGCCGAGCCAGGCGCCGTCCGGGCCGCGCTGGGCGCCGAACTTCACGCTGATCAGGACCGACTCGCGATCGCGGCCGCGCAGCGCCTCGCGGATCAGCAGCTCGTTGTGGCCCATGCCGTAGAAGTCGCCGGTGTCGATCAGGGTGATGCCCGCGTCGAGGGCGGCGTTGACGGTGGCGATGCTCTCGGCCTCGTCGGCCGGGCCGTAGAGGTCGGACATGCCCATCGCGCCGAGGCCGAGCGCGGAGGCGAGCGGGCCGGTGCGGCCCAGGCGACGGGTGGGGATGGCAGTCATGAAGGGGCTCCAGGGACTGGGAAGACGTTCTCGCTGTCTATGACTATGGCATGAGCGATGACAGATTTCAATATCTGTCACTCGATCGGCCCTGAGGCCGCTCCTGGGCCACTCCTGGGCCACTCCTGGGGTCACTCGTGAGGCCACTCGCAAGGTCACTCGGGTGGCGGCTTGTGAGGTCGACCGCCGGGCCGTCGCTAGGCCATTTGCCAAGGTCACTCCCATGGCGGCTGGCCAACTCGCCCTCCTGCGCGCCCCCTTGACGAGCTGTCAGCCCATTTCTACCGTTTGCTTCTGCTCGGTTCCGTTTGTTTTGCCATCCCACTCGCGCATAACCCACCAATGGGAGGTCTGCGCCTGATGCGAACCGCTCCCCGTGCCCTGCTCGCCCTGCTCTCGCTCTGCCTGGCGCTGCTCACCGCGCCCACGGCGGCCACCGCCGCACCCCGCATCCCCGGCACCGCCATCACCGTCGACGGCAACTCGCCCGGCCGCACCTTCGACGGGGTCGGCGCGATCAGCGGCGGCGGCGGCAACTCCCGGCTGCTGCTCGACTACCCCGAGCCGCAGCGCAGCCAGATCCTCGACTACCTCTTCAAGCCGGGCTACGGCGCCGCGCTGCAGATCCTCAAGGTCGAGATCGGCGGCGACACCAACTCCACCGACGGCGCCGAGGCCTCCATCGAGCACAGCCGGGGCAGCATCGACTGCTCCTCCGGCTACGAGTGGTGGCTGATGGCGCAGGCCAAGGCCCGCAACCCCGGCATCAAGCTCTACGGCCTCTCCTGGGGTGCGCCCGGCTGGATCGGCAACGGCAACTTCTGGTCCCAGGACATGGTCGACTACCTGACGAACTGGCTGGGCTGCGCCAAGCAGCACGGCCTGACCATCGACTACCTGGGCGGCTGGAACGAGCGCAACTACAACGCCTCCTGGTACGAGAACCTGCACAGCACCCTGGCCGCCCGCGGCTTCACCCGCACCAAGGTGGTCGGCGCCGACTCCTTCAGCTGGGACGTGGCCACCGCCATGCAGAACGATCCCGCGCTCAAGTCGGCCATCGACATCGTCGGCAGCCACTACCCGTGCGGCTACACGTCCACGATGACCAACTGCGCCACCAGCCCCGACGCCCTGGCCACCGGCAAGCGGCTGTGGGCCAGCGAGAACGGCTCCGAGGACGCCGACACCGGCGCCGCCCCGATCGCCCGCGGCGTCAACCGCGGCTACCTGGACGGCAAGATGACCGCCTTCATCAACTGGCCGGTGGTCGCCGCCCTCTACCCCAACCTCGGCTTCAACTCGATGGGCCTGGTGACGGCCAACGAGCCGTGGTCCGGCGCCTACACGGTCGGCCGGTCCACCTGGGCGATCGCCCAGACCACCCAGTTCACCGCCCCCGGCTGGCAGTACCTGGACACCGCCTCCGGCTACCTGGCCGGCGACCGCGCCAACGGCAGCTACGTCAGCTACGCGTCCCCCGACCGCTCCGCCTGGAGCACCGTCCTCGAGACCATGGACGCCGGCGTCGCCCAGACCGTCACCCTGGACACGGCCGGCGGGCTCCCCGGTGGCACCCTGCACGTCTGGTCCAGCGACTTCTCCTACCCGACCGCCGCCGGGCGCCTGGTCCGCGGCCCGGACCTGACCGCGGTCGACGGCAGCTACCAACTCACCTTGCAGCCCGGCCGCATGTACACCGTGACCACCACCACGGGCCAGGGCCCCGGCACCGCGACCGGCCCGCAGCGCGCCCCGCTGGCGCTGCCCTACCGCGACAGCCTGGCCGGCACCGGGACCGGCAAGGAGGCGCGCTACTTCAGCGCGATGAACGGCGCCTTCCAGACCGCCCCGTGCGCCGGCGGCCGGTCCGGCAACTGCCTGCGCCAGCAGGCGCCGACCACCCCGATCCGCTGGACCGACGAGTCGGCCGACCAGCCCTACACCATCATGGGCGACACCAGCTGGAGCGACTACACGGTCGGCGTGGACGCGCTGCTCCAGCAGTCCGGCACCGTCGACCTGCTCGGCCGGGTCGGCACCCAGGGCCGCAACAACAACGGCCTCGACGCCTACCGCCTGCGGGTCGGCGACGACGGCGCCTGGAGCATCCTGAAGAGCGACACCAGTTGGAACTTCACCACGCTGGCCGCCGGCACCGTCCAGGCGCTCGGCCTGAACACCTGGCACCACCTGTCGCTGGACTTCCAGGGCAGCACCATCACCGCCCGACTGGACAGCACCACCCTGGCCACCGTCAACGACGGCGACTACGGCGCCGGGCAGATCGGCCTGGGCACCGGCGGCTACTACCCGGCCCAGTTCAGCCGCCTCACCATCACGGCGCACCCCACAGCCCCGCTGGACGGCGTCTACCACCTGGTCAACGCCAACAGCGGCCAGCTGCTGGACGCCCAGGACCAGGGCACCAGCGATGGCACTCCGGTCATCCAGTGGGCCGCCAACGGCGGTGCCAACCAGCAGTGGCGGCTGACCGGCACCGGCGACGGCTACTACGTCCTGACCGGGGTGGCCAGCGGCAAGGTGTTGGACGTCCCGGGCGGCACCAGCCTGCCGGGCACCCAACTCCAGCTCTGGACGCCCAATGGCGGGACCGGCCAGCAGTGGCAGGTGGTTCCGGCCGACTCGGGCCACTACACCCTGCGGGCGCGTTCGGACGGCGACCTGGCGGACGTCCAGGGCGCCTCGCTCTCCCTCGGCGCGCAGGCCATCCAGTGGCCCGCCAACGGTGGCGCCAACCAGAGTTGGCAACTCGAGAAGGTGGAGTGACGCTCCGGGCCTGACGGGCTGTCGGGTCCCAGCCGGCTCCGCACGCGGCCGCGGTACGGGTGTTCCGTACCGCGGCCGCGCCGCGTGCTGCCCGGATGCGTTCGACTGTCACCCATCCGGCATGGATCGGCGGTCCGTTCGCGCTTCGTCGGGCCGAAGCGGGCCGCGAGGTCCATCGTGGAGGAGTGGGCGTGATCAGGTGCTCACCGGCCGGATCCGGGGTCGGCCGACCGGCTGCCGCACGCCGCGGCACGGGACGGCGCGGCCGTGGCGTCCGTGCGCCGGGCAGGGGCACCTCGCCTGGGACCAGTGCGTTCTTCTAGGCTCGCTTCGGCTTCCCCGGCCACGGTGACAACCCGCGCCGCCGCCTGGAGGCGCTGCCCACGGGGGTCCCGGTCGAGCCGGGGCCGCCGGATCGAGCGAGGAGGACGCAATGTCGACCAGCCGTTCCACCACACCACGCACGGTGCTGCCGCGTATCGGTTCGCCGAGTACGCGCGGCTGTCGCGGAGGTGCCCGGTGAGCGCCAACACCGCCAGCCAGCTGCCCGGCCCGCAGGCGCTGACCGGGGACACCCCGGCGACGCCCGCCGCGCCCGCGGAGCCGGGTGGTGACCCACTCCCCAGGGCCGAGGCACTGCCCGGCCTGCCGGGCACCCTCACCGCAAGGGCCCGCACCCTGACCGGCGCGGTCCGCCGCCGCCTCACCACGCTGGCCGAGATCGAGTCACCGAGCGGGGATGCCGAGCGACTCAACCAGCTGGCCGAGGAGCTCGCGACCGGATACCGGGCCACCGGCGCCACGGTCCGCCGCGAGCCGGGGCCGGCCGGCGACCACCTGCTGCTGGAGTGGCCGGGTCAGCACGAGGACCTGCCGCACCTGCTGTTCGTCGGCCACCACGACACCGTCTGGCCGGCCGGCACCCTGGCCGACTGGCCGGTGCAGGAGCACGACGGCCTGCTGAGCGGGCCCGGCGTGCTCGACATGAAGGCCGGACTGGCCCTGCTGGAGGGCGCCTTCGCGCTGCTCGGCGACCTCGGGATGCGCCCGCACCGCCCGGTGCGGATGGTGATCACCGCGGACGAGGAGGTCGGCAGCCCGGACGGCCGACGGGTGGTGGAGCGGCAGCTGCGGGGCGCCGCCGCCGTGCTGGGCCTGGAGCCGCCCCACGACGACGGCAGCCTGAAGACCGCGCGCCGGGGCTCGACCCGGGTGCGGCTGATGGTCACCGGGCACGAGGCGCACGCCGGCAACCACGCCGAGGACGGCACCTCGGCCGTCGACGAGCTGGTCGACCAGTTGGTCGAGATCCGCGACCAGCTGGGCCACCAGCCGGGCACCGAACTGAACACCGGCCGGATCCGTGGGGGGACCCGGGCGAACGTGGTGGCCGGCCAGGCGGAGGCCGAGCTCGGGCTGCGCTTCTCGACGCCGGAGGCGCAGGCCAGCACGCTGGACACGCTGGCCCACCTGACGGCGCACCGCAGCGGCGCCCTGGTCACCACCGAGGTGCTCTCCAGCCGTCCGGCCTGGCCGGAGCGGCACGAGGACAACCAGTTGCTGCAGCACGTGCGGCGGCTGGCCGCGACCTTCGGCCAGCAGCTGGGCGGTGCCCCGGCGGGCGGGGCCGGCGACACCAACCTGGCGGGCGCGCGCGGCCTGCCCACCCTGGACGGCCTCGGCGCGGTCGGTGCCGGCGCGCACGCCAGGGACGAGCGGATCAGGCTCGACCAGTTGGCCCCGCGGCTCGCGCTGCTCGCGGGCCTGCTCGCGGCGCCGCTGCCCGGGCTGGTGGGCCGGCGGAGATAGCCGCTGCGGGCCACCAGCAGGAACGAATGGGGGCGGGCGCCAAGCCCGCCCCCGTTTCGTCTCCGATTGTCCTTGTCATCGGTACGTGGTTCGCTACAGAATGGAACCGACCGAATGGTCAGTCGGGAGGAGTGGTGATGGTACCGGTGCAGACAGAAGTGCCCGCGGAGGCGCCTGAGCTGGCCGAGCGCTTCGAGGCGGTGGTCGCCGCTGAGCAGCGGATCGAGCCGCGCGACTGGATGCCCGAGGCCTACCGGGCCACCCTGATCCGGCAGATCGCCCAGCACGCGCACTCCGAGATCATCGGCATGCAGCCCGAGGGCAACTGGCTCACCCGGGCCCCCTCGCTGCGCCGCAAGGCGATCCTGCTCGCCAAGGCCCAGGACGAGGCCGGTCACGGGCTCTACCTCTACGCCGCCGCCGAGACGCTGGGCGTGGACCGCGGAGACCTGACCGAGCGCTTGATCAGCGGGCGCCAGAAGTACTCCTCGATCTTCAACTACCCCACGCTGAACTACGCCGACGTCGGCGTGATCGGCTGGCTGGTGGACGGCGCGGCGATCTGCAACCAGGTCCCGCTCTGCCGCTGCAGCTACGGTCCGTACGCGCGGGCCATGGTGCGGATCTGCAAGGAGGAGTCCTTCCACCAGCGCCAGGGCTACGAGCTGCTGATGACCCTGATGCGCGGCACCGAGGCCCAGCGCCGGATGGTGCAGGACGCGGTGGACCGCTGGTGGTGGCCGTCGCTGATGATGTTCGGCCCCTCCGACGGCGACTCGCCCAACACCGCCCGGTCGATGGCCTGGCGGATCAAGCGGCACACCAACGACGAGCTGCGCCAGCGGTTCGTCGACATGACCGTGCCGCAGGCCGAGCACCTGGGCGTCACCCTGCCCGACCCCGAGCTGCGCTGGAACGAGGAGCGCGGCGGCTGGGACTTCGGCGAGCCCGACTGGACCGAGCTCCAGCAGGTGATCAAGGGCAACGGGCCCTGCAACGAGCAGCGGGTGTCGGTCCGCAAGGCCGCCCACGAGAACGGCGCCTGGGTCCGCGAGGCCGCCGCCGAGTACGCGCGCAAGCAGAAGGAACGGGAGCACGATGTCTGACACGTCCTGGCCGCTCTACGAGGTGTTCGTGCGCCCCCGGCGCGGCCTCAACCACGTGCACGTCGGCTCGCTGCACGCACCCGACGACCGCAAGGCGCTGCTGGCCGCCCGCGACCTCTACACCCGGCGCAACGAGGGCGTCAGCCTCTGGGTGGTGCCCTCCAACGCCATCACCGCCTCCACCCCGGACGAGCGCGACCCGTTCTTCGAGCCCAGCGGTGACAAGGTCTACCGCCACCCGACCTTCTACGACATCCCCGAGGATGTCCCGCACATCTGACAGGGACCGACATGACGGACGATCACGTCTACCTGACCCTCGCCCAGGGCGACCACGAGGCCGAGGCCCGCTGGGCGTACGGCACCGGCTTCACCGATCCGCTGCTCGGCGTCGACACCTCGCTGGCACCGGACGTCGACGGAGCCGACCTCTCGCGCTACTGCCTGATGCTCGGTGACGACGCCCTGGTGCTCGCCCAGCGGCTGATCGAGTGGTGCACCCACGCCCCCGAGCTGGAGGAGGAGGTGGCCCTGGCCAACCTCGGCCTCGACCTGCTCGGCCAGGCCCGGATGCTGCTCACCCGGGCCGGCCAGGCCGACGGCAGCGGCCGCACCGAGGACGACTTCGCCTACTGGCGCGGCGACCACGAGTTCCGCAACGTCCGCCTGGTGGAGGTCGAGAACGGCGACTTCGCCCACTCGATCGCCCGCCTGCTGCTCTTCGCCACCGCCCGGCTGGCCCTCTACACCGAGCTCGCCGAGCAGGCCCCCGACGAGGTGCTGCGCGCCGTCGCCGCCCGCGGCGCCAAGGAGCTCGCCTACCACCAGGAGTACGCCGCCGGCTGGCTGCTGCGGCTCGGCGACGGCACCGCGTACTCCGCGCAGCGCATGCAGGCCGGGCTGGACGCCGTCTGGCCGCTGCTCGACGAGCTGTTCACGGCGCACGAGGCGGAGCTGCGGCTCGGGCTGGACCCGGCCCGGCTGCGCGAGCCGGTGCTCGCCGAGCTGACCGCGCTGATCGAGCGGGCCACCCTGACCGTGCCGCAGGCCCCGCCGCTGGCCCGGGTCGGCGGGCGGGCCGGCCGCGAGGGCGTGCACACCGAGGCACTGGGCCTGCTGCTGGCCGAGCTGCAGGTGGTGGCCCGCGAACACCCGGGGGCGACATGGTGACCGCGCTGCCCGTCCGGGACGCCGCCGAGATCGCCGGTGCGGTGCCCGACCCCGAGCTGCCGATGCTCACGCTGGCCGAGCTGGGCGTGCTCGCCGGGGTCGAGCAGGAGGGCACCGCCGTGACGGTCTGGCTGACCCCGACCTACTCCGGCTGCCCGGCGATCGCCGAGATGGCCGCCGATGTGGCGCACCGGCTGCGCGCCGCCGGGTTCACCGGGGCCGACGTCCGGCTGCGGCTGGACCCGCCGTGGAGCACCGACATGATCACCGAGGCCGGTCGGGCCAAGCTGGCTGCGGCCGGGATCGCGCCGCCCGGAGCGACGGGGTCGGCCGGGCCGCGCGGGCTGCTCCAGCTGGGGCCCACCCGCCGCCTGGTGCACTGCCCGCACTGCGACTCGTCCGACACCGAGGAGCTGTCCCGGTTCGGTTCCACCGCCTGCAAGGCGCTCTGGCGCTGCCGGGCCTGCCGGGAACCGTTCGAACGTATGAAGGAGATCTGATGGCGACCCGCCGCGCGCAGTTCCACCCCCTGCGGATCGCCGCCCTGGAGCGCCTCTGCGACGACGCGGTGGCCGTCACCTTCGAGGTGCCCCAGGAGCTGACCGAGGACTACGCGTTCCTGGCCGGCCAGTCGCTGACCCTGCGCCAGCTGGTCGACGGGGCGGACGAACGGCGCTCGTACTCCATCTGCTCGCCGGTCGGCGGGCCGCTGCGGATCGGGGTGCGCGAGGTGCCGGGCGGGCTCTTCTCCGGGCAGCTGGTGCGCAAGGCAGTTGTCGGCGACGTGCTCGAAGTGCTGCCGCCCAGTGGGCTGTTCACCGCGGACCTGTCGGCGCCGGCCCACCATGTGCTGATCGCGGCCGGCTCCGGGATCACCCCGATGCTCTCCATCGCCGCCACCGTGCTGGCCGCCCACCCCGAGTCGACCGTCACCCTGCTCTACGGCAACCGGCGCAGCGACACGGTGATGTTCGCCGACGAGCTCGCCGACCTCAAGGACCGCTACCTGGACCGGTTCGAGCTGCTCCACGTGCTCTCCCGGGAGGCGCGGGACGCCGAACTGCTCAGCGGTCGGCTGGACACCGAGCGGGTGCGGGCGCTGCTCACCGCACTGGTCGAGGTCGAGGCGGTCGGCCACTGGTGGCTCTGCGGGCCGTTCGGCATGGTCGCCGAAGTCCGCACGCTGCTCGCCGAGTCGGGCGTGCCCGCCACGGCGGTGCACCAGGAGCTGTTCCACGCCGAGGACGAGCCGGTCGCCCTGCGGCCGGTCGAGGAGGCGGTGGCGGAGGGCGAGACCAGCGAGGTCACCCTGGTGCTGGACGGCCGGCGCAGCGTGCTGCGGCTGCCGCGCGACCGCTCGGTGCTGGACGGTGCCCAGCACTCCCGCCCCGACCTGCCGTTCGCCTGCAAGGGCGGGGTCTGCGGCACCTGCCGCGCCCTGGTCACCGACGGCGAGGTGGAGATGCGGCGCAACTTCGCCCTGGAGGAGAAGGAGTTGGCGGCCGGTTATGTGCTGACCTGCCAGGCGCGCCCGGTCTCGGACCAGGTGACGGTGGACTACGACGCCTGACCGGCAGGGGAGTCGGGCTCCTCGCGGCCGGTGGACCGGGGAGGCGTGCGCCGGCTGCGCGCGTCTCCCCGACCCGGCCCGGGATCAGTTGACGACGCCCCAGGCGGTCTGGCCGGAGCTGTGGTCGATCACGGACGCCTGGATGCTGTGACCCGGGCCGTCGTAGAACCACGGGGACTGCGCACCGCTGAAGGAGTCGTAGACCGCGTGCTGGTTGTCCCAGAGGATGAACTCGCAGTTGCCGTTGGTGCGGGTCGGGTCGATGGCCTGGGCGTCGTGGTACACGCCGCTGTACAGGTGCAGCTCGATCTTCTGGTCGGCGGTGCAGTTCGCGGTGTTGAGCCAGTGGTCGCCCTCGTTGGCGGCGAAGGCCGGCGAGGACATGGACAGGGCGAGCGCGGCGCCCGCGCCGAGGACGGCGACGGCGGTGCGCAGGGACGTACGGCGAGACAGCATGAGACTCTCCCGAATGTCGGTACCCGGCAAAGGCGTTGGCGGATGGTTCCGCCGGTACGGCCGGACGGGACGACGGTCTCAAGGGGCTGGACGCGAGGGCAAAGTTCCCGCACGTTTCCGTCGTTCCCGTACGCTCAGGGCAGCAGC
This sequence comes from Kitasatospora acidiphila, assembly GCF_006636205.1. Taxonomy (NCBI): domain Bacteria; kingdom Bacillati; phylum Actinomycetota; class Actinomycetes; order Kitasatosporales; family Streptomycetaceae; genus Kitasatospora; species Kitasatospora acidiphila. The sequence goes on along the minus strand of NZ_VIGB01000003.1, from coordinate 1,684,838 downwards.
GCCGGCTCGGGCGCCCCCAGCAGCCGGACGATCCCGTTGACCGCTGCCCGCCCCGCCCGGTTGGCGCCGATGGTGCTCGCCGACGGGCCGTAGCCCACCAGGTGAACCCGGGGATCGGCGGCCGCCTGCGTCCCGCTCATCCGGATCCCACCGCCCGGCTCGCGCAGGCCCGGCGGCGCCAGGTGGCCGACCTCGGGGCGGAACCCGGTGGCCCAGATGATCGCGTCCACCGGTAGGCGGCCGACAGCCCGGCCTGTCCCGCGCCGATCACGACCACGTCGACATTGGTTGCAGGATCAACAGTCACGCCGTTGAGACATCACGGGTGCGACCGCTTGTTCCGCGCCGCCGGTTCAGGACACCGGGCTGATCACCACCGCCGTGCCGTAGGCGCAGATCTCGGTCCCCAGGTCGGCGGCCTCGGTGACATCGAAACGCATCGCCAGCACGGCGTTCCCGCCGCGCGCCCGCACCTGTTCCACCAGGCGCTCCATGGCCTGGTTGCGACTCTCCACGAGCGTTTTGGTCAGGCCCTTCAGCTCCCCGCCCAGCATCGACTTGAACGAGGCACCGATCTGGGTTCCCAGATGCCGACTGCGCACGGTGAGCCCGAACACCTCCCCGATCACCCGGTCCACCCGGAACCCCGGCACGTCATTCGTGGTCACCACGAGCACATCCGAGTCGGCCGGAGCGCCGCCGCCGTAGTCTTCGAGATTCGTCATCCCGTCATCCTGCGCCGGGATCCGCCCGAACACAGGCAAACGCGCCGGAAAGCTCCGGCGGCACCCGGCGGCACCCGGCGGCACCCGGCGGCCCGGGGCCGGCCGCACTTGAGCGGGCACGCAAATGCCCAGGTAAGGCCCTTGATCCCGGACACATCCGGATCCAAGGGGCCGGGTTCGGCTTAGCCGATGGACACGGCTGCCACTTCTTGTCAACCTTGTCGCATGGGCGAGCGTAGTGATCATCCGCAGGGGTCGGGCGCAACGGACAATCCGGGTGCGTTGGAGGTCGAGGCGACCGTGGTGCTCGGGATCCGGGTGACCGACTGGCCGGCGCTGCGGGCTGCGGCGATGGCGGCGGTGGAGGAGCTGGAGTTCACCGGGATCGACGCCGCGACCCAGCGCATGGAGCTGCTGCGCGAGGTGCAGGAGGATCCGCACGCCGCGCTGGGCGCACTGCTGCACCCGGACCGGCTGATCGGTGCGGTGCCCGGCATCGAGGCGCTCGGCGGCACCCTGGAGCTGAGCGCCACCGAGGACTTCGCGCCCGACTTCGCCGAGCTCTTCCCGCTGGACGGCGAGGACGACGGGTCCGGCGACTGGACCCTCACCCCGCGCACCGCCTGCCTGCTGCACACCCAGCTGCTGGCGCTGGGCGATGCCGCCTACGACGACCTCGACGAGCACGGCGACGAGCCGGTGCTCGACGGCGAGGAGCAGGACTGGGCGGTGTTCGCCCGGCTGCCGCAGGTGAGTTGGCGGATGCACCGGTCCTGGCGGCGGGCGATGGCCCGGGCCTTCGACGACCTGGCCGAGGACCTCGGGCTCGGCGAGTGGCCGCTGCCCCGCTGCCCCGGGGAGGAGTTGGCGCTGCGGCTGGCCCTGGCCGACGCCCGGGGACTGCTCTCCTCCCAGCCGCAGGCGGTGGCCGACCTGATGGGCGTGCTGCCCGCCGACCTCTACGACTACGACTGGGAGGGGTGCATCGACGAGCTGCTCGGGGTCTACGACATGGCCGGCCAGGACCAGGAGCAGGACGAGGACAGCTCCGCCCGCCTGGAACACCTGCTGGACGTGACCCACCCCGAGGGCTGGTTCCTCACCTATGACGAGGCCGAGGACCGCGAGCCGGGCCGAGGCTATCGACGGTGAGCCTTGGTGGTCGACGGTGAACCGGCGACCGGCCGGCCGCAGGTGGCCGACGGTAGTCTGTCCGGGTGACCTCCCCCTTCACCTCCGACCCGACCGACCGCGACGCCAAGCAGCAGTTCGTGCTGCCGCTGGTGGTCCACCTGGAGAAGGCCGCCCCGCCGGACCGCACCGACGCGCTGCAGACCTCGGCCCGTGCCGTGCTCACCCTGCTCGCCGACCCGCGGTCCAGCGGCGACGGCGAGTGGGCCGAGGCGGTGTACGCCTGGGAGGACGCCCGGATCCGCAAGGTGGTCCGGCGGGCCCGTGGCGGCGAGTGGCGCAAGACCGCCGAGCTGCCGGGCATCACGGTCACGGGTGAGGCGGCCGAGGTGCGGGTCTTCCCGCCGGTCCCGCTGGACGGCTGGCCCAAGGAGCTGGCCAAGCTCCAGGTGTCGGGCACCGAGCTGAGCGATCCGGAGTCCTTCGTCCCCGCGCCCCCGGCGCCGGAGCTGCCGGTGCTCTGGCTCAACCCGGAGCTGGAGATGAGCGCGGGCAAGACCATGGCGCAGACCGGCCACGCCGCCCAACTCGCGTGGTGGCGGCTGGACTACGGGCAGCGCAAGGAGTGGCAGGAGGCCGGCTTCGCGCTGGCGGTCCGCACCGCCGCCCCGGACCGCTGGGCCGAGCTGACGGTCAGTGGCCTTCCGGTGGTCCGGGACGCGGGCTTCACGGAGATCGCTCCCGGCTCGTGCACGGTGGTGGCGGACCATCCGGCGCTGCGCTGACCGTCCGTTCAGCCAGCCATAAGTCGACAAAGCGTCAGGCGTCCGGCGCGACCCGGCGCACCGTGGCCGCGCCGACCGCGGTGGCCGCCGCCAGCACCCCCAGAGCGCGCCGGGCCCGATGGCGAGCAGCGCGGTGAGCGAGGCGGGCGCGGCCGCCCGGCCCAGGCCGTTGGAGAGCTCCCAGCGGGCCAGCGCCCGCCCCAGCTGCTCCGGCGGCGCGGCGGCCACCACCAGGGCGGTACCGGCACCGGAGTAGACGATCTCGCCGAACGTGTAGACCACCGAGACCAGGCAGATCGCCCCCTCACCGGTCGCCCCGCCGAGCCCGCCGGCCAGCCAGAAACCCAGGTAGGACACGGCCAGTAGGCCCCGCCCAGGGTCAGCGCCGAGCGGCGCGAGCGCTTGGCCAGCCAGAGCACCACCGCCAGCTGGGTGGTGATCACCAGCACCGTGTTGCCCACGAAGATGCCGGACGACCAGGCCGGCGAGACCCGCAGCCGGGTCACCAGCAGGGCGGGCAGCGCCACCTCCAGCACGTCGAAGCAGAACGCGAACGGCAGGTTGGCCAGGCTCAGCACGGTGCTCAAGCCACCGGCCGGGCCCCGCTCCCGCTGCTTCCGCTGTGCACGGGCCGCCGCCGGCGCCGCCACCCGCAGCGACCAGACCAGCGCCGCGGCCACCACGCACGCCGCCGCCGTCACGACCGCCAGCCCGCGCAGGGCGCCCGTGCCGGCGCTGATCGCCACCGTGGCGATCAGCGCCCCGGCGCCCAGCCCCGCATTGCGCAGCGACCTCCCGGCGGCCAGCGCCGCGTCCCGCACCCGGCCCTCGACCAGGGTGGCGACGGTGGCCGCGTGCGCGGTCGGCCAGCACTGGCTGCCCACCCCGAGCAGCACCGCGGCGAGCGTGAACCCGACCGGGCCTCGCGTCAGCAGCAGCACCAGCACACCGACCGCGCGCACCAGCAGGGTGACCGCCACCGGCAGGCTGCGCGCACCGCGGTCGATCCACCGCCCGACCAGCGGCAGCGCCGCCAGGCCGGCCAGCAGGCCGAGCGAGAGCGCCAACCCGGCCCGGCCGGCGCTCAGGCCCAGCACGCTCACCCCGTAGAGCAGCAGGAACGGGCGGAGCAGCCCGGCGCCGAGGGCGTCCACCACCAGGGCGGCCGCATACCGGGTGCCGCCCGCGGCCCGGAGCAACTGGACGGTGCTGTGCGGCCGTTCAGGCCGGCCGAGGCTCTCGTCAGGCCGCGTCTTCGGTTGCGTCAGTGTCATGCCCCGACGCTGCGCCCCACCGTGCCCCGCAGGCACGCGGATTGACGAGTCCCGTCAATCCGCGCCGGGCGCGGGCGCTGACCTGGCAGGATCCTGGCCCGTGAGCATGACCATCGACATCACCGCGCTGCCCGAGGACCGCCTGCGCTTCACCCCGTCGCCGCTGGGGGAGCTGGTGGCGATGCTGCATCTGCTGGCGGAGCCGGGGCACCATCCGACCCTGCACGGCTGGGCGACGGCGACGGCGGGCATGCTCAAGCCGGAACTGGCCGACCGGCTGATCGAGGCGGACTTCCTCTGGCGGTACTCGCGCGCCGACTTCCTGCTTCCGGCCAGCCCGGCCGCGACGCTCGCGGAGGAACTGGACGCCGTCGACCGACTGGACGACGAGCGCTATGTGGCCGCGGCCCTGCTGACCAGCTGCGGCTCGGCGCGGCTGAGCTACCGCCCGGCGGCCTCGCCGCTGACCGACCAGGGTGCCCGGGACCGGGCCAGGGAGCTGGCGGCGGCGCGCGGACCGCGGCAGGCGGCGTTCACCGAGCGGCTGCTCGCCGACCCGGCGGCCGTGCGGGCGCTGGTCCGGCGGCTCCTCGAGGACTGCGACCAGGCCTTCTTCGCCGAGGCCTGGCGGCAGTTGGTGCCCGGGCTGGCCGCCGACGCCCGGCACAAGGCCGACCTGCTGGCCCGGCGCGGACTGGCCGAGGCGCTGGCGGCGGTCTCCTCGGCGGTCACCCTGGACGAGGACGGGTCGGGCCGGCGGCGGATCGTGGTGGACAAGCTCCAGGACAACACGGTGAGCGCCACCGAGGCGGGCGGGGTGACCTTCATCCCGACCGTGTTCGGCCGGCCCCACCTGGTGGTGGTGCACAGCCGCGGCTGGCAGCCGGTGCTGCAGTACCCGGTGGCGGAGGCGGGGCTCGCCGAGCCGGTCTCGCTGGCGCTGGTCCAGCAGCGGCTGGAGGCGCTGGCGCATCCGGTGCGGCTGCGGCTGGCCCGGACCATCGCGCGCGGCCCGCAGACCACCGGGGAGTTGGCGGCGGCCTGGAACCTCACCGCGCCCGAGGTCTCCCGGCACCTGGCGGTGCTGCGCAAGGCGGGCCTGCTGACCGTCCGCCGGCGCGGCCGCTACGTGCTCTACTCGCTCGACCTCGCCAGCAGCGCCCGGCTCGGCGCGGACCTGGTCGAGGCGGTGCTGCGCTGACCACCCGGCCGCCCTCCTCGACCAGCGGGAACAACCGGGACGACGCGACGTAGAACAACTGATCAGCACGCCAACCCGGTTGTTCACTGGCACCGGCCGTCCGGGTTTCTCCAGAATCGAGAGGTCAGTCCGCTGTCTCTCCAGCGGTCCCGCCACCCCGACTCCCGGAGGATCCATGACGGACCCGCGGTTGCCCGCCACGCCCGACACCATCGCCGTCTACGCCGACCTCAACTGCGCGTTCGCCCACGTGGGGGTGTACCGGCTGCACCAGACCCGGCGGCGGCTCGGACTGGAGGGGAAGATCTGGTTCGATCTCCGGTGCTTCCCACTGGAGTTGTTCAACAAGCGGGTCAACTACCGCCCCGGGGTGGACTCGGAGAACGCGGTGCTCAGCGCGGTGGAGCCGGACGCCGGCTGGCGGCTCTGGCAGGGGCCGGACTGGACCTACCCGGTCACCACGCTGCCCGCCCTGGAGGCGGTGCAGGCGGCCAAGTCGCAGAGCTGGCACGCCAGTGAGCAGCTGGACCGGGCGCTGCGGCTGGCCTTCTGGGCACAGGGGCGGTGCATATCGCTGCGCCACGTGATCCTGGAGGTCGCGGAGGAGACCGGCGCGGTGGACGTGGACCGGCTGGCGGCCGCCCTGGACACCGGTTTCGCGCGGTCCATGGTGATGGAGCAGTTCCACAGCGCCGAGAACGGCCGGGTCACCTGCAGCCCGCACCTCTTCCTCGCCGACGGCAGCAACCTGGCCAACCCGGGCATGGCCCTGCACTGGGTGAACGGCGGGTTCGGCACCGGCGCCCCGGTGATCGACAAGGACGACCCCGCCGTCTACGAGGAGTTCCTCGGCCGGGCCGCCGCGCTGCTGAAGTCCTGACCGTCCGCCGCTCTTCGGGACCGCGAGTCCCGCCGCCGCCCGGGCACCCGAGCGGCGGCGGGCATGCGGACCCGGTCAGTACCAGTTCGGTTGGGGGCGGACGAACTGGTAGTTCTGCTGCCCCTCCGACTCCAGCTCGTGCTGCGAGCGCCCGTCCAGGCTGACGTTGAGACGCGGGTCGCTGTGCTGGGTGTAGCGGATGTCGCCGTCGGGGGTCACCGCCGTGACGATGGCGGTGTGGTGCACGCTGCCCTGCTGCAGGCCGTCGCCGAAGAGGTCGGTGTCCTTGTTGTTGTCCTGCTGCAGGAACATGATGTCGCCGGGTTTGACCTGGTCGCGCGGCACCTGCACGCCGCCGTTGTTCAGCAGGAAGTCGTGCAGGTTCTGGGCGGCGCTCCAGCTGTTGGTGTGTTCCTGACCGGCGATGAACCCGAGGCCGAGGTCCCAGCCGCCCTGGCCGGCCACGCTCTGGCCCCAGCCGTCGCTGTCGTAGGTGGTCGAGCCCTTGTAGTGCATGCCGGCCTCGTGCAGCGCGTTGGAGGTGAAGTTGGTGCAGTTGTCCTCGCCGCTGACGTTGCCGTGGTCGTCGTTCCAGTGGTCCGTCGCGTACTGGATGAACGCCACCCGGTCGTACTTGCCGTCGGTGCCCTGCAGTTCGCCCTTGACGGTGTCGGGGATGCCGGGCAGCCCGGCGATCTTGACGGGGTCAGCGTTCATGAACTGCTGTTGCTGCTGCGGGTTCAGGCCCGCCCACCATTCGGCCACCAGGTTGGGGTCCGAGCCGTCGGGGATGTCGCCCGCGTAGGCGGAGAGCTCCACCTGCGAGGCGTCCCCTGGATCGAGTCCAGTGCCTGGCCCGGGTCCACCACACCGGTGTCGCAGGTCAGCTTGTCCAGCTCGGCGGCCACCTGGCGGTCGGCCTGGTCGGCCTCCCGGAAGGCCTCGCGGAGCAGCTCGTTGATCTGGTTGACCTGCGGCGGATTACCCACCGTGGGGGAGACGTCGGACACTTGGACGCAGCCCTGCACCAGGTCGACCTGGAGCTGGTACTCGGCCGCCATGCTGAGGGCCTGGTTCAGGGTGGCCTGCGCGTACTCCAGGCTGTGCGCGAAGCCGTCGAGCACCATCACCACACTGCGCATGATGTCGGCGGCCGCGTCCAGGGCGTTGGCCTGGTCCTTGACCTTCTGCGTGGCGGCCTGGCCGACCGGGTCGATCCAGAAGCTGCTGAGCGGTCCGACGCCCTGGGCGTGCAGGTCGTCGACCGCGGTGGTGGTCATGTTGACGGCGGCCAGCCAGCCGTCCGCGACGCGCTTCCAGGCTGCCGGGTCGGCTTGCTGCAGATCACTGAGGTAACGCATCGTCAGCCCCCGTTCAGCTGGGCGAACGCCTGCTGGAGGCGTTGCACGGCTTCGGTGTTGGCCGCGTCGTACGAGTCGGCGGACTGCTTGAGCTGGTCGGCGTACTGCTGCAGCTGGGTGGTCACGGTGGTCAGGCGGCCCTGCCAGGCGGTGGCGCAGCGGGTCACCGCCCCCGCCGTCTGCCAGCTGCTGTCGGCCGCCGCCACCGTGAAGCTGTCGTCCAAGTGGTGAATCCCGGTCTGGCCGGCGGCGTCTTGGATCGCGCCGGCCGAGGCGCGCACGTTGTCCGGATGGATGTTGATGTCATTCATCGTTCCCGTTCCCCCGTTTCCCCGTTCCCCGCGCCTGCGCGCGGGCCGCGTTGCCCGGTCCGAACGACCGTCAGGCACCCGGGGTCTGATTATCGGCCGCTCCAGGAGACCGGGACCAGGCCAGTGTTGTCACAACCCGCCAACAGTCTCGGCGAGTTGAGCGGACACGAAGTGATCCGCGCCCGGCGGGAATCGATCACCGGAAGGCGGGGTTGATCAAGGTGACCAGAGTGGCCGCGGGCGAGGGGAGTGGGTCGTTTTGTCGACGAGGGCGCTGGTGCTGGGTGGTGGCGGGGTCGCCGGTATCGCCTGGCTGAACGGGGTCGTCGCAGGTTTGGCCGACCAGGGGCTGGACGTTCGGGAGGTCGACCAGGTGATCGGCACCTCGGCTGGTTCGGCAGTCGGGGCGCAGCTGCTGAGCGGGCTCCCGTACCAGGACCTGTTCGACCGTCAGGTCAGGCCGGAGTTGCAGAGCCAGGAGCTCGCCCCGGTCGGCATGACCACCGCCGAGCTGTTCGCGTTCTGGGAGGCGCTCCTGGCCGAGGTGTCCGATCCGGCGGAAATCCGCCGCCGGGCCGGCGAGTTGGCCCGCACCGCCGAGACGGTCGCACCGGCCGAGCGGCTGGCGGTGATCGAGAGCCGGCTGCCCGTGCACGACTGGCCGCAGCACCCGTTCACCGTGGTGGCGGTGGACGCGGTGACCGGCGACTACCGGCTCTTCGACCGGACCAGCGGGGTGCCGCTGGTGACGGCGGTCGCCGCGAGCTGCGCGATCCCGGGGATCTGGCCGACGGTGGAGATCGACGGCGTGCCGTACCTGGACGGCGGTGTGCCGTCGATCAGCAACACCCGCCTGGCCGCCGGGTCCGACCGGGTGCTGGTGCTCGCGCCGATGCCCGACGCGTTCCTCGAGCAGGAGGTCGCCGGGCTGACCGAGGCCGGAGCCCGCGTCGAGGTGGTCACGCCCAGCGAGGCCGCCCTCGCCGCCTTCGGCGCCGACCCGCTCGCTGCCGCCACCCGCGCCCCCGCCGCCGACGCGGGCCGGGCCCAGGGCCGGGAACTCGCCGACGGGCTGCGCGGGTTCTGGGCTTGAACGCCCTGGACGACTAGGCCGGGTAGGCGCGGGTCTGGGCTGCCTTGACGGTGGCCCAGACCGTGCTGCCCGGGGCCAGGTCGAGTTCGTGCACGGCACCGGGCGTGAGGTCGGCGGCCAACTCCAGCGGACCGGCCAACTCGACCCGCACCTGGTCGCCGTGCAGATTCAGCCCCTGCACGGTCAGCTCCCAGCAGTTGCGGGCGCTGCTGTCCGGGCGCTCGCGGTGCAGGGTCACGGCGGCGGGCGGGAAGGCCGCGAACGCGGGGCCGGACAGCTCGTCGGCCGTGGTCAGCGCCACGCCGCCGGGCAGCGTCAGCCGGTGTCCGGCGGCCACGCCCTGGTAGAGGTTCAGCCCCACCAGCCGCGCGATGTAGTCGGTGCGCGGATGGCGGGCCACCTGCTCCGGGGTGCCGGACTGCACCTCGCGCCCGTCCTCGATCACCACCAGCCGGTCCGCCAACACCATGGCGTCCAGCGGGTCGTGCGTCACCAGGACCGCCACCGCCTCGAACGCGGCCAGGTGGCGCCGCAGTTGCGACCGCACCTCCAGCCGGGTCCGTGCGTCCAGCGCGGCCAGCGGCTCGTCGAGCAGCAGCAGCCGGGGCCGCACCGCCAGCGCCCGGCCGAGCGCCACCCGCTGCGCCTGGCCGCCGGAGAGGCGCCGGGGCTTGGCATCGGCATGGTCCGCGAGTCCGAGCCGCGCCAGCCACTCGGCGGCCTCGGCCCGGGCGGCGGCCTTCGATCGGCCCTGGCAGCGCAGCCCGAAGGCGACGTTGTCCAGGGCGCTGAGGTGCGGAAAGAGCAGGTAGTCCTGGAAGACCACGCCCACCGGCCGCCGCTCGGCGGGCACCTGGAGCTTGGCGGCCGGATCGGCCAGCACCACGCCGTCCAGGGCCAGTCGGCCGCCGTCGAGGGGGAGCAGACCGGCCAGGGCACGCAACGCGGTCGACTTGCCGGCGCCGTTCGGTCCGAGCAGGGCGACGACCTCACCGGGCGCCGCTTGCAGCGTCAAGTCCAGCGTGAAGCCGGGCCGTTCGACGCGCAGCCGGGCGTCCAGGGCGATCGGCCCGGTCATGCCTGCCCTCCCGCGCTCATCCAGCGGCCGCGCAGTCCGGCCAGCACCGCGACCGAGACGGCCAGCAGCACGAGGCTCAGGGCGATCGCCGCCTCCGGGTCGTTCTCCATCGCCAGGTAGACCGCCAGGGGCATGGTCTGGGTGCGGCCGGGGAAGTTGCCGGCGAAGGTGATGGTCGCACCGAACTCGCCGAGGGCGCGCGCCCAGGCCAGTACCGCCCCGGCGGCCACCCCGGGGGCGATCAGCGGCAGGGTCACCCGGCGGAACGCCGTCAGCCGGGAGGCGCCCAGCGTCGCGGCGGCCTCCTCGTAGCGGGGGTCGGCGGCCCGCAGCGCCCCCTCCACGCTGATCACCAGGAACGGCATCGCCACGAAGGCCTCCGCCACCACCACGCCCGGGGTGGTGAACGGCAGGGTGAACCCGAAGGCGGAGTCCAGCCAGCGTCCGACGATCCCGTTGCGCCCCAGCACCAGCAGCAGCGCGACACCGCCGACCACGGGCGGCAGCACCAGCGGCACGGTCACCAGCGCCCGCACCAGCCGCCGGCCCGGAAACTCCGTGCGGGCCAGCAGCCAGGCCAGCGGCACCCCGAGCAGCAGGCAGACGATGGTGGCGCTGGTGGCGCAGATCAGTGAGAGCTTGAGCGCCTCCCAGACGTCGGCACTGGTGAGCTGCCGGGGCAGCGCCCGCCAGGGTGCGCGGATCAGCAACCCGGCCAGCGGCAGCACCAGGAAGACCAGCCCGAGCAGCGCCGGCAGCAGCAGCGCGACCGGGACCCGGCTCCGGGAGGCGCGCCGGCTCACGAAGCAGTGGCGCCGGTCGACGGGGCGGCGGACGCGCTACCCGAGGCACCGCTCGCGGACGCACTACCCGAGGCGGCGCTCGACGGGGCGGCGGAACCGCCGGCGGTCGGCGACTGGAATCCGGCGGCGGTCAGCACCTGCTGCCCCTCGGCCGACTCCACGAAGGCCACGAACGCCTTGGCCGCGGCCGGGTTGGGCGCCTTGGCCAGGTCGGCGATCGGGTAGTCGTTCACGGCCTTGGCCGCCTCGGGGAAGTCCACACCGGCGACCTTGCCCGCGTCGGCCTGCACGTCCGTGTGGTAGACGACCGACGCGTCCACCTCGCCGAGCTCGACCTTGTTCAGCGCGCTCTTGACGTCCTGCTCCTGGGTGACCGGGGTCAGGCTGACGTTGCCCGCCTTGAGCGCGGTCAGCGCGGCCGCGCCGCACGGCACCTGGGGCGCGCAGAGGGCGACCTTGACTCCGGGGGCGGCCAGGTCCTTGAGCGCGGCGATGTGCTTCGGGTTGCCCTTGGGGACGGCGATCTCCAGGGTGTTGCGGACGAACACCTTGGGGTCGGAGGCGGTGTCCTTGGCGTCGCTGACGGTCTTCATGGTGGCGGGCGAAGCGGCGGCGAAGACGTCCGCCGGGGCTCCCTGGACGATGTTCTGGGCCAGCGTCGAGCTGCCGTTGAAGTTGAACGTCACCTTGGTGCCGGGGTGGGCGGCCTCGAACTTCTTGCCGAGGTCGGTGAACGTGCCCTGCAGCGAGGCGGCGGCGAAGACGGTGACCGTGCCGGAGAGGGCGGGCGAGGCACCGGTGCTCGACGAGGACGAGGCGCTGCTGCTCGAGCCGGTGCTGCTGGAGCAGGCGGCCAGGGTGAGCGCGGCGAGTGCGGCCACAGCGGCGGCTGCGGTGCGGGTCCGGTTGGTGGTCATCAGAAGTTTCCCCTCCTGCCGGCCCGGGCGGGGCGCGGTTGTCGCATTGAATGCTCGCAAGTGCGGCCGTTAAGCCGATCATAGTGCCGCAGATGCAAGCCTCCTGTCCCCTGTGTCTTCGCACACGCGAGGCGGGCCGAGCCCACTCCCGTCCTGGCGGCCACCACCACTGCTGCCCGGTTCGCCGCCTTCGCCGACCTCATGGGTCGTCAGGGGTGCGGCGTGACCCGGGGGCTGGTCGCTCGTTGATCGAGACGGCGCGCGGTGGCCGACCGGGCATGAGATAAGGTTAGGCTTACCTAACTTTGGAGGTGCCGTGCCCCTCACAGCAGCGCCAACAGCCGAGCCCGCCCCGCCCGCGGAGGCGATCCTGCGGCGCCAGCGGGTTCGCGAGTCGGCCGCCCGTACCTACGCCCGCTCGTTCCCGATCGTCCCGGTGCGGGCCCACGGGATGACGGTGGAGGGCGCCGACGGCCGGCGGTACCTGGACTGCCTGGCCGGCGCCGGAACCCTGGCCCTCGGCCACAACCACCCCGTGGTGCTGGCCGCGATCCGTCGCACCCTGGACAGCGGCGCCCCACTGCACCTCCTCGACCTGGCCACGGCCGAGAAGGACGACTTCACCACCGCGCTGCTGGAGAGCCTGCCCGCGGAGTTCGCGGGCGGAGCCCGGGTGCACTTCTGCGGTCCGGCCGGCACCGACGCCGTGGAGGCGGCGCTCAAGCTGATGCAGACCGTCACCGGGCGGCGCGGCACCCTGGCCTTCACCGGCGGCTACCACGGCATGACCGCCGGTGCGCTCGCGGTCAGCGGCAACGTGGCCGTCAAGGAGCCGCTGCCGAGCGGCGGCGAGGTCACCCGGCTCCCGTTCCCGTTCCGCTACCGCTGCCCGTTCGGGCTGGGCGGCGAGGCGGGGGAGCGGGTGTCCGTGCGGTACGTCGAACGGCTGCTTGACGATCCGTCAGGTGGCGTGGTCCGACCCGCCGCGATGATCGTCGAGGTGGTGCAGGGCGAGGGCGGCGCGGTGCCGGCGCCGGACGACTGGCTGCGCGAGATGCGGCGGATCACCGCCGAGCGCGGCATCCCGCTGATCGTGGACGAGGTGCAGACCGGGGTCGGCCGCACCGGCGCGATGTGGGCGGTCGAGCACAGCGGGATCACACCGGACGCGATGGTGCTCTCCAAGGCGATCGGCGGCAGCCTGCCGCTCGCGGTGGTGGTCTACCGCGAGGAGTACGACGGCTGGCAGCCCGGCGCGCACACCGGCACCTTCCGGGGCAACACGCTGGCCATGGCCGCCGGCGCGGCGACGCTGCGCCATGTCACGGCCAACGGGCTGGCCTCGCGGGCGGCGGCGGTCGGCCGGTACCTGATGACCGAACTGACCGCCTTGCAACGGCAGCTGCCGGTCATCGGCGACGTCCGGGGGCGCGGTCTGATGATCGGCGTCGAACTGGTCGACCCGAGCGCGGAACCGGATGTCTGCGGGGCGTACCCGGCCGACCCGGCGCTCGCCCGGCGGGTGCGCGAGGCCTGCCTGGCCCGCGGCCTGATCGTGGAGCTCGGCGGCCGGCACGACGCCGTGCTGCGACTGCTGCCACCGCTGACCATCACCGACGAACAGGCCCACGCCGTGCTCGACCGGCTGTCCGACGCGATCGCCGCGGCGGCCCCCCGATGACGGGCGGCGCTCGGACGGCAGCCCCCAGACCGCCTGCTGACGGCCCGTCGGACGCTGGCGGTGTGGGTGGCTTGTCGGGCCCGGCCGCGCTGGCTGGTGGTGTGGCCGGCCCGTTGGACCCGGCCGCCCTGGCCGGCGGTGTGGCCGGCCCGGCTGCGCTGCGCCCGTTGCTGGACACCGTGCTGACCGCGCTCGCCGCCGGTGCCATCGAGCGCGGCGGGCCGCTGCCGGCCGGGCTGCCGGGGGAGTTGGCGCAGCGGGTGAGTGCAGCGCTCAGGCCCGACGCGCCGTCAGCCGATGCGCTGGCCGACCTCACCCGCCTGCTCGTCCACGGCGCGGCCGATCCCGCCGACCCGGCCTGCGCCGCCCATCTGCATTGCCCTCCCCTGGCGGTGGCGGTGGCCGCCGACCTGGCGGTCAGTGCGCTCAATCCGTCGTTGGACTCCTGGGACCAGGCGCCGGCCGCCACCGTGCTGGAGACCGAACTGCTGGCCGAGCTGGCCGAGTTGGTCGGCTATCAGCCGCAGCAGGCGGCCGGGGTGCTCACCTCGGGCGGCACCGAGTCCACGCTCATGGCGCTGATGCTGGCCCGGGACACCGTGCTGGGCGCCGCCGGCTCCCGGCCGGAGCTGGACGGCATCGATCCGGCCCGGCGGCCCCGGCTGTTCGCCTCGCAGGCGGCGCACTTCTCGGTGCAGCGCGCCGCCGCCGTGCTGGGCCTGGGGGAGCGCGCGGTGGTCGGCGTGCCGGTCGACCATGCGCAGCGGCTCGACCCGCGGGCGCTGGCCGAGGCGCTCGCCGCGAGTGTGCGGGCAGGTGAGACCCCGGTGGCCGTGGTCGCCACGGCCGGCACCACCGACACCGGCGCGATCGACCCGCTGCCCGCCTGTGCGGAGCTGGCCGCCGAGTACGGCGCCTGGCTGCACGTGGACGCGGCCTACGGCGGTGGCGCCCTGCTCTCCGATCGGCTGGCGCCGCTGCTGGCCGGCATCGACCGGGCCGACTCGGTCTCACTGGACTGGCACAAGCTCGGCTGGCAGCCGGTCGCCGCCGGGGTCTTCCTGGCTCGCCGCGCCGAGAGCTACGCCTCGCTGGCCCGCCGTGCCGCCTACCTCAATCCGGCGGACGACGAGGCGGCCGGCTACCCGAGCCTGCTCGGGCGTTCGCTGCGCACCACCCGGCGGGCCGACGCGTTCAAGATCGCGGTCACCCTGCGCACCCTGGGCCGGGCCGGCCTCGGCCGCCTGGTGGACCGCTGCCACCGGCTGGCCCGCTATGCCGCCGAACGGATCAGGGCCACCGCCGAGTTCGAGCTCCACGGGGAGCCGACCCTGACCACGGTGGTCTTCCGGGTGCGGGACGTGGGCCGGCGCAGGAGCGGGAGCCAGGACCAGGGCCGGGTTCGCGGCTGGGAACAGGACTGGGGCAATGCCGAGTTGCGGCGCCGGCTGCTGGAAACCGGCCGGGCGGTGCTGGGCCGGGCCGAACTGCCGGTCCCGGGCGCGGAGTCGGCGGCCCCGGCGGTCTGGTTGAAGCTGACCTTGCTCAATCCGCACGCCACGCAAGCCCAGTTGGACCAGCTGCTCATCGAAGTACTGCGTACCGCACGGGAGTTGGACTGACCAGCCGGATCCGTCAGTTGCTCAACCCCAGCAGGATCGCCCGGGTGCGCTCCCAGGTGTGCGGGTCGCAGGCCACCAGGAGCCCGTCGACGCCGCCGGGCGGGTCGGCGCGGTACGGCGAGCCGTCCAGGCGGGCCGAGACGCCACCGGTCTCCCGGATCAGCAGGGAACCGGGCGCGTGGTCCCAGGGGAGGGTGTGCCAGTAGAGCAGGAACTCCAACTCGCCGTCGGCGACCAGCGGGTACTCCATCCCGGCCGAGCGGCGGCCGGTGGTGAGCTGCCCGAAGGCCGGTATTCGGGTGTCGAGGCCGGGAAAGAGGCCCGGGCGGCGCAGATAGTGCTTGACCGAGCCGCGCCACTTCGCCGGATCGTCGGCGGCGGGCGGGCGGGTCAGCCGGCGCCCGTCCCGCCAGGCCCCGGCGCCCAGCTCGGCGACATAGCTGGTGCGGGTCATCGGCTGCCAGATCCAGGCGGCCACCGCCTCGCCGTCCCGGATCAGCGAGGCCATCACGGCGAAGTCGGGGCGGCCGGCGACGAAGTTGGCGGTGCCGTCGACCGGGTCGACCAGCCAGCAGGCGGGTTCGTTGTGCAGGGCCCGGGCCAGCGCGGGGTCGGCGGCCACCGCCTCCTCGCCGACCACCGGCACCGGCAGCAGCTCGCGCAGTCGGCGCGCGATGATCAGCTCGGCCTCGCGGTCGGCGACGGTCACCACGTCGCCCGGGGCCTTCTCCATCACCTCGCCGGCCGCCAGGGCGCGGAACCGCGGCTCGACGGCCTCGGCGGATGCCTCGGTGAGGATCTCCGCCACCTTCTCCATGAGCACGCGCCTACGCTCCCTTCGCTCGGTACCACTCTCCCACGGCCGCCCGGCCGCGACCTGCGGCGGCCACCGGTGCGGAAGCGGTGACCGTGCGCTGGTCGGCGGTGCCGCGCGCCGTGACCGTGCGCTACTCCGCGGTGCCGCGCGCCGTGAGCCGGGCCACCTGACGTCGTCCCAGCTCCGTGGTCCGGCGCATGTGGCGGATCAGCAGCTCCAACTCGGCCTCGTTGTCCTGGTCGAAGAGGGCGTCCCAGTCGACGGCCAACTCGCGCCAGAGCGCCCCGAACCGGACCATCGCCTCCGGGACCGGCTGGACCAGGACGCGGCGCCGGTCCTGCGGGTCGCGCTCCCGGACCACGTAGCCGGCCTTGGTCAGCCGGTCCACCAGCCTGGTGGCCGAGCCGCTGGTCAGGCCGGTCAGCTCGGCGATGCGGCCGGTGGTGACCGGGCCGTCCTCCAGGGAGAGCAGGTTGAGGCACTGGACGTCGGTCGGATGCAGCCCGAAGTGGTCGGCGACGGCCTGGTTGAACAGCACGTAGGAGGCGACGTAGCGGCGGGATTCGGCGCGCAACTCGTCCAGCAGGGCTTCACGGGTCATGGGTGGCCTCCGGAGTGCGATGGGGCGTGCGATTAATTAGTTGCGTCGCGCAGATGATCGACGCTACGTTATCTGCATGACACAGGAATTCTACGCCCAGTCACTTCCCGTCGCCGTGACCGGGGCCACCGGTACCCAGGGCGGTGCCGCCGTTCACGCCCTGCTGTGCGCCGGGCGCACCGTCCGGGCGCTCACCCGGGACGTCACCTCCCCGGCCGCCGCCGCGCTGCGCGAGCTCGGTGTGGACGTCGTGCGGGCCGACTTCGACGAACCCGAGTCGCTGCTCGACGCACTGCGCGGTGCCGGCGCGCTGTTCGCGATGTCCACTCCGTTCCGTACCGACCTGGAGACGGAGGTCCGCCAGGGCATCGCCCTGCTGGACGCGGCCCGGGCCGCGGGCACCGTCGCGCACGTCGTCTTCACCTCGGCCACCAATGCCGACCTCGGCACCGGCATCCCCCACTTCGACAGCAAGTGGCGGATCGAGCGGCACCTCGTCAGCCTCGGCCTGCCCTGGACGGTGCTCGGCCCCGGCGCCTTCATGGAGAACTACGCCAACGGCTGGACCCTCCAGTCGCTGCGTGAGGGCTACTTCTCGATCCCGATGCCCGTCGACCGGCCGCTTCCGGTGGTCGCGGCGGCCGACATCGGCGCCATGGCCGCCCTCGCGCTGACCGATCCGGAGCGGTTCGCCGGCCGGCGGATCGACCTGGCCTCGCAGTGGCGCACCCCCGCCCAGATCGCCGCCGCCATCTCCGCGGCCAGCGGGCGCGAGATCACCGCCCGCGAGGTGCCGTTGGCCGTGGCCGAAGGCTACTCGCCCGACCTGGCGGCGATGTTCCGCTACTTCCAGGAGGTCGGTCTGACGGTGGACATCCCCGCGCTGCACCATGACTACCCGCAGATCGACTGGCACACCTTCGAGAACTGGGCGGCGGCCCGGCAGTGGAACCTCGACGCAACCGCCGGTCAGCCCTGACGCCGCCGCAGGACCTCGTCGTACTCCGCGTGCACCCGGCGGTCCATCGCCAGCCCGAACTGCGCATCGGCGACGGTGCGCGCCAGCGGCCGGACCCGCAGCAGCTGCTCCGTGAGGTGCGCCGCCTCGCCCGGGGGTAGCGGCTCGTCCCCGGTGAGCGCGCCGAGCAGCTGATCGCGGATCAGGCCGACGAAGACCTCCGCCATCGCGTCCGCGTACTCCTGCGCCTTGCGGCTGACGTCCAGCACGGCGGCGAGCGGAATGTCCTCCTGGATCAGCGCCACCGTGGCCTCCATCAGCCGGCGGCTGATGTGGGTGATGCCGTCCTCGGTGACGGTGATGTAGCCCTGGGCCATGGATTCGGCGGTGTTGGCCTCGGTCAGCTGGTCGCCGAAGGCCTGTGCCAGTTCGTCCCAGCTCATCGAGACCGGCGTCTCGTTGGACCAGGGGGAGATGATGGCGTCGGCCAGGCCGATCAGCTCCGCGACGTCCCGCCCGCTCTCGCCGGCGCCGATCAGCTCGGCGATGCCGCCCAGGGTGTGGCCGCGCTCCAGCAGTTCGGCGATCATGCGCAGCCGGGACAGGTGGGCCTCGCCGTACCAGGCGATCCGCCCTCCTTGCGCGGCGGCGGTAGCAGCTTGCGCTCGCGGTAGAAGCGCAGCGTCCGGGTGGTGATGCCGGCGGCCGCGGCCAGCTCCTCCACCCGGTACTCCCGTGCGGGCTGCTCCGCCGGCCGCTCGTCGATCTCCGCCACACGGCTCAGCATAGGGCGCGGGCCCTGGAATTCGGCCATGCCGGACCCCTTACGAGATTCAGTGTCAACAGCTACCCTCCCATCGTGCCAGTAATTACTGGCACGATCATCGCCGTGCCGTCCTGCGGGACCACCGGTCTCCGGGACGGGACGGACGGCACCTAAGCTCACCCACGAACTCCGAGGTCCGAGCCCCCACCCCGCGTGTGCACCAGAGAGGACCCGCATGGCCGCCCGAACCCCCAAACCGCGCAGCGCCCAGCCCACCGACCCGCCGCATGTGCGAGTCGTTGTGATCGGTTCCGGCTTCGGCGGCATCGGCGCCGGGGTGCGCCTGCGCCGCGCCGGGATCACCGACTTCGTGATCCTGGAGCGGGCCGACTCGGTCGGCGGCACCTGGCGCGACAACAGCTACCCGGGCTGCGCCTGCGACGTGCCGTCCCACCTCTACTCGTTCTCCTTCGCGCTCAACCCCGAGTGGCCGCGCAGCTTCTCCGGCCAGGCGGACATCCGCGCCTACCTGGAGCGGGTCACCGACACCTACGGGCTCCGGTCGCACCTGCGCTTCAACCACGAGGTCGTCGAGGCCCGTTGGGAGTCCGACGAGGCCCGCTGGCGGGTCACCACCAGCCAGGGGCAGTGGACCGCCGACGCCATCGTCTCCGCCACCGGTCCGCTCTCCGAGCCGCAGATCCCGGAGCTGCCCGGGCTGGCCGACTTCCCCGGCAAGGTCTTCCACTCCTCGCAGTGGGACCACGACTACGACCTGGCCGGCAAGCGGGTCGCGGTGGTCGGCACCGGCGCCTCGGCGATCCAGATCGTCCCGTCGATCCAGCCCAAGGTGGGCCGGCTGACGGTCTTCCAGCGCACCCCCGCCTGGGTCCTGCCGAAGGTCGACCGGGAGATCAGCGCACTGGAGAAGGCCCTGCACCGCGCCGTGCCGGCCACCACCGCGCTGCGCCGGGCGGCGCTCTTCGCCGTCCGCGAGATCCAGGTGGACGCGTTCGTGCGGCGCCCCGCGCTGCTCAAACTGGTCCAGCGGATGGCCGAGCGGCAGATCGCCCAGCAGATCAAGGACCCGGCGCTGCGCGCCAAGTTGACGCCCGACTACCGGATCGGCTGCAAGCGGATCCTGCTCAGCCAGAGCTACTACCCGGCGCTGGCCGCCCCCAACGCCGAGGTGGTCACCAGCAGCCTGCGCGAGGTGCGCGGCAGCACCCTGGTCGCCGCCGACGGCACCGAGACCGAGGCCGACGTGCTGATCTTCGGCACCGGCTTCCACGTGACCGACATGCCGGTCGCGTCCCGGATCTTCGGCGACCGGGGCCAGACCCTGGCCGATGCGTGGAAGGACAGCGGGATGGAGGCGCTGCGCGGCACCACCGTGCACGGCTTCCCCAACCTGTTCTTCGTGATCGGCCCCAACACCGGCCTGGGCAACAGCTCGATGATCCTGATGATCGAGTCCTCGCTGACCTACATGGTCGAGGCGCTGACCACCCTCCAGTCGCTCGGCGCCACCGCCCTGCACCCCACCGAGCGGGCCCAGCGGGTCTGGAACCAGCGCCTGCAGCACAAGATGGCGCGCACCGTCTGGACCACCGGCGGCTGCCGCAGCTGGTACCTCACCGAGGACGGCAAGAACACCACCCTCTGGCCCGGCTCGACCAGCTCCTACCGCCGCGCCACCCGGCGCATCGACCTCGCCGAGTATGAGCTGATCAAGCGTCAGATCCCGTCACAGCAGCGGGTGATGGCATGAACGACTACCTGCTTCCGGAGCCGGCCGAGCGCCGCCGGATCCGCTCCGCCGACGGCCACTGGATCAATGTCGAGTCCTTCGGGCCCGCCGGCGCGCCGCTGGTGGTGCTGGCGCACGGCTGGGCCTGCGCGATCGCCTTCTGGGCACCGGTGATCAACCGGCTGGCCGCCGACCACCGGGTGGTCGCCTACGACCAGCGGGGGCACGGCCGCAGCGACATCCCGCCCACCCGGCACGGCTACTCCACCGATGCGCTGGCCGACGACCTGGAGGCCGTGGTCACCGCCGTGGTGCCGGCGGGGGAGCGCGCGGTGCTCGCCGGGCACAGCATGGGCGGGATGACCATCATGGCGGCCGGCGACCGGGCCGCGATCGCCGAACGCACGGCCGCCGTGCTGCTCTGCAGCACCGGACCGGCCGATCTGGTCCGCCTGGCCCGGCTGGCGCCGCGCTGGCTGCCGACCGGGCTGCGCCGCCTGTTCCATCGTCAACTGCTCAACTCCCGGCTGCCGTTGGGCCCGATCACGGCACCTGGCAAGGCGGTGCTGAAGTTCGGGGTGATGGGCCCGGAAAGCGGCCCGGAGGCGGTGCGGGCGTGCGCCGAGGTGGTGCACGCCTGCCCGAGCGTGGTGCGGGCCAACTGGGGGCGGGTGCTCCGCGAGTTGGACGTCCGAGCGGGCCTGGCCCGGCTCGCCGCGCCCACCGCCGTGCTGGTCGGCAGCCACGACAAGCTCACCCCGCCGCCGCACACCGAGACGATGCTCGCCGCCCTCGCCGAGCCCGACGGCCGGCTCCTGCTGCCCGGCGCCGGCCACATGTCCCCGGTCGAGCGCCCCGACGAGGTCGCCGCCGAGCTCCGCCGACTGGTCACCACCCACCTGCCCACCGAGAGGACCGATGTCGCATGACCACCGTTCCGCCGCTGCACTCCCAGGTCGTCGTGGTCACCGGAGCCGCCCGCGGGCTGGGCGCGCTGATGGCCCGCAAGCTCGCCGACCGCGGCGCCAAGGTCGCGCTGGTCGGCCTGGAGCCCGAGGAGCTCAAGGCCGCGGCCGCGCTCTGCGGACCGGACGCCGGCTACTGGGAGGCCGACGTGACCGACCTGGAGGGGCTGAGCCTGGTCGCCCAGGCGATCAAGGAGAAGTACGGCCGGATCGACACCGTGGTGGCCAACGCGGGGATCGCGATCGGCGGTCCGATGCTGGACAGCGACCCGGCGGCCTACAACCGGGTGATCGAGGTCAACCTGCTCGGCAGCATCACCACCGCCCGGGCGTTCCTGCCCGCGCTCGCCGAGTCGCACGGCTACCTGCTGCAGATCGCCTCGCTGGCCGCGCTCACCCCGGCCCCGCTGATGAGCGCCTACTGCGCCAGCAAGGCGGGGGTGGAGGCCTTCGCCCACTCGCTGCGCGCCGAGGTCGCCTACCAGGGGATCAAGGTCGGTGTCGGATACCTGAGTTGGACCGACACCGACATGGTGCGCGGCGCCGACCAGGACGAGCTGATGCGCGAGATGCGCGCCAAGCTGCCGTGGCCGGCCAACCGCACCTACCCCATCGGCCCGGCGGTGGACCGGCTGGTCGCGGGCATCGCCCGCCGCTCCCCGCACGTCTACGCCCAGGCCTGGCTGCGCGGCATGCAGCCGATGCGCTGGGTGCTGCCGAGCCTGGTGGCCGTGGTCGGCTCCCGCGAGGTGGCCCGGATGGCACCGCGACTGGCGCTGACCGCGGTGAGCCGGATGCACGCGGTCGGCGCTGGCGGTGCGGCCGACGAGGCGGCGCGGCGGCTCCGGCGGCCCTGAGCGGGCCGGTCGCCCAAGGCGTCGTGCGCGGCGGCCTTGGGCGCCTGCTCCGATCGAGCGGTAGGATCGCGCCTGCACCCCTGGCCGGTCACCCAAGGTGACCGGCCGCCGGCCGGGTCGCACGGCCCCGATCGCCTCCGGCCGGGTCGCACCGCCCCTGATCGAAAGGCCCGCCCCGCCGATGGCCCCCCGACTCTCCGTCGTCGTCCCGGTGTACAATGTCGAGCGCTACCTCGAAGAGTGCCTCGACTCGATCGCGGCCCAGACCTTCGCGGACTTCGAGTGCGTGATGGTGGACGACGGCTCCACCGACTCCAGCGCCGCCATCGCCGAGGCCTACGCCGCCAAGGACGCCCGGTTCCGGCTGGTCCGCCAGCAGAACAAGGGCCTGGGCGCGGCCCGCAACACCGGCTGGCGCAACCTCGCCGAGGGCACCGAGTACCTGACCTTCGTGGACAGCGACGACACCGTGCCGCCGCACGCCTACCAGCTGATGATCGGCACGCTGGACGAGACCGGCTCCGACTTCGCGTGCGGCAATGTGCTGCGGTTCCGCTCGGTCGGCTACTACCAGTCCGGTGCGCATGTGAAGCCGTTCCGCGAGACCCGGCTGAAGACCCACGTCACCGCGCTCCCGGCGCTGGTCACCGACCGCACCGCCTGGAACAAGGTCTACCGCCGCAGCTTCTTCGACGGCGCCGGCATCCTCTACCCCGAGGGCATCCTCTACGAGGACGCGCCGGTCAGCGTGCCGCACCACTACCTGGCCGGGAGCGTGGACGTGCTGAGCGACCACATCTACCACTGGCGGGAGCGCGAGGCCGGCGAGGTCTCGATCACCCAGATGCACACCAACCCCAGGGCCTGGTGGACCGGGTCCGCTCGATGGAGCTGGTCCGCGAGTGGCTGTCGTCCCGCCCGGAGCCCAAGTTCCGCGAGTACCTGGACTCCTACGACCACAACTGCCTGGTCGAGGAGATCCCGATGTTCTTCTGGTGGCTGCCGGAGGGCGACAAGAACTACCGCAAGCTCTACCAGGAGCACGTCAGCCGGCTGCTCCGGGCGATCGGCGTCGAGCGGGTCGCCGACTTCCGCAGCGGCCCGGCGAAGCTGAAGTACCAGCTCACCCTGGCCGACCGGATGGACGAGATGGTCGCGCTGCAGCGGGTGCACCGGCTCTACCGGCGGGCCCGCAAGGCCGCGGCCCGGCAGTCGGCCCAGCCGCCGGCGCCGACCCCGGAGGCCGTGCGCGGCTAGTACGGCAACGGTGTTCGCCGTGTCGGGGCTCCAGCTCTCGGGCTGGGGCCCCGCTGTCGTCCACCGCCTGGAGTAGCGGCCGGGGGTGTGCCGTGCCAGCGTTGAGAGCAGGAGGCCTCCGACCGGGTCGCTGAACCAGCGACAGTCTGCTCCTTAAGGAGACCGGAAATGGGCAGTAGTGTCAGTATGTCGCCGGGGGGCGCTGAGACATATCGGAAGCCGTTCGCGACCGGCTGGACCATGTTCGCGGGTTGCCTGATGATCTTCGGTGGCCTGATGGCGGTGTTCGAGGGCATCTCCGCGATCGCCAACCACACCCGGTACGTGATCACCGGCAACTACGTCTACAGTTTCAACGTCACCGGCTGGGGCTGGTTCCACCTGATCCTGGGCATCCTGATCATGCTCGCGGGCGTCGCGCTCTTCACGGGTGCGGTGTGGGCCCGGGTGATCGGCGTGGTCGTCGTCGGCTTCAACATGGTCGTCAACTTCCTCTGGCTGCCGTACTACCCGGTCTGGGCCATCGTGCTCATCGGCGTCGACGTCTTCATCATCTGGGCGCTGACAGCCGGTACGCACAGAGTGGAACCACCCAGGGAATACGTGGCACCGCCGCCGCCTCCCAGCGCCGGGGCACAGCCGCCGCCACCGCCTCCCCACTGAGGCACGTTGCCGTACAGTCGGCGGCGGCACGCGGATAGGGCCGCGTGCCGCCGCTGCGGCCCACCCGCTAGCGTCGGGTCATGACAACTGCCCTCATCACCGGCGCCACCGCCGGGCTCGGTGCCGCCTTCGCCCGCCGACTGGCCAGGGAAGGCCACGACCTGGTGCTGGTCGCCCGGGACACCAAGCGCCTCGACGACGCCGCGACCGAACTGCACGAGCGCTACGGCGTCCATGCGCAGGTGCTCACCGCGGACCTCGCCACCGAGGCCGGGATCGGCGCCGTCGAGGACCGGCTGCGGGATGACGCCCGGCCGGTGGGGATCCTGATCAACAACGCCGGCTTCGGCAACCGCGGCACCTTCCTCCAGGTACCGCTGGAGGCCGAGTTGGACATGCTCAAGGTGCATGTGGAGGCCGTGCTGCGGCTGACGGGCGCAGCACTGCCGGGGATGCGGGAGCGCGGCTTCGGGGGAGTGGTGAACGTCGCCTCGGTGGCCGCTTTCGTGCCGCGCGGCACCTACGGGGCGACCAAGGCCTGGGTGGTGAGCTTCACCCAGGGCGTGGCGCGCGACCTGGCGGGCACCGGCGTGCGGCTGATGGCGCTCTGTCCGGGCTTCGTGCACACCGAGTTCCACCAGCGGGCCGGGATGGGCACCAAGAACATCCCGTCCTGGGCCTGGCTGGACGCGGACCGGGTGGTGGACGAGGCGATGCGCGACCTGGCCCACGGCCGGGCCGTCTCGGTGCCCAGCAAGCGCTACAAGCTGGTCGTGGCGCTGGCCCGAGTGCTGCCGAGCGGGCGGCTCGGCAAGATGTCCAGCAAGGCCGGCCGGAAGTACTGACGGGGTCACCCCGGCCGGGGCGGAATATTCGGTGACGGTAGCTCATTATTAGTTACGCTAACAATGAGCTATCCTCGCCAAGATGGCCGTGCCCAGTGCCGGCCAACCCGTCCGCGTCCCGCCTGGAGGTCTCGTGAGGCCCGACCGCATCGACTGGACGCCGCCCGCGCGCGCTGCGGGCGAGCCTCGCCCGCCCGCCCAACTGCGGCGGATCCTGCGCCTGTTCAAGCCCTACCGCGCCCGGCTGGCCGTCGTCGGCCTGCTGGTGGCCGCCTCCGCGGTGGTCTCGGTGGTCACGCCGTTCCTGCTGCGTGCCGTGCTGGACACCGCGATCCCGCACGGCCGCACCGGCCTGCTCAGCCTGCTCGTCCTCGGCATGATCGCCGCAGCCGTGGTCAACAGCGTCTTCAACGTGCTGCAGACGCTGATCTCGACCACCGTCGGCCAGCGGGTGATGCACGATCTGCGCACCGCCGTCTACGCCCATCTGCAGCGGATGTCGCTGGCCTTCTTCACCCGCACCCGCACCGGTGAGGTGCAGTCCCGGATCGCCAACGACATCGGCGGCATGCAGTCCACCGTCACCTCCACCGCCACCTCACTGGTCTCCAACCTGACCAGCGTGGTGGCCACCGTGGTCGCCATGGTCGCGCTGGACTGGCGGCTCACCGTGGTCTCACTGGTGCTGCTGCCGGTCTTCGTCTGGATCAGCCGGCGGGTCGGCCGGGAACGCAAGCGGATCACCTCCGAGCGGCAGAAGCAGCTCGCCGTGCTCTCCTCCGCCGTCCAGGAGTCGCTGTCGGTCAGCGGCATCCTGCTCGGCCGCACCATGGGGCGCTCCGACTCGCTCTCCCGGTCGTTCGCCGAGCAGTCCGACCAGCTCGCCGACCTGGAGGTGCGCTCCAGCATGGCCGGGCGCTGGCGGATGAACATCATCCAGATCGTGATGGCCGCGATGCCCGCGCTGATCTACTGGGCGGCCGGCCTGACCGCCCACCACGGCGCCCCGCTGATCTCCATCGGCACCCTGGTGGCCTTCGTCTCGCTGCAGCAGGCGCTGTTCCGCCCGGCGGTCTCGCTGCTCTCCACGGGCGTCGACGTGCAGACCTCGCTGGCGCTCTTCCAGCGGATCTTCGAGTACCTGGACCTGCCGGTGGAGCTCGCCGAACCGGCCGAGCCGATCCGGCTGCCCCGGGTGCGCGGCGAAGTCCGGCTGGAACGGGTCGACTTCGGCTACGACACCGAGCAGCCCGCCGGCACCCTGGCCGGCATCGACCTCACCGTGCCGGCCGGCAGCTCGCTGGCCCTGGTCGGCGAGACCGGCTCCGGCAAGACCTCGCTGAGCTACCTGGTGCCCCGCCTCTACGACGTCACCAGCGGGCGGGTCACCATCGACGGCGTCGACGTGCGCGAGCTCGCCTTCGACACCCTGGCGGCCTCCGTCGGCGTGGTCTCCCAGGAGACCTACCTGTTCCACGCCTCGATCGCCGAGAACCTGCGGTTCGCCAAGCCCGACGCCACCGACGAGGAGCTGGTGGCCGCCGCCCGGGCCGCGCAGATCCACGACCACATCGCGAGCCTGCCGGACGGCTACGACACCCTGGTCGGG
Organism: Kitasatospora acidiphila; assembly: GCF_006636205.1. Lineage (NCBI taxonomy): Bacteria > Bacillati > Actinomycetota > Actinomycetes > Kitasatosporales > Streptomycetaceae > Kitasatospora > Kitasatospora acidiphila. The sequence continues at coordinate 1,658,888 of NZ_VIGB01000003.1, read as the reverse complement.
GAGCGCGGCTACCGCTTCTCCGGCGGCGAGAAGCAGCGGCTGGCGATCGCCCGGACGGTGCTGCGCAACCCGCCGGTGCTGATCCTGGACGAGGCCACCAGCGCGCTGGACAACCGGACCGAGCGGGCGGTGCAGCAGGCGCTCGACGCGCTTTCGGCCGGCCGCACCACGATCACCATCGCCCACCGGCTGTCCACGATCCGCCAGGCCGACCAGATAGCCGTGCTCGACCACGGCCGGGTGGTCGAGCTGGGGACCCATCGGGAGCTGCTGGAGCTGGGCGGCCGCTATGCCGCGCTGCTGCGCCGGGAGGGCGGCGACCAGGCGGCCGCGGGGTCGGCGCCGGTCGGGTCGGAGCCGGTGGGGTCGGACGCGGTGGAGTCGGAGTCGGCCGGGGTGGGGCTGGAGCCGGTGGGGGTGCTGGCCGCTCAGGCGGCCTTGGGCACCTCGTTGTAGACCTCGGCCAGCTCCTGGCCGGAGAGCGCGTGGATGGCCGCCATCACCTCGTCGGTGACCTGGCGGCGGACCCGGGCGTTGCGCTCCTGGCCGTGCAGGTGGGAGAAGTCCAGCGGCTCGCCGAACTTGACCGTCACCTTGCGGATCCGGGGGCGGCGGGTGCCGACCGGCTGGATCTCGTCGGTGCCCGCCAGCGCCACCGGGACCACCGGCACGCCCGCCTTCAGGGCCAGCCAGGCCACCCCGGTCTTGCCGCGGTAGAGCCGCTTGTCCAGCGAGCGGGTGCCCTCCGGGTAGATGCCGAACGCCTTGCCGTTCTCCAGCACCGCCAGGGCGGAGTCCAGCGCCACCTGGGCCAGGTGGATCTCGCCGCGCTTCACCGGGACCGCCTCGATCGCCTCGAAGAAGCCGCGCATCACGCGACCCTTGAAGCCCTTGCCCTGCCAGTACTCGACCTTGGCGAGGAAGCTGATCGGACGCGGTGCGGTCAGCGGGATCACCACGCTGTCGATGAAGGACAGGTGGTTGCTGGCCAGGATCACCCCGCCCTTGCGCGGCACGTTCTCCAGACCCTCGACGACGGGCCGGTAGACCGCCTTGGAGAACGGCTTGAGCACCAGCTTGGTGATGATCTTGATCATGTGTCCCTCCCCGGTCACCGGCGCTGTCCGGATCGGCGTTACCGGCCGGTTACTTTTCCGAAGGCCCCTTCATATCATCTGTGCCGGGTCCTTGGCTCCTGGTGCCCGCGGATCGGTCGACCAGGGCGCAGTGGTCGGTCAACCGCGGCGCAGCAGTCGGCCGGCCCGGCGCAGTTCGTCGTAGCCGCGCCGGCTGCCCCGCGCCGCGAGCCGGTACTGAACGCCCGTCACCCCGCCTGGGAACCGGTAGCCGTCCGGGCGGTGGGCGGCGAAGTGCTCGCCGATCCGGCCGAAGAACTGGCCGCGCAACTCGGTCGGGACCAGGCCGGGGGAGTCGTAGACGGTCAGTGCCTGCTTGACGGTCCGTTCGAAGGCCAGGGTGCGCAGGTCGGCGAGCTCCGGGTGGCGGTCCAGGAAGGCGAAGATCGCGTTGTACTGGGCGAAGGCGTCGGCGTGCTTGGGGGAGGAGGTCGCGGTGATCGCCCCCGGCCGGCCGCGGCGGTAGTTGTAGCAGGGCAGGTCCAGGTAGCGCAGCCGGGTGGCGGCCATCAGCGCCGGATAGGTGACCGAGATGTCCTCGTAGTAGCCGCGGCCGAAGGCGACGCCCAGGTCGTCCAGATATGCCCGGCGGAACACCTTGTTCCACACCGACAACACCGTGCGCAGCAGTGAGGGGTGAGCCCGCAGGGTGCTGCCCTCGGGAGTCTCCAGCGGCGACCCGGCCAGCAGGTGGCGCCAGGGGTTGGGCTCGGTGCTGTCGTCCGGGTAGACGTGGTTGAAGCCGGTGATCAGCACGTCCAGCGGCACCTCGGCGGCGCGCTCGGTCCGCAGCTCGGCCAGCACGGCGTCCAGGGCGCCCTCGGGCAGCCAGTCGTCGCTGTCCACGAACCACACGTACTCGCCGGTCACCTCGGGCAGTGCGGCGATCCGGGCGCCGCCCAGGCCCTGGTTCTCGGTGAGGTGGAGCACCCGCAGCCGGGGGTCCCGGGCGGCGTACTCGTCCAGGATCGCGCCGCAGCCGTCCGGGGAGAGGTCGTCGACCGCGATGACCTCGAAGTCCTGGGCCTGCCGGCCGGCCAGGATGGAGTCCAGGCAGTGCGGGAGGAAGCGCTCCACGCCGTGGACCGGGACGACGATGCTGAGGAGGGCTGGCACGCTCTTCCTGTCCTCTGTTCTCCGGGCTGGGGCCGCCCGCCGCGGAGCGGGGCGCCTGACTTCGTCACTCTACAGAGGCAACGGTGACCACCGGAGCGACGGTGACCGTCAGGACCGTCAGGGCAACGGCGACCATGAGACGCAACAGTGACCGTGAGACGCAACGCTGACCGTGAGGCGTGACAGTGGCTGTCAGGCGCAACAGTGGTTGTCAGATGCAACGGCGACCGCCGGTGCCGCACCAGCGGGAGGCGCACGGCACCGGCAGTCGGTTGTGGCGGCCAGGCCGACCCTCAACGACCGGCCGCCGATCCCCCACTGCCTGAAGCCGGGCCGCCGCAGCGTCGAGACGGCCGGACATTGGTTCCAGGAAGTGGTGGAAGTTATCACACAATGTGTTCATATATCGAACGCGCAGTGGAGCTCATGCTTGTATCGCGCGTTGGATCAGATACTCCTTGGAAGGAAGCCCCACGTCAATCCCTCGTTTGCGTTCAGTTTCTGAATAATGAGTGCCGAGGCTGAGAAGGCGGTTGCGAGGGGTGCGCAAAGGGGAGCGCAAGGGTGGCACGCGTGCGGCGCGAGCCTGCCCGCGGGGGTGAATGGCGGGCGGTCGCGAAGCCGGCACCGTGCGGATGGAGGTGCCGGAAGGTTGCGCCATTACTTGCATGACGGGTCGTCAGCAAGCCGCTACGGACGCATCGATGCGCAGTCGTGACCGAGCTCGGGGCACCGGATGCCACGTGACTTGTCATCACACGATACGGTGGCAAGAACACCAGGACGGTTGCGTGAGGACCGTCGCACACGGATAGTCTTCGCCTCACGGCCCTGGCGCCTCGTAGGGGTGGGAATTACTGATGGAACACATGCAAGTGCGGACCAGGCCCCGCGTGCCGGCCATTCAGTGCGGCGTGGGTGCGGCAGGTCGGCGGATCGATCGCCACCTGTCAGTGCTTGGCGCGCCCGCGCTCTCCACGGTCGACACCGCGGAGGCACTCGGTTTGATAAGGGAACTGACGCCCCGTGGCGTGAGCACCCATGCGGCCCCGCGCCGCAGTACCACCCGTGTTCGGCTGCTCGCGCCGCTGCGGCGGCTCAAGCGCAGCCTGTTCGGCAGCCGGGGCTGACCCCGGCGGGTGGTGACCGGCAAGGACCCCTGCGTCCCGACCCGCTGAGGGCCGGGCGCGGGGGCGGTCGACCCGACGGGCGATATCCGCCCATCGGGTCATAGACATGCCCGGGTACGGGCGAGAAGTTGTCCCCAAGCCTCGGCAGAGCGCAGGATGGGCGCCATGGCCGAGAGCTTCCAGTCCAGGATCTTCGAGATCATCACCGGCGATCGCGAGGTCGCGCTCGACATCACCGAGCACTGCGCGACGTACCTCAAGGAGGTGGCGGTCGAGCGGGACGGGCTGCTCAACGTCTTCGTGCCGCATGCCACCGCCGGGGTCGCCGTGCTGGAGACCGGCGCGGGCAGCGACGACGACCTGCTGGCCGTGCTGCGCGATCTGCTGCCCCCCGACGACCGCTGGCGGCACCGCCACGGCAGCCCCGGCCACGGCCGCGACCACGTCGTGCCCGGTCTGATCGCCCCGCACGCCACCCTGCCGGTGATCGGCGGCCGGATGGCCCTGGGCACCTGGCAGTCGGTGGTGCTGATCGACACCAACGGCGACAATCCGCGGCGCACCGTCCGGCTCTCGTTCCTGGGGTGAGATCGGGGTGGGTGTGGTCGGGGTGGGTGTGGTCTGGGTGAGCGCGATCGGGAGGAGCGGGCTCGGGTGAGCGACGACAGCGGCTACTGCGCGGTGCCGGGCACCGATGACCCGCTCCGCGCCCTGAACCTGGCCGGCCACAGTCCGGCCGACGGTCCTGGTGACGGCCCGGGTGACAACCGGGGCGATGACCGAGGCGACGGCCCGCGCGCCGCCTGCGTGCTGTGCGGCGAACCCACCGAGTACCCGGCCGAGATCGCGGGCAGCCCGCTCTGCCCGCGCTGCGCCTGGCAGCAGGCCCAGCGCAGCGCCTGCTCGGGCTGACGCCTGCCCGGGGTCTCAGGGGACGTTCGCGGTCGTCCGGCTCAGGGGAGACGGTGGGCGGGACATCTGCGGGCGGTGGGCGTCGGGCTCAGGGGACGACGGTGGGCGGCGGCGTGGGCGTCCGGCTCAGGGAGCGTCCGCCGTCGTCGGGCGCAGGGTCGAGCCGCAGCGGGTCTTGTGCACCAGCAGCTGGGACGGGATCCGCTGGCGCAGATCGGCGACATGGCTGACGATGCCCACCGCCCGGTCCCGCTCGCGCAGTCCGTCGAGCACGTCCATGACCTCCTCCAGGGCCTGCTCGTCCAGGGTGCCGAAGCCCTCGTCGATGAAGAGGGTGTCCAGCGGCATGCCGCCCGCCTCGTCGGTCACCACGTCCGCCAGGCCCAGCGCGAGCGCAAGTGAAGCGAAGAAGCTCTCACCACCGGAGAGCGTCGCGGTGTCCCGCTCGGTGCCAGTCCAGGAGTCGACCACCAGCAGCGAGAGGCCGGACCGCTTGCCGCCCGCGCTGCGCTCGTCGCTGTGCACCAGGGTGTAGCGGCCGCCCGACATCCTGACCAGCCGGGCGCTCGCGGCGGCGGCCACCTGCTCAAGGCGGGCCGCCAGCACATAGGACTCCAGGCGCATCTTCAGCCGGTTCTCACCGCTGGTGCCGCCCGCCAGTTGGGCCAGTCGGCTGATCTCGCCGAACTCCGCGAGCCGTGGTGCCGCCTTGCGGGACAACTCGGCCAGCCCGTGGCCGAGCTCGCGCAGCGCCTCGACCCGCTGGCGGGCGGCGTGCTCCGCCGCTGCGGCGGCACGCAGCGCGGCCGTCGCGGCGTTCAGGGTCGCCTGGGCCGCGCCGGGATCGGCCGGCGGCGCACCGGCGGCCGCGGCCAACTCGGGGCGGGCCAGCGCCTGGTCGACGCTGCGCCGCTCGGCGGCCCGCTGTTCCAGGCGGTGCCGCAGGGCGGTCAGTTCGGTGGGCGGCAGCGCGGCCCCGGCGGCTTGCCGTGGTGAGGCGAAACCGGCCGTGGTGGCGGTGCGGGACAACTCCTGCTCGGCGTCGCGCAGACGGGCTGCCGCCTGCTCGGTAGCCCGGGCGGCCTGCGCGGCGGCGGACAGGGCCTCCGCCAGGCGGCTCAGCCGAGCGGCGCGGGCGGCCACCGACGGGGCGTCACCCCGGGCGGCGGCGATCCGCGCGGCCAGCTCGGCCTGCTCCGCGGCTCGCTGCTCCAGGCCCGTGGTGCGGGCGACCACCCGCTCCCGGGCCTGCCGCAGCTGCTCGGTGTAGTGCTGGTGCCGCTGCTCCAACTGCTCCCGTTGCTGGAGCAGCACGGTCAGCTCCTCGCCTGCCCGCAGCGCGCTGCGGTGCTGTTCGGTGAGCTCGGCGAGGTGTGCGGCGAGCTCGCCCACCGACTGCTCGCCGGCGGTCGCGGTCGCGGCGGCCTCGCGCAGCCGCAGCTCGGTCAGCGCGCGCTCGGCTGCGGCACGGGCATCCTCGGCGGCCTGCTGGGCGGCGGCCGCGGCCTCCTCGTCGGCCGCGCCGACCGGGGCGGTGGGCGCGACGGCGAGGGCCGGGTGCTCGGCAGAGCCGCAGACCGGGCAGGCCTGGTCCGGGCCCAGCCGGCCGGCCAACTCGGCGGCCATGCCGTCGAGTCGGCGCTGACGCAGATCGAGGGAGTGCTCACGGGCGGCCAGCGCGGCCTGCCGGATCGGCAGGAGGGCGTGCTCGTCGTGGGTGATCCGGGCCCGCAACTCGTCGCGGCGGTGAGCGGCCTGGGCCCGCTGCTCGGCCTCGGTCCGCTGGGCGGCGAGCTGTTCGGCACGCAGCGCGGTGGCCCTGGCGGCCTCCTCGCGCTGGTGGCCGGCCTCGGCGGCGTCCTGCTGCTCGGCCAGCCAGCGCTCCGCCTCCTCGGCCAGCTCCTCGGCCCGCCGCCGCTCGGCCGCCTCCCGCTGCTGTTCGGCGGCGAGCGCGGCGGCCCGGCGCTCGTCGGCCGCGGCGGCCTCAAGCCGCCCGAGCTCCTCCCGGGTGGCGGCCTCCGCCGCCGCCAGGCGGTCGGCGGGGGCATGCGGGAGGGGAGTGGCGGCGACGTGCGCTGTGGTGGGGGCCGGGGTGGTGGGCTGTTGTGGTGCTTGGGTGTTGCTGGGGTCGCTGGGGTAGGTGGTGGCTTCCGCGTGCGCCTCGGTGCGGGGAGTGCTGGGGGCTCCCGCCGGGGTGCCGGCCGGCTGGCTCTGGTCCCAGGCGCGAGTCAGCTGGGCGCGGGCCTGGGCCTCGGTGTTGCGGGCGCGGTCGTGGGCGGTGGCGGCCTGGGTGTGCTGGCGGAGTGCGGATTCCACGGTCAGCGCCGCCTGAGCCAGCGCCAGCCGCTCCCGCGCGGCCGCCTCCTGGTCGGCCGTGGCCGCCAGCCGCTCGGCGTGCTTGACCGCCTCGGTGTGTTCGGCCTGGCGATGGGCGAGCTCCTGCTGCTCCGCCAACTCACCCTGCGCGTCCACATGGTGACGCTCGGCGGCGGTGAGCGCCGCAGTGCGGACCGCCAACGCCTGGGCTGCCGACTCGCGCAGCACGGCAGCCCAGCCGAGCGCCTCCTCCGGTGCCGCCTCGGTCGGCCAGGGCTCGCCGGCCGCCTGCTCGGTGCGGCTGATCAGCTCGCGCAGCCGGTGCCGGTCGGCCTGCACGGCGGCCTCCTGGTCGCGCCGCCGGTCACCCAGCCAGGTCTCCAACTGCCGGAACCGCTCGGTGTCGAAGAGGCGGCCGAGCAGCTCCGCCCGCTGGCTCGCGTCGGCCCGCAGGAACCGGGCGAAGTCACCCTGGGGCAGCAGCACCACCTGGCAGAACTGCTCCCGACTCATGCCGATCAGGCGCAGCAGCTCCTCACCGGCCTCCTGGTGCGAGCGGCTGGCCGCTCGCCAGCCGGGCGTGCCGTCGTCGGCGTCCGCCGCCCACTCGCGCAGCAGGGTCTGCGCCTTCTCCACGGTGAACCCGGTGCCGCGCTTCTTCGGCCGCGGTTGCTCGGGGATCCGGGTGATCTCCAACCGGCGTCCGCCCAGGGTGACTTCCAGCCGCACCTCGGTGAGCACCCCCGGGTCGGCGTGGTCACTGCGCATCCGGTTGGCTCGCCGAGCGCCCGGCAGCTCGCCGTAGAGCGCGTAGCAAACGGCGTCCAGCAGGCTGCTCTTGCCGGCACCGGTCGCACCGCGCAGCAGGAACAGGCCGCCGGTGGTGAGCGTGTCGAAGTCCACCCGCTCGCGGCCGGCGAACGGGCCGAAGGCGGTGACGGTCAGCTGATGGAGCCTCATCGCGCCAGCTCCGCCCGCTGCTGCTGGTCCGTGCGGACCTGCTCCAGGCCCTCGCGCAGCCAGTCCCGCTCCCGCCCGACCAGCTCGACGCCGGGGCGGACGTGCCGCACGAAGCTCTCGGCCACCTCCAAGTCCGTTCGCCCGCGCACCCGGGAGGCGTAGGAGACCGCCCGGTCGGTGGGCTCCTCGGCCGGCTCGAAGAGCAGTTGGAGCGTGTGCGGGAAGCGGCGGCGCAGCTGCTCCATCGGCTCGGCGGGGCGGCTCGGATCGGTCAGCGTCGCCTGGACCCAGCAGTCCTCGAACTCGCCGTACTCCGGTGCGGTCAGCAGCTCGGCGAGGGTGCCGCGCAGACAGGCCAGCGGCCGGGGCACCGGGCAGTCGATCCGCTGGGCAGCCACCGAGCCGTCGGCCGCCAAGTCCACCAGCCACATGGTCTTGCGCTGCCGGGCCTCGGAGAAGGAGTACGCCAGCGGCGAGCCGCTGTAGCGCAGGTGCGGGGCCAGGGTCTGGGCGCCGTGCAGATGGCCGAGGGCCACGTAGTCGATGCCGTCGAACAGCTCGGCCGGCACGCTGGCCACGCCGCCGACGGCGATGTCCCGCTCGCTGTCGCTCGGCGCGCCGCCGGTGACGAAGGCATGCGCCAGCACCACCGACCGAGTCCCCGCCGGGCGGGCGACCAGGTCGGCCCGGACCTGCTCCAGCGCGGCTTCGAGCACGGTCGCGTGCCCGCCGCGCTCCAACCCGAACCGCTCGCGGACCAGCACCGGCTCAAGATACGGCAGTCCGTAGACCGCGACCTCGCCGTGCGCGTCCGACAGCAGCACCGGCCTGGCGACCGCCCCCGGGTCCGTCCGCAGGTGGATGCCCGCCCGCTGGATCAGACCGGAGCCGACCCCGAGCCGCCGGGCCGAGTCGTGGTTGCCGCTGATGAAGACGGTCGGCACGCCGAGGTCGGCGAGCCGGTGCAGCACCTCGTCGAAGAGCGCGACCGCCTCCAGACCGGGCAGCGCCCGGTCGTACACATCTCCGGCGACCAGCACGGCATCCACGCGCTCGGTTTCGACCACGTGCACCAGGTGGTCGAGGAAGGCGTGTTGGGCCTCCTGGAGGCTCTCCCGGTGGAAGGAGCGCCCCAGATGCCAGTCGGAGGTATGCAGCAGTCGCATGCTTCGACCCTAGCGGGCACCTCTGACAGAACAGCGGCCCCGACGATCCCGGCAGCCCCGACCGCGCGCTGAGACGGTGACGGAACGTCGATTGTCAGTGGCAGTGAGTAGGTTCGATGGCGAAGTGACAGCGACTCGATCAGTTCCGGGAGAGGACGTGGTGATCATGGAGCAGGCGGTGTCCCTGGTGGCTCCGGCGCCGCTGCCGGCGGCCGGCGGCGCGGCGGTGGCGGTCGCGCTCGTGGCGGACGCGATGGACTACGGCCGGCTGCGTGCGGTCGGCCTCTTGGGCCCGGCCGACTACGGGCGGTACCTGCGCGAGGCGGAGCGCCAGCTGCGTGGGATCGACGGTCATGGGGTGGCGGTCCACCTGCGGGTGCTTGAGCCGGTGGACTACCTGGACTACTGCACGGTGCGCGGGCTGCGGCCCGGTGCGCCGGCCGCGCGGGTGGCGTATGCGGCCGATCCGCAGCTGGCCGGTGAGCCGTTCGTCTATGCCGGTCAGCGGATGGCGCAGCTGCTGCCCGCGCTGGTCGACGACCACTTGGCCCGGGTGCGGCTGACCGTGGCCCTGGCGGAGTTGGCCGGGCGGCCCGGTGCGAGGGCGGCCGTCCGGGTTGCGGAGCGGTTGTACGACGACCTGCTGAGCGGGCTCGGTGAGGGGCGTCATAGGCTGCTGCTGCGCTGGGCGCGAGCCGAGCAGCGGCAGGTCGTCGAGCACGAGGCCTGTGTGGCCGGCGGTCGGCGGGTCGCGGGGGAGCGGCAGGCCGAGGCGTTCCGCGCGCTGCTGGCTGCCGGGTTGGCGAGCGGTGCGCGCGGCGAGTTGCTGACCGCCAGCACGGGGCCGGCCCGGAGCCGGGCGGCGCCGTGCCACACGGTGCGGGGCTGGCGGCTGGCGTGCGGTGGCCTGGCGCCGCTGGCGGTCGAGGAGCTGCGGGTGCTGCTGGCTCGGTTGCCGGACCGGAGGGCGGGGCTGGTGCGCCCGGGGTGCGGGCCGGTGCGGATCCGGGCCGGGTTCCGGTTGGGGCGCGGATCGGGGGTGTCATTGGGTGCGGGAGGGTGAGGTGACGGCCCTTGGGAGGCGGCGAGTCTCGGTTGCGTCCGACACGTGCTGCAGTCGTGTCGCGGTTGTGCCCCATGCGGGCGCGAGGGCTGTTCATCGCCCGCCTGTTCGGGGAAGATCAACAGGTCGGACCCCGCGCAACCCCGATCGGCGCGGCGAAGCCGGCGAACGAACCAGCACAGCCGGACCGACCGGCCCGAGACCGGAGGGGGCCCCATGCAGCGGATCGAGTACAGCGCGGAGATCGCTGAGCTGCTCGGCCGGGTCCGGCGTCGCCCAGCCGCAGGCTGGCCGTGGCGGCCGGCGGAACCGGTGCCCCCGTGGCTCCCCGTGAAGCAGTCCTGGGGCTGGCTCTTCGCGCCGGACGGGCGAGTGCTCACCCTGATCAACCCCAAGGACGGCGTGGTCAGCCTGCCCGGTGGCTCGCTGGAGGCGGAGGACGCCGGGGATCCCGGAGCGGCGCTGGCTCGGGAGGCCGGCGAGGAGGCGCAGGCGGTGATCGGTCCGGCGCACTACCTGGGCTACCTCTACGACCGGGTCGGCTCCGCCAACAACGGGCACGAGTGCGCGCGGGTCCGGATGGCCGCCGAGCTGCGTGCGGTCGGCCCGAGCAGGCCCGACCCGGCCTCGGGGCGCCACTACCGGCGACTGCTGGTGGCGCCGGGCCTGGCGGTCGAGTTGCTGGGGTGGGGCGTGCCGGGGCTGCGGCAGGCGCGGGCTGCGGTGCGGGTGGCGGTGGCGGAGTTCGGGGTGCCGGCGGCGGCGAACGAGGAGATCGAGGAGCTGCCGGTGACGGGGTGCGAGGTCTTCCCCGGGGTGTGAGCCGCGCTGCGTTCCGGGGCGCGGCAGGGTGGCCGGGTGCGATTGGCACCGCAGTCCGGGCGCGCGCTGCAGAGCGAACGGCCGTGCACCGCAGTCGCGGGGTGCGTCACAGGGCGGCCTGGCGCAGGTGGCACCGCAGCCCGGGGTTCGTGCCACCGTGCGTCGGGCCAGCGGTCGGGGTGTGAGGGTTGCCACGGGTGGCCGGGATCATGTTCGGTTCTGCGGGTCGATGCGCGCGGGGTCGGCTAGGGTCGGGTGCGACCGGCGGGTGCGAGCAAGCTGACGATCCGAGGGGAGCCAGATGTCCGGGCCGCGCAGGGGGTTCATCCACCACATCGAGCTCTGGGTGGACGACCTGGTGCTGGCCGAGGAGCAGTGGTCCCCGGTGCTGCTCGCCCTGGGATGCCTGCCGTTCCAGAGCTGGGACGCGGGACGCAGCTGGCGCCTCGGCGACAGCTACCTGGTGCTGGAGCAGTCGCCGGCGCTGCGCCCCGGCGGTCACGACCGGCTGCGCGCTGGGCTCAACCACCTTGCGGTGCACGGCTCGCGGGCCGCGGTGAGCGCCGCCCTCGCGGCTCGCTGGACGCTGCGGGTGGACACCGGCGCGGCAGTGCACTTGGTGGACGGCCAGGGCTTCGAGCTCGAAATCGTTTGTGACGAATAGTCACCGAAAACCATCTCAAGCGACCAGTTCGCTACATCGTGGCCAACTCCGTGCTCTACCAAGAGAATTCACATCAACATATTTGGCATGGGCACTTCCCGGGGACGGGCGTCACTGGTACCACTGAGTAACCCCCATCACTCTCCCGTGGAGGCTCAATGCGTCTCGCTCGTGTTGTTGCTGGTGCGATCACGGCCGCTGCTCTTGCCGCCGGCACCGTCTCCCTCGCCGCCCCCGCCAGCGCGGCCACCGTCAACTACGTTGCGCTGGGCGACTCCTACTCGGCCGGCGTTGGTTCCGGCAACTACGACAGCAGCAGCGGCAGCTGCTCTCGGAGCTACAGCTCCTACCCCTACCTCTGGGCCGCCCAGACCGGTGCCAACTTCACCGACGTGGCGTGCTCCGGTGCCAAGACCGGCGACGTCCTGAGCAGCCAGCTCTCGGCGCTCAGCTCCTCGACCACCGAGGTCAGCATCACCATCGGCGGCAACGACGCCGGGTTCGCCAACACCATGGAGACCTGCGTCCTGTCCGGCACCAGCTCGTGCCTGAGCGCGGTGTCGAGCGCCGAGTCGTACGCCCGGAACACCCTGCCCGGCCTGCTGGCCAACACCTACTCGCAGATCCACTCCCACGCGCCCAACGCCCATGTGGTGGTGCTCAGCTACCCGCACCTCTACCAGGTCCCGGGTAGCTGCCTGTTCGGCATCAGCGACACCTCCCGGTCCGCGATCAACGGCGCCGCCGACATCCTGGACGGCGTGATCAACAAGGCCGCCGCCAACGCCGGCTTCACCTTCGCCGACGTGAGAAGCAGCTTCGATCAGGGCCACGAGATCTGCGGCGACTCGGACCAGTGGCTGAACAGCACCACTTGGCCGATCAGCGACAGCTACCACCCGACGGCGGACGGCCAGCAGTACGGCTACCTGCCGGAGTTCTCGGCCAACGCCTGATCACCGCCGGCCCGATGATCGGCTGATCTCGCCAGTCGAACGCAACGCCGGATCATCACGACCACCAGCGCCACCAGCGTCATCAGCGCCACCCGCACCATGAGCGCGGCCACGGCTGTGCGCAACGGCCATGCGGGGCCCTCCCTGCCCCGCATGGCCGTTGCGCTGCGGTGTTGCCGCCGTCACCGAACGCCCCGCCGAAGGCCGCCACTGGGCCGGCTTGCTCCATCCGGACCGGCACCGACGGCTACTAAGGAAATTCGTAGCGCCATATTCGGTTCGGATGCTTCCAGGTGGCGCGTCCCACTGGTACTACTCAGTAACTCTCGTAGCACCCCATGGAGGACCAATGCGTTCTGCCCGTGTTGCCACCGGTGCGCTGATGGCGAGCTCCCTTGCCGCCGCCACCCTCTTCCTCGCCGCCCCCGCCAATGCGGCCACGGTCAACTACGTGGCATTGGGAGACTCCTACTCCGCCGGTGTGGGAGCCGGCAACTACGTCGGCAGCAGCGGCAGTTGCGATCGCAGCTACAACTCCTACCCCTACCTGTGGGCCTCGCAGCACGCGTCCGGCTTCACCGATGCGGCCTGTTCCGGCGCCACCACCAGTGACGTCCTGAACAGCCAGGTCTCGGCGCTCAACTCCTCCACCACCGAGGTCAGCATCACCATCGGCGGCAACGACGCCGGCTTCGCCAACACCATGGAGACCTGCGTGCTGCAGGGCACCGACGAGTGCCTGAGCGCGGTGTCCAGCGCGGAGTCGTTCGCCAAGAACACCCTGCCCGGCCGGCTGGCGCAGACGTACGCGGCGATCCACGCCAGGGCGCCGCACGCCCATGTGGTGGTGCTCGACTACCCGCACCTCTACCAGGTTCCGGGTGACTGCCTGTTCGGCATCAGCGACACCTCCCGGTCCGCGATCGACGGCGCCGCGGACATCCTGGACGGCGTGATCAGCAAGGCCGCCGCCAATGCCGGATTCAAGTTCGCCGACGTGAGAGCCGCCTTCGACGCCGGCCATGAGATCTGCGGCAGCTCCACGTCGTGGCTGCACAGCACCACGCTGCCGGTCAACGAGAGCTACCACCCGACTGCGTCGGGTCAGGAGTACGGCTACCTGCCGCAGTTCGCCGCGAACGCCTGACCGGTCCGGCCGCCTCGAGTGGTCAACCGGCAACGACCGTGCGGGTTTTGAGGGCCCGCGCGGCCGTTGTGCTGCCCGTGTTCGACGCGCGCCTCGGCCGTGGAGACGCGGTCCTAGCGGCCGTCGACGGTGAATCCTTTGTGACGATTGCCAGATGAACGCCACCTCGGCGGGACGGTTTTCGACATTCCGGCCAACTCCGTGGGCTAGCAAGCGAATTCACGATAACGACTTTGGCATGAGCACTTCCCGGGGGCGCTTTCCACTGGTCTACTCAGTCCCGCTGGTACCAGCCAGTAACTCCCGTCACTCTCCTACCAATGGAGGACCCATGCGCTCCGCGCGTGTTCTCACCGGTGCGGTCATGGCGAGCGCCCTCGCCGCCGGCACCCTCTTCCTCGCCTCACCCGCCAATGCGGCGACGGTCAACTACGTTGCGCTGGGCGACTCCTACTCGGCCGGGGTGGGAGCCGGCAACTACGTCGGCAGCAGCGGAAGCTGCGACCGCAGCTACAACTCGTACCCCTACCTGTGGGCCTCGCAGAACGCGTCCGACTTCACGGACGTGGCCTGTTCCGGCGCCACCACCAGTGACGTCCTGAACAGCCAGGTCTCGGCGCTCAACTCCTCGACCACCGAGGTCAGCATCACCATCGGCGGCAACGACGCAGGCTTCGCCAACACCATGAAGACCTGCGTGCTGAGCGGCACCAGCGCCTGCCTGAGCTCCGTCAACAGCGCCGAGTCGTTCGCCCAGAACACCCTGCCGGGCCTGCTGGCGAACACCTTCTCGGCGATCGGCAACGCGGCGCCGAACGCCCATGTGGTGGTGCTCGACTACCCGCACCTCTACCAGGTCCCGGGCAGCTGCGTGTTCGGCATCAGCGACACCTCGCGCAGCGCGATCGACGGCGCCGCCGACGTCATCGACGGCGTGATCAGCCAGGCCGCCGCCGACGCCGGCTTCAGCTTCGCCGACGTGAGAGGCGACTTCGACGCCGGCCACGAGATCTGCGGCGACTCCGACCAGTGGCTGCACAGCACAACGATCCCGACCACCGAGAGCTACCACCCGACCGCGGCCGGCCAGGCCGACGCCTACCTGCCGGAGTTCGCGGCCAACGCCTGATGCTTGGCTGACCCCTCATCAGCCAAGCAGTGCCACTGAACACCAGTGGAACAGGCTGCACCACGGCCGTGCGGGGCCCCCAACCCGCACGGCCGTCCTTCGTTCCCGGCGCAGGCTCAGCAGAGCCCGTCGTCGGTCCAGGGGCCGTACGGCCCGCTGGCGCTCGGCACCTCGTTCTGCGTCCACCACTTGGCGGTGTAGTCGTGGCCGTTGTACGAGACCTTGGCGCCCGCCGTGTAGGCGGTGCCGGAGTTCCACGGCGGCACGGTGCACACGCCCGGGCTCGCGGTGGTCGGCGGTGCGGTGGTCGGCGGCGTGGTCACCGGGGTGGCGCCCGCGAACTTCACCGTGTACCTGGTGAAGTCCCAGGCGTTCTGCGGCACGCTCGAACAGGAGCCGGACAGGCCCGGGTCGACCACCGGGGTGCACTGGCGGTCCCGGTTGACCGACCAGAAGGTGTAGCGCGCCATCCCGTGCGAGGTGGCGTAGTCCAGCACGGTCTGGAAGTCCACCTGGGTGAAGTACTCCGCCGCGTCGGTGCGCCCGTTCATCATCGAGACGCCCTCGTGGGCGTAGGCGGTGGCCGCGTCCCAGCCGAAGGTGGTCTGCAGGATGGAGTTGAACCGGGTGAGCGCGGCGGTCTGCCCGGCCGCGCCGTTGAACCCGCCGTCGAACGGCATGATCGAGTAGTTGTCGGGCGTGAAACCCTGGGACTTGGCCTCGTTGAGCATCTGCTGCCCGAACCAGCCGGTGCCCGCGGTGGTGCCCGCCGTGGTGATCGAGACGTACAGGCCGGGGTTGTTCGCCTGCAGGATCTTGGCGGCACCGATCTCGTTGTGGATGGCCGCGCTGTTCTCGTACTCCGGCTCCTCCAGATCGAAGTCGATCGCGTGCAGGCCGTACTTGGTGATCACCTTCTGATAGCCGGCGGCGGTGGCCTCCGGAGTGCCGCAGGTCTGGCCGAGCTTGGTGCCGCCGTAGCCGCCGAAGGAGACCGAGACGTCCCCGCCCTTGGCCCGGATCTGCGAGATCACCGCGGGCATGGTGGTGTCGGTGTCGATCGACGAGGTGCCGCCCCAGGCCGGCGAGCAGCCGCCGCCGTCCAGGATGAACGCCAGCTGGAAGGCCTTCTGGCCGGTGGCGTCCATCACCGCGCCGGCGTCCGGTGGGGAGTTGTCCTCCGGCATCAGATACGGCGCGGAGGCGTACCAGTTGCTGCTCAGCGCGGCGCCGGCCGCGGTGTTGGCGGCCGCCTGGGCGGACTGCCCGCCGCTGAAGGCGGCGAGCGTGCCGGCGGCCAGGCCGAGCGCGGCCACGGCGGTCAGCGCGGTGGTGCGCCGCCGCCGGTGCCGGCCGGGTGGCGGATGCTCGGTGGTGGGGGACTTCTGGGCGCGTTCCATGAGCGGGGAACCTCTCCAGTGGGGGAAGGTGTGGGGGGCGTTCCGCGCACGGGCGGGGGCGCGCGGGACGGGTGACATGCGGGTTGCCCGGAGTTGCGAACCCGGTGGAGCGGGCCGCGTGCTGAACAAAATGGACTAGACCATCCGTCAGGTCAAGGGGGCGTGCGAGGAGTTAAGGCTGCCTTGAGGATCAGCGCAGGTAGTCCGCCAGCCCGGCGGGCCGCAGGCCGGCCGGGCTGGGCCGCGGCCAGGGCCCGCCGCAGGTCGCTCGCCAGGGTGTCGGTGAGGTGCATCAGCACCACGTCACCCGGCTGCAGCGGGCCGCCGTGGTAGACGTTCGAGGCGCCCAGGGTGAAGTCGGCAGTGGCGGTGAGCACGGTGCGCATCCCGCAGTTGGCCGCCGCCTGCAGGGTGTCCGCGTCGTAGTCGAAGTAGGGCGGCCGGAAGACGGTCGGCGCCTCACCGTAGATCCGCTGGTCGATGTCGCGGGCGCTGCAGATCTCGGCCTGCTGCTCGGCGGGGAGAGCGTGGTGAGGTCGCGGTGCGAAACGGTGTGGTCCTGGATCGAGGAGCCGGGCACCGCCGTGACCTGCCGGAAGTAGTCCGGCTGGAGCTCCGAGGGCATCGGCAGCGGGAAGGCGGTGATCGGCAGCCGGTGGTCGGCGATGAACCGGGCCGCCTCCGGGGTGCGGTACCAGCCGTCGTCGACGGTGAAGAAGACCACCTTGTCGCCGGTCGGCACGTTCCAGGTGGCTCCGGCCGGGTCGGGGGCCGGGCCGATCAGCTGGACGTCGTCCGCGCGGTAGCCGCCCTGGCCGTACCAGCCGTGCAGGTAGAGGTGGACGGACGTGGTGTGCGCGCCGGTGGTGAAGGCGGTGCTGAGCTGCTGCCAGCCGCCGTCGGTGGTGGCGGTCCAGGCCGGCGGCACGTCATGCCCGGTGCCGTCGGAGGCGGACATCGACCTGACGGAACGTCAGGTCGGTCGAAGGCGTGCCGCTGGCGCGCCGGCGCCTGTCGGGCTCACGGCGTGTAGAGCGCCTCGATGTCGGCCGCGAAGTGTTCCGCGATGGCCTTGCGGCGCAGCTTCAGCGAGGGGGTGAGCAGCCCGTGCTCCACCGTGAAGTCGCCCGGCAGCAGCCGGAACGCCCGGATCGACTCGGCCCGGGAGACCGAGGTGTTGGCGGCCGCCACCGCCCGCTGGATCTCCAGGTGCAACTCCTCGTCGGTGAGCATCGCCCACTCGTCCATCGCCGCCCGGCGGTGCATCTGCTGCCAGTGCGACAGCGCCCGCGGGTCCAGCGTGATCAGCGCCGCGATGTAGGGCCGGTTGTCACCGACCACCAGGCAGTGGGAGACCAGCGGATGGGCCCGCACCCGCTCCTCCAGTGCGGCCGGTGCCAGGTTCTTGCCGCTACTGGTGACGATCACCTCCTTCTTGCGCCCGACGATGGTCAGATAGCCGTCCTCGTCCAGCCGGCCGAGGTCACCGGTGGCCAGCCAGCCGTCGTGCAGTGCCTCGGTGGTGCAGCGCGGATGGTTGAGGTAGCCGGCGAAGACGCCGCCGCCGCGCACCCAGACCTCGCCGTCGTCCGCGATCGCCACCTCGGCGCCGGGGATGGGTCGGCCGACGGTGCCGAACTTGGGGCTGTCGGCAGGGTTGGCGATGATCGCCGCGGTGGTCTCGGTCAGTCCGTAGCCCTCGTAGACGGTCATCCCGGCACCGGCGAAGAACAGGCCGAGCTCGCGGCTGAGCGCGGAGCCACCGCACATCACATGCCGCACCCGGCCGCCGAACAGCGCCCGGATCCGCTGGTAGACCAGCCGGTCGTACGCCAGGTGACGCATCCGCACCGTCGCGCCGGGGCCGGAGCCGTGACCCAGCGCGCGGCGCTCGTTGCCGGTGGCCCAGTCGACCGCGACCGCCATGGCCTGCTCGAACAGCTCGCCCCGACCGGCCTGTTCGGCGGCGATCCGGGTGGCGTCGTAGAGTCGTTCGAACACATAGGGGACGGCGAACAGCACGGTGGGCCGGTAGGACGCGAGGGCGGGGAGCAGCGCCTCGGCGCGCAGCTCGGCCAGGTGGGCGAGCCGGATCCCGCCGCGCAGCGCGGCCACCTGCAGCATCCGTCCGTACACGTGCGCCAGGGGCAGGAAGAGCAGCGTGGCGGGCTGCCCGTCGGCCTCGAACAGCACGCTCTTCCAGCCGGCCAGCACATTGTCGGCCTGGGCGGCGAAGTTGCCGTGGCTGAGCAGGCAGCCCTTGGGGCGACCGGTGGTGCCGGAGGTGTAGATGACGGTGGCGATGGTCTCGGGGGTGACGGCCAGGCGCTGGCGGTGCACCAGGCTCTCCGGGATGCCGGCGCCGTCCTCGGTCAGGGACCGCACGCAGCCGTGGTCCAGCTGCCAGATCCCGGTCAGCTCGGGCAGCGCGTCGCAGACCGCGCCGATCGTCATCGCGTGGTCCTCGTCCTCCACCACGCAGGCCACCGCCCCGGTCTCGGCGAGGATCCAGCGCACCTGCTCGGCGGCCGCGGTGGGATAGATCGGAACCGGGATGGCGCCGATCGACCAGAGTGCGTAGTCGAAGAGGGTCCACTCGTACCTGGTCCTGGACATCAGCGCGACCCGGTCGCCGAACCGCACGCCGCGCGCCAGCAGGCCCTTGGCCAGTCCCAGCACCTCGCTGCGGAACCGGGCCGCGGTGACCGGCCGCCAGCGGTCGCCGCCGTCCGTGCGGCGGGCCAACTGGACCAGCTGGGGAGTGAGTTCGGCGGTGTCGTAGACCGAGTCCGCGAGGCCGCCCGATGCGGGCTCGGCCAGGGGCGGGGTGTTCTGCTCGCGCACGGTGTCCGGCCTCCCGCCCGGCAGGCCGTGCACGATCCGTGGTTCGCCCGCCGATCCATCGCGACCTTGCCCGCGGCCCCGGAAGCGACCGTAGCGGATCGCCGGGGCGCTGCCCAGAGAAGTCTGAATTCCCCATGGAACGGGCACGATTGATACCCGAGTGTGCCAACGGTCATGCGCATGCCCACAAATGTTCAAAAACGATCCACCAGACGCGTCGAACGTCACACAATCCAGTAGTAAGCTCGCGCAGATCCATCGACCCGGCGCCCCGGCCCGGTCGGTTGCGGGCACACCTGACCGAGGACTCCATGCGTCTGCGCAGCAGCTCGATCCGCGCGAAGATCATCGCGCTGCTCCTGGTGCCCATCGTGGCCCTGGTCGGCCTGTGGGCCTACGCCACCCTGGTCACCACCAGCGACTTCTGGCAGCAGTTGAACGTGGCCTCCAGCTACCGCACCTTCGGCGCCCCGGTCGACGCGGTCGCCCGCGACCTGCAGCTGGAGCGCCGGGCCGCGGTGCTCCGGCTGGCCCGGCCCGCCGCCTCCGGAGTGCAGGACGACTACCTGAAGGCCCAGCAGACCACCGACCAGGACGTGGCCGCGTTGCAGCGGACCTTCAACGGGTCGTCCGGCAGCCAACTGGGCAAGACCGAGCGGACCCGGCTGCAGGACTTCCTCAAGTCCCTCGGCAACCTGCCCGGCCTGCGCGGTCAGGTCGGACAGGACAGCTTCTCCTGGGAGTACGCGATCAGCAGCTACTCCGACCTGCTCAAACCCGCCTTCGAGTTCCGCACCGCCTTCCTCAGCCGGCAGACCGGCCAACTGCCCCGCCAGGGAATGGTGCTGGTCGAACTCAGCCGGGCCCGCGAGATGCTCTCCCAAGAGGACGCGGCCATGGAGGGCCTGCTCAACACCGACACCCCCGGTGCGCTGGACTACCAGGCCGTCATCGACCCGATGCACGACCAGCAGGCCCTCTACGAGATCTACATCAACGAGCTGGACCAGCCCGACCTGGGCTACTACCAGAGCCTGAACAGCGGCGACAACTGGATGAACCTCAACCTGGCCGAGCGCGAGTTCCAGAGCGCCTCCCCGAGCGAGGCCGCGCACTTCATCAGCGAGACCCGCTGGAGCGGGGCCGTGACCCCGCTGCTCTCCGACCTCTACAACGAGAACACCAAGCTGGCCGCCGCCCTCGGCGAACAGGCCCGCGCCTATGCCATGGGCGTGCTCTGGCGGGGCGTCATCGCCGGCATCGCCGGGCTGCTGGCCATCGTGATCACCCTGCTGATCTCGCTGCGGATCGGCCGCGGCCTGGTCCGCGAGCTGATCGGCCTGCGCAACTCCGCGGACGAGCTGGCCGACGTCCGCCTGCCCGCGGTGATGCGGCGGCTGCGGGACGGCGAGGCGGTCGACATCGCCGCCGAAGCACCCGAGCTGGCGTTCGGGCCGGCCGAGATCGGGCAGGTCGGCCGGGCCATCAACGCGGTGCGGCGGGCCGCCGTCCAGGCTGCCGTCGAACAGGCCGAGCTGCGCCGCGGTGTCTCCGCCGTCTTCGTCAACCTCGCCCGGCGCAGCCAGGTGCTGCTGCACCGCCAGCTGACCCTGCTGGACACCATGGAGCGGCGCACCGAGGACCCGGGCGACCTCGAGGACCTGTTCAAGCTCGACCACCTGACCACCCGCATGCGGCGGCACGCCGAGGGTCTGATCATCCTCTCCGGCGGTTCGCCCGGCCGGGCCTGGCGCAAGCCGGTGCGGATGGTCGACGTGGTGCGGGCCGCCGTCGGCGAGGTCGAGGACTACGCCAGGGTGATCGTCCGCCCGTTCCCCGGCACCGGGCTGGTCGGCAGCGCGGTCGCCGACGTCACCCACCTGGTCGCCGAACTGGTGGAGAACGCCGCGGTGTTCTCGCCGCCGCAGACCCAGGTCACGGTGCAGGGCGAGGTGGTCGCGCACGGCTTCGCGCTGGAGATCGACGACCGCGGCCTGGGCCTGAGCGAGCAGGCGCTCGCCGAGATCAACCAGCGCCTGGAGGTCGAGCAGCCGTTCAACCTGGCCGACACCGACCGGCTCGGCCTGTTCGTGGTCAGCCGGCTGGCCCGGCGGCACGGCATCCGGGTCAGCCTGCGCGCCTCGCCCTACGGCGGCACCACCGCCGTGGTGCTGATCCCGCGTGAGCTGCTGGCCGATGTGCCCGGCCAGGTGCCGACCCCGCGGGCCGCCGCGCCCGGCGCCGAGCCGCACAAGGACCGCGAGCTGGTGGCGGTGGCCGGCGGTGCGAGCGGTCCTTCGCGCCGGGGCCGGACGCGCGGCCACGGCCGACCGGTCACCGGGCCGCAGCCGGCCGGCAGCGAGCCGGCCCGCACGCCGGGCGGGCTGCCGCGGCGCCGGGCGGCCGGCGGCCCGGTGCTGGTGCCCGCACCCGGTGGTACCGGGCGGCACCGCCGGGCCGACACGCCATCCGAGGCGACGCCGGGCGACGCTCCGGTCACGGTCGACACCCCGGTCACGGCTGACGTCACGGTCGACACCCCGGTCACGGATGCCCAGTCGACCACGAGCGCCTCGACCGCTGACGGGTCCTCCGGCGGCCGCCCCGCCGGCGGGCTGCTGCCCCGCCGGGTCAAGCAGGCCAACCTGGCACCGCAGTTGAAGGGCGAACGGGACGAGCGCCCGCAGCCCGCCCCCGCCCCCGCTCCCGCCCGCTCGCCGGAAGAAGCCCGCGCCGCCTTCAGCTCCTTCCAACGCGGCTTCAGCCGAGGCCGCGCCGCACCCGAACGTCCGGCCCCGACCGCACCCGAACGTCCGGCCCCGGCCGCACCCGAACGTCCGGCCCCGACCGCACCCGAACGTCCGGCCCCGGCCGCACCCGAACGCCCGGCCCCGGCCGGACCGCAACGCCCGGCCCCGCGGCCGCCGGCCCCGGTCGTGCGGACCGTGCCGGCGCCCGCCCCGGAACCGCGACGGGCCCTGGCCTCGTCACCGATCCCGCCGGCGCTGCCGGCCACCCCTCAACCAGCACAACCCGCACCAGCGGAAGGATCTGATCGATGACCGCAATGAACCAGCCGGCCGGCGAGCTGAACTGGCTCCTGGACGACCTGGTGGGACGGGTCGCGTCGCTGCGGCACGCGGTGATCCTCTCCAGCGACGGCCTGGCCACCGGCGCCTCGCAGGGCCTCAGCCGAGAGGACGCCGAGCACCTGGCCGCCGTGGCCGCCGGCTTCCACAGCCTGGCCAAGGGCGCGGGCCGGCACTTCGACGCGGGCGGGGTGCGGCAGACCATGGTCGAGCTGGACGAGGCCTTCCTGTTCATCACCGCGGCCGGCGACGGCAGCTGCCTGGCGGTGCTGGCCGACGCCGACTCCGACATCGGCCAGATCGCCTATGAGATGGCGCTGCTGGTCAAGCGGGTCGGAGAGCACCTGGCCGCTGAGGCGCGGCACCCCGCCTGATGGCCACAACCCCGCAGGAGCCGGGCTCGCCCGCGGAGCCGGACCACTGGTTCGACGACGAGGCGGGCCCGGTGGTCCGGTTGTTCTCGATGACCCGGGGGCGCGCCAGACCCGCCGGCGACGAGTTCTTCGACCTGATCTCGATGATCTCGGCGCGGCCGGTCGCCGACCGGGACGCCACCGAGCCGGCCCCGGCGCTCGACCCGGAGCACGACGCGCTGCTCCAGCTGAGCGCCGACGGGCCGATCTCGGTCGCCGAGCTGGGCTCCTACACCGATCTGCCGGTCAGCGTGGTGCGGGTGCTGCTCGGCGACCTGCACGCTGCCGGCTTGATCGACGTCACCCGTCCCGTCCCGCTCGCCGAACTGCCGGACGAGCGCCTGCTCCGAGATGTGATCAATGGTCTACGCGCACTCTGACCGACCGTCGGCCGCGCCCCGTGGTCTGGCCGGGGCGCCCGCGGCGGCGCTGAAGATCCTGGTCGCCGGCGGCCTCGGCGCCGGCAAGACCACGCTGGTCGGCGCGGTCAGCGAGATCCGGCCGCTGCGCACCGAGGAGCGGCTGAGCGAGCTCGGCCGACCGCTGGACGACACCTCGCAGGTGGCGGGCAAGCGGACCACCACGGTGGCGATGGACTTCGGGCGGATCGACATCCGCCCGGGCCTGGCGCTCTACCTCTTCGGCACCCCCGGGCAGGACCGGTTCTGGTTCGTCTGGGACGAGTTGGCGCAGGGCGCGCTGGGTGCGGTGGTGCTCGCCGACACCAGGCGGCTGGCGGACTGCTTCCCGTCGGTGGACTTCTTCGAGCAGCGCGGCATCCCGTTCCTGGTCGCCGTCAACTGCTTCGACGGCGCCGAGACGTTCGCACCCCAGGACGTCCGGGCCGCGCTCGACCTGTCGGCCGACGTGCCGGTGCTGCTCTGCGACGCGCGGCGCCGGGAGGACGGCAAGGAGCTGCTGGCCCGGCTGGTGGAGCACGCGATCGAGCGGCGCTGAGGTGTCGTCAACCCGTTGGTCGGCGCTCTGGTCACCCATTGGCATGGATCGCGCTGCGCTGATCTGCTTCAATGGTCCTATGCACACCACCGTGGACAGCAGCCGAGGCCGCCAGGACCTCGAGCCGTTCTGGCCGTCCCGGCAGCCGCATCTCTTCGACCAGACCTGTCCGGGTTCGCACCGCGCGTCCCGGCTCGCCCACCGCTGATCCTCAAGTCCCCGGACTCTCAACGTCCTCGGACTTCTGGACGCGGTGCGGACCGCTGAGTCCCCCGACGCGCAGACGACGCCCACCCCTCGTTCTCGCGCGAAAGAGCTGCCATGCCTTCTTCTACGGCCACCCTGACCCCGCCCGCCGCCCCGCAGCTGCGAGCGTTGCGCGCGGTCACCAGCCCGCCCACCGCCGCCGACCTGCGTCGGCAGCCGCCGACACCTGAACTGCCGCCGCTGTCACCCGAGTTGCTCGGCACCCTGCCGACCGGCGCGACCGTGGTCGCGACGGTTCCGCAATCCGCCCTGCCGCCGGGCCTGCTCGCCCAGTACGGCACCCAGCCGGACCCGACCGGCGCGGCCCGCCCGATGGTCGGCTACCTGGTGCTGGTGCCCGCCGAGTCGGCGCCGACCGCCGTCGCCGCGGCGGCACCGGTGGCGGCGGTGCCGGCCCCGCGCCCGGCGGTGCCGACCGCTCCGCCAGTCCCGGCCGCCCGGGGCATCAGCGTCGACCTGGAGCGGCGGACCGCCCACGTCGACGGCCAGCCACTCGAACTCACCTACCTGGAGTTCGAGTTGCTCGCCCACCTGACCCAGCACCCGCACCGCGTGCACACCCGGGACCACCTGGTCACCGCGGTCTGGGGTTACGGCCACGTCGGCGACGGCCGCACCGTGGACGTCCATGTCGCCCGCCTGCGCCGCAAGTTGGGCGCGGCGCACCGTAGCAGCATCATCACGGTGCGCAGGGTCGGCTACAAGTATGCGCCCAACGTGCGCAGCTGAGATATCGTCAATCACCCGGATGTCCGGCCCCTGAGCAGCAGGGGCCGGACATCGGGCTGCCCGCGCAGTCCCGTGGAGAATCTGACGCAGTGTCAGGCGCTCAGCCGGTCGATCTCGGCCAGCTCCTCGGCGGTCAGCGGCCCGGCCGCCAGCGCGTCGAGGTTCTGGTCGAGCTGGGCCACACTGCTGGCCCCGATGATCACCGACACCACCCGGGGATCCCGCAGCACCCAGGCCAGCGCCAACTGGGCGAGGGACTGGCCGCGTTGCTCGGCCACCTTGTTCAGCGACCGCAGCTGCTCCAGCTTGGCCGGGGTGAGCGCCTCCCGCCGCAGGAAGTGCCCCACCGACATCCGGGAACCGGTCGGCACCTCGCCCGTCAGATAGCGGTCCGTCAACAGGCCCTGGGCGAGCGGGGAGTAGGCGATCAGGCTGGTCTGGGTGTCACCCACCGCATCCAGCACGCCCTCCCGCTCGGGGCGCCGGTCCAGGATCGAGTAGGCGCTCTGGTTGAGCAGCACCGGCGTGCCCAGCTCGCGCAGGATCGCCACCGCCTCCCGGTGCTGCTCCGCCGGGTAGTTGGAGATCGCCGCGTACAGCGCCTTGCCCTGCCGCACCGCGCTGGCCAGCGCGCCCATGGTCTCCTCCAGGGGCGTGTCGGGGTCGTAGCGGTGCGAGTAGAAGACGTCCACGTAGTCCAGGCCCATCCGGGCCAGCGACTGGTCCAGGCTGGCCAGCAGGTACTTGCGGCTGCCGCCGTCGCCGTACGGGCCCGGCCACATGTCGTAGCCGGCCTTGCTGGCGATGAACAGCTCGTCGCGGTACGGGCGGAAGTCCTGGGCGAACAGGTAGCCGAAGTTGCGCTCCGCCGAGCCGTACGGCGGGCCGTAGTTGTTGGCCAGGTCGAAGTGGGTGACGCCGCGGTCGAAGGCCCGGCGCAGCACCGCGCGCTGGACCTCCAGGGGCTGGGCGTCGCCGAAGTTGTGCCACAGGCCGAGCGATACGGCGGGCAGCTGGACGCCGCTGCGCCCGGCGCGGCGGTAGGTCATCGAGGCGTAGCGGGAGTCGGCCGCGAGATAGGTCATAACGGTCATCCTGCCAGTTCGGCGCCGCGGTGACGGGCGGCCAGCAACTCGGGGAGCTTGCGCATGTCGTCGAAGAGCACCGTGCCGGGGCCGGCCAGCCGCTCGGCCGGCATCACCCCGCCGGTGTAGCCGAACGAGGGCATCCCGGCCGCCCGGGCCGCCGCCAGGCCGTGCGGGCTGTCCTCCACCACCACGCAGGCGGCCGGGTCGGCGCCCAGGGTGCGGGCGGCGTACAGGAAGAGGTCGGGCGCCGGCTTGCCGTGCGCCACGTCCTCGGCGCCGCTGAAGATCCGCCCCTCGAACCGCTGGTACAGCCCGGTCAGCCCCAGGCCGGTGCGCAGCCAGCGGTGGCTGCTGTTGGAGGCCACGCAGCTGGGCAGCTCGATGGCGGCCAGCGCCTCGGTGATGCCGTCCACCGGGGCCAGTCGCTCCTCGGTCAGCTCGCGGTGCAGCGGCCGGTACGGCTCCCACCAGTCGGCGGGCAGCGGGCGGCCGAGCAGCTTCTCGATCAGCGCTGTCTTCGCGCCGTGCGAATGCCCGACGAAGCGGTCGATGACCTCCTGCTCCGTCATCGGCAGCCCGAGGTCGGCCAGCGCCACCCGGTCCACGGCGACGCCCAGCGGCTCGCTGTCTATGAGAACGCCGTCACAGTCGAAGATCACCAGTTCGATCATCGGGTGAGCGGAAGATGCCCCCGGCTTCAGGTGAGGGGAGGGGGCCTGCTTCCCGAGAAGTGGGCCAGGGGCGGTTGCATCGTCATTTGCGCTGAAAGGCCTGCGGGCGCGCTCGGTCTGGGCGGTCAGCTGGGCGTGGACGTCAATGGGCATCAGTGGAGTGGTCCTTGCTTCTTGATCCATGCCTTGATTCGGCATTAGTGACACTATGTACTGATAGGGTGACGCTATGGCGACAGTGCAGGTTGAAGAGAGTGCTGGGCATGCCCGGTATACCTACCGCCTTCGTGTGTCGTCCACCGCTTTGGCTCTGCTGCAAGCGGAGTGGGGGCGGTGCCGGTGGGTGTGGAACGAGTGCGTGGCCATGTCGAAGAAGCGGCATCAGGCCAATCGCGCCAGGCCTGCGGGAGCGCCGAAAGTGACGTGCGGCCCGGCAGAGCTGGACAGGATGCTGACCGAGGCCCGAGCCGCGAACGCGTGGCTGCGTGAGGGGGCTTCGGTTCCGCAGCAGCAGACCGTCAGGGACTTCGCCAAGTCCCGTGCCAAGGCTCAGAAGGACATGAAGGCGAAGCTGCCGGTAGGGCAGCGTGCCGGGATGCCGAGGCACAAGAAGCTTAAGGACGCCCGGCCTAGCCTGAACTACACCCGGCGCAGATTCCGGATCAGGGGTGGCAGACTTCATCTGGCGGGAGGCATCGTGCTGACTGTGGTGTGGTCGCAACAACTTCCAGCCGACCCCAGTTCGGCGCGGGTCTACCAGGACAGCCTTGGGCACTGGTACGTGTCGTTTGTCGTCCCGGCGCAGCTCCAGCCCTTGCCGCACTCTTGCTTGTCGATCGGCATCGACTGGGGCGTGGCCGAGACCGCGACTACCACCTCCGACGCCCACGACCTCCCGCACCCGCAGCACGGCAGGAATGCGGCCGCCGCACTGGCCAGGTACCAGCGGCAGATGTCACGCCGCCGCCCGCCCAAGGGTCAACCCGCGTCCAAGGGTTACCGGCGCGCACAGCAGCAGGCTGCCAGGGCGCATAAGAAGGTTGCCCGGCAGCGCCAGGACACCGGCCGCAAATGGGCCAAGTCCGTGGTCCGCGACCACCAGCACATCGCAGTGGAGGACTTCCGCCCCGGATTTCTCGCGAAGACCACCATGGCCCGCAAGGCCGCTGACGGGGCGATCTGTGCGACCAAGACCGCATTGCAGGAGATGGCACGCAAGCACGGCCGAAGCCTGTATCTGGTCAACCCAGCGCACACCACGATGGACTGCGCGCACTGCGGGGCGAGAGCCAAGCACCGCATGCCGCTGTCCGTGCGCACCTACATCTGCACCACCTGCGGAGCCTCCTGTCCCAGAGACAAGAACTCCGCCCGCGTGATGCTTCACCGGGCAGGTCTGAACCCGGCTGGCGTCGAGTGCGTAGGACGCGGCTGCCTGCAGGGCAGCCGCGCAGCACGAGCCAGAAATTCCTCCGACGAAGGCGGAAGCACCCGCCCTCCAGGCGGGGAGCAGTCAACCTAGTACGGTGGAGGCCCTCGAGAGGTGGGAGAGGAGATCCGCATGCAGACCGACATCGCCACCCGGGGCGACCTTGAGCTGTTGCTGCACCGGTTCTACACGGCCGCCTTCGCCGACCCGCTGATCGGCCGGCATTTCGGCGGCATGGACCTGGAGGCCCACCTCCCGCGCATCACCGACTTCTGGGCGAGCTCGCTGCTGCGCACCGGTGAGTACCGCGGCAACCTGTTCGCCCCGCACGCCACCCTGCCGCTGACCGCCGAGCACTACGGCCGCTGGGTGCAGCTCTGGTCCGCCACCGTGGACGGCCGCCACCAGGGCCCGGTCGCCGAGCGCGCCAAGGAGCGGGCCCAGCGGATCGCCGTCAACCTGATCCGCCGCACCAGTGGCGAGGACCCGGCAACCGGCGGCCCCGGCGGCTTCGTGCCGCTCTCCGCACTGCTGCTTCGCAGCGCGTGACCCCGGCCGGTGCGCAACACCGGTCAGGGCACCGCCACCCGCAGCGCGGAGATCCGGGTGGCGACCACGTTGATCGCACCGTGGTTGCGCTCCAACCGGCCGTGGATCAGCAGGCCGGCCCGGTCCAGGGCGGTGCGGCGATGGGCCTCCCAGACCGGGCGGTTGCAGACCACGTTGATCAGGCCGGTCTCGTCCTCCAGACTGAGGAAGAGCACCCCGCCTGCCGTGGGCGGCCGTTGGCGGTGCGTGACCAGGCCGCCCACGATGATCTCGCAGCCGTGCGCCAGGCCGGCCAGCTCTCCGGCGGGCACGGCGCCGATGTGCCGCAGCGCGGGGCGGACATGCTCCACCGGATGCCCGTCGGCCGAGGCGCCGGTCGCCCACAGATCGGCGATGGTCTCCTCCACCGGTGTCATCGGCGGCAGTTGCGGCGCCTCGGCCCCCGGGGCGGTGCCGGGCAGCGGATCGGCCTCGCCGCTGACCGCCACCGCGCCCGCCGCCCACAGCGCCTGACGCCGCGTCAGGCCGAAGCAGCGGAACGCCCCGGCGGTGGCCAGCGCCTCCAGCACCGCCACCGGCAGCCTGGTCCGCTGCGCGAAGTCCGCCAGATCCCGGTAGGGCCGGCCCGCCGCCACCGCCGCGGCCTGCTCCTCGCCGAGCCCGCGCACCGTGGCCAGCCCCAGCCGGATCGCCGGTGCGTCCCGCGGCCCCTCCAGAGTCGGCCCCGCCGCACTGGCGTTGACGTCCACCGGGTGCACCTTCACACCGTGCCGACGGGCGTCGGAGATCAGGCTCAGTGGGGAGTAGAAGCCCATCGGCTGGTTGGCCAGCAGCGCGCAGGTGAAGGCCGCGGGGTAGTGGTACTTCAACCAGGCGCTGGCATACACCAGATAGGCGAAGCTGATCGAATGGCTCTCCGGGAAACCGTAGTTGGAGAACGCCTCGATCTTGGTGAAGACGTCCTCGGCCACCTGCTGCGGGATGCCCCGCTCGGCCATGCCGTCCAGCAGCCGCTGCCGCAGCTCGGCCACCCGCTGGTGGGAGCGCTTGGCGCCCATCGCCTGGCGCAGCCGGTCCGCCTCGGCGCCGCTGAACCCCGCGCAGTCGATGGCCAGTTGCATCATCTGCTCCTGGAACAGCGGCACCCCGAGGGTCTTGTCCAGGGCGCGCTTCATCAGCGGGTGCGGGCAGTCGGCGCGCTCCTGGCCGGCCCGGCGCCGCAGATAGGGGTGCACCGAGCCGCCCTGGATCGGGCCCGGACGGATCAGCGCGACCTCCACCACCAGGTCGTAGAACCCGCGCGGCTTGAGCCGGGGCAGGGTGGACATCTGGGCCCGCGACTCCACCTGGAAGACCCCGACGGTGTCGGCCCGGCAGAGCATCTCGTAGACGTCCCCGTCGTCCGGCGGGATGCTCGCCAAGTCCCAGTGCTCGCCCTGGTGCCGGGCGACCAGATCGCAGGTGTCGTGGAGCGCGGAGAGCATGCCCAGGCCCAGCAGGTCGATCTTGATCAGCCCGGCCCCGGCCGTGGACTCCTTGTCCCACTGCAGCACCGAGCGGCCCGGCATCCGAGCCCACTCGGTCGGGCAGATCCGCCCGATCGGCTCCCGGGTCAGCACCATGCCGCCCGAGTGGATTCCCAAGTGCCGTGGCAGCCCATGCAGTTGGTGGCCCAGATCGAGCACGTCGGCCGGGATCACGGCGTCCTCGCGCGGCGCGGAGTAGAAGTCCACCTGTCGGGAGAAGGCGTTCACCTGGTCCATCGGGTAGCCGAGCACCCGGGCGGCGTCCCGCAGCGCGAGGCGGGGCGGTAGGTGATCACATTGGCCACCTGGGCGGCGTGCTCCCGTCCGTAGCGCTGGTAGACGTACTGGATCACCTCCTCGCGGCGCCGGTGCTCGATGTCCAGGTCGATGTCGGGCGGCCCGTCCCGCTCCATGCTGAGGAAGCGCTCGAACAGCAGCCCGTAATGGATCGGATCCACCGCGGTGATGCCCAGCGCGTAGCAGACCGCCGAGTTGGCGGCCGAGCCGCGCCCCTGGCACCAGATGTCCTCGGCCCTGCAGAACTCCACGATGTCGTGCACGATCAGGAAGTAGCCGGCCAGCTCCAACTCCCCGATCACGGCAAGCTCCTTGGCCACCTGGGCGTGGGCGTCGGCGTTGTCCGGGTCGCTCCTCGGGCCGAACCGCCGCTCGGCGCCGCGCAGCGTCAACTCGCGCAGATGGCTGAACTCGCTCTCGCCGGGCGGCACCGGGAACCCGGGCAACTGCGGGGCCAGCGCGGTGAATTCGAAGGCGCAGGCACGGCCCAGCTCCGCCGTGGCCTGCCGCACGCCCGGGAACCTGGCCAGCCGGCGCTCCATCTCGGCCGCCGACCGCAGATGCGCGGTGCCCGCCGCCCTGGTCCAGCCGGCCGCCTCCCGCACGGTCCGGCGGGCCCGCAGCGCGGCCAGCCCCTGGGCCAGCCGCCCCTCGGCCGGACTCGCGTGGTGCACGTTGTTAGAGGCCACCACGGCCAGCCCCATCCGGTCCGCCAGCCGGGCCAGCGCGTCATTGCGCGGATCGTCGCCCGGCAGCCGGTGGTCGATCAGCTCGACGAAGACGTTCTCCGGGCCGAACGCCTCGGCCAGTGACCGGAGTTCGCGTTCCGCCGCATTGGGGCCGCGCTCGGCCAGGGCCCGCTGCACCCGGCCGCTGCGGCAGCCGGTCAGCACCGCCCACTCGCCGCCGTGCGCCTCGGCCAGCTCGGCGAAGGAGTAGTCCGGGCGCCCCTTGTGCCCGCCGGCCAGTTGGGCGGCGGCAATGACGGCGGAGAGCCGGCGGTAGCCTTCGGGGGAGCGGGCCAGGACCAGCAGGTGCTCGTCGGGCAGGCCGCTGCCGTGGCTGTCGCGCAGGTTCAACTCGGCGCCGAAGACGGTGCGCAGGCCCGTCCCCTTGGCGGCCAGGCCGAGCCGGACCGCACCGTACAGGCCGTCGTGGTCGGTCACCGCCAGGGTCTCCACGCCCAGCCTGAGTGCCTCGGTGACCAGGTCCTCCGGCTCGCTGGCGCCGTCCAGGAAGCTGAAGGCCGAGTGCACATGCAGCTCGGCCCAGGGCAGGCCGGCGGGCGGCGCGGGCGGGGCTTCCACCGGTACGGGGGCGGGGAGGGCCGTGGGTTCGGGGCGGGGAGGGCCGTGGGTTCGGCGGTGGTCATCCGGCGCCGCAACTCGCTCCAGGGAGGCGGTGTTGACTGTCGAATCCCATCAGATGCTCTCCACGCTGCTTATGTATGAATGCTTACGGACAAGTGGTTACGTATAAGTGCCCTCCACTGCCCAGCCGCCGCCCGCCACCACGAGCAGCAGCGCCCGGCCGTCCGCCAAGGTGACCTGGAACCTGGCCCGCCGCCGGGACAGCTCCGGATCCCACCACTGCTCGACCGCGGGCCACGGACCGGCCCAGCCGGTGACCGCCAGCAGCCGGCCGTCCAGCAGCAGCCCGGCGGGCGGCGCCGACACCTCCGCCCGGCCGCTCACCCCGACCGGCTGCCCGGTGGCGTCCAACACGGCCACCGGCACAGGCACCGGCCAGACCACCCCGGGCGCGGGGTGCCCCAGCCGTCCGGGCCAGGGCGCGTCCCGATCGGCGGCCGGCTCCGGATGCTCCCCCCAGGGCACCCGCACCAGCACCTCGCCCGGGCCGCGCCCGCCGATCCGCTCGACCCGGCTCAGCCCGCCGTAACCCAGCAGCGCCTGCACCCGGGCGGCGGCCCGCTCCACCCGGTCGGCCACCACGGTCTGACCCCAGAGCGCGAGCTGCCTGCCGTGGTCGGGCACCAGCTCGTCCGGGACCAGCCGCAGCGCGGTGAAGCCCCCGGCCGTCGGCGCGAAGAACCCCGAGCCCTGCCAGGCCTGCAACTGCCAGCGCACCCGCTCGGCCAGTGCCGGCGCGGAGAGCCGGCCCTCGTGCTGCCAGAGCCGGGCGGCCGAGCTGCCGTCCGCGCACGACACTTCGACCGAGACCCGCCGACAGGCCAGCCCGGCCCCCGCGAGCCCGCTGTGCAACTGCTCGGCGAGGGTGCGGCCGACGAAGACCAGCGGCTCGGCCAGCAGCTCGGGCGGGTCGAAGCGGTGCTCCACGGCCAGCTCGACCCCGGCCCCCGGCGCAGCCGGTGGGCGGGCCTCCAGGCCGCGGGCCAGCCGGTGCGCCAACCGCCCGGCCGGGCCGAACCGGTCGGCCACCGTCCCGGCGGGCAGCCGGGCGAAGTCGCCCAGGGTGGGCAGGCCGAGCCGGACCAGCAGCTCCGCCAGCGCCGGGTCCTCCAACGCGCCGACCGGGTACGGGGCCAGGAACTCGGCCGTCCGCCCGGCCGGCACCAGCACCCCGGACCGCGCGGCCAGCACGCCCGCGAAGACGCCGTCGGCGACCCCGACCCGGGGGCCGGGCGGCAGCATGATGGGCCGCGCCGGGGGCTCGGCTTGCTCCGTCGGCAGGTTGGCGGCGCCGTCTGCGACCCCGACCCGGGGGCCGGGCGGCAGCATGATGGGCTCCTCCCGGGGCTCCGTCAGTGGGCCGCCCCAGTCGGTTTCGCGGTCCGCCTCGTCCCGGGTCCGCCGCTCGGCGGCCAACTCGGCCAGCGCCCGGCGCACCGAGCCGACCAGCGCCCGTTCCCCGCCGAAGTAGCGGGCCGGCCCCTTCACCGGCAGCACGCAGAGGCCGGGCCGCAGCACCTCCACTCGCGGGGTGAACTCGGTGAGCACAGCCACCACGGATTCGAACCGCCGGGTCTCGGCCTCCGGATCCCGCTCGCGCAACCGCAGCTCCGGGCAGAGCCGGTGGGCCAGCCGAAGCCGCTGCCCGCGCCGCACCCCGGCCCGCCGCGCCGCATCCGAACAGGCCAGCACCCGGCCGTCCTCGACCACCGCGACCAGCGCGTCCGGGCCGGCCAGTCCGCCGGTGGCGATGATCGGCCAGTCCGGGTACCAGACCGCCAGCACCCGCGCCGCGGCCGCACCCTTGTCACCGCCTGAGCCCTTGCCACCGCCTGAGCCCTTGCCGCTCGCGCCCGTTGCGCCGCCTGCACCGCCAACGCCCTCGCCGGCCGTCGCCTCACCACCGAGTGGGTCGCCGCCCGCACCGAATGGGTCGCAGCCCGCGCGTTCCTCGACCGCAGCCATCTCACACCGCCGTCAGCCGCCCCCGCCCCACCGCGTCGCCCGGCAGCCCTCGCTCGCCGAACCCCACCCCGACGGCGGCGGGCGCGAGTGCGCCGCCCCGTGCCTGCTCCACCCGGGTGCCCAGACCCGAGCCCGCGCCCACATGAGAGCCCACTCGGGTGTCCATGCGGGAGTCCACCTCGGCCTGCTCGGCCTCGGTCAGCCCCCGGACCACCCCGTGCTCGTCCGGCAGCCACGCCCACCCCGACCGCCCGCGTGCCGCCGCCCCGCGACCCTCGACGAGCACCTGCGCCTGCCGCCCCGACAGCAGCCCGTGCCCCGAGCCCAGCCCGAACCACCGGCTGGCCCGCACGCTGAGCCGCAGCTCCGCACCGGGCCACGGACCGGCCACCAGCAGCACGCAGCCGCTGCGCCGCAGCACCGCGCCGAGCCGGGCGGCCAGCTGCGGCGGCACCGCCCCGGTACTCGGCCGAAGCAGCAGCACCTCCACCGCGCCGGCCAGCGCCGCCACCACCTCGGGCCACTGCCGTCCCGGCTCGTCGACCAGCAGCAGCCGCCCGGGGTCGATCCCGTACCCGGTGGCGGCCAGCAGCCCCAGCTCGGGCAGTCCGACCGAGGCGCACCACGCATCGGCCCCGCCCGCATCGCCCGCACCGCCCGAGGCCAGCGCGAGCAGCAGCCCCGCGTCATCCGCCACCGAAACCGCCGCCCCGCGCCGCAGTCCCCGCCCGGGCAGCAGCCGCGCCAGCGCAGCCGGAACCGGCACCGGACCGTCCTCGGACGGCGCCGGCGTCGCCTGGGGGAGCAGGACAGGGGTAGCCACAGAGTCAGTATCGAACATCCGTTCGTTCAAAAGCCAGTCAGAATCGAATGGAAGAGCGAGTTTGTTTGACTACACCTAGTAACGGCTACGGCCCCTGCCCGGATGCCCGCGAAGTGACCCACAGCACCCCCGCGGCGGTGTCACATTCGCGGGCGGTGTCCTGTCCACCTGTCGGGTGCGGTCGTCGGGCCGCACCGCTACCGGCCAGGACGAGGGAGACGACGATGGAGACCTTGACCGTTCGACGCGTCATCGCAGCGCCGATCGCGGAGGTGTTCGACTGGTGCGCCGCGACCACGAACTACACCCGCTCCCCGCTCATCCTCAGGGCCCGACTGGCCCGAGCGGGCGCGGGTGCGCCGTACGGAGTGGGCGCGATCCGGCTGCACACGTGGGCGATCGGCTGGTTCCGTGAGCGGGTCACCAGCTACCACCCGCCGTACGACTTCGACTACACCGTCGAGCGCAGCTTCCCGCCGTCCCGGCACGAGCTCGGCCGGATGACCTTCACCGAGGTCGCCGGGGGCACCGAAGTCGCGTGGACGACCACCTTCCAGGTCCGCCTCCCCTTCGGTGCGGCCATCACCCGGGTGGTCGCCAAGCCCGTCATCGCCCACACCTTCGGCAAGATCCTCGACGCCGCCGACGTGGCACTCACGGTCGGCCCGCCCGTCGACCGTGAGTGACCGCCACCCCGGTGGCCTGTCGGCCGTGCCGGCTACCAGCCAGGGCGATCGGGAGCTGCCCTTCGAACTGCTGGCGGCCGTCGGCACGGCGGCGGCGCTTCCGCCGCACTGAGCTCACGCATGCCTCCAGGGCGCGTACATCGATGAACGCGCCGTCGGACTGCCCCACATTCACTCGCAGGGGCGAAAGTACGCCATTCGGGGCTTCACCAATTCGCTGACGGACGATGCTAGCAATCGAAATTCCTTCGGGCCCGAGCTGGGCGAACGCCTCCCGCTCGTGCTCGAACTGCACAACTTCCGCTGCGAGAACGGAAATCGCCTCATGGCCATCGCATTCCGCAAGACGCTCGCCATCGCCACGCTGGCGCTGTCGGCCTCCTTCCTGCCGGCCGGCACGGCCGGGGCCGCCGCCGCTCACACCACGCACGCCGCCCCGCGCACCGTGCGCACCCCGGGCGTCTACTGTCTCGCCAACACCTGGAAGACCCCGGACGTCTCCTCGAAGCCGTGCAACTCCGGTGACCCCGGCCAGCACTGGACCCTCGAAGGAGACCAGATCTCCCTCACCAACGACCGCGCCTACTGCCTGACCAACACCTGGGACAGCCCCGACGTGTCGTCGCGGCCGTGCAACGCCAGCAATCCGGGCCAGTACTGGACCTTCGACGGTGAGCAGATCTCGCTCACCTACGCCCCGGGCTACTGCCTCGCCAACACCTGGTACACCCCGAACATCTCCTCGAAGCCGTGCGACATCAACGACCCCGGCCAGCACTGGGTGATCTTCGGCGACCAGATCAGCCTGGCGCTCGCCTGACGTCGCCACCGCCGCGCCCACGCCCGCGCCCGGGACCGGTCATCCGGCCCCGGGCGCGGCCCGCATGTTTAGCAATTTAGCTATCGGGCTAAATACTGACCATGGCTCAGACAGACGACGAGGCGAGCGTCTTCCGCGCGCTCGCCGACCCGACCAGGCGTCAGATCCTGGAGGACCTCAGGGACGGGGAGTTGGCCGCCGGGCAGATCGCGGCCCGGTTCACCATCAGCGGGCCCTCCGTCTCCAGGCACCTCAAGGTGCTCAAGGAGGCCGGGCTGGTCACGGAGCGGCGGGACGCCAACCGGATCCTCTACGCGCTGCTCGAGGACCGGCTGGCGATCTGCGTGGGACGGTTCCTCAGCGCCGTCTGTCCGGAGCAGATCGTGCTGCGCCACACCAGGTGGCGCACCGCACCGGGCACCGCGGACCACGAGGAGGTCTGATGCTCCAGCCCACCATGGCCAGCACCGTCGAACGCCGGCTGCTGGTGAACTACCGCGTCGATCCGGACATCGCCGCACGTCTCCTGCCCGCCCCGCTGCGGCCCAAGCTGAGCCATGGGCAGGCCGTCGCCGGCATCTGCCTGATCCGGCTCGGCTCGGTCCGTCCGAGTTGGGCACCCTGGCGGTTCGGCGCCCGCAGCGAGAACGCCGCCCACCGGTTCGCCGTCGAGTGGGACGGCCCGACGGGCGTCGAGACGGGCGTCTACATACCGCGCCGCGACACCGATTCGCGCCTCAACGCCTGGGCAGGCGGCCGCCTCTTTCCCGGTCCACACGGCCGCGCCGACTTCCGCACCCGGGACACCGGCGACACGTTGAGCCTGTCCTTCACCACCCGTGACCACGCCCTGCGGGTATCGGTCACCGCCACCACCACCCCCGAGCTGACCGGCAGCCGCCTCTTCGACGACCTGGCCGAGGCAGCCGCCTTCTTCCGCGCCGGCAGCTGCGGCCTCTCCGAGCCCACCCGTCCCGGCCCCCGCCGCGCTGACCACCTGGACGCCGTCACCCTGCGCACGGATACCTGGGACATGACGCCCTGCCAGGTCACCGCCGCCGAGTCCTCCTACTTCGACGACCCGGCCCAATTCCCGCCCGGCAGCGCAGCGGTGGACTGCGCCCTACTGATGCGCGACCTACCGGCCCACTGGGAGCCGCAGGCGCCGTTCAGCACCGCGACGCGGGCCATCGATCGGTCGCCGGTCGGGTAGGCAGGTCGCGGCCCGGCGGTCGTACCGCTGCTCGCGGTACGACCGCCGGGCGCTGACGGCTCCGCAGACGGAGGGCGACCACGCCGTCCTGCGGCAGCCGATGGCCTGGCCGCCGCCCCGCGGCTGGTCTTGGTCAGGCCCCGACGTACGCCGCCAGGTGCTCGGCAGTGAGGGTGGAGCGGGCGGCGACCAGGGCGCTGGGGGTGCCCTCGAAGACGATCCGGCCGCCGTCGTGCCCGGCGCCGGGGCCGAGGTCGATGATCCAGTCGGCGTGCGCCATCACCGCCTGGTGGTGCTCGATCACGATCACCGACTTGCCGGAGTCGACCAACCGGTCCAGCAGGCCGAGCAGTTGCTCGACATCGGCGAGGTGCAGGCCGGTGGTCGGCTCGTCCAGCACATAGACGCCGCCCTTCTCCGCCATGTGGGTGGCCAGCTTGAGCCGCTGCCGCTCGCCGCCGGACAGCGTGGTGAGTGGCTGGCCGAGCGTCAGATAGCCGAGCCCCACATCGGCGAGCCGCTTGAGGATGGTGTGTGCGGCCGGCGTGCGCGCCTCGCCGGTGCCGAAGAACTCCTCGGCCTCGTCCACCGACATTGCCAGCACCTCGCTGATGTCGCGGCCGCCCAGGTGGTAGTCCAGCACCGAGGTGTCGAAGCGCTTGCCCTCGCACTCCTCACAGGTGGTGGCGACGCCGGCCATCATCGCCAGGTCGGTGTAGATGACCCCGGCGCCGTTGCAATTCGGGCAGGCTCCCTCGGAGTTGGCGCTGAACAGGGCCGGCTTCACGCCGTTGGCCTTCGCGAACGCCTTGCGGATCGGCTCCAGCAGCCCGGTGTAGGTCGCCGGGTTGCTGCGCCGGGAGCCGCGGATCGCCCCCTGGTCGATCGACACCACCCCGGAGTCGGTGGCCCCCGACCGTTGTGGCAGTGACCCGTGGATGAGCGAGCTCTTGCCCGATCCGGCCACGCCCGTGATGACCGTGAGCACCCCCAACGGGACGTCCACGTCGACGTCTTGCAGGTTGTTGGCGCTCGCACCGCGGATCTCCAGCGTGCCGCTGGGCTTGCGCACCGTCTCCTTGAGCGCCGCCCGGTCACCGAGGTGGCGGCCGGTGATGGTGTCGCTGCCGCGCAGGCCGTCGACCGTGCCCTCGAAGCAGACCGTGCCGCCGCCCGAGCCGGCGCCGGGGCCGAGGTCGACCACGTGGTCGGCGATCGCGATCACCTCCGGCTTGTGCTCCACGACCAGCACCGTGTTGCCCTTGTCCCGCAGCCGCAGCAGCAGATCGTTCATCCGCTGGATGTCATGTGGGTGCAGGCCCGTGGTGGGCTCGTCGAAGACATAGGTGGTGTCGGTGAGCGAGGAGCCGAGGTGGCGGATCATCTTGACGCGCTGCGCCTCACCGCCCGACAGCGTGCCCGACGACCGGTCCAGCGAGAGGTAGCCGAGGCCGATCTCCACGAACGAGTCGAGGGTGTGCTGAAGTGTCGTGAGCAGCGGGGCGACTGACGGTTCGTCAAGTCCGCGTACCCAAGCGGCCAGGTCGCTGATCTGCATCGCACACGCATCGGCGATGTTGACCTTGCCGATCCGCGACGACCGGGCCGCCTCGCTGAGCCGGGTGCCGTCGCAGTCGGGGCAGCTGGTGAAGGTGACCGCCCGGTCCACGAACGCCCGGATGTGCGGCTGCATCGACTCCTTGTCCTTGGCCAGCATGGACTTCTGGATGCGCGGGACCAGACCCTCGTAGGTCATGTTGATGCCCGCGATCTTCATCCGGACCGGCTCGTGGTGGAGGAAGTCGTGCAGCTCCTTCTTGGTGTACTTGCGGATCGGCTTCTCCGGGTCGATGAAACCCGACTCGCTGTACAGCCGGTAGTTCCAACCAGCCGTCGTGTACCCGGGAATGGTGAGCGCGCCCTCGGCGAGCGACTTGTCAGCGTCGTACAGCTGGGTCAGGTCGAGGTCGGAGACCGCGCCCCGGCCCTCGCAGCGCGGACACATGCCGCCCGTGATGCTGAAGCTGCGCCGCTCCTTCACGGTCTTGCCACCGCGCTCCACGGTGACCGCGCCCGCGCCGCTGATCGACGGGACGTTGAAGGAGAACGCCTTGGGCGAGCCGATGTGCGGCTTGCCGAGCCGGCTGAACAGGATCCGCAGCATGGCGTTGGCATCGGTGGCCGTGCCGACCGTGGAGCGCGGGTCGCCGCCCATCCGCTGCTGGTCGACGGTGATCGCCGTGGTCAGCCCCTCCAGGACGTCGACCTCGGGCCGCGCCAGCGTCGGCATGAAGCCCTGCACGAAGGCGCTGTAGGTCTCGTTGATCAGCCGCTGCGACTCCGCCGCGATGGTGTCGAACACCAGCGAGCTCTTGCCCGAGCCGGACACCCCCGTGAACACCGTCAGCCGGCGCTTGGGGATCTCGATGCTGACGTCCTTGAGGTTGTTCACGCGGGCACCGTGCACGCGGATCAGATCGTGGCTGTCGGCAGCGTGCCGCGCGGCGGGCGCCTGCTGCGGGGCCTTGCTCATCGGTTCTCCATCACGTGCATCGGTGCGGCGGGGGCCGACTTCGCGGCCCCCGCCGGTGCGGTCACTTGGTTGGTGCAGCCTATGAGGCGACTGTTGCAGCCTACGAGGCGGCGGGCTCAGCGCACCTCGTTGAAGCGGACCAGGTTGCCCGCCGGGTCCCGGAACGCGCAGTCCCGGACGCCGTAGGGCTGGTCGGTCGGCTCCTGCGCGACCTCGGCGCCGTTGGCCTTCACCTTGGCGAAGACGCCGTCGAGGTCGGCGGTGGCGAGGGTGAGGCGGGCGTAGGTGCCCTTGGCCATCATCTCGGCGACGATGCGGTGCTCCTCCTCGGTGTAGCCCGGTCCGGCGAGCGGCGGCTCCAGCACGACGGAGGTGCCGGGCTGGTTGGCCGGGCCGACCGTGATCCAGCGCATGGTGCCGTTGCCGACGTCGTTGCGGACCTCGAAGCCGAGCATGTCGCGGTAGAAGGCGAGCGAGGCCTCGGGGTCGGTGTGGGGGAGGAAGGTCCAGTGAATGGTGATGTCGTTCATGGAATTCAGGCTAGGCGGGGGCCCGGGGCCTGGGCTTCTCCAAAACTGATCGGTCTGGGGTGCCGCTCCCTGGCTACTACGCGGCGGGTGCGCGCCGTGCGGTGAGCACGGGCTGGTAGTACCCGCTGGCGGGCGGGGTGTGCCAGCTGATGTCGGTGAAGCCGGCCCCGGCCACGAACTCGGCCAGCTGGGAGCTGGTCAGCGCCCAGTAGGTGGTCCGGCGGACCCGGACGTCCCAGGTGCTCGCGGCGGGGGTGAGTTGGAAGTGCTCCAGGTCGTAGCGCTCGCCGTCGTCGTGCCAGTGCCACAGCTGGAAGCTGATCACCTCGCCGTCGGGTGTCCGTGAAACCTGGGGAGGCGTCGACGTGGGTCTGCTCTGCCGCGCCTCGTCGTAGGACCGGACGGTGAGCAGCAGCAGCCCGTCGTCGCGAAGCACCCGCCGCATGCCGAGGAGCGCGGCTTGGACGCCCTGCGGAGAGAGCAGGTGCGGCAGCGAGTTGTCAGCGCAGATGACGGCGTCGAAAATGCTTGAAGCGAAGGGCAGTTGCCGCATGTCTGCGGCCACCACCGGCATCCGGACACCCCGGCATGTGGCCTCGGCAGCCGCGCGGGTGGCTGCGACGGGGCTCAAGTCGCTTGCGAGAACGTCGTGTTCAGCGAGCGCCAGCCCGATCGCCTGGGTGCCGATCCCGCACGAGCAGTCCAGGATCCGGTGCGGCCCCGCGCCCAGGTGCCGGCGGAGCAGCCCGTCCAGCGCCTTGGCCTGGCGCGCCATGCTCGCGTCCCAGTCGGGGAAGATGCGGTGGTAGTCGGGGGCCAACTCGTCGTAGAAGTCCCGCACGGACATGGAGAAGTCGGGCATGCGCACGCTCAGTTCCGGCTCGCCGTGGCGGGGCCGAGCTTTTGGACGACCTCTCGCATCTCCTTCTCGTCGGCCTCGTAAACCGTCTCGCCCATCCGCGGATCGCGAGGGTGGAGCGTGTGGATGAGTGGCCCGTGGGGCGTTCCGAGGTGGACGAGGGAGGCCGACGGGCCGTGGACGGCGCGCTCGGTGCCGGGTCGGGCGGTCAGGTCGATACGACTGACGACGCCGGGTGTCACCCATACGGTCGCCTGTTCCAAGCGCGCCAGGATCTGCAGGTGGAAGTGGCCGCAGAGAATGAGTTGGACATCGGTCCCGCGGATCACCTCGGCCAGCTCTGCGCCGTTCTGCAGGCCCAACGCCCGCTGAACGTCGACATCCAGGGCGACCGGCGGGTGATGGAAGGCCAGGACGGTGCCCAACGGCGCTGGGGTGCTCAGTAGTTCGCGCAGCCAGTCGAGTTGGCCGCTGTCCAGGTGACCATAGCCCTTGCCCGGGACGAGCGTGTCGAGAGTGACAAGTCGCCATCCGTCGACGGTGCTTGCCGCCGCCCGCTCACCCGCCGCTCCCTCGTACACCGCCTCGGGCCGGACATGGCCGTTGCCGAGCACGTCGGCGAATGCGGCGCGGTCGTCGTGGTTGCCGGTCGTGTAGAAGACGTCCGCCCCTCGTCGGCCGGCGTAGTCCGACAGGAGTCCGCGCGCCCGCGCGTATGCCTCCTGGGAACCGTCGTCCGCGACGTCGCCGGTGACCACCACCGCGTCGAGGTCGTGCAGATGGCCCAGTTCGGCCAGCAGGCGGCGGAGCGCCGCAGTGCCGTCGGCCCCGTCGGCGTCGGGGCCACCGGACCGGTCGAGATGGGTGTCAGAGAGATGCAAGAGCCGCATCGTCTGAAGTTAGCCTGCGGTAGCCGTGCGGAGCCATAGCCTTTCGCGCCACGTGATCGGAGGAGAGGCGGTTTCGGGGACCAGGTCGAGGAGTGCGTCTGCGGGGCGGCCGTGATTTCCGTCGCCGGCATGGACGTTGACGTTGCGGTTGCCGGCGCGGCCCAGTGCGGCGCGGGCCTCGGCGACTACCTGCAGCGACTGCTCAACTGTGGTCATCCGGGCGCCGGTGATGTGCGTGATCAGCCAAGTGACGGAACGTCAACCGTTCGCCCGCTCCGCCGCGCTGCGTTCCACGCAGAACTCGTTGCCCTCGGGATCGTGCAGCGTCACCCAGCCGGTTCCATCAGGCCTTCGATGGTCGCTCCGGAGCGTGGCGCCGAACGACAGCAGGCGCTCGACCTCCTCGTCCCGAGTGCGGTCCTGGGGCTGGAGGTCCAGGTGCACACGGTTCTTGACCGTCTTGCGGTCATCGACCGTGACGAACAGCAGGGTGGCTCCTGCGGCCGTGACCACGGCTTCCGGATCCCCCGGCAGGTCGTCATCGGCGAGTGAGCCGTCCAGGGCCTGGGCCCAGAAGCCCGCAAGAGCATAGGGATCGCTGGAGTCGATGGTGATATGGCGGATCAAGGAACTCATGCCCGCAATCCGATCACGAACGCCTGCTGCCGTCCATAGTCGGTCAGTCGGCCGGCCAGCCCCTGTCGACCACCGCACCACCGCACCCATCGCTCAGGGATCTACCCGTGCGCGAGGGGTCCGCGAGGGCCGACAACGAACCGCCGGGCGCCGGTGGTCCAGGCAGCCGGTGGTCCAGGCAACTGCCGGCAGGAGGGCTTCGGGACGGCTGGCGTTATGGGGGATGGACGTCCAGTAGATTGACAGTCTATCGAATTTGAGAGTTACTGTCAGAAGACAGTTGCTCTCAAAGGAGGCTGCCATGAGCATGGACCGGTCCACGAGCGCCACCGCACCAGCCGATCCCGTCCCACCCGCCGAGCCGGCGCGGGGCGGAAACCGCCGCTGGTGGGCGCTGGCCGCCGTCTGCCTGAGCGTGCTGGTGATCGGCTTCGACGGCACGATCCTCAACGTCGCCCTGCCCGACATGGCGGTCCAGCTCCGCGCCTCCACCGGGCAGCTGCAGTGGATCGTGGACGCGTACCTGGTGGTCTTCGCCGCCGCGATGCTCCCGGCCGGTCTGCTCGGCGACCGGTTCGGGCGGCGGAAGTTACTGATCGGGGGCCTGATGCTGTTCGGGGCGGCCTCGCTGGTCGGCACGCTGGCGGATTCGGCGGAGACCCTGATCGCCGTGCGCGCCGTGATGGGCCTCGGCGGCGCGTTCATCATGCCGCTCGGCATCGCGATCCTGCCGGGCCTGTTCAGCCCCGCCGAGCGACCGCGCGCCGTCGCGGTGATGACGGCGGGCATGGCGGTCGGCATGCCGCTCGGCCCGATGCTGGGCGGGCTGCTGCTCAACCACTTCTGGTGGGGCTCGATCTTTCTGATCAACGTCCCGCTGATCGTGATCGGCATCGTCGCCTGCCTCTGGCTGGTGCCGGAGTCCGTGGACCCGGCGGTGCCACGGGTGGACCCGCTCAGCGCCACGGTCGGGGTGCTCGGGCTGGCCGCGCTGACCTTCGGCTTCATCCAGGGGCCGGCCGACGGCTGGGGGTCGGGCAAGGTGGTGGCCGCGCTGGTGGCGGCCGTCCTGCTGCTCGGTGGCCTGGTCTGGCGCGAGCGCACCCAGCCGCACCCGATGGTCGACTTCACCCTGCTCGCCAACCGCGTCTACCGGTGGAGCACGGCAGCCTCGGTACTGGTCTCTTTCGTGCTGGTGGGTGGGCTCTTCGTGCTGCCGCAGTACCTGCAGGCGGTGCTCGGGTACGACGCGCTCGGCACCGGGCTCCGGCTGATGCCACTGATGGTCGGCCTGCTGATCGCGGCGCGGGCGGCCGAGCGGCTGGTCGCCAAGCTGTCGGCCCGCTGGGTGGTCGCCG
This sequence comes from Kitasatospora acidiphila, assembly GCF_006636205.1. Classification (NCBI taxonomy): domain Bacteria; kingdom Bacillati; phylum Actinomycetota; class Actinomycetes; order Kitasatosporales; family Streptomycetaceae; genus Kitasatospora; species Kitasatospora acidiphila. Next base: position 1,615,429 of record NZ_VIGB01000003.1, on the reverse strand, counting down.
CGGGCATGCTGGTGGTCGCCGCCTCGATGCTGCTCGGCGCCACGACCGCGACGGGCGACGGCTACGGCCGCACCGCGCTCTGGCTCTCGCTGCTCGGGGTCGGCATGGGGTTCACCATGGTCCCAGCCATGGGCGCGGCGATGGCGGCGTTGCCGGAGGAGCGGGCCGGCGTCGGCTCCGGTCTGCTGCAGACGCTGCGCCAGTCCGCCAGCGCGATCGGCGTCGCACTGCTCGGCAGCCTGCTGGCGAGCGGGTACACCGCACGGCTGCGCACCGGGACGGTCCCGGCCGTCCTCGCCCACACCGCTCGCGGCTCGGTCTCGGCGGCCCAGGCGGTCGCCGACGAGCTGCACGACCAGGCGCTGGCCGCCTCCGCGCATGGCGCGTTCATCCACGGCATGAACTTGGTGCTGCTGGCCTGCGGGATCGGTTCGGCGCTCTCGGCGGCGTTGATCGCCTGGCGGATGCCGGGCCGGACAGGGGGTGAGGGAGAATCCAAGGCATGACCCCCGGCCTGTCTGACACCCGAACCGCCGCCGGCTCCGAGCTGGAGGAGCTCCTCGCGGCCCCACTCGGCCTGCGCGAGCGCAAGAAGCTGAAGACCCGCCGGGCGATCCGCTCGGCGGCCTTCGACCTCTTTGCCGAGCAGGGCTACGAGGCCACCACGGTCGACCAGATCGCGGCCCTGGCGGAGGTCTCGCCCAGCACCTTCTTCCGCTACTTCCCGACCAAGGAGGACGTGGTCATCAGCGATGACTACGACCCGCTGATGGAGAACGGGTTCCGGTCCCGCCCGGCGGACGAGCCGCTGATGGAGTCGCTCCGCCAGGCGATGATCGGGCCGCTGCGGCAGGTCCTCGCGGCCGAACGTGACGAGGTGCTGCTGCGGATGCAGCTCTTCCGGGAGGTACCGGCGATCCGGGCCCGCTCGATGGTGGAGCAGCAGCACACCGGTGAGCGGCTGTCCGCGCTGATCGCCGAGCGGACCGGGCAGTCGGCCGAGGCGCTGGAGGTGCGGGCGCTGGTGGCGGCGCTGCTGGCGGCGTCCACCGAGGCGGTCATGTACTGGGCGGAGCACGACGGGAAGCCCGACCTGGCCGACCTGGTGAACACGGCGATCTCCGCGCTGGACCCCGCCCGCAGGTAGCCGAGGCCGTACTTGCGGTGCGGGTGGTGGCGGGTGCGTCAGACGCTCAGCGCCCGCGCCTCGGCGGTGAACGGGCCTGCGGGCCACCAGCGTTCGGGTTTCGACCCGGGCAGCGGGATGGTGGCGTATGTCGTGGCTGAGGCCGTGGCCGATGGTGTGCTTTGAGTCGTCGCCCCAGCAGCCTGACGGGCAGGTGGACATCACGGACGAGCGGCTACCAGCAGGTCAACGACGTAGATCTCTTCCACTACCTCAGCGGGGAAAGCCTCCTTCAGGAGCTTGCGCTCCTCGGCAAGGAAGGCCCGGTTTGCGGCCTGGCCGAGGACAAGGAACGCCGAGCGACTGGTGATATTGGCGAGGTGTGTGTCGAGAGAGACCTTGCGCTGCCAGCGGATCTGTCGGCGCGTGACCCGCAAGCCGCTCAGCCCCGCAAGCCGGATGGCCTCGCTGTCATCGGGACGCACCGCAGAACGCACGGGAACCCCGCAGTGGTGCGCGATGCGCTCGTGCTGGGCACGGATCCACGGCACGTCGAAGGCGGTGGTGTTCCACCAGATTGCCAGCGCGCCACCCGAGCACAGAACGCGCAGCGCCTCAGGGACCGAACGGCTGGTATCGGTCCACTGCCATGACTGCGCGTACGTGATGAGGTCGCGCGAGGAATCGGCAAGCGGCAGGGCGTTACCGTCACCCCGGACGACCGGCACATCCGGGAGCACTCGATGAAACTCGACCGCCATCGCGTCACCGGGCTCGACGGCGATCACGTCAGCACCCCGCTCACGCAGGAGCCTGGTCGCAATTCCAGTGCCCGCACCGATGTCCGCGACGCGGACACCCACCAGCGAACGGCTCATGAACTCCTCGACGGCATCGAAAAGCGCGGGCGGATACGACGGGCGGCTCGCCTCGTACTGGACGGCCGCCGAGTTGAATGAAAGAGCACGGGAGCTGGCAGTCATCTCCTCATCATGGTTCACAGACCAGGCGTTGGGCACCGAGTAATCATCCCGGTGATCGTTTCCGGTCACAGCACAGGTCAGAGCACCTAGAGTTGCGAAGCCCCTCCGTCGACAGGGAACTCCGCTCCCGTCGAGAAGGTCGCACCGAACGCCAAGTACGCCACCGCGGCGGCCACTTCCTCGGACGCCCCCAGCCGCTGCATCGGGTTCGTGCTCCGGTAGGTGTCCTTCATCATCTCGAGGACGTCGGCAGGCAAGGAGCGGTCCAGGATGCCAGTGTCGATCGGCCCGGGGCTCACGGCATTGACGCGCACCTTGCGCGGCAGCAGCTCGCGGGCCAGGGTGCGCGTCATCGACCGCAGGGCTGCCTTGCTCGCCGAGTAGACACTGAGCGCGTCCAGGCCCAGGACGTTCACCACCGACGTGGTGAGGACCACGCCGCTTCCCTCGCGCAACAGCGGCGCCAACGCCTGCACCGTGAAGTACGGGCCCTTGGTGTTGACGCCGAACAGCGCGTCGTACATCTCCTCCGTCGTCGAGTCGAACGGCGCGGACGCAGTGACGCCGGCGTTGACGAACAGCGCGTCCACCACGCCGAACCGCTCCTGGACCGTGCCGGCCAGCGCCTTGATGTCCTTCAGGGACGCGGCATCGCTGCAGACGGCGATCGCCTTGTCCCCCAACTGCTCCAGCGCGGCGTCCAGGGTGGATCGGGTACGGCCGGTGATCAGTACGTGCGCCCCGCCGTCCGCGAACAACCGGGCCGTAGCCAGGCCGATACCGCTGCTCCCGCCCGTGATCACGATCTTCTTGCCGTCATAAGTGGTCATGCCCTCAAGCCAAATGCCCACCCGCACACCCTGTCCAAGACCTGTTCCGCATGCCGTCATGTCCCAGGCGCATGACGGCGCGCGACGTACCCTGGGCGAATGGACCTAGACCTGCGACTCGTGCGCTACTTCACGGTCGTGGCGGAGTACGGCAACTTCGGCCGGGCCGCCACCAGGCTCCACCTGGCGCAGCCGTCGCTGAGCCGTCAGATCCAGCGCCTGGAGGCTCAGCTCGGGGTCCGGCTGTTCGACCGCTCGCCGCAAGGCAGCAGCCTCACCGACGCCGGGCAGGCCTTCCTTTCCGGGGCCCGGATACTGCTCCAAGAGGCCGAGCAAGCCGCTCACACGGCCAGAGCCGCCGTCCAGCCCCCTACCATCACCATCGGCTGCGCCGAAGGACTGGTCATCACCGCCTGTGTGCAGGAACTGCGCCGCCGGCACCCTGACGGCCAGGTCCGCACCAGGCACCTCGACTGGCGGGACACCCAGGCCCTCGCCGAGGGGCGGGTCGACGCCCTCGTCGCGTACAGGCCCCTGCCCTTGCCCACGGACGGCTTGCGGGTGACCAAACTCCGTGAGGAGTCGCGGGTACTGGTCACGTCGGCAAGTCATCATCTGGCGAACGAGAAGACCGTCAGCCTGCGGGCTCTGTCGGACGAGGAACTGGTCGCCTGCGTCAGCACTCCGGTCCTCTGGAGCACGCCCAAGCCCGTCGGCAACCACCCGGCACCACCCCCGCCGGCGATCGACGACGCTTACGAGGACAAGCTGGAACTCATCGCCACCGGCGACTGTGTCGCGATCTTCCCTGCCGGAGATCGACGGGCTGCTGTGCGCGAGGACATCGCCCTGGTGCCCGTCATCGACATCGATCCCTGCGAGGTCGTGCTCGTCACGCGCGCTGACGACCCCAACCCGCTGCTCGGATCGCTGGAAGACGTCGCACGTACATTGCTCGGCACAGCCTCCCGACGGGAGAACGACGAACTGCCGGTCAACTGAACCCATTTGCCTCTGCGAGGTGTTCCAGATGGCTGCCCGGCGGATCCACGACGAACTCCTCGCCCACCGCACCCAGTAGCGCCTCACTCTGCTGGTCAACCCGCTCGCCGGAGACGGCAAGGTCCAAGCGCTGTACGGGTCATGGGGCTAGGTGGCCATCAATGCGCAGCGGCCGGCGCCCGAGTCCCCACGCCTCGTCGCGATGATGCGGGCCGAGGGCTGAGCGGATGACCTCAGCGACACACCCGACCCGCGTACCTGCGCTGCTCACCCTCCGGCGTCTCAACCACCAGAGCTCGCGGCTCCGTCCAGAAGCGGCAGCCGGCGCCGATGAACACGGGCTGTTCCAGGTGGAACCAGCCGAGTCGGTCAACCAGCAACGACCGTGGTGCGGTTGGGCGTGATCCGTTGAACTCCATGCGCCCATTGTGGCGGAGCCGCCCGCTTTTTCGGTTGAGAGCGCCGGGTCGGCCCGTGATACTCCGCAGATGACCAGCAGCGCACAGCATGAGATCACCGGCCAGGGCTGGGACGGACCTTGGTACCGCATCAGGACGGACCGTTTCGAGGTGGGCTTCCTGCCCAGTGCGGGGGAGGAGCTGGCCGGAGTCTGCAACGTCGATGCCGAGGTTCGGCTGGCGGACGGCTCGCGTTGGAGTGCGACGATCTTCACTCTCGCGGAGGTCGAGCGCCTGATGGGGGTGTGGGCTCGTACCGGTGAGGCGATGGGCGGCCGGTACTTCCACTGCTCCGATGGCCTGATCGTCAGGGATTCCGGCGTTGACAACATGGCCGAGGTGATCGCCGGTCTGCTCGACTCCGGCGACTTCGAACACATTCTCCAGCGGCTCGACGACGAGTGACCGCACGCCTGGCAGGGCCCGCATCCGGTGGGGCCCTGCCATGCATGCGGGAGCAGCGGTCAGGAGATCTTCTGGCAGCCGGAGCCGTTGATCACCTCAAGGCCGTCGGCCCAGCCGGTCTGGCAGTGGTAGCTGGAGCCGAGGAGGGCGGGGCGGATGGTGAAGTCGGACAGGGCCCCGACCTTCTGGGGTGTGCAGCCCCGCCCGTACACATCGGGCACCTTCTTGTCGTCGATGTAGGTGCAGGTGAAGACCTCCCCGGCCCGCGCCGTGCGCGCGCTCCTCCCGGCAGTGCTGCTCCCGGCCGCGCCGTGCGGGGCGGCGGCGGTGGCCGGGGCGGCGGTCGCCAGCAGGGCCGCGACGGCGCCGGCTGCCAGGGCCAGGATCGCGGTCCCGTGGGAGCGACGTGGTGTGGTCATGCTGAGTTCTCCTTGGGGATGGGTGACCTTGTCGGCCGGACGGGCGAACGCCGTTACTTCAGGCAGCCGAGGACTCCGTTGGGGATCCCGATGGGATTGGTGAGGCCACCGGTGGTGCCCCCCACGATGCAGCGGGCCACGGTGGTCGGGTCGGAGATGGCGCTTGCCGGTGTGACCGTGAGCCCGACGAGCGCGGCGGTTCCCAGGAGGACGGCGGCGATGCGGCGCATGGTGGCACCTTTCGACAGAGGTGGTTGGTATACGACGTCTTCCCGTCTGCCCCGGCTCCGCATGCCCCATGTCACCCGTTCGGACCGGAGGGCCCGGCAGTCGCTGGGGGTGGTGGGCTTGCCGTGACCGCTGAGGCTGCTTGTCCCTATGATGCGAACCCTGAGTTGATCGCCACTTGCAAGGGGTAAATCGTGTCAATGGCAAAGAAACTGACGAACCGTCGGAACTGGCGGCCGGCAGGCGTAGCCGCAGCGGCCGCGTTAGCCCTGGTCACCGCCTCGGGTGCCACTTTTGCCGATGCGGCGCCGGAAGCCGCGCACCACCACCCCGGCCCGCTCCCGGGGTTCCGGGACGGGTACGTGGAGAACGACGGGATCCGGATCCACTACGTGGTCGGCGGGCACGGCCCGGCGCTGGTGCTGCTGCACGGCTGGCCGGAGACCTGGCAGGCCTGGAGCGGCATCGCGCCCCAACTGGCCCAGGACCACACGGTGATCGCGGTCGATCTGCGCGGCCTCGGCGACTCCCAGCCGGCCCCCAGTGACGCCCAGGGCAGTTACGCCGCGCTCACGCTGGCCACGGACGTGCACGCGGTCACCCAGCAGCTCGGCCTCCAGAAGATCGACCTGGCCGGCCATGACGTGGGCGGCGGGGTGGCCCTCGCCTACGCGGCCGAATACCGGGACCAGGTCGACAAGTTGGCCATCCTGGAGGCGCCGCCGACCACCGCCTACCTCAACTTCGTACAGACGAAGTCGGATTACCTGTGGTGGGACGCGATGGTGAACGGCCCGCAGGGTGACATGGCCGAGCAGTTGGTGGCGGGCCGCGAGAAGGTCTTCTACTCAGCGGTGTACGCGGGCCCGGCCGGTGGCAAGGGCGGCACGATCAGCCCGGAGGCGGTCAAGCGGTACGTCGAGGCGTACAGCCGGCCCGGCAGCACCCACGCGGGCTTGGAGTTCTTCCGCCAGCAGGATGTCGGGGAGCGGGCGGTCCAGGACCTCATCGACAAGGACGGCAAGCTGACCATCCCGGTGCTCGGCGTCGGCGGCCAGTACAGCATGAACTCGGAGGTCGGCGAGGACACGGGCAAGCTGGCAGCCACCAATGTCACCACCGTCGTGGCGCCGAACGCCAACCACTGGGTGATGGAAGAGCAGCCGCAGTTCGTGACGAACCTGCTGAGTGGCTTCTTCAAGGGCTGAAAGGGTTGGAGGAGCTGAGGAGCTGAGGAGCTGAAAGCGCGGCCCCGGTGGTGGGTGCTCAGCACCGGGGCCATGACTGACGGAACATCAGAGCTGATCGGGTCCGAGGTGGCGCCGCAGCCACTCGAATCCCTGGCTGTCGTACCGGTCCCCGAGGTCGATGAACAGCGTGTGCTGCTGACCGTCACGGGTGTAGACGTCGAGGTAGCCGCTGCCATACCCCGGCCGACCGGTCGCCCATTCGGCGAACTCGATCTCGGCCAGGTCGAATTGACGGTGGCCGAGGCTGATCGTTCGCGGCGGGACGGCGTGCTGCGGGTCGAGGTCGAGGAGGAGCTCACGGGCCTGGTTCGCCGTCCGCTCGTCGTCGGCCTCGTTCGCGATGGCGCGCAGGTAGACCTCACGGGCGTCGGGGAGCCGGCCGGGGTCGACCTCGACGAGGCGGCGGTGTGCGCGCCAAGCGGTGTCCCCGACGAACGGCGGTGCCATGGCTCGCAGGAACAGGCCACAGGCTTCGTCGAGACGGCCTTGCTCGGCAGCCAAGTTGGCGAGGTTGAACATCGCCTTTCGAGCATGCTCGGGATGGCCGCTGGCGACAGCCTGCTGGTAGAGCTCGCGGGCGCGCGTCAAGTCGCCCTGGCGTTGCAGGAAGATGGCGAAGTTGAACTGGGACTGCGGCGCATGGTCGGGGTGCCCGGTGGCGATGGCCCGCTCAAAGGCGCTGCGAGCCTCGGCAGTTCGGCCGGCCGAGGCTTCGAGGACGGCCAGGTTCGCCAGGGCCTTGGGGGCGATGTCGGGGTGACCGGTGGCGGCAGCGCGGGCGAACGCGGCCCGGGCGGCGTCAACGTTGCCGGCTGCCCGCTCACTTGCCCCGAGATCGAAGAGCGAGTCCGCCGTCTGCCCCGCACCGCCGGTCACAGCGTGCCCCCGGCGGTGCCCAGCTGCTGGAACCCAGTGCGCCAAGAGTCGTACACCGGACGCCAGTTGAGTTTCTCGCGAGCATGGGCACCGTCCGCGCCGCGCTCCCAGGCCTGCCGCACCCCGCCGCCCTCACCGGCCGGCACCCCAACTCCCAAGGCTGCGGCCAGGACCGGCACCCACTCGCTCGCGGGCGCCGGCTCGTCGTCCACCACGTTGACCGGGCCACTCGGCCACTCCAGCGCGGCGAGCGCGGCCCGGGCCGCATCCGTCACGTGCAGGAACGAGGTGATCGCGGGCCCGGCGGGCAGCTCACCACGCCGCAGGCGGTCGGCGATCAGGCCGCCGGGAACGTACCAGGTGCCGGGACCGTAGAGGGCGCCGTAGCGGAGGACCACGTGCTCGGGCAGCTCGGCGGCGGCATCCTCCAGCGTGCGCAGCGCGGAGACGGTGGTGGCGCGCGGTTCGTCGGTGGTCGGGTCGAGCGGGGTGGACTCGTCGGCGGGGGTGTCCCCGCCCTGGTAGGCCCAGGAGATGGACTGGGCGACGATCCGGTGCACCCCGGCCGCGTGGGCGGCGTCCACCAGGTTGCGGGTGCCCTCGCGGCGAATGCGCGCGTTGGCGGCCAGGTCGTAGTCGGCGAGCGCGGTGAGCTGGTGCATCACCACGTCGGGCGCCGCCTCCCGCATCGCCGCCTCGACCGCGGGCCGGTCGAGGACGTCCAGCTGAACGGTGTCGGCACCGGCGGCCCGCAGCCGCTCGACGCCGTCCGCGCCGCGCGACACGGCGGTCACCCGGTGGCCGGCCTCCAACAGCAGCGGCAGCAGCAGTCGGCCGACGGCGCCGGTACCTCCGGCGAGGAACACATGCATGGTGAGGCCCTCTCAGCTGGCAACGAAGACAGGTCAGTTGATCAACCGTAGCCGTGGGCGGGAAAAACCGGTGTGCGGGGTGGGACGGATTCGGCAGACTGCCCGCCATGCCGTCAGTCTCCGTCATCGCAGTCGCAGTTCGCCCCACCGCCCGTGCAACGGCCGGGTGGGAGCGACAGCGTGGTGACCACCGGCCCGAACCCCATGAGCCGCCGCTCGCATGAGGGCCGCGGCGCTCGCCGGCCTGCTGGCCGGATACGGGATCGCGGTGCCGGTGGGCGCCATCGGGGCGCTGCTGGTGGGGCTTTCGGCGCGCAGGGGCTGGCGGATCGGCGCCGGCGCCGCGCTCGGTGTGGCGACGGCCGACGGGGTGTATGCGGCGGTGGCGGTGCTGGGCGGCCAGAGCGCCGCGAGGTTCCTGGCGCCGGCCTCAACTCCGCTGCGGTGGGCGGCCGGTGTGGTGCTGCTCGGGATCGCGGCGCGGACCGCACTGACGGCGCTGAAGGTCCGACAGGGGCGAACGGCCGACAAAGGCCCGCAGTTGGTGGCCGGTTCGGCTGTCCGTGCCTACGCGGCCCTGCTCGGGCTGACCCTGCTCAACCCGGCGACGGTGATCTACTTCGTCGCGCTGGTGCTCGGCGGGAGCGCGCGGCACCAGGCGGGGCCGGTGTTCGTCATCGCCGCGTTCCTGGCCTCCGCCTCCTGGCAATTGCTGCTCGCCGTGGGCGGTGCGCTGCTCGGGCGCGGGTTGACGGGCGAACGGGGGCGCCTGGCCACGGCGTTGCTGGCGAGTGCGCTGATCACGGCGCTGGCGGTGCGGAGCCTGCCGCTCGGGTGAGGACGCGGAAGGCTCCGCACCCGAGCGGCAGGCTCCGGCGCGGAAGGCGTCAACCGGCATGCCAGGAGCCGCCCGCCCGCGTGGGGGTGCGGGCGGGCGGCGGTCCAGCAGGCGCGGTCGTCAGGCGAACGCGTCGGTCATCGCGGCGGCCAGGCGCAGATGCGGGCGGGCCTCCTCGGGCCGGCCCTGGCGCTCCAAGGTGCGGCCGAGCATCAGGTGCGCATAGCTCTCGGCCGGGTCCTGCGCCAGGATCAGCCGCAGCTCGGCGGCGGCCCGGGCGAGCTGCGCCGAGTGGTAGTAGCTGCGGGCCAGCAGCATCCGGGCGGCGAGCTGCCCGGGCTCGGCCTCGACCAGCGGCTGCAGGATCCGGGCAGCGTCGGCATAGGCCTTGGCGTCGAAGAAGAGCTGCGCCCGGGTGTACTCCTCGGCAGACGAGCGGGTGATCACGGTGACTGACCCCTTTCGGTGATCCCGATGTGCCGACCCGGATAACAACTCATGAAGATTCAACTATTCCGCGGTCACTATTGCGGCTCCGTCCCGTGCTGTCCAGACCTCTTCCTGGATCCTCATCAAGGTGTCCACAGGGTGGACGCGCCGCCCGGCAGCTACGGGTGCGGTGGGTGACTGGACCAGTGTACCTACTGGTATGTACAGTGGGTCGCATGAACACCAGCGACCGGCTCATCGAGAGCACTCAGGAGCTCCTCTGGGAGCGGGGCTACGTCGGCACCAGCCCGCGGGCGATCCAGCAGCGGGCCGGCGTCGGGCAGGGCAGCATGTACCACCACTTCCAGGGCAAGCCCGACCTCGCCGCGGCCGCGCTGCGGCGCAGCGGCGAGCAGATGCGGGCGCTGGCCGAGCAGCAGTTGGGCGGGCCCGGCACGGCCTACCAGCGGATCGAGAACTACCTGCAGCGAGAGCGCGAGGTGCTGCGCGGCTGCCGGATCGGGCGGATGGCGCAGGATCCGGACGTGGTGGCCGACGTCGAGCTGCGGGCGCCGGTGCAGGAGACCTTCGACTGGCTCACCGGTCGACTGGCCGAGGTGATCGAGGACGGGCGCCGGGCCGGCGAGCTTCGCCCGGGGGCCCCGGCGGTGGAGCTGGCGCAGGCGCTGGTGGCGGTGCTCCAGGGCGGCTATGTGCTGGCCCGCTCGGCGGAGTCCGAGGAGCCGTTCCACCAGGCGGTGCGCGGTGCGCTGGCGCTGCTCAAGAGCCAGCTGGCCTGAAGCCGATCAGACGACCGGCCTGAAGCCGATCAAGCGAAGCGAGGGGGAGTCGCCGATGCAGGCGATGCAGTACGAGATCACTCTGCCTGCCGACTACGACATGGGGATCATCCACCGCCGGGTCGCCGAGAAGGGGCGGCTGACGGACGAGTTCCCGGGCCTGGCGATGAAGGCCTATCTGGTCCGCGAGCGCGGTGTGGCCGGTTCGCCGGTCAACCAGTACGCGCCGTTCTACCTCTGGAACACCGCCACCGGGATGAACGCCTTCCTCTGGGGGCCGGGCTTCCGCGGGCTCAGCCAGGACTTCGGGCGCCCGGTGGTGCGCAGTTGGCTGGGGCTGGCCCATCAGCGCGGGCAGCGGTTCGACGCCACCCCGACCACCGCCGTACGCCGGCTGCTGCCGGTCCCGGGCGATGCCGATCCGGCGGAGCTGATCGAGCGCATGCTCAGTACGCTGCCCGCCGACGGCGACCACCCCGCCGTGCACTCGATCGCCGTCGCGATCGACACCTCGGGCTGGGAGCTGGTCACCATGACCCTCGGCACGGACGATCTCCCGGACCAACTGCCCGGCGAACGCTACCGGGTGCTCCACCTGAGCGCCCCGGAACTGACCAACCTGGAGCAGGGGCAACAGTGGTGATGGACCGTCAATTAGCTGACAGAAAGGCAGACATGGAGCTCACCCAGACCGTCGTCGACCGCTCGGCCGGCTACCGCACCCTTGACCTCTACCAGGACCCGGTGACCCAGGAGGCCGCGCTGCCCGGGCTGGAGCGGATCGCACCGGGCTTTCCGGACTGGATCGTCACCAGCCTGTTCGGCGGCACGTACCAGCGGCCGGGGCTGCAGCCTCGGGACCGCCAACTGGTCAACCTGGCCACGCTGGCCACCCTCGGCGGGGTGGACCCGCAGCTGACCGGGCACATCCGCAGCAGCCTGCGGGTGGGGCTCACCAGGCAGCAGGTGGTGGAGGTGTTCGTGCACCTGGCGCCGTACATCGGCACGCCCAAGGCCCTGGCCGCGCTGCGCGTGGCCGCGGCGACGTTCGAACAGCTCGACGCCGAGGAGGCCGCCAAGTGACCGCCATCCGTACCGTGCTCGGCGATCTCGACCCGGCCGAGCTGGGTGTCTGCGACGCCCATGACCACCTCTTCCTGCGCAGTCCGCTGCTGCCGGGCCAGGAGCTGGACGATGTGGCGGCCGCCGCCGCCGAGTTGGTGGCCTTCCGGGCGGCGGGCGGCCAGGCGGTGGTGCAGTGGACGCCGTACGGGATGGGCCGCCGGGCCGCCGAGCTGCCCCGACTGGCCCGGAGCAGTGGCCTGCACCTGGTCGCCGCCACCGGCCTGCACCGGGCCGCCCACTACGACCGGCTGCCCGGACTCGACTCCCTCGCCGAGCTGTTCATCACCGAGCTGACCGTGGGGATCGGGGGCGACGGCCCTCGGGCGGGACTGATCAAGGTGGCGGGCGGCTTCCACGGCCTGGACGAGCACGCCCGCCGCACCATGACCGCGGCCGCCGCCGCGCACCACGCCACCGGGGCGCCGATCGGCGTCCACCATGAGGTGGGCACGGCGGCCACCGAGGTGCTCGACCTGCTCTGCGGGCAGCTGGAGGTGCCGCCGGGCAGCGTGCTGCTGGGCCACCTCAACCGCTTTCCGGACGAGCGGATCCACCTGGAGCTGGCCCGCAGCGGCGCCTACCTCGCCTTCGACGGCCCGTCCCGGGCCAACGCCGCCACCGACTGGCGCCTGCTCGACGTCCTGGTGGCGCTCGCCGAGGCCGGGCACGGCGAGCAACTGCTGCTCGGCGGCGACACGGTGACCGCCGCGGCCCGGTCCAGCGCCGACGGCCCGGGGATGCCGTTCCTGCTCACCAACCTGCGCCCGCGCATCGCGGCGGCCCTGGGCGAGGAGACGGCGGACTTGATCCTGCGCCACAACCCGGCCCGGGCCTTCGCGGCGGACTGGAAGCCGGTGCACTGAGGCCGGCGCACGGGGCCGGAGACAGGTGGGCGGGGGCCCAGGCTGCCGAAGCTCGAACGCCACCGCCGAAACCCAGTAGGCGGCCTCGTCAACCGTGCGCAGGGTGGAGCGGAGCGCGGCAGCCTGGCCGGCCTCCGGAGACAGTTTCACCTGCACCACCAGCTTCACGGAACGTGATCGCAGTGTTGGTCCCGGAGCAATCATGCCGCCCGAGTTCCTCGCAAGACCACGCTCAAGAAACGGCCGCCACCCGGGGGAGATCTTCGCCGACTACCGATGGGAGCGGGAGGTCGGCAGGTGGTCACGGCGGCTGCTCGGGTGCACCGCGGCGTAGCGTTTGAACCATGACCGACCACGGCCTCGCCCTTACCGACCGCCGCCGCCGCCGACCGACCGTACCGGCACCGGGCCCGGCCATGAGCTGACGAAGCCCGAAAAGGAGCCGACAAGGAACCGATCCGGATGGGCCTGACCAGCCATGAGCTCTTGACGCTGGCCCTGATGGCCGCCCTCGGGGCGGTCGTCGGCACGGTCCTGTACTGGCCCAGGCTGGCCCGGCCCGGGCTGCCGGCGGTGCTCGGCCGGATCACCACCATCCTGGTCACCCAGCTCGCCGTGCTGGTCGTGGTCGGCCTGCTGGTCAACAACTACTTCGCGTTCTACAGCAGTTGGTCCGATCTGCTGGGCACCGCGCACCCCGCCGTGCAGTCCGTCGGCGCCGGCACCCCGGGCGGCGGGTCGAGTGCGCCCGCCACCGCCAGGACCCTGGCCACCGAGAACTTCCAGAACGGTCCGCCGCAGCGGACCGGGCAGCTGCTGACCGTGCGGATCGGCGGGGGCGGCTCCGGGCTGAGTACCGACGGCTACGTCTATCTGCCGCCGCAGTACTTCCAGCCCGGCTACGCCCAGCAGCGCTTCCCCGCCCTGGTGGTGCTGACCGGCTACCCGGGCGACGCCCGCAACCTGGTCACCCGGCTCGACTACCCCGGCATCTCGCTCGGCCTGCTGCGCAGCGGGCAGCAGCAGCCCACCGTGCTGGTGATGCTCCGGTCGTCACCCGCGATGCCCCGGGACACCGAGTGCGAGGACGTGCCCGGCGGCCCGCAGGCCGCCACGTACTTCACCCATGAGGTGCCGCAGGCGGTGGCGGGCGCGTTCCGGGTGATCGGCCAGGGGCGCGGCTGGGGCATCGTCGGCGACTCCACCGGCGGCTACTGCGCACTCAAGCTGGCGATGCGCGATCCGGCCGCGTTCCCGGCCGCCGCCTCGCTCTCCGGCTACTTCAAAGCGGCCGAGGATCCGACCACCGGCGACCTGTTCGCCGGGGACCAGCAGCGGCGCAACGAGGCCGACCTGCTCTGGCGGCTGCACAACCTGCCGCCCCCGGCGGTGGCGGAGCTGCTCGCGTACAGCAAGGACGACCCCGCCTCGGTGCGGGACAGCACGGCCTTCGCCGCCGCCGTGCGGCCGCCGATGACGGCCTCGGTGAGCACCGTCGACCACGGCGGGCACAACTTCGAGACCTGGACCCGTCTGGAGCCCACGGCGCTCAGCTGGCTCTCCGAGCACCTGGCCAAGCCGGGCTGACGGTCAGTCCGAAGACCTGGTCACTGGGAAGACCTGGTCACTGGGAAGACCTCGTCTGTGGGAAGACCTGCTCAGTCGGAAGAACTGGTCGGTCAGATGACCGGTTCCAGCGTGCCGGTGTGCAGTTCGCCGACCCGGCCGCCCTCGCCCTCGAAGGTCCAGAACGCCCGTACCGTCAGCGCGCCCAGGTCCATCACATGGCTGACCGTGATGCCGGTCTGCTCGGTCCAGCTGACGAAGTAGATCTGCGGCGCGACCTCGGCGACCTGCAGCTCGACGTCCTCCCACTGGCCGGCCGACTCGCCCAGCCCCTCCCAGTGCAGCCGCTTGCCGTCGGCCGAGTAGGCGTTGCGGAAGACGGCTCCGTTGTCGACCTGGAAGAGGTACGTCCGCCCGGCGAAGGCGGGCAGGGCAGCGGTCTCGCTCATGGCGGGGGAGTTCTCCGGTCGAAAAAAGTCGGGGTTGTGGGACTCCTCCCACGCTATCGGAATGGCGCGGCGGAGGGAGAATGGTGACGCGACACGCGCGTGCCGCGGCTCGTCGGCCGTCCGGCCAGCCGGTGGCCTCCGGTGGGTGCGGCGGCGTGCCGGGTCGGGAGGTCCACGATGCGCAAGGTCGCCGACTGCCGAGAGTTCCCCAGCGAGAGCAACTGCTCGCTGTGCATCACCGGCGAGGAGGAAGAGGTGGTCCGTGCCGCCGCCGAGCACGCGGTCTCGGTGCACGGACACCAGGACGGCAAGGAGCTGCGCGACCAGATCCGCGCGACGCTCAAGGACGAGCTGGTGCTCCAGCACACCTGAGCACGGTCCAGCCTGAACACGTCCCGGCCGGGACATGGCCCGGCCGGGACGCGGACACACCTGAACACACGTCCATGCCCGGACATCCGTCGAGCCGCTCTGCGGCCCACGGGAGTCCCACGGGAGGTTCCGCATGGCCGGGGCGGCACCGGTCTGCTGAACTGGAGGTACGCCGAGGAGGTGGTCACGGTGGCCGAGCATGCCGGGGGCGATGCGATGAACGCCGGCGAGGAGGGCCAGGTGATGGAGTTCCTGGGGCGGGTCATCACCGATGCCGGGGCAGCCGTCGCAGGGCTCTGCACCGCGCTCGGCGACCGGCTCGGGCTCTACGCCGCGATGGCTGGCGCTGGTCCGATGACCACCGCCCGGCTGGCGGAGCTGACCGGTCTCGAGGAGCGCTACGTACGTGAGTGGCTGGCCGCCCAGGTGGCCGGGGAGTACGTGGAGTACGACGCGGCGGACGACACCTACCTGCTCCCGGACGTGCACGCCGCGGTGCTCGCCTACCCGGAGGTCCCGACCTATGCCGGCGGCTTCTTCACGCTGCTGCAGGCGCTGTACGCGACCGAGGACTCGCTGCTGGAGGCGTTCCGCACCGGAAACGGGGTCGGTTGGGAGCAGCACAGCAGCGCGCTGTTCTCCGGTACCGCCAAGTTCTTCCGTCCCGGTTACATGAGCGCATTGGTGCCGGAGTGGATCCCGGCGATGAACGGCACCGAGCGCAAGCTGCGGAACGGCGGTCAGGTGGCCGACGTGGGCTGCGGCTACGGCTACTCGACGCTGCTGATGGCGCGCGCCTACCCACAGTCGCGGTTCCACGGCTTCGACTTCCACCTGCCGTCGATCGAGGCGGCGCGGGCGATAGCCGCCGAGCAGCGCCTCGCCGACCGGGCCGACTTCGAGGTGGCTACGGCCCAGGACTTCCCCGGCAGCGGCTATGACCTGATCACCTTCTTCGACTGCCTGCACGACATGGGCGACCCGGGCGCGGCCCTGCGCCACGCCGAGCAGGCCCTGGCCGACGGCGGGAGCTGCATGATCGTCGAGCCCAACGCCTCCCCGGACGTCGCGGCGAACGCCAACCCGATCGGCCGGGCGCTGACCGCTGCCTCGGTCGCGATCTGCCTGCCCTCGGCGCTGGCCCAGCACGGGCCGGAGGCACTGGGCAACCACGCCGGTGAGGACGTCATGCGCCACCTCGCCGACGACGCCGGTCTGCATCACTGGAGGCTGGCCGCCGAGAGTCCGGTGAACCGGGTGTACGCCGCGAGCCGGTAGCCGTCCGAGCGGTCCCGCCGCCCCCGAATCGTCGTCGGGGGCGGCGAGGCCGTGCCGCGGCTCGATCAGCAGGCGATCAGCAGGTGAAGTCGATCAGGTAGAACGTGGCGTAGTGGTCGGAGGTGTAGTAGTCCTCCTGGTCACCCTCGCCGGTGATGATTCTGCGGGCGCCGCGGGTGGGAGCGCCGGGGGTGATCACGGTGTACTCGTGGTAGTAGCCGTAGGACTGGGCGGGCAGGACGCCCTCGCGGTTCTGGAAGACCACGCCGTCCTGGGAGTACGGGAACGGGCCGCCGTTGGCGATCTCGTTCAGGGTGTCGTCGGCCTGCTGGGGGAGGGCGCTCTGGCAGATGTTGCCACTCACATCGGCGTGGGCGTCGGTGGCGACGAGAGCGGTGGGGGCCAGGGTGAGCAGGCCGACGGTCAGCACGGACGCGGTACGCGACTTCAACGCGCGTAGAAGAGTCTGCATGTGCAGCAGTCTGGAGTCCTGGGAGCTTCCTGGGAAGGTGTCGCGCAAGACTTCATGTCCACGTAACTTGCCTGCTGCGCAGGCTACTTGTGGGCGTCGCCGACGGGGGCGGCAGGGGGCGGTGTGACCCTTGCGACACTTCTTAAACATTGTTAATGCTCACATCATCTGCCTAGCCTGCACGCATTCGCCGACTCCGGCGGATCCATCGTCGGGACGCCGAGTCCTGCCTGCCCGACGCCGGTGACCACAGCATCGCCACGGGCAGGAGCGGGGGACCCAGTAGTGCCGCGACTCTGCTCGCGCGCCCATGTGGCGTGCGGCGTGCGCCGCGGCTAGGGGTGAGGCCGTCCGCTCCCACGGGCGACGGCCGGGCACAGTGCGGCCCGAACCCGACAGCTAACTCCGCAGGCGTCGCACGAGGAACTGCCGTGATCCCTGCCGCCACCCCCGCCCGCCTCGGCATCGTCGCCGGCGCCCTGGGTCTGCTCGCCGTGCCGATGGTCGGCCAGGTCAACGCCTGGGCCAGCCCCGCCGCCGCGCCGACCGTCACCCAGGACCGCCTGGCCCCGACCAGCGCCGCCGCCAACGCCAACGTCACCGCCGACCTGACCGTCCACTCCAGCTCCTGCTTCACCGTGCAGAGGCTCGGTGTCGGCGTGCGCGACGCGGCCGGCCACAACCTCGACTTCCCCGGCTCGCACACCAATGTGCAGCTCTGCCCGGGCGGGGTCTCGATGACCACCGGCGCCCGCAGCTTCCCGATCGGCAGCTACACCGTCTTCGGCTACTACCAGGACCACGCCGGTGCCTGGCACAACCTGGCGAGCAAGCAGCTCACCGTCGCCAAGACCGCCCCGACGCCGGCCCCGCCCCGGCCCCGGCCCCGGCCCCGGCCCCGGCCCCGGCCCCGGCCCCCGCGCCGACTCCGACCCCGGCGCCGGCTCCCGCCCCGGCCCCGGCGCCCGGCTCCAAGCCCACCCCCACGCCTACCCCACCCCCACCCCCACCCCCGCCCCGACTCCGTCGCCGACTCCGGCCTCGCCGATCGCCGGGAAGTCGCTGATCTGGTCGGACGAGTTCAACGGCAGCGGTGTGGACACCAACCGCTGGAACGACACCAGCAGCGGGGCCTACCACTACGGCACCCACAACCCGAACGACAACAAGCTCGACTGGATCGACCCGTCTGCGGTCACCATCGCCAACGGCGTCGCCACCTTCACCGCCACGCCCAGCACCAAGGTCCTGGAAAACGGCAACAAGGCCTGGAACACCGGTCTGCTCACCACCCAGAAGTCCCGCAGAACTTCCAGGTGCACACCGGCGACTACGCCGAGACCCGGGTGCAGCTGCCCAGCCAGCAGGGCGCCTGGGCGTCGTTCTGGACCTGGGAGAACGGCAACACCGCGCTGGGGACCAGCCACGGTGAGATCGACTCCTTCGAGTACCACCCCGACAACCCGAACGTGCTGGAGCTGACCAACCACGTCAACACCGCCTACAAGGGCGACCGGGACGCCAACGCCATCAAGCCGGGCGGGTGGGTGACCGTGGGTACCTACTACGGTGCCAACTCGGTCGACTGGTACGTCAACGGCGTCAAGGTCTTCTCCGACGGCAAGGGCGTCGGCCAGAACTGGTCGGCCAGTCTGATCCTGGACATGGCCATCAGCGCGGGCAAGTACCACCCCTCGCCGTCGACTTCGACCCCGATCACCATGGCGGCCGACTACGTGCGCGTCTACCGCTGACGCAAGTCGGCTACCGGGCGACCCGGACCACGAACGACCCCGTGTCGTTCGAGTGGTCCGGGTCGTTCGCGCTCCCCACCTCAACCCGCCCTCCGGTGAGGCTTCCTGACGCGCCGTCGGCGATCCGGATCGGCACCAGCGCGGTCGCTGACCGCAGTACCCCGAGTCCGGCCGGGAAGCTGCAACGGACCACGGTGCCAAGGTGGTTGGGGGTGCAGTCGGCCGGGAAGTAGGGCCCGACGGCATGGGTGCGGGCGGGCAGCCGGACCGTCACGGTGAACTTCCCGGCGACGTCGGGCCCGTTGTTGGCCACGAGGGCGTGAACCGTGGTGGTGCCGCCGGCCGGGCCGGATCCGGGTCGAGCGGCACCACCATGAGGTCGGCGGGGTGGCCGACCAGCACGGCGGCACTGAGCAGGGGCACGAGCAGCGAGCGCATGGTGTCACTCTAAGCCACCGTACATATTCGAAGCGTCAGGGCGCGAGCACGCTGCCGAGGCGTTCGGCGATCCCCTGCATCACGCTGACCAGCGGCTCGGCCCCGCTCTGCTCCTCCAGTGCCCGGATCCGGGCCTCCGGGCCGGACACCGAAAGCGCCGTCGGAGTCGGCGCGCCCGGCACCGCCACCGCGATGCAGCGCACGCCGATCTCCTGCTCCTGGTCGTCGATCACATAGCCGACCTCGCGGGCCCGGGCCAGCTGCGCGAACAGCTCATCCCGGTCGGTGACGGTGAACTCGGTGTGCGCGGGCAGCGGTTGGCTGCCGAGCACGGTGCGGGCCTCCGCCTCGGGCAGCTGGGCGAGCAGCGCCTTGCCGACCCCGGTGCAGTGCGGCTGCACCCGGCGGCCGACCTCGGTGAACATCCGCATCGAGCGGCGCGACTGCACCTGTCCGACATAGACCACCTCGCCGCCCTCCAGCACGGCCAGGTTGGCGGTCTCGCCGGTGGCCTCCATGAGCTCGGCCAGATACGGCCGGGCCCAGCTGCCGAGCAGCCGGCCCGCGGTCTCGCCGAGCCGGATCAGCCGCGGGCCCAGGGTGTAGCGGCGCGCGCTGTCCTGGCGGACATACCCCTGCTGCGCGAGGGTACGTACCAGGCGGTGGATGGTCGGCATCGGCAGCCCGGAGATGTTGGAGAGCTCGCTCAGGGTGGCGATGCCGCCGGTGTCGGCGAGCGCCTCCAGCAGCTGGAAGGCGCGCTCGACGGACTGGACGCCGCCGCCGGCGCGGTCGGGTGCTGAGCTGCTGGGCACGGCTTGAGTCCTCAACTCTCGGGGATCTGGTGCTGGGGGAGTCTGGCGATCCGTCAACAAACCGTTGAAATTCTGTATCGCGGAAACTAGTCTCCACCTTACAGAATCGCCGTTCAAGGAGTGTCCTGCCATGGCTACCGACCAGGCTCCGGTCGTCACTGTCGCCGGCCCACGGGTCCCCCGCGCGGAGGAGGTGCTCACTGAGGAGGCCCGCGCCTTCGTCGCCGGCCTCCATCGGGCCTTCGAACCACGCCGGCAGGAACTGCTGGCCGGGCGCCGGTGGCGCCGGGCCGAGATCGCCCGGACCGGCTCCCTCGACTTCCTCCCCGAGACCGCCGACATCCGGGCCGGAGACTGGACGGTGGCCCCGGCGCCGCGGGCGCTCCAGGACCGCCGGGTGGAGATCACCGGCCCGACCGACCGCAAGATGGTGATCAACGCCCTCAACTCCGGCGCCGAGGTCTGGCTCGCCGACTTCGAGGACGCCACCTCGCCGACCTGGGAGGCCCTGGTCTCCGGTCAGCTCAACCTGATCGACGCCTTCGAGGGCCGGATCGACTTCACCTCCCCGCAGGGCAAGGAGTACAAGCTGTTGCCCGCCGGTCAGTTGGCCACCGTGGTGGTCCGGCCGCGCGGCTGGCACCTGGACGAGCGCCACCTGCTGGTCGACGGCACCCCGGTGTCCGGCGCCCTCTTCGACTTCGGCCTCTACTTCTTCCACAACGCCCGGCGGCTGCTGGCCAAGGGCGAGACGGACCCCAACTCCGGGCCGTACTTCTACCTGCCGAAGACCGAGAGCCACCTGGAGGCCCGGCTCTGGAACGACGTCTTCACCCACGCCCAGCGCGAACTCGGCATCCCGCACGGCACCATCCGGGCCACCGTGCTGATCGAGACCATCACGGCCGCCTTCGAGATGGACGAGATCCTCTATGAACTGCGCGACCACGCCGCCGGGTTGAACGCCGGCCGGTGGGACTACCTGTTCTCGATCGTCAAGAACTTCCGCGACGCCGGCGAGCACTTCATCCTGCCGGACCGCAACACCGTGGGCATGACCTCGCCGTTCATGGCCGCCTACACCCGCCTGCTGGTGCGCACCTGCCACCGGCGCGGCGCCCACGCGATCGGCGGCATGGCCGCGTTCATCCCGTCCCGCAAGGACCCGGAGGTCAACGCGGCGGCGCTGGAGAAGGTCAAGGCCGACAAGGACCGCGAGGCGGCCGGCGGCTTCGACGGCTCCTGGGTGGCCCACCCCGACCTGGTGCCGGTGGCCCGCGCCGGCTTTGACGCGGTGCTGGGGGAGCGGCCCCACCAGAAGGACCACCCGGGCACCGAACAGCCGGTCACCGCCGAGCAGTTGCTGGACATCGCCGGCGCCGGCGGCTCCTGCACCGCGGCCGGACTGCGCAACGCCGTCGCCGTCGGCCTGCGGTACTGCGAGGCCTGGCTCGGCGGGCTGGGCGCGGTCGCCATCTTCAACATGATGGAGGACGCCGCCACCGCCGAGATCTCCCGCTCGCAGATCTGGCAGTGGATCCGCAACGGCGTGGTGCTCGCCGACACCGGCGAGAAGGTCACCGCCGACCTCACCCGGCGGCTGATCTCCGAGGAACTGGACACCATCCGCGCCGAGATGGGCAACGAGGCCTTCGCAGCCGGCCGTTGGACCGAAACCCGCGAACTCTTCGAACAGGTCGCGCTCGCCGAGGAGTTCGTCGACTTCCTGACCCTGCCGGGCTACGCCCTGCTCGACTGAGCCACCAGGCCGCACGGTCCGCCGGGGCGACCACTCCCCGGCGGACCGTGCGGGCCGTGCAGGCCGTAGGCGGGCTGCACGGACCGGCGAACCTCCGTACGCCTAGGCGGTCGGCGATCAGCTGGGGCTCGTCGCGCGCCGTCACCACCAGGCGGTCGGCGGAGAGGACCGTCAGCCAGGCGGCGGCCTCCAAGGCGCGTGGCAGGCCGTCGAGTTGGCGGCAGAGCTCGGCGAGGATCGGCAACTCGGCCTCGTCGGCGCGGAAGCCGGGTTGCGCGCCCCGGCGCCCCGGCCAGCGGTCTCCCGCTGCAGCGGGACCCAGAGCGTCGGCACGTCCCGCACCGACTGCAACTCCCAGGGCGCCCACCTGAAGGCCGACCGCAAGGCCACGACCGGCTACTTCTCCCACGAGGTGCCGGCGGACGCCGAGAGCTGAGCCGAGGCCGCGCTCGGCCGAACTCGCCCGCCCACGGGCGAGTTCGGCCGAGCGGCCCTCGTAGGGTGGTCGGCGAGGCCGGTGGACGCCGGCCCGGGCCGACAAGGACGGACGCCGTGCCACACGCCATCACCGCGGACGGGACCCGCATCGCCTACCAGACCCAGGGCGCGGGCGCCCCGCTGCTGCTGCTCGCCGGCCAGGCGAACAACCACCACTGGTGGGACCGGGTCCGCGACGACTTCGACACCGCCCGCCGCACCATCACCCTCGACTACCGCGGCACCGGCGACAGCGGCAAGCCCGAAGGGCCATACAGCACCCAGGGCTTCGCCGAGGATGCCGTCGCGGTGCTGGACCACCTGGGCGTCGACCGGGCCGACGTCTACGGCACCTCGATGGGCGGGCGGGTCGCCCAGTGGCTGGCCGTCCGCCATCCGGAGCGGGTCCGCTCGCTGGTGCTCGGCTGCACGTCGCCCGGCGGCCCCAAGGCCTTCGAACGCGACGACAGCGTGCGCCGCGCACTCGCCTCGCCGGACCCGGCCGAGCGCCTGCGCACCCTGCTCGACCTGATGTACACCCCGCAGTGGCCGGCCACCCACCCGGGACCGCACCGCACCCTCGGCGACCCGGCCATGCCGCCGCACGCCCGGCGCGCCCACCTGCGCGCCAGCAACGGGCACGACGCATGGGACGCGCTGCCGCAGATCCTCGCGCCCACCCTGGTGCTGCACGGCACCGACGACCGGTTCAACCCCACCGCCAACGCCGCCCTGCTCGCGGAGCGGATCCCCGGCGCGCAGGTCCGACTGATCCCCGGCGCACGCCATGCGTACTTCGAGGAGTTCCGCGACCTGGCCGGCCCGCTCGTGCTGGACTTCCTGGACCGAAAGGCCTCCCCTGAATGACCCAGTCAGCGCGGCGATCCGGATCATCGGGGGAGTCCCCCTGGTCGCGCTGGGGATCAGCACCCTGTACTCGCGCCGCGCGGCGCGCGGGCGGGCGGGCGAAGCGACCCCCACCGCGCCGAGCACCGAGGCCGGCCCGCGCACCGGGTTCTGGACGGGCTACCTGCTGGGCCTGACCACCAACCTGGGCAATCCCGAGGCGGGTGTCTTCGCGGTCTCCGTGCTGCCGCAGTTCGTGACCACCAACGGCCCGGTGCTGCTCTCCAGGCTCGCCCTCGGGGGCTCTGGGCCATGGTGAACGCCACCTGGTACGTGCTGTTCACCTTCGCGGTCGGCCGGGGCCGGGCGCTGGTCTCCCGGCCGGCCGTGCAGCGCGGGCTCAGCGCGGTCACCGGGGTGGTGCTGATCGTGGTCGGCGCGGCCGTCGCCGCCGGTGCCTGAGGCGGCACCGGCTGACGTTCCGACAGGCCGCGCGGGCCGCGAAGCCGGGACCGGGAGCTCCGGTCGAGGTGTCAGGCCTTCCGGTCGCGGATCACCAGTGTCGCCACCAGTACGGCGGCCGCCGCCACCGCGGTGCCCAGGACGAAGGCCGCGTCGATGCCCTGCACCAGGCGGTGCGCCGCGCTGCCGGTGCCGTGCCGGCTGGTGTTGCTGAAGAGCGAGACCAGCACCGCCGTGCCCACCGTGCCGCCGGTCCACTGCAGGGTCTGCAGCAGCCCGGCCGCCGCGCCGGACCTGGCCGGTGTCACCCCGCGCAGCACCAGTGCGCTCATCGGCATGAAGCTCATGCCGCCGCCCAGGCCGATCAGCACCAGCGGGCCCAGCAGCTGGGCGGGGTAGCCGCCGTGTTCGGACAGCCGGGTGAGCCAGACGCCGCCGAGCACCACCAGTGCCGCGCCGGTCACCAGCACCGCCCGGAGGTTGACGCGGGCGAGTACCCGGGGCATCAGCCGCACGGTGGTGAACAGCACCAGGGTCATCGGCAGGAAGCCGAGCCCGGTGCGCAGCGCGCTGTAGCCCAGCACCTCCTGGAAGTAGAGGGTGAGCAGGAAGAACGTCGGGAACATGCCGGCCGGGATCAGGAACATGTTGAGGTAGGCGCCGATCCGGCCCCGGTCGCGGAGGAACTCCAGCGGCAGCAGCGGCTGGCGGGCCTTCAACTCCACGGCCAGGAACGAGATCAGCAGCAGCGCGGCGGCGGTCAGGGTGGCCAGCGCCAGTGCGTCGGTCCAGCCGCGGTCGGAGGCCCGCAGCACGCCGTAGACCAGCACGGTGCTGCCCAGGGTGCCGGTGATCGCGCCGGCGACGTCGAACCGGCCGGGCTGCCGCTCCGGCTCCCGGATCACCCGGGGCGCGGCCAGTGCGACCACCACGCCCACCGGCACATTGATCAGCAGCGCCCAGCGCCAGGAGAGCCAGCTGGTGAGCGCCCCGCCGAGCAGCATGCCGAGCGAGCCGCCCAGCCCGGCGCCGGCCGAGTAGAAGCTGAGCGCCCGGTTGCGGGCCGGGCCCTCGTCGAAGTTGACGGCGATCAGCGCCAGCACATTGGGCGTGCTCAGCGCCGCGCCTACGCCCTGCACGGCGCGGGCGGCGAGCAGCAGCCCGGCGTTGGGGGCCAGGCCGCCGAGCAGCGAGGCGATGGTGAACAGGGCCACTCCCGCGCTGAACGCGCGGCGGCGGCCGAGCACATCGCCGACCCGGCTGCCGAGCAGTAGTAAGCCGCCGAAGGTCAGGGCGTAGGCGTTGGGCACCCAGGACAGCGCGGTGGCGCTGAAGTGCATTTGGCGCTGCAGGGCGGGCAGGGCCACGCTCACCACGGTGGCGTCGAGGGCGATCAGCATGTAGGCGCCGAGCAGCACGGCCAGGGTGGCTCCTGAACCGCGGTCGGACGCCGTGGCGGTGTTGGATACGGGGGCAAGGGTCGTCATGGGTCGGACTCCAGGGCAGAATAAGCGGAGGAAGTCTCCAGTTGACGGTCAGAAATATACGGAGACACTCTCCGCTTAGCAAGGAGGTATGTACGCCATGTCAGCTCTCAAGTCCGGCACGGCTGTTGACGAGGCGTCGGGTGCCGCGCCGGCGCGGCCGATGCGCGCCGACGCCCGCCGCAACTACGAGCGGCTGGTGAGCGCGGCGGCGGTGGCGTTCGCCGAGCGCGGCGAGCGGGCCTCGATGGACGAGATCGCCAAGCGGGCCGGTGTCGGCGCGGGCACCCTCTACCGGCACTTCCCGGCCCGCGAGGACCTGGTGGCCGCGGTCTACCGGGGCGGCCTGGAGGAGAGCTGCGCCAAGGGCCGGGCGCTGCTGGCCGAGTGCGAGCCGGGCGACGCGCTGTACGCCTGGCTGGAGGTGATGGCACTGCACTGGCGGGCCATCGGGGAGCTGCGGGCCCTGATGAGCGCGGTCTTCGCGGAGCGCGACGACCTCAAGGAGAGCTGCCACGACCTGGTCTTCGGCACCGCCGACGAGCTCATCGACGACGCCAAGGCGGCCCGGGCGGTGCGCGGCGACGTGACCGCGCCCGAGGTGCTGCGACTGGTGCACGCCGCGGTGGTGGCCTGCGAGCCCAAGCCGGGCACCGTGGAGATCGCGCTGGACCGGATGCTGGAGCTGATCACGGACGGACTGCGCCCCCGCGAATGAGCCGTGCCGGGAGGGCGTTCGCCTTCCCGGGCTCCGCGCGCCCATTGAGTCCGTATACGAATCAACGACTTGTTGAATTCGGCACCCGGAAGCCTTGACGCTCCAACTGGCCGCCGCCTACCGTGATTCCGCATAACAGAACCAAGCTTCCGCGATGTGGAATCGAGTAGGAGCAGGAGTCAGCCGATGCCTCGAATGACAGCCGCCCGCGCGGCAGTTGAGATCCTCAAGCGCGAAGGAGTCGAGGTCGCGTTCGGCGTGCCGGGCGCCGCGATCAACCCGTTCTACAAGGCGCTCAAGGAGGGCGGCGGGATCCGGCACACCCTGGCCCGGCACGTCGAGGGCGCCTCCCACATGGCCGACGGCTACACCCGGGCCAAGGCCGGCAACATCGGGGTCTGCATCGGCACCTCGGGGCCGGCCGGCACCGACATGATCACCGGTCTCTACTCGGCGATCGCCGACTCCGTTCCGATCCTGTGCATCACCGGCCAGGCGCCGGTCGCCAAGCTGCACAAGGAGGACTTCCAGGCGATCGACATCGCCGCCATCGCCCGGCCCGTCACCAAGGCCGCCACCACCGTGCTGGAGGCGGCCCAGGTCCCTGGGGTGCTCCAGCAGGCCTTCCACCTGATGCGGTCCGGCCGTCCGGGACCGGTGCTGATCGACCTGCCGATCGACGTCCAGCAGGCCGAGATCGACTTCGACCCCGACACCTACCACCCGCTGCCCGTCCACCGGCCGACCGCCACCCGGGCCCAGGCCGAGCGGGCGCTGTCCCACCTGCTGGCGTCCGAGCGCCCGCTGATCGTGGCCGGCGGCGGCATCATCAACGCCGACGCGGCCGACCTGCTGGTCGAGTTCGCCGAACTGACCGGCACCCCGGTGATCCCCACCCTGATGGGCTGGGGTGCCATCCCCGACGACCACGAGCTCAACGCCGGCATGGTGGGCGTCCAGACCGCGCACCGCTACGGCAACGCCACCTTCCTCGCCTCGGACTTCGTGCTCGGCATCGGCAACCGCTGGGCCAATCGCCACACCGGCTACCGGCTGGACGTCTACACCGAGGGCCGCACCTTCGTCCACGTCGACATCGACCCCACCCAGATCGGCCGGATCTTCGCCCCTGCCTTCGGCATCGCCTCCGACGCCAGGGCCGCGCTGGAGCTGTTCATCGAGGTGGCCGAGGAGCTCAAGGCCGCCGGGCGGCTGCCGGACCGCGCCGACTGGATCGCGCAGACCCAGGAGCGCAAGGCCACCCTGCTGCGCCGCACCCACTTCGACGACGTGCCGATGAAGCCGCAGCGGGTCTACGAGGAGATGAACAAGGCCTTCGGTCCGGACACCCGCTACGTCACCACCATCGGCCTGTCCCAGATCGCCGGTGCCCAGCTGCTGCACGTCTACCGGCCGCGCCACTGGATCAACTGCGGCCAGGCCGGGCCGCTCGGCTGGACCATCCCGGCCGCGCTCGGCGTCGCCACCGCGGACCCGGCGAGCCCGGTGGTCGCACTCTCCGGCGACTACGACTTCCAGTTCATGCTGGAGGAGCTCGCGGTCGGCGCCCAGCACCGGATCCCCTACATCCATGTGCTGGTGAACAACGCCTACTTGGGCCTGATCCGGCAGGCGCAACTCGGCCTGGACATCGACTTCCAGGTCAACCTGGAGTTCGAGAACATCAACGCGCCCGAGCTGGGCGGCTACGGTGTCGACCACGTCAAGGTGGTCGAGGGGCTGGGCTGCAAGGCGATCCGGGTCACCGACCCCGGCGAGCTGGGTGCCGCCTTCGAGGCGGCCAAGAAGCTGGCCGCCGAACACCGGGTGCCGGTGGTGGTCGAGGCGATCCTGGAGCGGGTCACCAACATCTCGATGAGCCCGACCGCCGACATCGCGCAGGTCGTCGAGTGGGAGGAGCTGGCCACCGAGCCCGGCCATGCGCCCACCGCCATCAAGACGTTGAAGGTGTAGCCGCTCCCAAGACGCCGAGGGCCCGTCGGACGGTGATGTCCAACGGGCCCTCGGGTCATATCTTCTGATGCCACGTCAGGAGTTGCAGGGATTGCCCCGGCCGAGCCCGTAGTCGCCGCTGATCCGGTAGGTGCCGGGAGCCGGCGCGTAGAGCTCCGTCCAGTCGCCCGACTGGCGCAGGCAGCCGTGGTTGCTGTCGAGGTGCCCCACGCCCAGCCATGGCGACCACGGCACCTTCAGCCGTACCGTGCCGGCGACCGGCATGTCAACGGTCATCGAAGCCGCACCCGCGTGCTCCACCACGGCCGGCGGATCGGCCAGCGGGGTGGCATCGGCCACCTGGTAGACCGTCCAGGCGCCGTGCTGCCAGACCTGCTTCAGCCAGGGCTGGCCGGCCCGGATCAGCGCCGCCTCGTCGGTCGCGCCGTTGTCCGGCTTGTCCGAGGAGAGCGCCACGTAGCCGACCCCCCACTGCCGCAGCCAGTCGTGGTAGTCGCCGGCGGTGAGCTTCTTGGTGGCGTAGAACAGCGGGTTGCGGGTGACGTCCGCCTGCCGGTTCCAGCCGCGCGCCAGGTCGACGTACGGCGCCACCCCGCTGGCCTCCCAGTGCGAGGAGAGCGGCACCACCTCGACCCGGCTCCGGTCGGCGCCAAGCTGCTGCAGCTCGCTGATCAGCGCGCCGCCGTCCCGCGCCGCCGGGGCCTTCGGCGCCGTCGCCAGCAGGTCGCCGATCGTCCGGCCGGTGATCCAGCCGGCCACCGACAGGAAGGCGATCAGCGTCAGCGCCGCCCGCTTGCGGCTCTGCGCGCTGCTGGTCAGCGCGGCCAGCAGCGCGGTGCCCGCGAACAGCAGGCTGAGCCGCTCCACATTGCTGCCCACCGGCGACGGGATCAGGAAGACCAGCACCGTGCCGATCACATAGACGATCCCGGCCCGGCGCACCGCCGCCCACTCGCGCGGCACCAGCAGGATCACCGCCAGCGCCGCCGCCACCACCAGCACCATGTTGTGGAACGAGAACGGCTGCACCCCACTGAACGGGAAGAGCAGCGTGGTCGCGCCGACCACCACCGCAGGCGCAAGGAGCAGCGGGTAGCTGTCCCGGCGCCGCCCGGTCAGGAACAGGCCGGCGGCCGCGACCTCGAGGAACACACCCACCACCGGGCTGCTCATGGTGCCCAGTGCGGCCAGCACGAAGAGCAGGGTGCCGCGCAGCCGCGGGCCGGCGCAGGTGAAGGCGACCACGGTGGCGGCCAGCCCGAAGGCCAGCCCCAGCGCGAAGGTCACCCGGCCCGAGGCCACGTCGCACCAGAGCGCGAAGGCCGTGAACAGCGCCGGCCACATCGGCCGGGACACCCCTGACCGGGTGAGCAGCAGCGCACCGAAGCCCGCACTGGCGATGCCGGCCAGCGCCCCCGTGGTCCGCACCCCGAGGAAGCTCATCAGATAGGGCGACAGCACGCTGTAGGACGCGATGTGCATCCCGCCGTACCAGGACAGGTTGTAGGCCGACTCCGGATGCTGCCGGGCGAAGTCGGTCCAGGCGTACTGGGCGGACAGATCGCCCGCGTCATTGGCCAGCCAGAACACCCACACCAGATGGAGCAGGGCGGACAGCACGGTCGCGGCGACCACCGGGTGGCGCGGGGCCGCCCGCAGAGTCCGGCGCAGCGAGCTGCGCAGTGCGGGCAGCCGGGCGGCGGGAATCGCCGATCCCACGGTGGACATAGCGGATCTCTCTCGAAGTCGAAGGTTTCGACCCAATAACTTACGTGGTGATTCCGCGCGGCCACGCCGCGGCCCCGGACCCTCGCCGTGGGTCCGGGGCCGCGGTCCGCCCGCCGTGAGAGGGCGGCGGACGGAGTCCGGGTCACGCACCGTCCCTGGGCGGCCCGGAGTCTGTGGGGTTCACGCAGGTCAGCCGCGTGCGGTCAGCTCCTGGGCGGCGCGGGCGCAGGTCAGCGCGATCCGGTCCTCGTCCGCCGTGGTCAGCCGGCCCCGCTCGAGGACCGCGTTGCCGTTGACGAAAAGCACCGCCAGCGGCGGCAGCGCGCCGAGGACCAGGGCGGCGACCGGGTCGGCGATCGAGGAGTGCATGATCCCGTCGACCTTCCAGAGCGCCAGGTCGGCCAGCTTGCCGGTCTCGATCGAGCCGATCTCGTGCTGGCGGCCGAGCAGCCGGGCGCCGCCCATGGTGCCCAGGCGCAAAGCTCCGCGGGCGGTCAGCGCGTCCGGCCGGCCGTGCAGCCGGTTGATCAGCAGGGCGTTGCGCAGCTCGGTGCCCAGCTCGCCGGACTCGTTGGAGGCGGTGCCGTCCACGCCCAGGCCGACCGGGACGCCCGCTCTGATCATGTCGGGCACCCGGGCGATGCCGGCCGCCAGCCGGGCGTTGGAGGACGGGCAGTGCGCCACGCCGGTGCCGGTCTCGGCGAACTTGGCGATGTCGGAGTCGTTCATGTGCACGCAGTGCGCCATCCAGACGTCCTCGCCGAGCCAGCCGGTGGACTCGAAGTAGTCGGTCGGGCCCATGCCGAACAGCTCCTTGCAGAACTGCTCCTCCTCGGCGGTCTCCGAGCCGTGGGTGTGCAGCCGCACGCCCTTGCGGCGAGCCAGTGCGGCGGACTCGCGCAGCAGCTCGGTGGAGACCGAGAACGGCGAGCAGGGGGCGAGCGCGATCTGCAGCATCGAGCCGAACGAGGAGTCGTGCCAGCGGTCCACGGCCGCCTCGCTGGCACTGAGGATCTCCTCGGTCCCCTCGACCGCGTGGTCCGGCGGCAGACCGCCGTCCCGGCGGCCGCGGTCCATCGAGCCGCGCAGCGCGGTGAAGCGCAGGCCGAGCTGCTGGACGGCCTCGATCGAGGCGCCCAGGACGTCACCGGCGCCGTGCGGGAAGACGTAGTGGTGATCGCTCGCGGTGGTGCAGCCGGACTTCAGCAGCGCGGCGGCCGAGCCGAGCGAGGCGGCGTGCACCAGCCGGTCGTCGATCCGGGCCCAGGTCGGGTAGAGCGCGACCAGCCAGTCGAACAGGATGTCGTCCTGGGCCAGGCCGCGGGTGATCCACTGGTAGAAGTGGTGGTGGGTGTTGACCAGCCCTGGGGTGACCAGGTGGCCCGCGCCGTCGATCCGGCGCACCACGCCGTCCAGCCACTGCGGGGCCGGGCCGTCGCCGACCGACTCGATCAGGTTGCCGTTGAGTACCACGTGCCCGCGGGCGTACTCGGTGTCATCGGCGTCGACGGTGGATATCGCCGCGTTCTCGATCACGACCCGCTGACCGGCGGGCGGCGGTTGGACTGCCATGTGGGGGACTCCTCGCTGTGCTCTCGCTGGGCTCGCGCTGTGCTCTCGGGCTCGCGCTCGGCTCTAGCGCACCGGAATGGCGGGGGTCACGCCGTCGCGGTGCACGGTGCCCTCGATCAAGCCGTACATCCGGTCGGCGGCGTAGTACACCTCGTTGTCGTTGGTCAGGCCGAACGGCTCCAGGTCGACCAGGAAGTGGTGCTTGTTCGGCAGCTCCAGGCGGACCTCGTCCACCTCGGCGCGGTTGTCGAGCACCCGGGTGCCCATCGCGTGCAGGGTCTGCTGCAGCGAGTAGGAGTAGGTCTCGGCGAAGGCCTCCAGCAGGTGGCGGCGGACCTGCCGGTAGCTGCGGTCCCAGTCGGGCTGGTCCTGGCCGTCGGCACCGGAGTAGGAGTACCGCCAGCGAGCGGTGACCTGGGTGGCCAGGATCCGGTCGTAGGCCTCCGGCAGGGTGGTGTACCCGTCCTTGATGAAGCCCCAGAACTCCGAGTCGGTGGTGTTCATCACGACCAGGTCCTGCAGGCCGGAGACCACCTGGACCCGCTCGCCGTCGAACACCACCTCGGTGGTGCGGACTTCACCGCCGTCGCGGACGAAGGAGTGGCCGGCCTCGCCGGTATCGCTGGAGCCGGTGGAGCCGTCGGGGACCTCGATCCGGTTCCAGGCGTACTCCTCGATCCGGATCCGGGCGCTGTGCACCACACCGCGCTCGGTCGCGGTGACGAAGTGGCGGGCCAGCAGGATGCCGAACGCCTCGGCCGACTCGATGCCGTACTGCTTGGCGAAGGCGAAGACGGTGTTCTTGGTGGTGTCGGTGGGCAGGCAGTTGGCGTTCGACCCGGTGAGGTGGACGTCCGCGAACTCGCCCTGGAGGGCCACCGACACATTGAGGTCCTTGATCGAGTGCCGGGTGCCGTCCCGCAGGACGCGGACGATCCGGTTCTCGGCCTTGCCGTACTGGTTCTGACCGAGCACGTGGGCCATGGTCGGCTCCTTGGTGTCTAGCTTCCGCGGTAGACGGAATATCCGAAGGGATTCAGCAGCAGCGGCACGTGGTAGTGCGGCTGCGCGGGCGCGACCGTGAAGACGATCGTGACCTCGGGGAAGAACGGCGTCCCGATCGACGAGCGCGCGTAGTACGCCGCGGTGTCGAAGGTCAGCCGGACGACCGAGCCCGCCTCCACGGCCGGCAGGTCCTTGACCCGGCCGTCGGAGTCCGTGGCGGAGGCGCCGAGCACCGTCCAGCCACCCTCGGTGCTGAGCGCCAGCTCGACCGGGACGCCCTCGGCCGGGCGGCCCAGGCTGGTGTCGAGCACATGCGTGGAGATGCCGGTCATGGCGTGAACGACCTTAGCTAGTGCCTGATGTGATGAGACGTCAGAAACTGACGGTAGCTCAGCGGGTCTCGTCGAGAAGCCGGTTGAGGCGGATGTCGTTGATCTTGCGCAGTTCGCCGCGCACGACCTGTGCCTCGGCGGCCGGGGTGTGCGGGTAGCGCTCGCGCAGGGCGGCGAGCATGCTGTCCGCGGTGCGGTCGGTGGCGCAGATCAGGAAGACGTGGCCGAACTTCGCCTCGTAGGCGGTGTTGGCCCGGTCGAGTTCGTCGAGCAGCGCGCGGTCCGCGCCGCGGAGGCCGGCCTGCTCGCGCTCGGAGGCGGCGTCGCCCGGCCTGGGCCTGCCGATCCGGGCGTGGCCGGCCATCGCCTCCGCCAGGTCGGCGGTGGTCAGGGCGGCGGTGGCCGCCGCATTGGCGGCCAGCAGGGCGGCCCGGTCGGGCCAGGGGCGGGTGGCCGCGACCGCGGCGGCCCAGTTTGTGCTGGTGCAGATCTCCAGCAGGAGCCCCAGCAGTTCGGCGGGCTCGGCGGTGGCGAGCGCCTTCAGGGCGCCGGGTGGGTCAACTGACGCGTGGGGGTGGTTGGTCACGAGTGGACCTCCTGGGGGAGTGGTGCCACTCGCACAAGGTAGATCCGCCACCCCCGACCGTCAACACTTTGTTGAAGCTTGCCGATCAGGCTTGGCGATTCAGGTAGTTGTAGACCGTGAAGCGGCTGACGCCCAGGGCCGACGCCACCGTCTCCACGCCGTGGCGGACCGTGAAGGCGCCGCGCTCCTCCAGTAGGGCCACCACGCGCTGCTTCTCCAGCCGGTCCAGCTCGCTGAGCGGCCGGCCGCCGAACTGGCGGGTCGTCTCGGCCAGTAGCCGGTCCAGCGCACTGCTCAGATGCGGCAGTCGGACGGCGACCGCCTGGACGCCCTCCCACTCCAGGACCACATCGTCGGGCCGGGCCTCGGCCGGATCGAGCGGGGTGGCGCCGACGGCGTCCAGCAGCGGCTTGATCGCCGCGGCGAGCGGATGCTCCTGGGCGTCGGTCACGGCGCGTCCACCTCCTCGCCGACCGGCAGCACGCTCACCTGGAACGAGATCCGGTTGGCGCCGGCCTCCAGGCTGTCGTGCAGCAGTCGGGTGACCGCGGCCATGACCCGCTCGGCCTCGCCCGTGGCGCTGGTGCCGAACGGGCCGACCGTGACCTCCAGGCCGGCCTCGTCCACCACCCGGCGGGCGGCGGCCGCGTGGTCCGGGAAGGCGTCCAGTTCAAACGGTTCTGTCGTGAATTCCACCATCAATCGCACGCGTTCACTGTAGCGAGCGGCGGGTCCGGGGGGAGCCGGTGCGCACTGCCGCCTTCAACAAAGTGTTGCAGAGACCTTGACAGTGCTTCGGGCGGACATGGCAAGCTTCCGGTGAGCAGAAACCATCTTTCGTATTGCGGAATTTGAGTGAGGGAGAGGGATATGGCCGCCGCCTCCGCGTTCGCGTCCATCGGCGGACGCGCCACCGTCAACCTGTCGATCCTGTTCGCCGAACTGCCGCTGCTGGAACGCCCCGCCGCGGCGGCCGCCGCCGGATTCACCAGCGCCGAGCTGTGGTGGCCGTTCGCCACCCAGGCCGTCCCGGGCAAGGCCCAACTCGACGCGCTGCGCAACGCGTTCAAGGACGCCGGGCTGCGCCTCAGCGGCCTGAACCTGCTGGACGACCTGTCGGCGGGCGCCAAGGGCACCGTCTCGCTGCCGGCCGCGAGCGAGCGCTTCCGGCAGAACCTCCCGGTGGCCGCGGCGCTGGCCGAATCGCTGGGCGCCGGCGGGCTGAACGCCCTCTACGGCAACCGGATCGCCGGAGCCGACCCGGCAGCCCAGGACCAACTCGCCCTGAAGAACCTCACCTTGGCGGCCCGGGCCGCCCACTCGATCGGTGCCGTGCTGCTGATCGAGGCCCTCAACCGCGACGACGCGCCCGACTACCCGCTGCACACCGCCGCCGGCGCGGTCGCCGTGGTCGACCGGGTCAATGCCGCCACCGGGCTCGGCAACGCCAAGTTCCTCTGCGACCTCTACCACCTGTCGGTCAACGGCGAGCAGTTGGAAGCCGTGATCGACACCCATGCGGACCGGATCGGCCATGTGCAGATCGCCGACAACCCCGGCCGCCACCAGCCGGGCACCGGCTCGCTCGACCTCGCCGCGCTGCTCGACCGGCTGACCGCGGCCGGCTACACCGGCCCGATCGGCCTGGAGTACCGGCCCGCCGCGGGGGGCAGCGCCGACAGCTTCGACTGGCTGCCGCGCGAGCTGCGCGCCGCGCGCTGACCGCCCACTTTCCTACCGAAGGAACCTTACGATGAGTCGCAGGATCGCCTTCATCGGCCTCGGCATCATGGGCAGCCCGATGGCCGCCAACCTGGTCAAGGCCGGCCACCACGTCACCGGTTACAACCTGACCCAGCCCCAGATCGACGCCCTGGTGGCGGTGGGCGGCCACGGTGCCGGCAGCATCGCCGAGGCGGTGCGGGAGGCCGAGGTCGTCATCACCATGGTCCCGGCCGACCCGCAGGTCGAGGAGGTCATCCTCGGCGCGGGCGGCGTACTGGCGCACGCCAAGCCCGGCACCCTGGTGATCGACATGTCCTCGATCACCCCGCAGACCTCCATCAAGGTCGAGGCCGCGGCCGGCGCGAAGGGCATCCGCACCCTGGACGCCCCGGTCTCCGGCGGCGAGGCAGGGGCCGTCGAGGCGGTGCTGTCGATCATGGTCGGCGGTGCGGCCGAGGACTTCGCCGAGGCCAAGCCGCTCCTCGACGCCCTGGGCACCACGGTCGTCCATGTCGGCCCGGCCGGCGCCGGGCAGACCGTCAAGGCGGCCAACCAGCTGATCGTCGCGGTCAACATCCAGGTGCTGGCCGAGGCCGTGGTCTTCCTGGAGAACGCGGGCGTCGACCTGGCGGCCGCGCTGGAGGTGCTCGGCGGCGGCCTGGCCGGCTCCACGGTGCTCAACCGCAAGAAGGCCAACATGCTCGGCCGCGAGTTCGCGCCCGGCTTCCGGATCGACCTGCACCACAAGGACATGGGCATCGTGACCGCCGCCGCCCGCGCCGTCGGGGCGCCGCTGCCGCTCGGCGCGGTCGCCGCCCAACTGGTCGCCTCGGCCCGGGCCAACGGCGACGGCTCGCTGGACCACTCGGCGCTGCTGCGCGGCGTGGAGCGGCTGGCCGGGCGCGACCCGCGCTGACCTCGACTCCTCCTGGTGGCGTGTACCTGTCCGGTCGTGCCAGCGCCACCAGGAGGGCACCACCTGCTCAGCCGCCCACCCGGCCCGTCGCAAGATGGACCGCATCATCGGTCCGACCCGGAAGCGAGCCGCCGAATGTCCGTCACCCCCGTCCAGGGCCATGTGGTCGTCGCCCCCGACAAGTTCAAGGGCACCCTGACCGCCGCCGAGGCCGCCGCCCGGCTGGCCGCGGGCATCGACCGGGTGGCGCCCGGCATCGAGGTCCGCCAACTCCCGGTCGCGGACGGCGGCGAGGGAACCCTGGACGCCGCCCTGGCAGCCGGCTTCACCCGGATCCCCGCCAAGGTGTCCGGCCCCACCGGCCTGCCGGTGGACGCCGCCTTCGCGCTCCGGGGCGACCTCGCCGTGATCGAGCTGGCCCAGGCCGCCGGCCTGGCCCGGCTGCCCGGCGGCCGCACCGCACCGCTGGCCGCCGGCACCTACGGGGTCGGCCGGCTGATCGGACGGGCCATCGGCGCCGGCGCCCGGCGGATCGTGCTGGGCCTGGGCGGCAGTGCCAGCACTGACGGCGGGGCCGGTCTGGTGCAGGCGCTCGGCGCCGGCCTCTACGACGAGGACGGCGCCGAACTCCCGCCAGGCGGTGCGGCCCTGCGCCGGCTGCACCGCCTGGAACCCGGCTCACTGGCCGACACCCTGAGCGGGGTGGAGATCACCGTCGCCTGCGATGTCGACAACCCGCTGCTCGGCCCGCATGGCGCCACCGCCGTCTACGCCCCGCAGAAGGGCGCGGAGGGCGTCGAACTCGCCCTGCTGGAAGCCGGGTTGACGCGCTGGGCCGACGTGGTCCGGGAGACGACGGGGCGCGAGGTGCGCGACGCACCCGGCGCCGGCGCCGCCGGCGGGGTCGGCTTCGCCGCCCTGGCGCTGCTCGGCGCCACCATGCGACCCGGCATCGAGCTGCTGCTCGACCTGCTGGGCTTCGACGAGGCCGTGCGCGGGGCGCGGCTCGTCGTGACCGGCGAGGGCTGCCTTGACGAGCAGACGCTGCACGGCAAGGCGCCCGCCGGAGTCGCCGCGGCGGCCACCAGGGCGGGGGTCCCGGTGGCCGCGGTGGCGGGCCGTGTCGACCTGCCCGAGAGCGCCTGGCGCCGGGCCGGCTTCATCGCCGCCTACGCCCTCGGCGACCTGGCCGAACAGCCCGGCGACAGCCTGACCAGGGCCGCCGAGCTGGCCGAACGTGCGGGGGAGCGGCTGGCCGGGGAGCTGCTGGCCCGGGCCTGAAGCAGGCGGGAATCCCGGTGCGTCGATGCATTGACGTTTTGTTGAAGGCGGACCTAGGCTCCCAGCCGATCCCACCGCGGCAACCCTTCTCGGAGGTTCGTGATGCAGCAGTCGAGTGCGGTGATCCGTTCCCGCCGCGTGGTCCTCCCGGACGGCGAGCGGCCGGCCGACGTACTGATCCGGTACGGCCGGATCGAGCGGATCGGAGCTCATGGTTCGCTCACGGGCGCCGCACTCACCGACCTCGGGGACACCGCCCTGCTGCCCGGCCTGGTCGACACCCACGTGCACGTCAACGAACCGGGCCGCACCGAGTGGGAGGGCTTCGCCACCGCCACCCGGGCGGCCGCCGCCGGCGGCGTCACCACCGTCATCGACATGCCGCTCAACTCCATACCGCCCACCACCACGGTGGCCGGCCTGGCCGCAAAACGCCGCGCGGCCCATGGGCAGACCTGGGTGGACCTGGGCTTCTGGGGCGGCGCCGTCCCCGGCAACACCGGCGAACTCCAGGGCCTGTACGAGGAGGGGGCGTTCGGCTTCAAGAGCTTCCTCTCACCGTCCGGGGTGGACGAGTTCGGGCACCTCGGCCCGGCCGAACTCAGCGAGGCGCTCACCGAGCAGGCCCGGCTCGGCGCCCTGGCGATCATCCACGCCGAGGATCCCGACGAGCTGGCCTCGGCACCCCAACTGCCCGGCAGCCACTACCGCGACTTCCTGGCCTCCCGCCCCGCCGGCGCCGAATCCGCCGCCGTGGCACGGTTGCTGGCCACCGCCCGGCGAACCGGGGCCCGGGTGCACATCCTGCACGTCTCCTCGGCCGACGTCCTGCCACTGCTCGCCCAGGCCAGGGCCGACGGCGTGCGGGTGACCGCCGAGACCTGCCCGCACTACCTGACCATGGCCGCCGAGGAGATACCGGACGGCGACACCGCCTTCAAGTGCTGCCCGCCCATCCGCGACGAGGCCAACCGGGACCGGCTCTGGGCGGCCCTGGCCAACGGGGAGTTCATCGGCATCGTCTCCGACCACTCGCCCGCCACCAGCGAACTGAAGCTCCGTCAAGAAGACGGCGGCAGCGGCGACTTCGCCAAGGCCTGGGGCGGCATAGCCTCGCTGCAGCTCGGCCTGCCGGCGATCTGGACCGAGGCCCGCCGACGCGGGCACCAACTGGCCGACGTGGTCCGCTGGATGGCCGCCGGACCGGCCGAACTGGTCGGCCTCGCCGGCATCAAGGGCGGCATCGCGGTGGGCTGCGACGCCGACCTGGTGGCCTTCGACCCGGAGGGCACCTTCACCGTCGACCCGGCCGGCCTGCAGCACCGCAACCCCGTCACCCCGTACGCGGGCCGCACCCTCACCGGCATCGTGCGCACCACCTGGCTGCGCGGCCGACCGGTCGACGTCGAGGCCGAGCCGTTCGGCCGGCAGCTGCGCCGCCCCAACTGACCTGAAGGAGAGCCCTGCTGTGACCGAGCGTCAGACACCCACCTTCACCGAACTGGTCAACCTCGCCTCCCGGCTGCTCGGCGCCGGGGTGGTCGCCACCAACGAGGACAGCTTCGCCGACGCCGAACACCTGCTGCTCGCCGAGCCCGCCGAGTTCCGCCCGCACACCTTCGGACTCAAAGGCCAGATCATGGACGGCTGGGAGTCCCGGCGCCGACGCGGCCGCAGCGCCGAACAGCCGCACCCCACCGACGAGGACCACGACTGGGCCATCGTCCGCCTCGGCGCCGCCGGCCGGATCCACGGCGTGATCGTGGACACCGCGCACTTCACCGGCAACTACCCGGAGAGCGGCTCGGTGCAGGCCGCCTCGATCCCCGGCCACCCGTCACCCGAGGAGGTGGCGGCCGCCACCTGGACCGACCTCGTGCCCCGCACCCCGCTGCGCGGCGACACCGCCCACGAGTTCGCGGTCACCGACCCCACCCGCTACACCCATGTGCGGCTCAACATCTGGCCGGACGGCGGCGTCGCCCGGCTGCGGGTGCACGGCGAGGTGCTGCCCGACCCGCGCGACCTGGCCGGCCTCACCTTCGACCTGGCCGCCCAGGAGCATGGTGGGGTGGCCGAGGCCGCCTCCGACCGCTACTTCTCCTCCCCGCACAACCTCAACGCTCCCGGCCGCGCCACCGTCATGGGCGAGGGCTGGGAGACCCGGCGTCGGCGCGACAAGGCCAACGACTGGGTGCGGATCGCCCTGGCCGGGGGCGGTGAGGTCCTGGCCGTCGAGGTGGACACCAGCCACTTCGTCGCCAACGCCCCCGGCTGGGCCGACCTGCTGGGGTACGACGCCACCGGCGGGGGCGATCCGGCCACCGACGCCGAGGGCTGGTTCGAGATCCTGCCGCGCACCCGGCTGCAGCCCGACACCCGGCACCGGCTGCGGCTCTCCGGCGCCCGCGCCGCCACCCATGTGCGCCTCGGCGTCTACCCGGACGGCGGCGTCGCCCGGCTGCGCCTCACCGGCCGGCTCACCGAGGCCGGGCGGGCGAGCCTGGCGCTGCGCTGGTTCAACGCGCTGCCCGCCGCCGAGGCCACCGCGGCGCTGGTCGCGGCCGGGCTCACCGGCACCGAGGCCGCCGCCCTGACCGCAGCCCGCCCACTGACCGGCGCCGCCGACCTCCCCGCCGCACTGCGGTGAGCCACCCCAGGGCCGGGACCTGGGTGGCTGATGCCGCCCGGGTGCCCGGCTGGCGCCCTGCTGCGGCGGTACGGGCGCCCGCGCGGGGCGGCCCCGGCCCCTTCGCAGGGGTCGGGGCCGCCCGGTCGGTGCTCACGCCTGCGCGGTGACGGTTCCGCCCGACGCGTGCGCGTTCCCCGGCTTCCAGCGGTACTCGCTCACCTGGCCGCCGTGGACGGCGATCCGGGCCTCGACGAGCCCGCCGGTGCGCCAGATCAGGTAGTCCCCCTCGGGAAGGGGGGAGATGACCGCGCAGTGGACGGTGCGGCCGGCCAGATGGCGGGGGCGGACCGCCGCGTGGGTCCGGGCCGCCGTGCCCTCGGCGAGGCTGACCTCGATCTCCAGGCCGTCCTCGGCCGGGCCCGTGTGGATGATCAGGGCGCCGAGGGTGCCGCCGATCTCCAGGACGACGCTGCCCTCCCGCGAGGGTGCGGGCAGCGGCGGGTGCGGGTGGGAATGCGGCATGGCGTGCTGCTTTCGCTGGTGGGAGGCGGCTCAGTTGGACGGGTTGTGGTAGCCGTCGTACGGGACGCCGAGGTAGGGGAAGACGTCGAGGTAGGGGTTCTTGAGGTCGGCCGGGGTCAGGCCGTCGGTGATCACGCCGGCAGCCGCGTCCGGGGTGAACGAGCTGTCCACCAGCGGGATGGTGACACCGGCGATGGCGCGCAACTCGACGGTGACGACGTCGTCGAAGACGCGGCGGCCGTTGGGGAACCCGGCCGCGTCACCGGCGATCAGGCCCAGGATGTTCGGCTTGGTGGCCGGGGGCACGGCCACGTTCAGCCGCAGCATGTCGGCCTGGGTGTCGCCGGTGAAGTTCTGGAAGCCGGGCACCACCCCGGTGGGGATGCCGGTGAGCAGGATGGCCAGCAGGTCGGCGCGCGGCTTGGTGTAGGCGGCCAGGTTGGGGAAGACGCCCGGGTACTCGACGGGCAGCAGCTTGGCCACCTCCGGCATTGCGACGTACTGGGCGAAGTTCTTGTCGTCGGCCGGCGGCTGGGAGTTCCACAGGTCCTTCTTCCCCATCGGGATCACGACCTCGTTGACCAGGGGGTTGCCGAGGCGGGAGACCTGCACGAACGGACCGGACTCCGTGTTGTGCCCGTCGGGGTCGATGATCCGGGCCCGGCGGCGGGACGCGGTGGTCCACACCCCGATGGTGGCGAGCGGGTCCGTGACGCCGGTGGGCTTGCGGTGGTCCTTGGTCAGGTCGGTGATCGGCACCTGCAGGGCGATGCTGTGGACGTTGAGGGCCTTGGGGGTGTT
Source organism: Kitasatospora acidiphila (assembly GCF_006636205.1). Classification (NCBI taxonomy): domain Bacteria; kingdom Bacillati; phylum Actinomycetota; class Actinomycetes; order Kitasatosporales; family Streptomycetaceae; genus Kitasatospora; species Kitasatospora acidiphila. Next base: position 1,574,961 of record NZ_VIGB01000003.1, on the reverse strand, counting down.
CACCCCGGGGGCGGGCTCGGTGAAGGCCGGCATCAGGTGCAGCTGCTGGAACGGGCGCAGGGTGAGCAGGTCGAAGATGGAGCCGAGATCGACGTAGAAGCCTTCGGCGCGCTGCCCGGCGAACACCTTGGCGCCGTCCGCCAGCCGGTGCACCGCCTCGTTCGCCAGGGTCGTGTAGTCGGGGGTGGAGAGCGGTCCGATGTTGCACGGCGGGCAGCTGAGGTCTTCGGCGATGACCCGGCGGCGTTCGCCCTCGACCCGGGTGACGCTGTAGGTCTGGCGGCGGTTCCAGTTCGGGGAGTCGAGCGAGTCGATCGGCCCGGTGTTGTACAGGAAGGAGTCGGGATTGCGGACCTCGACGCGGAACCGGAACTCGTAGCTGATGTCGGGGCGGCCGTCGTTGTCGTTGTCGATGTGGATCGCGTAGAGGACGTCCTCGCCGAACTCGTAGAAGTTCGGGCCGCCGGCCGGGCCCTGCAGCGGGATGTAGTTGGCGATCAGGGTGACGGTGTCGCAGTCGTCGGGGCTGACGAAGGCGTAGACGTCGGTGCTGTCGGCGACCGGGTCCTTGGAGATCTCGGGGGCTTCGCGGTGGGACGACACAGGAGCCTCGCTCGGTGGGTGGTGGGTGGTGGCTTCTGGCAGGTTGGCGGGCCGGTCGGCCCCGACGGGCGCTGCCGCCGGGGCCGGCCGGTGCTGGTGGCTGGTTCAGCCCAGGGCGCGGATCAGGGCGGCGGCCAACTCCGGGTCCTGGACGCGGTGGTGCCGGTGGCCGCTGAACAGGTCGAGGTGGCCGGTCCGGACGTCGCGTACGTGCACGATCACGGGTTCGTCGTGGTCGGCGGGCGCGTGCGGCGCACCGGCGCCCACGGCGCGATCATCGGCCGGCGCGGCACTGGCGGCCGTGGTTCCGGCGAGCAGGTTGACCGCCAGTCCGGCGGCACCGACCGCGGCGGCCTGGCTCATCAGGCGGCGACGCGAGACGCCCTCGGGTGGTGTGTCCGCGGCGGAGTTCTCGACAGGCATGCACTGCCCCTTCGTTCGGTGGGACGGCCGACGCGCCGAATGGAGAACCGCGTTTCACCGTGCACGAATGACTGTGCCCCGCGATTCGCTGGTGCGGTGCGACACGGCCGATCGCAGCAAGACAGCCGCCGGTGGATTCACGAATAGACCGCTCAGCGGTCAGGCGAAAGTGAATCGGCGCGAGCTCCCGGTGGTCAAGACGACACGCTTGACCGTCTTTTGCCGTCCACCGCTTGGCGGGCCGAATGGACGTATGGAATAGGCCGGGCCCCCGGAAATCCGCGGCGGATTCCAGGCACCGGCATAAATGGCGGTGGCTTTGCGATGGCCTGGTCCGAGCAGGGATCCGCCTCCGCACGGGCTGACGTTCCGTCAGTATCCCCACGGGTGCATTCTCGTTCGCCGGACCGACTTCCAGGGGCTCCCGCACCCTGGTGGTGGCAGCCGGGAGCGGGCACCGGCCTACCTGTCAAGGGTGCCAGACCCCTTGCCCGACTGGCATATGCCATTCGGCCAATACCCGTCACCTGCGGGAATTCGTCCCGTCCGACGAACCTGACAGCCCGTCGGAAGATAGGCTGGAGGTTGGCCCCCGCCGGTTGCAGCCGACGGTAGCCGACGGGGCTGTCGAGTGCGGCGGAAGGAGCGGACCATGCCGGTAAACGGCCAGAGTGGTCAGATCGCGCTGGACCAGGGGGCGGCGGGACCACAGGGCGCGGTTCGCGGTGCCCTGCGGCTGCTGGAGGCCGTCGACCGACACCCCTACGGCGCCACCCTGCGCGACCTGGCACGCGAGACGGCGATGAGCGAGCCCGCCGTGCGCGAGCTGGTCAACCTGCTCAGCGCGGAGGGCTATCTGCAGTCGGTGGACGGCGCCTGGCTGCTCGGCGGCACCTTCGCCATGCTCGGCCAGAGCAACCGCGAGCAGCTGGTCCGGATCCGCCTCCAGCACAAGCTCACCGAACTGCGTGACGAGCTCGGCGCCGCCGTCTACTTCAGCCGGTACCACGACGGCGAACTGCGGGTCGAAGCAGTGGCCGAGGGCGAGCACGCGCCCGCCGTGCACGAGTGGGTGGACTTCAAGGCCACCGCGCACGCCAGTGCGATCGGCAAGTGCCTGCTCAGCCAGCTCGACCACGACGGCCGCCTGGACCACCTGTCCCGGCACCCGATCGCCCGCCTCACCTCACGCACCATCACGGACAGCGAGCAGCTGCTGCACCGCCTGGAGCGCCAGTCGGGCGGCACCCCGATGCTCGACCTCCAGGAGTACGCGCTCGGCACGGTCTGCGCCGCCGTGCCGGTCACGGCCGGCAGCACGGTGGGCTGCCTGGCGATGTCGCTGCCGGTCAGCAGCGCGCACCGGCTGCGCGCCGCCGCCGAGTTGCTGGCCGAGCGGGCGGCGCCGCTGATGCTGGCGATGGCGGTCTGACGGGCCGCGGCGGGCCCTTGGCCCCGGCCGTGATCACGCCTGGTTCGGGTGGCTCGGTCAGATGATCGGGCGGTGGTGCCGGCGCGCGGCGTCGACGATCCGGTCGGTGAACGGGTCGTGGCCGTCCGCCGGGATCCGGGGGATGACGAACGAGGTGCCGGAGCGGGTCAGCAGCCGGTAGCCGAGCAGGCGGCCGGTGGCGCCCTGGCCGGCCGGCTGCTGGTGGATGCCCCTGAGGCCGGCGATCTCGGACCAGGGGACGGCTCGGGCGCCGGACCGGTCGGCGTGCACGAGCCCGCCGTCGTACAGGTAGAGCGCCCGGGATCCGGCCAGCAGGCCGCGCAGCCCGTAGGCCGTTCCGGCGGCGAAGATGAACAGGAAGGCGATGCTCAGGGCGTGCAGCGCCGAGCCGGCGGGGGTGAACGCCGTGGTACCGGCCGCCTCGTGGCCCATCAGCACGGTCAGCAGCAGGGCGACGACCGCGCTGCCCCAGCCCACGGCGACCACGCGCAGCGGTGAGACCCCGCGCCGCACGTCGGTGAGTTCGCCGAGGCGGTGTGCTCGGGCCAGCTGGTCGACCGCGCTGGGAACGGTCTGCGAGGGCGGCCCCACGGCCGCCGGTCCCACTGCGCCTGGTCCGGTGCGTGCCATCCGAACCCACTCCCTCCGCTTCCGGTCGCCACACCGTCAATCGTGGGTTTTTGTGCAGGTCGGGGTACAGGCCATGGAGGAGGCCATATATGACCGGCCGTCAGGGTAGGCTCACCGGCGCTTGCCGAGGCGAGGAGGGGGAGCCCAGTTGGCCGATCAGCTCGGCGCGCTGCTACGCGAGTTCCGCAAGCAGGCGGGGCTCACGCAGGATCAGCTGGCGGAGGAGTCCCAGCTGGGCGTGCGCACCATCCGCCGGTTGGAGAGCGGCAAGGCGGGCGACCACCGGCTGGCGACGGTGAACCGGTTGGCGGATGCGCTCAAGGTCACCCAGGAGCAGCGCCGGCGGCTGATCGCCACGCTCACGGGCTCTCCGGAGCCCGATCCTCCGCATTCAGGGCCCAGCGCGCCGAATTCGGAGCCCAGCACGCCGCGTTCCGGGCCCAGCGCGCCGCCCGAGGAGCCAGAGGAGCCGCCGCCCCCACCCCCGTGGCCCACGCCGCCGCCCGTGCCCGAGGGGCTTGCCGACGCCGTGCAGGAGTTGGCGAGGGAGATCAGGCGGCGCTGGCAGCGGGAGGAGGCGCAGCGCCGGGTCCACGACCCGTTCCCGCTGCCGGTCCGCTGGCACCCCGCGCCCGCACCGCTGACGGACCGTGAGGAGAACATCCAGCGCCTCGGTCCGGGCGCGGTGGCGCGGGGGCGGGAGCTGAGCGGTGACCTCCACCGGGTGACCGAGGCCTACCGGCAGATCGACTCGGCCCGTCTGGTGGTGCTCGGCCGGGCCGGCTCCGGAAAGTCGATCCTCACCATCAGGTTCGTCCTCGACTACCTCGACCAGGCCCCCGCGCCCGGCCGGGTGCCGATCGTCCTCAGCCTGGGCGCCTGGGACCCGACCGCCATCGAGCTGCGCGACTGGCTGGTCGACCGACTGCTGCGCGACCACCCGCATCTGGGCCGCAGGAGCCCGGGCGGGTCGACACTGGCCGCCGCGCTGGTCGACGCCGACCTCATCCTCCCGGTCCTCGACGGGTTCGACGAGATGGCCGCCGGCCTTCGCCAGGAAGCCCTGGAGGCGCTGAACGAGACCCAGCACCCGCTGGTCCTCACCAGCCGCCGGGGCGAGTTCGCCGAGGCCGTCCGGGCAGCCCGCGCACCGCTGGTGTGGGCGGCCGGCATCGAGCTGGCCGACCTCACGGTCGACGACCTGGCGGACTACCTGCCCCGCACGGACCGGACGGTTGCCGACGGCGACGGCGGCCCGGCGGCGGACACGAGGTGGCAGGCCGTCATCGACGAGCTGCGCGCCGACCGGTCCCCGGCGAGCGCGCGGCTCGCCGAGGTGCTGACCACCCCGCTGATGGTCAACCTGGCCCGCACCATGTACAGCGACGATCCCGACCGGGACCCGGCGGAACTGCTGCGCGCGACGCGGTTTCCGACCACGACGTCCCTGGAGGAGCACCTGCTGGCGGGTTTCGTGCCGGCCGTCTACCGGCGCCGGACCCGTCGGCCGAACCCGGACGGTTCGGGGCGCCGCAGCCGGGGCTGGGACCCGGAGAGCGCCCAGCGCTGGCTCGGCTACCTGGCCCACCACCTGGTGCGCTTCGACCGCGACCGGCAGGACCTGGCCTGGTGGCAACTGGGCGACTCGCTGCGGTACTCCAGCCGGATCCTCGCCGTCGTGCTGGCCACCACGCTGTGCATCACGCTCGCCGATGTGGTGCTCAGCCCGTTCGCGAGCGGCGGCGGGATCGGGATCGGCGACTTCTTCCTGGCTGGCAGCCTGATCGGACCGGTCGTCGGCGTGGTCTTCGGCGGTGTGTACGCGGTGACCATCGTGTACCGCGGCGGCGCGGTGTTCGAACCGAGCCGGGTGCGGCTGAGGCTGCCCCTGACGCGCGGCATCATCGACCGCCCGATCCGGACGGCCATGTTCCGCTTTGTGGACGGACTGCTCGGCGGCTTCGTCCTGGGCATCGGCTACTCCTGCGCCGTGACCCTGGAACGGACGCTCTACTTCGGCGTGCCGCTCAGCAGACCCGGCGTGATCGACGCCGCGCTGATCAACATGCTGCTCTTCGGTCTGATCTTCGGCTTCGCCGGCGGGCTGGTCTTCGGGATGACGGCAGCGCTGGAGGCGCCGGTCGACATCACCTCCGCGGCCACCCCGACCAGCTTGCTGGCCGCCAACCGCGCGACGGTGAGCCGGCAGCTCCTGGTGCTGGTGCCGATGCTCACCCTGGCCATCGGCGTCGGGGGCCGGCTGGTGATGTCGGTCTTTCAGGGCACCTTCGGGCCGCTGAACTGGGGGCTGCGAGACGGGCTGTTCATCGGTGCGGTCGGCGGGTTGGGCGGCGGGGTCTCCTACGTGCTGGGCTTCACCGCCTGGGGGCAGTGGGTGCTGTTGTCCCGGATCTGGCTGCCGCTGACCGGCCACCTGCCCTGGGACACCGTGGCCTTCCTGGACGACGCCTACCAGCGCGGGGTGCTGCGCCAGACCGGCGCGGTCTACCAGTTCCGGCACATCCGGCTGCAGCACCATCTCGCCAGCCGCTCACTGGCCGGCACGGCGCCCGCCGACCGGCCGTAGCGGTGCGAGCCGGCGGCCTGAGCGCCCCGCCTGATGGTTGAGCGCAGGTCAGCGGGCCGCAGGCAGGACACGGTGACGACCGGCCATATATGGCCCCCGATCTGGCCTGTACGTCAAGCGGCCGTTGACCGAGGCTCGGAGGCGAATCGGGGTCGGCTGACGCCAGGGCTCACTGACGCGACGTCAACCGATCACCAGCGACGAGGAGGGTTCCATGAAGTCCATCAAGTCCGCACGCCTGACCGCCGTCGGCGCGGTGCTGACGCTCGCCGTGCTGGCCGGTGCCGGGCCGGCCAGTGCCGATGTGCCGAGTGCGGCGAGCGCGTTGCAGGCCGGCGCCCAGAAGGGGATAGCCGACGGGTACCCGGGCATCGTCGGCCTGGTCCGCTCCGGGGACAGCACCCAGTACATCTCGGACGGCACCGGCGACCGGTCCACCAACGCACCAGCCGACCCCAAGGCGCAGTTCCGGATCGGCAGCAACACCAAGGCCTTCATCGCCACCGTGCTGCTCCAGCTGGAGGCGGAGGGCAAGCTCTCGCTGGACGACACCGTGGCGAAGTGGCTGCCGAACGCGGTCAACGCCAACGGCTACACCGGCACCACGATCACCATCCGGGAACTGCTCAACCACACCTCCGGCCTGCCGGACTACGAGCACAACCTGGTGTTCACCGCCTCCTACGGCTCCAACCTGGAGCCCAACCGCGTGTGGGCGCCGCAGACCCTGGTCGACATGGCGCTTGCGCAGCAGCAGCCCACCTCGGCGCCCGGTCAGACGTGGGCCTACTCCAACACCAACTTCGTGCTGGCCGGCATGGTGATCCAGGCCGTCACCGGCAACGACGCGGCCACCGAGGTCCAGAACCGGATCATCACGCCGCTCGGCCTGACGAACACCAGCTTCCCCACCTTGGACCCGACCCTGCACGGCAACTACCTGCGAGGCTACGAGTACTGGACCAGTCTGGTGCTCCGGGACGTCACGGTCTCCAACGTCCAGGCCTTCGGCACCGCCGGAGCGATGGTGTCGACCCTGGACGACCTGGCCACCTTCACCCGGGCACTGATCGGCGGCAAACTGCTGCCGCCCGCGCAGGAGGCCGAGCTCAAGACCACCGTGCCCACCGGGATCCCCAACGTCGGCTACGGCCTGGGCATCATGCAGCAGAAGCTGCCCTGCGGGCAGACGGTCTGGTTCCACAACGGCGCCGTGCTCGGCTACTTCAGCCAGTGGCTCAGCAACGACGACGGCAGCAAGCAGGTGATCGAGGCCAACGACGAGTACCACCTGACGCTCAACACCCAGGGCTGAACGACACCGGCACCGGCATGAACAACGCCTTCTGCGCGCTCTGACCGCTCACCGCTCCCACCAACTCTTCGATGAGGACCCGCTGATGACGTCCCTGCGCATGCACGCTCGGACGGCGCTGGCCGCCGCCGCGCTGACCGCGGCCGCCCTGCTCACCGCCGTCCCCGCCGCCCACGCGGACACCGCCCCGCCGACCCTCAGCGACGGCTTCGGGCTCAGCCAGGCCGGCGTCCCCGTGGTGCACTCCAGCACCGACTTCACCATCACGGTGACCACCCCGCAGCTCTCCGGCATGCACCAGATCCGGATCTTCCTGCCCAAGGACTACGCGGCCGACCCGACCAAGCGCTGGCCGGTGGCGTACTTCCTGCACGGCGCCGCCGGCAACGTGGACGACGCGGCGGCCGCTCCCGCCCTGCACTCGGACTCGATGATCACCGTGGTGCCGGACGGCGGCCTGAAGGGCTGGTACTCGAACTGGGTCATGCAGAACACGGCTGTGGGCACGGCCAATTGGGAGATCTTCCACCTCGACCAGGTGGTGCCGTTCATCGACGCCAACCTGCGCACCCTCACCGACCGTTCGCACCGGGCCGTGCTCGGTCTGTCGATGGGTGGCTACGGCGCGCTGCACTACGCCGAGGACCGCCCCGACCTGTTCGGCCACACCGCTGCGCTGTCCGGCGCCATCGACTTCGGCATGCCGGCGATGCGCGGGGCCGTGCTGGCCACGGAGCTCAACCTCCCGGGCGGGCTGTGCGCCGTCAGTTCCCTCCAGTGCGCGAGCTTCGGACCCGTGGTCGACAGCGACGCCGTCTTCGGCTCGCCCTACCCGGTGTTCAACGCGGACCACGTCTGGAACCAGGTCAACCCCGCGGCTCCGGTGAACCTGGCCAAGCTGTCCAACACCGACATCACCCTCTACACGGGCAGCACCCTGCCGCTCGACTCCTTCACGGAGACCGCCACCGAGAACGTGAAGGCCGGCCTGGACCAGCTCGGCATCCCCAACCGGATGGACGACTACGGCAACGGCTCCTCGCTGGCGCCGAGTTGCGACGGTGGCCACAACTACGGCTGCTGGGCGCCGGCCCTGGCCGACTACATCCCGCACCTGCAGGCCGCGTTCAGCACGTCGAGCTGAACCGGCACCGCACTGCCCCGGCCGTCCACCGGCCGGGGCAGTGCGTGACATCGTCGCCCTCGTCGGCTCTTGACACGGACTCGGGCAGTGGCAATCGTGGCTCGCTGATCATTTCTGTGATTCGAGCGACCGGGGGGTGTCGTGATACGGGAGAGGTCTGCCGCTGCCGTGCTGGCGTTGGCGTTGGCGGTGTCCGGGGGCTTGGTGGGGTGCTCGTCGGGCGGCTCGGAGAGCAGCAGGGCGGTGATCGAGGTGGACGCCCCGACTGCGTTGCTGGACCAGCCGGTTCACTTACGGATCACCGGACTCGCGCCTGGTGACACGATCACCCTCAGCTCGCACGACACCGACTACCAGGGCACCGCGTGGAGCGCCCAGGCGCTGTTCAAGGCGGACGGCCACGGGGTGGTCGATCCCGGTGCGACCGCCCCGGTCAGCGGCTCCTACCAGGGGCGGACGGCATGGGGCTGTTCTGGTCCATGGGCCCCGCCGGGGGAGATCCGGACCAGGCCTCGTTCGGCCCGAAGCTCTCCACAGGACCGGCCCCCGGCTTCCCGGTGGACATCACCGTCACCGCGCACGGGCGCCAACTCGCCACCACCACCCTCACGCGCGAGGTCATGAGCGCCGGGGTGACCACGAAGCAGCTCACGCAGGCGAGCGACCAGGTGACCGGCGAACTGTTCCTGCCGCCGGCGACCGCCGGGCGGCACCCGGCGGTGCTGCTGCTGGGCGGCTCCGAGGGCGGGTTCAGCTCCGTCGGGAAGCTGGCGGCGGCGCAGCTGGCCTCGCACGGCTACCCGGCCCTGGTCGTGGCCTACTTCCACCTGCCCGGCCTGCCGGACACCCTGCAGAACATCCCGCTGGAGTACTTCGCCACCGCCGCGCACCTGCTGGCTGCCCAGCCCCAGACCGATCCCGCGCACATCGTCGTCGAGGGTGACTCGCGGGGCAGCGAGGCGGCGCTGCTGCTGGCCCAGGACTACCCCGACCTGTTCCACGGCTCGGTCCTCTACGCACCCTCCGCCCAGGTCAACCGCGGCTTCCCGACCGGCGACACGGCCTGGACCTTCGGTGGGCGCCCCGTGCCGACGGGCGACATCCCGGTCGACCGGGTGAACGGCCCGGTCCTGGCGATCGCCGGCTCGGACGACAAGCTGTGGAACTCGGCCCCGTGGGCCCGGCAGATCGACGCCGCGCTGACGGCCGCGAACCGCCCGGGGCCGCACCAGGCCCTGGTCTACCCGGGGGCGGGCCACTTCGTCGGAGTGACCCCCTACCTCCCGGAGGGCACCCACTTGGCCCACCCGGTCACCAAGGACCTGGAAGACCTCGGCGGCACCCGCGCGGGCGACGCGGCGGCCCAGGCGGCCGGCTGGCCGAAGGTGCTGGAGCTGCTGGCGGCCGCCGCCCACTGACCCGCACCGGCGCCCGCGGACCCGGGCCACCCCGTGAGGGGCGGCCCGGCTGGGGCTGGCTTTGGGCAATCGGGCGTTTCCACAAGGAGAATGACGGATAATCAACAGTTATTACCATGACTTGACCTTGCCGTTGCGCTCTTGGGGAGGGACGAACGTGCCGAACCGCACCACTGCGGACGAGGAGTTCGACGCGGATCTCGTGGGCATGCTGGCCGCGCCGCACGCCGTGCCACTGGGCCTGAAGCCCGACGTACCGTGGTTCGACTTCGACCTCGTGATCGAACTCGGCCTGGGCTACGTCAACCGCGGCGAGTCGGCCGCCGCCGAGGCCGTCGCCACCGCCGCGCTGGCCTCGCGCAGCGCCAAGGTCCAGGCGGCGGGCCAACTGGTCACCGCCCTGCTCCAGTTGAGCCGCGGCCGGTACCGCCGGGCCTGGGCCAGGGCCGGCAAGGCCGCCAAGGTGACCGACCCGGACGTGGCGGCCGAGGTGGCTTTCGCCCGGGGCCTCATCCTGGAAGGGCGCGGAAACAACCGCGACGCGAGCCACCAGTACGCGCTGGTCGCCGAATCCGGGCGGTACCGGAGCATCGGCCGCGGCGCGCTCGCCTTCGGCGAGATGCTCCTGCGCGAGACCGAGGGCTGGGATCAGGACGCCTACGACGTGCTCGGCGCCGCCGTCGACAGCGGCTTCCCCGAAGCCGTCGGCTCCGCCCTGCTCGCCCAGGCGACGCTGGCCGACCGCAGCGGGGACATGGACATGGCGGAGTTCCTGTACCGCGAGGCGACCGGCGCCTCGGTCCCCAGGGCCGCCGCACAGGCCGCCTTCCACCTCGGCGACATCCTGCGGGAGCGCGGGGACCTGGCCGGCGCCCGGGAGCAGTTCAGGGCCGCAAGTCGGTCCAGCGACCCGGAGTTCTCCGCGAAGGGCGCCCTGAACCTGGGCGTCCTACTCATGGAGGCCGGCGAAGCCGCCGAGGCCATCGAGCTCTTCGGCTTCGCCGCAGCGTCCAGCTACGAGCCCGCCGCCGCCCGTGGCCACGGCCACCTCGGCCTGCTCTCGATCGACGCCGGCGACCCCCGTACCGCCGAGCACCACCTGCGAATCGCCCTGCGCTGCAAGGACCCCCAGCTCCAAGCCGGGGCCCGGAAAGGACTTGACCACATCCGCAACAGCGGCAGGTGACGCTGCCCGCCAAGCCGCCTCGCCACCCCGAGGTGGCCGCCCGTCAGCCAGCGCCTGCAAGGGTGGCGTCCAGATCCCCGTCCGAGCCGGGCTAAGAACTCCCGGCCCGGAGCCCCCGATCGAGCGGCTCGCTCAGCGGGACGGTCGCAGGCCGTTGAAGATCACCGAGAAGATGCGCTCCCGGCCTGCCGGGTCCGCGCTCAGGCGCTCCACCATGTCGGCGGTGCCGACCAGTAGGGCCTGCAGCTCCGGGACGCCCAAGTCGGCCCGGACCGCGCCCGCTTGCTGGGCGCCGGTCAGGACCTCGGTCAGCCGGGCTCGGAGCACCTGGGCCGGCTCCTGGAGGCTCTGGTGGACGTCGATCCCGGCCGCTGCCAGGGCGCGGGCGTACTCGTTCTTGCCGGCCGACTGGTCGATCACCAGGGTGAAGGTGGCGAAGAAGGCCGCGGCCGGGTCCTGTTCGGCCAGCAGCCGGGCGATCTCGGTGCTCAGCGTCTCCAGGCGGCGCAGGAGCACCGCCTCCAGCAGTGCCTCCTTGGTGGGGAAGTGCCGGAAGAGCGTGCCGACGCCGACGCCCGCCGCCTTCGCGATCTCCTCGGTGGTCACCGAGACTCCCCGGTCGGCGAAGACCTGGGCGGCGACGTCCAGCAGCCGGGCCCGGTTGCGGGCTGCGTCCGCCCGTAGTGGGCGCGCCTGGTCAGTGCTCACGTCGTCCTGGTCCTTCCCGTCGCTGGACAACCGGAGTCGCCAGTCCGTATCGTCGCCTCCAGAGAAACCGGAGTCGCTAGTCCGATTCTAGCGACCGGTATGTCTGGGGGTTGATCATGTCTGAAACCGCAACGCCGCGCGAGGTCTTCGAGAAGCTGCACGCCGGAATCACCTCCGGCGAGTTCGCCGGCCTGGCCGACCTCTATGCCGAGGATGCCGTGGTGGAGATCGTCTTCGAGCCGCTCGCGCCGCGGCGGATCGAGGGCCAGGCCGCGATCCGGGAGCGCTTCGGGATGGTGCGCGAGAACGTTCCGTTCACGCTGACCGGGAAGAACCAGGTGATCCGGGAGACCGACGATCCGGAAGTGATCGTCGCCGAGTACGACTACGAGGTGTACCAGAAGTCGACCGACACGACCTTCGAGGTCTCGAACATCCAGGTGCTCCGGGTGCGCGACGGTCTGATCGTGCACAGCCGGGACTTCCACGACCACCTCGGCTTCATCAAGGCCCGCGGCGGCCTGTCCGAGCTGGTGGAGAAGCTCCAGGGCGAGTGACGGCCGGCTGACGGCGGCGGCGCGGGCCGGGACCCCTCCTCGGGGGCCCCGGCCCGCGTCGCTGTTCGCGTGCCCGCGCTCCGCCTCAGTGCTTGGCGAACATGCTGTCCATGAAGTCGATGATCTGCTGGTCGGTCACACCCTTGGCCATCCGGTGGCCCATCGCCAGGTCCTTCTCGGTGATGATGCCGACCAGCTTGCCGTCATCGATCACGGGCATCCGGCGGATCTGGTGCTGCTCCATCTTCTTCAGCACCGCGTCCATGTCGTCGTCGGCGCGCACGCAGTGCAGGTGACCGGCGAGGTCCATGGCCCGCATCGTGTCGGGGTCCTTGCCGGTGCCGAGACACTCCAGCACGATGTCACGGTCGGTGATGATGCCCTTGAGCTTCTTGTCCGGGCCGCAGATCGGCAGCGCGCCAACTCCGCTGGCCCTCATCATCTTCGAGGCCTCGCGCAGCGTCTCGTTGGCGTCGATGCATTGCGCGTTGGCGTGCATGATGTCACGGGCGGTGATCATAATTCTGCTCCTCTCCTGCCGGACGGTACCGGCGACCTCACGCTAGGTGCGGAGAGGGCGGGTGGCGACCGGGGTTGGACCGTTCGCGATCTTATTAGACTCACTGTCGATAAGAACGCCGCAAACCCTTGTGAGGCGAAGTACCGGCCAGTAGTTTGAGGTGCTGCCACCTCAAGGTCAGTTGCCCACACCCGCAGGTCAGGAGGGCCCCATGCCCAGAACCGCCGCAGAGGTCCACACCGACCTCGTGCTGGAGCCCCGCGATGTGAAGTTCGACTGGAGCCGGCTGCCGCTGCACTGGATCCCGGACGAGCCGTTCGCCACCCACACCATCAATGTGCTGCACCTGCTGCTGCCCGAGGGCGAGCGCTGGTTCACCGAGGTCTTCAAGGACGCGCTGCCGCTGATCACCGACGAGCAGCTGCGCGAGGAGGTGCTCGGCTTCATCGGCCAGGAGGCGATCCACGCCGAGGCCCACCAGGAGGTGCTGGACCACCTGCTCGGCCAGGGACTCGACCCGCGCCCCTACGTGCGCCAGATCGCCTGGCTGTTCCAGCGGATCCTCGGTCCGAAGCCGCACCTGAGCCCCCGCCAGCGGCGCGAGAACATCATCGAGCGGGTGGCCTTCGTCGCCGCGATCGAGCACTTCACCGCCTTCCTCGGCAACTGGGCGCTCAACTCGCCGGGCCTGGAGCGGGCCAAGGCCGACCCGACGATGCTCGACCTGCTGCGCTGGCACGGCGCCGAGGAGGTCGAGCACCGCAGCGTCGCCTTCGACCTCCTGGTCCACCTGGACCGGGGCTACGGTCGGCGGATCCGCGGCATGGTGCTCGGCGGGCCGCTGCTGGTGCACCTGTGGGTGCGCGGCGTGCGCTACCTGCTGGCGGCCGACCCGGAGCTGCGCGGCCGACTGAAGCCCAGCTGGCGGCAGGCCTGGGACGGCGCGCAGCGCGGCATGCTGCCGGACCCGATCCAGTCGCTCCGCTCCGGGCTGCGGTACTTCAAGGTCCGCTACCACCCCACCCAGGAGGGGTCCAGCGCCCAGGCGCTCGGCTACCTGGCCACCTCGCCCGCCGCCCGGGCCGCCGCCGCCCGCTGAACCACCCTCCAGGAGCCCGAGATGACCCCACCGGCCGCCGACCCGGCCACCGAGCCCGCCGCCGCGAGAGCTGCCGCCGAACGCGCAGGGGACGCGGAATTCGCCCCCGCCGGACCCCCGCAGGCCACCGACCCCGCCCCCACCCTGGCCTTCGGCCGCACCAGCCGCCACGACCTGGACACCCCGCCGCCGGACCTCTACGGCCGCCCCCGGGCCGACCGCTTCTTCAGCCTGCTCACCCGGTTCAGCGACCTCTACACCCCCGCCCTGGCCAGCCCGCCGCTGCGCCGCAGCCCGCGCCGCCCGCCCAGCCGCGGCCGCGCCCCGCTGGTCCTGGTGGTGACCGCCCACCGCCCGGTCGCCGACGACGTGGTGGAGCTGCGCCTCGCCGACCCGGCCGGTAGCCCGCTGCCCCCCTGGCAGCCCGGCGCCCACCTCCGACTCACCTTGCCCTCCGGCCGGGTGCGCCACTACTCGCTCTGCGGCGACCCCGCCGACCGCGGCGGCTACCGGATCGCGGTGCGCCGGATCGCCGGCGGTGGCGGCGGCTCGGTGGAGATCCACGACGAACTCCACGTCGGCGCCCGGCTCACCGTCCGGCGCCCCCGCAACGGCTTCGTCTTCTGCGCCGAACCCAAGCTGCTGCTGATCGCCGGCGGCATCGGCATCACGCCGCTGCTGCCGATCGCCCATGAAGCCCAACACCAGGATCTCGACTGGCAGTTGGTCTACGCCGGGCGCAGCGCCGAGACCATGCCGTTCGCCGAGGAGCTGACGGCGCTGGCCCCGGGAGGGTCACCCTGCTGGTCGGCGGCACACCCACCGGCGAGCAACTGCTGGCCCGGGCCGGCCGGGGCGCCGCCGTCTACTGCTGCGGCCCGACCCCCATGCTGGCCGCTGTCCAACAGGCCTTCGACGCCTCGCCCGCCACCGCGCTGCACTTCGAGCGGTTCGGCGCCGCGCCGGTGCGCGACGGCCGGCCGTTCACCCTCAAGCTCTCCGGCAGCGGAGAGGAACTGGCCGTCCCCGCCGACAAGTCCGCGCTCGACGTGCTGCGCGAGGCCCGGCCCGGCACGCCGTACTCCTGCCACCAGGGGTTCTGCGGCACCTGCCAGGTCCGGGTGCTGGCCGGCACCCCCGAACACCGCGATCGCCGGCTCACCGCCGAGGAGCGCGCAGCCGGAGCCCTGCTGCCCTGCGTGTCCCGGGCGGCCGAGGGCGAGACCCTGGTCCTGGAGGTCTGACCGATGGCATCCACCTTCACCTACTCCGACGCCGACCTGGCGAAGTTCCGCGAGATCCAGCAACTCGCTTACGACTGCGCGGAGAAGACCGCCGCCTGGATCGAGCCCGGGGTCACCGAGCGGCAGGCCACCGACCGGCTGCGCCGACATCTGGTGGCCGCTGGGGTGACCGACTTCTTCCACGTGCCGTTCGCCTGGTTCGGTGACCGCACCGCGTTCCGGCACTTCCACACCCCGCTGCAGTTCTTCGCCGGCGGGCGGGTGCTGCAGGAGGGCATGCCCTACGTGCTGGACTGCGCACCGGTGGTGGACGGCTACACCGCCGACATCGGCTACGGCGGCAAGGTCGGCGAGAACCGGATCTGGGACCGGCTCGCCCAGGACCTCCAGATCTACCGGGAGTTGATCCTGCGCGAGGTCAGGGCCCGCAAGCCGCTGAACGAGATCTACGCCGCCGTCGACGCGCAGATCGCCGCGCACGGCTACGACAACCGCCACCAGGTCTACCCTGGGCGGGTGATCGGCCACCAGGTGACCCGCAACACCAGCCGGGCCCCCGCCGGCGTGAACCTCTTCGGCTTCGGCCTGCGCACCCTGCAGACCCTGGGCCGCGAGCTCATCGCCGAACGGCTGCACGGCCGTTCACCGCTCTGGGCCGACGGCCGCTCCTCCCGGCACGCGCCGACGCCCGGCCTGTGGGCGGTCGAACCGCACATCGGCTTCCGCGACACCGGCATCAAGTTCGAGGAGCTGCTGGTGGTCACCGAGGATGATGCCTACTGGCTGGACGACGACCTGCCGCACGTGCGGCGCTGGGCCGAGCCCGCCCGCGGCGGGTCCGACCGTACCGAACAGGCGGAGGCCGCCCGATGACCGACCCTACCGAGCAGGCGGAGGCCGCCCGATGACCGACCGTACCGAGCAGGCGGAGGCCGCCCGATGACCGACCGTACCGAGCAGGCGGAGGCCGCCCGATGACCGACCGGACCGAACCCCGCCGCAGCTTCGTGCACTCGGCCGGCATCGACCTCGCCGTCTTCGAGCAGGGCGATCCGCAAGGCCCCACCGTGCTGCTGGTGCACGGCTACCCGGACACCCATGTGGTGTGGGACGACGTGGCCGCCGACCTCGCCGCCGACCACCACGTGGTGCGCTACGACGTGCGCGGCGCCGGCGAGTCGGGGATCCCGGACAGCCGTGAGGGCTACCGCCTCGCGCTGCTGGCCGCCGACCTGTTCGCGGTGGCCGACGCGGTCAGCCCCGACCGGCCGGTGCACGTGGTCGCCCACGACTGGGGCTCGCTGCAGTCCTGGGAGGCCGTCACCGAGCCCGGTGCGGAGCGCCGACTCGCCTCCTACACCAGCATCTCCGGGCCTTGCCTGGACCACATGGGCCACTGGATCCGGCACCGGATGCGCCGCCCGACCCCCCGGCACCTGCGCCAACTGCTGGTCCAGGGCGCGCACTCCTGGTACATCACCGCCTTCCACCTGCCGCTCCTGGCACCCGCCACCTGGCGGTTCGGGCTGGCCCGGGCCTGGCCGCGGGTGCTGCGCGACCTGGAGGAGGTCAGCCCCCGGGCGGGCCACCCGCAGCCGACGCTCCGTCAGGATGCCGTGCGCGGCATCGAGTTGTACCGGGCCAACATGCGGCCCACGCTGCGCTCGCCGCGCGAGCGGCCCACCAAGGTGCCGGTGCAGCTGATCACGCTGCAGCGCGATCACTACGTCAACACCTTCCTCTCCGAGGGCCTGGAGCGCTGGGTGCCGGATCTGACGCGCCGTCAGCTGAACGCCACCCACTGGTCGGCGCTGCTGGAGCAGGGGCCGAAGGTGGCCGGGATGGTGCGTGAGTTCACCGGCCGGATCGAGAACGGGAGTTCGGGAGTGGGAAGCAGCACTGGGGGCAGCACCGGGCCACTGGTGGTGATCACCGGGGCCGGCAGCGGGATCGGACGCGCCACCGCGCTGGCCTTCGCCGAGCAGCAGCAGGCCACCGTGGTGGTCTGCGACCTGGACCTGGCCGCCGCCCAGCGCACCGCCGAGTTGGTCGACCTGCTCGGCGGCGCGGGCCACGCCTACCAGGTGGACGTCAGCGACGGCCCCGGTATGGACGCCTTCGCACAGACCGTCGCTGCCACCCACGGTGTGCCGGACGTGCTGGTCAACAACGCCGGCATCGGGCACTCCGGGACCTTCCTGCAGACCACCGAGAAGGAGTGGCAGCGGGTCCTGGACGTCAACCTGTGGGGCGTGATCCACGGCTGCCGGGCGTTCGGCAGCCTGATGGCCGAGCGCGGCCAGGGCGGACACATCGTCAACCTGGCCTCGGCGGCCGCGTATCTGCCGTCCAAGGTGCTGGCCGCCTACGCCACCAGCAAGGCCGCGGTGCTGATGCTCTCCGACTGCCTGCGCGCCGAACTCGCCACCAGTGGCATCGGGGTGAGCGCGATCTGCCCCGGCATCGTCAACACCAACATCACCCGCACCTCCACGTTCTCCGGGCTGACCGCAGAGCAGCAGGCCGCCAAGCAGGCCCGGGTCAGCAAGCTCTACGCCCGGCGCGGCTTCCCGCCGGAGAAGGTGGCGACGGAGATCGTCAAGGCGGTGCGCACCGGCAAGCCGGTGGTGCCGGTCACCGCGGAGGCCAAGGCGGCGCGGCTGGTCGGGCGGCTCTGGCCGGGGCTGCTGCGGCAGTTGGCCAAGCTCAACGCGGGGTGATGTCACCCGTCGCAGGCCGGCCCGAGCCCGGCTTCGGCGGCTCGGTGTGTTCCAGCAGCCCCGAGGTGATGTCCAACACCTCGGGGGTGGTGGAGAGTTCATAGTGCAGCCGGTCGGCCGGCACACCGCCCCGATGGAGCCGCTCGACCATGCTGATCACCATGGCGTCCGGCCCGGCCACGAAGATCTCATGGTCCTGCCAGTTCCCCTGGGCCGGGACCACCTCGGGCAGCCGCCCCTGCACCCCGGCCCAGCCGATCTCGTCGGACACCACCGGCACCAGCAGCAGCCGGGGAAAGGCCGCGGCCAACTGCCGCAGCGCGTCCAGGTCGTAGAGGTCGCGCTGGTGGCGGGCGCCGACGAACAGGTGCAGGGTGAGCGGGCGGTTGTGCGTGATCATCGCCTCCACCAGCGCCTTGATCGGCGCCAGCCCGGTGCCGCCGGCCACGCAGACCACCCGGCGGGCCGGCCGCTCGGGCAGCACCAGGGTGCCGCGGCCCGGCCCAAGCCGCAGCACATCGCCGACCCGGGTGTGCTGGACCAGGGCGTTGCTCACCCAACCGGCCGGTACGGCCCGCACTTGCAAGGTCAACAGGCCGTCCTGACGAGGGGCGTTGGCGATCGAGTAGGGCCGCCAGACCCGCGGCCAGCGCGGCGTCTCCACGGTGGTGTACTGGCCGGCCCGGTAGGGGAACGGGGCGTGCGGCCGCAGGGTGAGCACCGCCAGGTCGGATCCGCGCCGCTCATGGCCGACCACCTCGGCGTGCCAGAACGGCGGGGTGCGGTCGGCCTCGGTCTCGGCGGCACCGCTCATGGTGGCGGCGATCTGGTGGTAGGCGATCGTCCAGGCCCGCTCATGGGCCGGGGACCACTGCGGGCCGGCGAACCTGGCCAGGGTGGCCAGCAGTGCCTGGCCGACCGCCGCGTAATGCTCGCTGCGCACCCCGTACTTGCGGTGGTCGCGCCCCAACTGCTGTAAGAAGACCGTCAGTTCGGCGGGCCGGTCGAGCATCCGGACGGCGCCGGCCAGGGCCTGGAAGAGCCGGTCGCGCTGCACGTCCATGGCGGCCGGAAACAGCTCCCGCAGCTGGGGGTTGTGCAGGAACAGGGTGGCGTAGAAGTGGGCGGCGAGTTTGTCGCCGTGGTCCCGGAACAGGGCGAAGCTGCTCCGGATCAGCGTGAGCTGGTCGGTCTCGGTCATGGTGGCGGGGGGTGGTGACCGTTCGTCAGGGACGGGATGGCGAGCCCGTCATGTCGTGCTCCTGACAGGCTGATTTGAGACAACTGTGCGTTGCTGAAACGGCCTTCAGAACCATACACGTACCGCGACGGCTGGTCATCCGATTGTGTGCACGGTCTGTAGTGACTTGGTGCACGGATGAGTTGCCCGTGGGCCAGTCGATGCCGTGCCGGCCGACGCCGTGCCAGCCGATTCGCTGATCGGGAACGCGGTCAGGCGGCGCCCGGCAGTCGGCCGATTCCGGTCTGCAACTCCTCGGCGTTCATGCAGGGGTAGGCCTGGACCTTGGCGTGCAGGCTGAGCCAGAACGGCTCGCAGGTGGTGACGATGGCGCTCTCGTCCGCCAGGTCCACCACCAGGGTCATCGCCCGGCGCCCGTTCGCCGCGTAGAAGTAGGCGGCCTCCGGCTTGAGCGTGCCCAGCAGTTCGTTCATGGTCTGCTGGACGCTGCCGTTGCTGATCAGTTTGTTGGAGAGCTCGGTGTCCAACTCGACCTGGAGCAGGGTGCGCATGGTGGGCGTCCTCGATCAGGGCGCGACCCGGCGGGCGCGCCGGTCGTCTTCGACCCTCGGCGCCGCCCTCACGACCGCGCGGCGCCGGTCGTCGGTCCTTGCCTCCACCATGGCGCGCGCCGTCGCCGGTGGCAAGGAGCGCCGGGCGCCGTCGGGCGACCCGATGGGACGTCAGGTGTTCTGGGTCCGGCCCGACCGACCCCAGCCGGGCCGGACCCAGAGCGATGCCGCGCCTGATGGACTCGGGGGAGACCATCAACGGCGGCGGTGCCGACAGCCGAACCCATGCATGAACGGCTGTCGGAGGTCCGACCGCTGGTGTGCCCGGGGAAGCCCCCCAGCGGTCGGAAGTCTGCTGGTCCTACTGCATGTTGCGGCCTCCCGCCGGCTGGCTCTGGCCCTGGGCGGGGTGTGAGTGGTCGGGCCCGCCGCCGTTCCCGTCGGGATCGCCGGTCGGCCCGGGGGCCGGGGCGCTGGGCTTGCCGTGCGTACCGCCCGAGCCGGTGCCACCCGAGTCGTCCCCCGGGTGGCCGGGCGGCCCGTGCTGGTCGCCGGACGCTGAGGACGTGGTCGCGGCGGCGGTCGGCCCGTCGGCGTCCGGCGACCGCCGCGCCAGGTCGGCGCAGTACGCCCGAACCCGGTTCGAGCCGCCCGCCGCGCGCGTCAGCGGCTCGAACCGGGAGTCCGAATTGCCCTGCCGGTCGTCCTGCGGCCAGGCCTTGCACAGCGCCAGCAGCGCGGCCGAAGCCGGCCCGGAGAGCTGGGCCGACGGATCACCGGAGGGGCTGTTCGAGGGCCCGCCGGTCGGCTTCCCGGACACCGTCGGGCTGCCGGGCTGCGGCCGGTCGGCCTGCGGGCTGCTGGTGCGGGGCGCGGTGGAGGAGCGGAGGGGGCCGTTGCCGGGCCCGGTGCCCGCCGGATCGGAGGCCGCGGTGTTCTGCGCGGAGAGGTTCGGCGAGTCGCCGCCGAGCACCGCGGGCAGGTGCCCGGTGCCGGCCGCCACCGCGACCCCGCCGAGGGCAGTCACCGCGAGCGCCGCCACCGCGGCGCGGGCGCCGAGGAACCGCGCGGCCACGCGCGGGCGCGCCGGGACGCACTCGGCCATCGGGCGGCTCCTCTGGATCGGAATGGCGGCACGGGTCGGGGCGAGCCGAGCGGCCTCCCGAAACGCGGCCACCGCCTCCTCCTCACCAGCCAGCTCGCCGTCGGTCGCCGGGGCAGCCGCGGCCGCGAGCACTCGGGAGAGGGCGCCGTGACCACCGTCCGTACCGACGGCTGCACCGCCGAGCAGCTGCTCGGCGGCGTCGCGGTCGATCCGACCGGATCGGTTGGTGCTCATCTCATGTCCTTCAGCGTCGGGGCCCCGGGCGGTGTCACACCTTCGGCCGGGTTTTTTCTCGGCCCGCCGCGCAGCCGGGCCACGGCGCCTCGCGGTGCGGGTGCGGTCGTGGGGGACTCCAGCAGCTTGGCGAGCCGACGCAGGCCCCGGTGGGCGGCCATCCGCACGGTACCGGCCCGCTTGCCGAGCACGCGGGCGGCGGTCTCGGCGTCCAGCTGCAGCACCACGCGCAGCAGCACCGCCTCGGCCTGGTCCTTGGGCAGACCGGCGATCATCGCCAGCGCCTCCTGGGTGCCGACGGTGGCCAGGGCCGCGCCCTCGGTGTCGTCGCCGGCCGGGAGCTCGGTCAGGTACTCCTCCGGCAGGTCGGCGGCCGGGCGGCGGCGCTTGGCCCGCAGGTGGTCCATCGCGCGGTTCCGGGCGATGGTCGCGGCCCAGCCCCGGAAGCCGTCCCCGTCGCCCTGGAAGGTGTGCAGGTCACGGGCGATCTGCAGCCAGGCCTCCGAGGCGACGTCCTCGGCGTCGGCCCCATCGCCTCCCACTAGTACCCGCAGATAGCGCAGCAGCAGCGGCTGCACCGTGCGGAACACCTGTCTGAAGGCGTCCTCGTCGCCGGCCTGGGCAGCCCGGACGGCGCGGTCGAGCGCCTCCGCTGCCTCGGGCTCGGCGCCTGGCGGTGCAGCGGCTGGCGGGGTCGGGGGCGGGCCGGCGGCATCGGCGAACCCGAACTGATCTGCGTTTTGCACTGCCACATCATCCGCCATCGAAGCGGTCCGGGTGACCACCCGAGCCCCCAGAGTGCGTGCACGCGCCAAAGGCGTGGGCTGAAACTCAGGAAACCCGCCTGACGGATGATCAGACTGGGAGGTTCCTGGGAACTGACGAGGGCTCAGGATGTGATTCAGGCGACTCGGAACGCACCGCTGCGGGGCCGCTCCAGGTCGTGGTGGATCGGCCCGGTGCCGGCCGACAGCGGCAGGCAGCCGCCGCCGCGCCGGCCGGCCACGATCTCGGCCGCGATCGCCACCGCCGTCTCCTCCGGGGTGCGGGCGCCCAGGTCCAGGCCGATCGGGGAGTGCAGCAGGGCGATCTCCGGCTCCGTCAGGCCGGCCTCGCGCAGCTTGGCGTTGCGCTCCAGATGGGTGCGGCGCGACCCCATCGCCCCGACGAAGCCCACCGGCAGCCGCAGCGCCCGCTCCAGCAGCGGTATGTCGAACTTGGCGTCATGGGTGAGCACGCAGATCACCGTGCGGCCGTCCAGCCGGTCGAGCTGCGAGTCCAGGTAGCGGTGCGGCCAGTCCACCACCACCTCGTCGGCCTCGGGGAACCGGCGGGCGGTGGCGAAGACCGGGCGGGCGTCGCAGACCGTCACCCGGTAGCCGAGGAACGTGCCGATCCGGACCACGGCGGCGGCGAAGTCGATCGCGCCGAAGACCAGCATCCGCGGCTTGGGGACGAAGGACTCCACGAAGAAGGTGACCATTCCGCCGACCGATCCCGCGGACGTGTCCGCTGACATCGCTGGAGTGCACGGGCGGCCGTCCGGCGCCAGGGTCACCGTGCCGGTGCGGCCGGCGTCCAGCATCGCCCGCGCCTGCGCCACCACCGAGCGCTCCAGCTCGCCGGTCAGCGAAGGGAGGCTGCCGTCGTGGCCGGCACCCGTGACGGCAACCGTGGCACCCAGCAGCCCGGCCGGACCGTCGACCACCCGGGCCAGTGCCACCGGGGTGCCGGCGCCCAGGTGGGCGATTCCGGCGTCCAGCCCGGCATCGCCCCCCGGCACCACCGGCTGCACGAAGACCTCCAGGACCCCGCCGCAGGTCAGGCCGACCGCGAAGGCGTCCTCGTCGCTGTAGCCGAACCGCTCCAGCACCGGCCGCCCGGTCTCCAGCGCCGCCTGGCACAGCTCGTAGACGGCCCCCTCCACGCAGCCGCCGGAGACGCTGCCGATCGCCTCCCCGGCGTCGTTCACCGCCAAGGCGGCCCCCGGATCGCGCGGCGCGCTGCCCGATACGCCGACCACGGTCGCCACGGCGAACCGGCGCCCGGCGGCGTGCCACGCCCGCAGCTGTTCGGCGATGTCCTGCATGTCGGCGGCTCCTGTCGTTACACAACGATGGTCTCAAAGATCGATACCGCAGTGTGTTGCCTCCGTGCCCCGATATCGGCGGATCAGTGCACGCCCAGCCATTCCTTGATCGGAGCGAGCGCGAAGTACACCAGGAACACGGCGCCGAGCACCCACATCAGCGCCCCGGGCTCCCGCCACCGGCCGGTGCCGGCCTTGATCACCAGATGGGAGACGACCCCGGCGGCCACCCCGGCGGTGATGCTGTAGGTGAACGGCATCAGGGCGCAGGTCAGGAATGCCGGGACGGCGGTCTCGCGGTCGCCCCAGTCGATGTGGCGGGCCTGGCTCATCATCATCGCGCCGATCACCACCAGCGCGGCCGAGCCCACCTCCACCGGGACCAGGCCGGCGATCGGCGCGAAGAACAGCATCAGCGCGAACATCCCGCCGGTGGCGACGGAGGCGAGGCCGGTGCGGGCGCCGTCGCCGACCCCGGTGGCCGACTCCACGAAGACCGTCTGCCCCGAGGCGCCGGCCAGGCCGCCGAGCGCGCCGCCCGCCCCGTCGATGAACAGCGCCCTGGACAGGCCCGGCATCCGGCCCCGGGCGTCCGCCAGACCCGCTTCGGTGCCGACCCCGATGATGGTCGCCATCGCGTCGAAGAAGCCGGCCAGCACCAGGGTGAAGACCGCCACCGAGGCGCTGATCGCCCCCAGGCCCTTGCCGCCGAACGCGCCGAACAGGTCGACGCGGCCGAGCAGCCCGAAGTCGGGGGCCGCGACCGGACTGCCGTGCAGGGCGGGCGGTGCGCTGCCCCAGGACTTGGCCGGAAGGTGCGCAGCCGAGTTGACGAGCACGGCCAGCACGGTGCCGCTCGCGATGCCGATCAGGATCGCGCCGCGGACCTGGCGGGCCAGTAGCACGATGATGGCCAGCAGGGTGACGGCGAAGCAGAGCACCGGCCAGCCGGTCAGCTCGCCCGCCGGCCCGAGCGACAGCAGGGTGGGCCCGCCGCTCTCCACCACACCCGCCTTGTGCAGGCCGATCAGCGCGACGAACAGGCCGATCCCGATGGTGATTGCGTGCTTCAGCGGCAGCGGGATCCCGTTCATGATCTTCTCGCGCAGCCCGGAGACCACCAGCAGCACGATCAGCAGGCCGTAGACCACGCACAGGCCCATCGCCTGCGCCCAGGTGGTGTGCGGGACCACCAGCGCCGAGACCGCGCCCGAGACCGACAGTCCGGCGGCGGCCGCCAGCGGCACATTGCCGACCACGCCCAGCAGGATCGTGGTCACGGCCGCCGCCAGCGCCGTGGCGGTGGTCAGTTGGGCGTGGTCGAGTCGGGCGCCGGTGGCGTCCGGCCCGCTCAGGATCAGCGGATTGAGCAGGATGATGTAGGCCATCGCCATGAAGGTGGTGAGGCCGCCGCGGAGCTCGGCGCCGACGGTCGAGCCGCGGGCCGAGATCCTGAAGTACGCGTCCAGGGCGCCGATTCGGGGCGGGGCGCCGGACGCGGCGGGTCTGGTGTCGGTGGGGTCGGGTTCCGTCGGAATTCGGGTCATTTCCACTCCCAAGTGTCAGTGGGGGTTGGGTGTGGGCGAGTCGACCTGGCGGGTCATGGGGGAACCGGCAGTGCTCTGCCGTTTACTGCGGAGGTGAAGCCGACCCTCCAGCGGCAGCGGGGCATGAACAGCCGATTCGCCGTCAAGTCGGACGCGGGTCCGGTAGGATTGGTGTGTCAGGTACCGCCGGACGGGCGGGAGCGGAGCCTTCGGGCTCGAAAGCCTGTGGAGACTCGGTAAGACCGTCAGAAATGTCGGCGCTGGTCAGTGAAGCAGGAAGCCACGGTCGTGTCGCCACGTGCGGTACGGGCCAGAATCTCCGGCCTTCGGGCCCGGGGAGCGCGTCAAAGCGTCCCGGTGAGGTGCTCGGGACGGACCGGGATGCGGTTCAGGGCGATCCCGGTCGCCTGGC
Source organism: Kitasatospora acidiphila (assembly GCF_006636205.1). Classification (NCBI taxonomy): domain Bacteria; kingdom Bacillati; phylum Actinomycetota; class Actinomycetes; order Kitasatosporales; family Streptomycetaceae; genus Kitasatospora; species Kitasatospora acidiphila. The sequence goes on along the minus strand of NZ_VIGB01000003.1, from coordinate 1,550,215 downwards.
GGATCGCGGCGACGATCGAGGGGGTTGCGGAGACGGTGGGCGCCTCGCCGACCCCGCGCAGCCCGTACGGGGCGTTGGGGTCAGGCAGTTCGAGGATCTCCACCGGGATCGGCGGGGTGTCCAGGATGGTGGGGATCAGGTAGTCGGTGAACGAGGCGTTGCGCACCTTGCCGTCCCTGACGATGATCTCCTCCATCACCGCCAGGCCGAGCGCCTGGGTGCAGCCGCCCTGGATCTGGCCGACCACCGAGAGCGGGTTGAGCGCCTTGCCGACGTCCTGGACCGCCGTCAGCTCCACCACCTTGACCAGGCCCAGTTCCACATCCACGTCCACCACCGCGCGGTTGGCGCAGAAGCTGTACTGCACGTGGCCGAAACCCTGGCCGGTCTCCGGGTCGAACGCCTCGGTGGGGCGGTGGTGGTGCTCGCGGGTCAGCTCGATCGCCTCGTCACCGAGCAACTCCACCATGGGGACCAGCACTCCGGCGGACTTCGAGACCACCTTGCCGTCAGCCAGCTCGATGTCGTGCTGCGTCCAGCCGTACCGCCGGCGGCCCTTGGCGATCAGCTCCTGCCTGACCGCCTCGGCGGCCAGCTTGACCGCGCCGCCGGTCATGTAGGTCTGGCGGGAGGCGGAGGTCGAACCCGCCGAGCCGACCTCGGTGTTGGCCGGGTGGATGGTCACCTGCTCGACGCCCAGCTCGGTGCGGACGATCTGGGCGTGCACCGTGATGCCGCCCTGCCCCACCTCGGCCATCGCGGTGTGCACCATGGCCACCGGCTCGCCGCCGATCACCTCCAGGCGCACCCGGGCGGTGGAGTAGTCGTCGAAGCCCTCGGAGAAGCCGACGTTCTTGATGCCCACCGAGTAGCCGACGCCGCGCACGATGCCCTCGCCGTGCGAGGTGTTGGAGCACGCGCCGGGCAGCAGGCGGATGTCCAGGTCGGCCAGGTCCAGCGGCGGCGGCAGCGGCATGTCCTTGACCCGCTGCAGCAGTTCGGCGACCGGGGCCGGCGAGTCGATCCGCTGCCCGGTCGGCATCAGGTCGCCCTCCGTCATGGCGTTGAGCTGGCGCAGCACCACCGGATCCATGTCGAGTGCCGCGGCCAGCTTGTCCATCTGGCTCTCGTAGGCGAACGCCGCCTGCACCGCGCCGAAGCCGCGCATCGCCCCGCAGGACGGGTTGTTGCTGTACAGCGCGAGCGCGTGCATCCGCACGTTGGGGATCACGTACGGTCCGTTGCCCAGCGAGGCCGCGTTGCCCACCACGGCCGGGGACGCGGACGCGTAGGCGCCGCCGTCCAGCACGATCCGGGCGTCGGAGAAGACCAATTTGCCGTCCCGGGTGGCGCCGTGCTCGTAGGTCAGGCGCGCCGGGTGGCGGTGCACATGGCCGAAGAAGGACTCGTCCCGGGCGTAGACGATCTTCACCGGCTTGCCGGTGCGCAGCGCCAGCAGGCAGGCGTGGATCTGCATCGAGAGGTCCTCGCGGCCGCCGAACGCCCCGCCGACCCCGGCCAGGGTGAGCCGCACCTTCTCCTCGGGCAGGCCCAGCACCGGGGCGATCTGCTGCCGGTCCACATGCAGCCACTGGGTGGCCACATAGAGGTCGACGCCGCCGTCCTCGGCCGGCACCGCGAGACCGGACTCCGGGCCCAGGAAGGCCTGGTCCTGCATGCCGACCTCGTACTCGCCCCTGACGACGACATCCGCCATCGCCCGCACCTCGTCGGTCACGCCCAGACCGTGGACCAGCCTCTGCTGGTGGCAGATGTTGCCGTAGGCGTGCGACTTGTACTCGTGCGGCTCATGGACGTAGCCGTGGACCTCCGGGTGCAGGCACTGCTCCTCGGTGACGATCGGGGGAGCACCTCGTACTCGACCTCGATCCTGCCCACCGCGCGGCGGGCGGTCTCCGGATGGTCGGCCGCCACGATGGCGATCGCCTCGCCGTGGTAGCGGACCTTGTCGATCGCCAGCGCCGGCTGGTCCGCGATCTCCAGGCCGTAGAACTTGGCGCCGGGGATGTCCTCATGGGTCAGCACCGCGTAGACGCCCGGCAGCTTGAGCGCCTGCGAGACGTCCACCGAGAGGATGTTCGCCCGGGGATGCGGCGAGCGCAGCGCCATGCCCCAGAGCATGTCCTCGTGCCACAGGTCGGAGGAGTAGGCGAACTCGCCCTTCACCTTCAAGGTGCCGTCCGGGCGCAGCGGGGAGCCGCCGATGCCGTCCTTGGACGCCTGGTTGAGCTTCCGCAGGTTCTTCTGCTCCTGGATCGTGCGATCGCTCATTTGACGGCCGCCTTCCGGGCCGAGGCCAGCCGCACCGCGTCCATGATCTTCTCGTAGCCGGTGCAGCGGCACAGGTTGCCGCTCAGCGCCTCCCGGATGTCGGTGTCGCTCGGCTGCGGGTCGCGGGCCAGCAGCGCGTCGGTCTGCACCAGCAGCCCCGGCGTGCAGAAACCGCACTGCACCGCGCCGGCGTCGATGAACGCCTGCTGGACCAGGCCCACTTCACCGCTCGCCGGATCGGCCAGGCCCTCCACAGTGCGCACCTCGCGGCCCTGCACCTGCCCGGCCGCGACCAGGCACGAGCAGACCGGCACCCCGTCCAGGTAGACCGTGCAGGAACCGCATTCGCCCTGCTCGCAGGCGTTCTTGGAGCCCGGCAGGCCGACCCGCTCGCGCAGCACGTAGAGCAGGCTCTCGCCCTCCCACACGTCGTCCGCTTCAACGGGTCTGCCGTTGGCGGTGAAAGTGACCCTCATGCCGCGCTCCTGATCTGCTTGCCGTAGTCGTTCCAACACCAGGTGAGGGTGCGCCGGGCCATCACCGCCAGAGTGTGCCGCCGGTAGTCGGCGGTGCCGCGCACGTCGTCGATCGGCGAGGCGGCCGCCCGGACCAGCTCGCCGAACCGCTGGACCACCTCGCCGCCGAGCACCTCGCCCGACTCCCACAGGCCGCGCTCGGCGAGCACACCCTCCAGGTACCGCTCCGCCTCGAGGGCCCGGCGCGGCGTCGGGGCCGCCGAGCCGATCCCGGCGCCCACCGTGCGGCTCCTCGGGTGCAGTGCCAGGCCGAACGCGGCCACCGCGATCACCATGGCGTTGCGGGTGCCGATCTTGGAGAACTGCTGCGGGCCGTCCGCGACCGGGATGTGCACCCGGCGGATCAGCTCGTCCGGCTCCAGCGCGTTGCGCTTCACCCCGAGGAAGAAGTCGTCGATCGGGATCAGCCGGGTGCCGCGCGCCCGCGAGGCCGCCTCGACGAAGACCTCGCGGCCGGCCGCCAGCAGCGCCGGGTGCGAGTCACCGGCGGGGGAGGCGGCGCCCAGGTTGCCGCCGACCGTGCCGCGGTTGCGGATCTGCGGCGAACCGACCGTGTGCGCCGCCAGCGCCAGGCCCGGCAGCGGGCCGGACAGCTCCTCGATGATCCGCGCGTACGGCACCGCGGCGCCGAGCCTGACGACCTCGTCCTCGATCGACCACTCGGCCAGCTCGGTGATCCGGTTCAGGTCGAGCAGCGCCGCCGGCCGGTGCACGTCGAAGTTGATCTCGACCATGACGTCGGTGCCGCCCGAGATCGGCAGCGCGGTCGGACACTCGGCCTTGGCGGCGAGTGCCTCGTCCCAACTGGCGGGCCGCAGGAACTCCATGCGGGTGTCTCCTCACCTCGGTCACCGCGGCGTGTCCGGCGGCGTACGGCCAGTGAACCGCCGTCCGGAGCCGGCGAGGCAGTCACCGATGGCATGAAGCCCGTGCGCCGCCGCCAGCCGGGATCCTGTACGTTCCTCTAAGAGGGCCCCGAGGGCGCCGCTGAGCACGGCGAACGCCCTGCGAGCACCGACGCCCCGGCCGTCCCTATCGACCGTAATCCGGTGACGACGTCCGAAGCGACGGCGCCGCGCACCGGCCCGCAGCGAAGACCCGCGGCATCGGGCACACTGTCCTCCCGTCGTCCACCCGTCCCGTCCCGACCCACCCGGTCACCCACCTGGTCACCCACCGTTCAGACGAAGGAGTCAGCGGATGCGCGTCCGTGACCTGCTCACCCCCGGCGCACCACGGCTGCGCCTGCTGGCCGCCGAGGAGGAGCTCGACCGGCAGGTCACCGGGGTGATGACCACGGACCTACAGGACCCCAGCCGCTATCTGCACGGCGGCGAGCTGGTCATCACCGGCATGCTCTGGCGCACCGCACCGGTGGACTCCGAGCGCTTCGTGCGCACCCTGGTGGCCGGCGGGGCGGTGGCGCTGGCGGCCGGTGCGGCCGAGGTCGGCCCGATCCCCGACGACCTGATCGAGGCCTGCCGCCGGCACCGGATGCCGCTGCTGGCCGTCCCCGACGACATGGCCTTCGCCACCCTCACCGAGTACGTCGGCCGCCAGGTCTCCGCCGACCGTGCCGCCGACCTGGCCGCACTGGTCGACCGGCACCGCCAGCTGGTCTCCGCGGCCGGCGGCGGCGGACTGGACGCCGTCCTGCAGCTGCTCGGCGGCGACCTCGACCTGGACTGCTGGGTGCTCAGCCCGACCGGCCGGGTGATCGCCGGGCCGGCCGAGCACCTCGGCGCCGCCGACCGCGACCAGCTGGTCCGCGCCCACCTGGCCGCCCAGCGGCAGCGCCGCCGCCCGCCGCACCGGGCCCAGTCGGCCACCGGCACCTACTCGCTGCTGCCCGCCCCCGCCGACCCCGAGGCGCCGGCTCCGCTCGCCGACTGGCTGCTGGCCGTCGCCGGCGACATCACCGAATGGACCGCCAAGCGCCAGCAGCTGGCCGAGAACCTGGCCGGGCTGGTCGCCGCCGAACGCACCCGCCGCGACGAGGACCGCCGGCTGCGCCGCCGCCTCGCCGACGAGATCCTGGCACTGCTGCAACGCGACGCCGACCCGGCTGAGACCAGCCGCACCCTGCACGCCTCCGCCGTGATGGCCGGATACCCGAGCTCCGCAGCCAACTCGCCCACACCCGAGGAGACTTGGCTGGTCCTCAGCGCCGAGGGAGTGGGCCTGCCGGAAGGCGCGGTGCGAGCGGTCCTGGAGGAGGCGCTCACCGACACCGCCGACCGCGCGCTGGTCGCGGGCAACGGCACCGGCGCCGTGGTGGTGCTGCCCGCGCCCGAGGAGCCCGTACCGGCCGACGCGCTGCGCGACCTGCTGGCCCCGCTGGAGGCCGGGCTCGGCTCGGCCGGCCGGATCACCGTCGGCGTCTCCGCCCCCGCCCAGGCGGCCGGCGCCCTGCGCGGCGCCCTGGAGGAGGCCCGGCACGCCCGCCGGATCGCCGCCTCCCGGGTCGGCCGGGTCTGCGTGGCCGGCCCCGAGGCGCTCGCCTCCCACGTACTGCTGCTGGCCGCCGTGCCCGACGAGGTGCGGCGCGCGTTCCGCAGCCGGCTGCTCGACAAGGTGATCGGCTACGACCTTGAGCACCAGGCCGACCTGGTCCGCACCCTGGAGGCCTTCCTGCGCTCCGACGGCTCCTGGACCCGCTGCGCCGCCCAACTGCACGTGCACGTCAACACCCTGCGGTACCGGATCGGCCGGATCGAGGAGCTGACCGGCCGTGACCTGTCGCGGCTGGAGGACCGGGTGGACTTCTACCTGGCGCTGGAGCTGGCCTGACGAACCCTGTGCGCAGGACGGCGCCCGGCGGATCCGATGATCCGCCGGGCGCCGTTTCGCTGACAGGTCAGCCGTGTCTGCCGTCAGGTCAGCCGCTCTGCTGTCAGGTCAGCGCGGAGCCGGGATGATGCCGCTCAGCCACTCGAAGATGCCGGGGATCATCGGGCGCCACAGCGACGGGGTGTGCGAACCGGGCGTCAGCTGCACGGTCACCGAGGTGGGCGACTTGGCGGCGGCGGCCAGCGCCTGACCGTCCTCGTAGCCGTCGCCCTTGCCGCCGCTCTGGTAGAGCGCGACGTGCGGCGGGGTGGTGGCGTGCTCCAGGATGTAGAGGGGGTTGGAGGTCTGCCGCAGCGGGTCCTTGGCGGTCAGCGACAGCTCCTCGGAGTGCGGGTCGTTGTAGCCGGAGAGGCTTATCCCGGCGCGGAAGCGGTCCGGGTGCAGCAGCGCCATCCGGTCCGCGCAGTGCGCACCGGCCGAGTACCCCAGGATCGCCCAGCCGTCCGCCGAGGTCTCGGCCCGGAAGTTGTCCATGATCATCTGCGGCACGTCACGGGAGAGCCAGGTGTCCGCGTTGACCTTGCCCGGCACATCGGCGCAGCCGGTGTCCACGGTGGTGCTGATCAGCTGGGTGCGCGGCGAGATCAGGATGAACGGCGTCACCTTGCCGGACTGCATCAGCGGCTTCAGCTGCTCGGTGACCTTCAGCGAGCCGAACCAGGCCTTCGAGGACCCCGGGAAGCCCGGCAGCATCTCGACCACCGGGAACTTCTTGTCCTTGTACGCCGGGTCGTTGTACTGCGGCGGCAGCCACACGTTGACCTCGGCGGTCACCCCGGACAGCTGACCCTTCAGATCGGTGGTCTGCACGTCCTTCGGCACCAGCGGGTCGTCCACGGCCTTGAACTGCTGCAGCGCCTTCGCCGGCTTGGCGTCGCTGCCCGACCCCGGCCCGCCCTTCTGACCGGCCGCGGCGTCGGCCGGCGGGGCGGGCACCGCCTGCACGTGCTCGTCCGAACCGAGCAGGTCGCTCCAGCTGCCGTAGATCATGTTGGCGTTGTTCACCATCACGAAGACCATGGTCACGGCCGTCGCCTGGCAGAACAGGATCATGATCAGCCGGGCCAGGAACTGCACCGGCTTGGGGCCGCCGACCCGCCCCCAGAGCAGCATCGCCAGCAGGATGGAGACCGGCACCAGGATGATCGTAAGGATCAGGAAGGGCTGACCTGTCAGTTGCATCTATGTATCTCGTATCCGGGATTCCTAATCGCCCGGACCCCCATGGCCGGTGCGCACTCACTTATACGGGGACGCGGTGAACGCATGATCGGTTACCTCAAACCCGAGAGGAACCTGAGAGAAAGATCACGTGTACTTGAATGTCCCCGTTGTGACCGTCACTAGTTTGACACCTGTCCGGGGGCTCCTCGTGCACCGGAGGGTCCCATCTTCAGGATTCGATCAGCGGCTTCCCATCTGACGGGGCGTATCGTCTCCGCGTGAACCAGTCCTCCGCCCGTGGTGGCCAACCCGTCCTGCCCGCCCTCCTCGGTCTCGGACAGCGCGGCCTCGGCCAGCGGGCCGGCCGGCCGCACCAGACCGACGACTACCGCGACCGGCGCCGCCGCACCCTGCCCGCCGGGGTGCTCCGGCTGCCCACCATCGGGATCGACATCGGCGGCACCAAGGTCGTCGCCGGGGTGGTGAGCGGCGAGGGCACCATCGTCGAGCAGCTGCGCGCGGACACCCCGGACAAGAGCAAGAGCCCCAAGGTGGTCGAGGACGTCATCGTCGAACTGGTCCTGGAGCTCGCCGACCGGCACGACGTGCACGCGGTCGGCATCGGCGCGGCCGGCTGGGTCGACTCCGACCGCTCCCGGGTGCTGTTCGCCCCGCACCTCAACTGGCGGGACGAACCGCTGCGCGAGGCCCTCAGCGACCGGCTGAAGTTCCCGGTGGTCGTCGAGAACGACGCCAATGCCGCCGCCTGGGCCGAGTGGCGGTTCGGCGCCGGGCGGGACGAGGACCTGCTGGTGATGATCACCCTGGGCACCGGGATCGGCGGCGCGCTGGTCCGCCAGGGCCGGGTGGACCGGGGGCGGTTCGGCCTGGCGGGGGAGTTCGGCCACATGCAGGTGGTGCCCGGCGGGCACCGCTGCCCGTGCGGCAACCGGGGCTGCTGGGAGCAGTACTCCTCCGGCAACGCCCTGGTCCGCGAGGCCCGCGAGCTGGCCGCCGCCGAGTCGCCGGTGGCGCAGCCGCTGCTGGCCCGGGTCGGCGGCGACGTCACCGCGATCACCGGGCCGCTGGTCACCGAGGCCGCCCGGGCCGGCGACCCGATGGCCGTGGAGCTGCTGCACGACATCGGCAGCTGGCTGGGCGTGGGCCTGGCCAACCTCGCGGCTGCCCTGGACCCCGGCCGGTTCGTGATCGGCGGCGGCGTCTCGGCGGCCGGCGACCTGCTGCTCGGGCCCGCCCAGGACGCGTTCCGCCGCACCCTCACCGGCCGCGGCTTCCGCCCCGAGGCGCAGATCGTGCCGGCTGCTCTGGGCAACGAGGCCGGCCTGATCGGCGCCGCCGACCTCGCCCGGGCGGTGGCCCGCCGGTTCCGCACCGTCAAGCGGTCACGGGCGGAGCGGTAGCTCCGTCAACTCCCCAGCACTTGTTGGCAGTTCGTCGGCTCAGGCATGGAGGGCAGCCGGCAGTTCGTCGGCCCGCAGCAGCCCGTGGATCGGGCCCAGCGCGGGCCGCCGGCGCCCCGTCAACTGGTCGACGATCACCGCGCAACCGGCCCAGCCCGCCCCGCACTCCAGCACCAACTCGCGCACCGCGGCCGCCTGGCTGCCGGTCTCGATCCAGTCGTCCACCAGCAGCACCCGGTCCCGCTCGCCAAGCGCCGCCCGCTGCAGCCGCAGGGTGTGCCGCAGCCCGCGGTAGTCCCGGTCGGTCTCCCGGATGAGCTTCTCACCCGGGAACAGCCCGGCCGCCTTGCGCACCGGTACGAACCCCACGCCCAACTGCACGGCCACCGCCGCGCCCAGCAGGAAGCCGCGCGACTCCAGCCCGACCACCGCCGTCACGCCCGCGCGCCGGAACGGCTCCGCCAGCCCGCGCACCACGGCCGCCAGCGCCGCCCCGTCCCGGAAGACCGCCCAGACGTCGGCATGCCCGCCGTCCCAGCGGAAGTGTTCCAGCACCGCCTCTCGTGCGTTGATCTGCTTCATGTCCCGAGTCTCCCGATCGCCCTGACGGTGCATCAAGCGCTTTACCGGCGGCGCGGCGCGCGCGTGGCGGGCCGCCGAGGCGGTTGCATGGCCGGGTCGGTTGCATGGCCAGGTGGTTCGCGTGGCCGGGTCGGTTGCATGGCCTGGTGGTTCGCGTGGCCGGGTCGGTTGCATGGCCTGGTGGTTCGCGTGGCCGGGTCGGTTGCATGGCCTGGTGGTTCGCGTGGCTCGGTGCGGGAGAGGCGAGGGAGACCGGATGGCTCAGCTGGTGCAGGCTGCTACGGCTGATCCGGTGCGGCGGCGGGTGCGGCGCGGGGAGCGGGTGCTCGGCTGGCTGACCACCACCGACCACAAGGCGATCGGCAACCTCTACCTCACCACCGCCTTCGGGTTCTTCCTGTTCGCCGGGATCCTGGCGATGCTGATGCGCGCCGAGCTGGCCCGCCCCGGGCTGCAGTTCTTCACCGCCGAGCAGTACAACCAGCTGTTCACCATCCACGGCACCATCATGATGCTGCTCTTCGCCACCCCCACCTTCGCCGGGTTCGCCAACGCCGTGATGCCGCTGCAGATCGGCTCGCCCGACGTCGCCTTCCCCCGGCTGAACGCCTTCACCTACTGGGTGTTCCTGCTCGGCGGCCTGATGGTGGTCGGCGGCTTCTTCACCAGCAACGGCGCCGCCTCGTTCGGCTGGTTCGCCTACGCGCCGCTCAACGGCCCGGTGCGCAGCCCCGGCACGGGCGCCGACCTGTGGACCATGGGCCTGGTGGTCGCCGGCCTGAGCACCATCCTCGGCGCGGTCAACTTCATCACCACCATCGTCTGCCTGCGCGCCCCGGGATGACCCTCTTCCGGATGTCGATCTTCACCTGGAACGTGCTCTTCACCTCGATCCTGGCGCTGCTCGCCTTCCCCGTGCTCGCCGCCGCGCTGCTCGCCCTGGAGGCCGACCGCCGGTTCGGCACCCATGTCTTCGACCCGGCCAACGGCGGCCCGCTGCTCTGGCAGCACCTGTTCTGGTTCTTCGGGCACCCCGAGGTCTACATCGTCGCGCTGCCGTTCTTCGGCATCATCAGCGAGATCCTGCCGGTCTTCAGCCGCAAGCCGATCTTCGGCTACACCGGCCTGATCGGCGCCACCATCGCGATCACCGCACTGTCGGCCGTGGTCTGGGCGCACCACATGTTCGTCACCGGCCAGGTGCTGCTGCCGTTCTTCTCGCTCACCTCGCTGCTGATCGCGGTGCCGACCGGCGTGAAGTTCTTCAACTGGGTCGGCACCCTGTGGGGCGGATCGCTCTCCTTCGAGACCCCGATGCTGTTCAGCCTGGGATTCCTGACGACGTTCCTGCTCGGCGGTCTGACGGGCGTGCTGCTCGCCGCCCCGCCGATCGACTTCCATGTCAGCGACAGCTTCTTCGTCGTCGCGCACCTGCACTACGTACTCTTCGGCACGGTGGTCTTCGCGACCTTCGGCGGGTTCTACTTCTGGTGGCCCAAGATGACCGGCCGGATGCTCAACGAGCGCCTCGGCAAAGTGCACTTCTGGCTGCTCTACCCGAGCTTCCACACCACCTTCCTGGTGCAGCACTGGCTCGGCGCCGAGGGCATGCCCCGCCGCTACGCCGACTACCTGGCCTCGGACGGCTTCACCACGCTCAACACCATCTCCAGCATCGGGGCGTTCACGCTGGGCCTGTCCACCCTGCCGTTCCTCTACAACGTCTGGCTGACCGGCCGAACCGGTCCCAAGGTGACCGAGGACGACCCCTGGGGCTACGGCCGCTCGCTGGAGTGGGCCACCTCCTGCCCGCCGCCGCGCCACAACTTCCGTGCCATGCCCAGGATCCGCTCCGAATGCCCGGCCTTCGACCTGCACTACCCGGACCACAGCCGCGCTGCCGAAGAGGAACGAGAGGAGACTGCCTGATGAAGGCGGAGGCATGGCTGTTCACGGGGTGGGCCGGCTTCTTCGCCGTCCTCGCCACGGCCTACGGGGTGTTCGCCCACGAGCCCGCAGGGAAGGCCGCGTTGGTGGTGGCGTTCCTGATGTCGTCGCTGGTGGCGGCCTTCTGCTGGGCCCAGCACGCGAAGCGGGGCAGCGGCTCGCCGATGACCCGAATGCCGAAGTCGCAGACGGCGCGGGCCCGTTGGACTTCTTCGCGCCTTCGAGCATCTACCCGCTGTGGACGGCGGTGGGCGCGGCGCTGCTGGCGCTGGGGGTCATCTACGGCTGGTGGCTGACGCTGATCGGGTTCGGGGTGCTGGCACCGGGCGTTACGGGGTTCGTGTTCCAGTACGCGCTGCGGGAGGAGTGAGGGGCGGGGCCGGCTCAGTCGGCCTGGCCGAGGTCCTTGCCGTAGCAGATCTCCACGTACGGACCCGTGCAGTACGCCGGGATCTCGCGGTAGCCGTTGCGCACGTACAGCGAGCGGGCCTCGATCAGGTCGAGGCGGGTGTTGAGCACCATCCGGGAGGCGCCGAGCAGGCGCGCCTCGTGCTCCAGCACCTCCAGCATGAGGCCCGCGCCCTGCTTGCCCCGGAAGGCGGGACGCAGATAGACCCGGGTGAGCTCGGCGCACTCGGCATCCAGCATCAGCACCCCGCCGCAGGCGGCGGCCTCGCCGTCGTAACGGCCCACCACGAACTGCCCGGTGGGCGGGGTGAGCAGCTCCACGCCGTCGTTGGTCAGGCCCTCGTCGATCTCCTGCGAGGTCGCGGGCCGCTGCCAGTAGCGGCTGGCGACCTCGTCGTAGTAGTCGCGGCGCAGGCTGGTCGCAGCCGCGGTGTCGAAGGCTTCGGGGGCCAGGTGCCAGGAGGTCATGGGACTTCTATAGCGGGGGCGCGGTGTGCCTGCCAAATTGCCGGCGCCCTGTCCATCCTCTGACTAAGGTCAGAGGATGGACAGGTTGCAGATCGACCGGGTGCGGCGGTTCAACCGCACCGTCACCGAACGCGTGGGCGTGCTGCACGACCACTACCTGGGCCGCGACCGGCCCATCGGCGAGGCCCGGCTGCTCTGGGAGATCGGCGAACAGGGCCAGGACGTGCGGCGGCTGCGGGACCGCCTCGGGCTCGACTCCGGATACGTCAGCCGGCTGCTGCGCTCCCTGGAGGCCGACGGCCTGGTGACGGTGGAGCCGCAGCCCCAGGACAGGCGGGTGCGCACCGTCCGGCTCACCGGTGCCGGCCGTGTGGAACGCGCTGCGCTCGACGCCCGCAGCGACGAGTTGGCCGGCGCCCTGCTGGGGCCGCTCAACACCGCCCAGCGCGCCCGACTGGTCGCCGCCATGGCCGAGGTCGACCGGCTGCTGACCGCCGCCACCGTCACGCTGGACACCGTCGACCCGGAGCACCCCGACGCCCGGCACTGCCTGCGGGCCTACTACACCGAAATGCAGGAGTGCTTCGAGACCGGCTTCGACCCGGCGCGCAGCCTGCTGCCCGACGCGGGCGAACTCCGGCCGCCGCGCGGCCGGTTCCTGGTCGCCCGGCTGCACGGCGAGCCCGTCGGCTGCGCCGGCCTGAAGCTGCCGCCGGGCGCCCCGGCCGAGATCAAGCGCATGTGGGTCGCGCCCGACGCCCGAGGGCTCGGCCTCGCCAGGCGGTTCCTGGGCGAGTTGGAGGCGCGAGCTGCGCAAGCCGGCTGCACCGTGCTGCGGTTGGACACCAACAAGGCGCTCACGGTGGCGATCGGGCTGTACCACTCGTACGGCTTCCAGGAGGTCGCGGCCTTCAACGACGAGCCGTACGCCCACCATTGGTTCGAGAAGCGGATCGGCGAGCCGTGACGGGAACCGCAACACCCCCGCCTCGGTAGGCGAGGCGGGGTGGGGGCAACTGCCTTACAGGCCGAGGCGCTTGCGGATGCTGTCGATGCCGTCGGCCATGGCGATGAACTCTTCGGGGGTGTAGCGGGTTCCCTGGATGTCGGGGTTCTGGCTGTCGCCCACGTAGATGCCGATGAGTCGGCCGCTGGTGTCCTTGATGGGTGCGAAAGTCACGCACGAGCCGTTCGTCTGGCTGAGCGGTGACTTGAAGCGCTCGGAGACGGGTGGGGTGACGTTGTACAGCTCTTGCTTCTGCATGTTCATAGTTCCTTGAGTGCGGCGCTGATCAGGTCTACGGAGTCAGCAGGGCTCAGCGCATTTCCTTGCAGGTAGTCAAACAAGCGACGCCGAGCGCGCACTTCTTTGGAATCATCCATGATCGCAAGACCGGTTCCGGTGTCCATGGTGGCAACCCCGGGATCAGCGGGGATGGGGAAGTCCAAGATGGTGAGGTTCACTTGAGAGGCTGCGGCGGCCCCCGCACTGAAGGGGATGACGCGCACGGCGATGTTCGGCATCGTCGCCATCTCAACGATCTGTTCCAGCTGACCCCGCATGACCTGTGCGCCGCCGACCAGCGCACGGATGGCGGCCTCTGAAAACAGAGCGTCTACCACCACTGGCCGATGGGCGCGGGTGACAATCTCCCGACGCCTCACCCGAACGGCATGCTGTGCGGCATTTCGCTCCGCGCCGACCTCACGTGTGCCGAACTCGTCGAGGCTCTGCATGTACTGCTTGGTCTGGAACAGCCAGGGGACCAGACCGCCCGTCGCAATGCTGAACTTCGACGCACTGTCCTCAAGCTCGATGAGCCTGACCAAGTTCCGTGGCAAGTGGGCCACATACTCCGTCCACCAGACGGCCTCGGTCTCCCTGGCCTGCCGGATCTCGGCCAGCAGGTCGAGCCGCGTCGCCTGGTCCACGTCGTAGAGGTCGAGCATCTTGCGCAGTTGCTGGTCCGTGGGGAGTTGGCCGCCGTTCTCGATCAGAGAGACCAGATCCTGGCTCTTGCCGATGGCTTTGCCCACCACTGCCTGAGTGAGGCGTGGCCGAACGTCCATTCGCAGGGCCTTCAGCCGACGGCCGACGTTCGCCATGGCGCGGGATGTCTGTGGCTTCGTCACCACGCGCTCTACCTCCTTGTCCGGCAGCCACGTTCTGGGACGAGAGTAGCGCGCTGAAAAGTCACCATGACTCTCACGAGTGAACTTTGACGGATCATCAGGGATTGGCTTGCGCACGAGACCCTCGTACGAGGAACATCTCTCCCGTACCAAGCGCGATGAGCCGGTTGCGGAGTGTAATGCGCCCTGGATGGTGCACGACTCCTCCGGCTGGATCTGTGGAGGGGTCGTGCACAATCTGCTCGATCACGTTCATCTGGGTGAGCAAGTCCGCCTGATTCGGTCCGAAGATTTCGCAGCCGAGCCCGTATCGGTCCCAGCGGTCCGACGATTCATCAGATGGTGCTGCGAGACCGTCGGTGGCGATCCGGATGCCTGCGAACTCCTGGCAAGCGAACTGGCCACCAATGCGGTCAACCACGCCAATACACCCTTCCGGGTGACCTTCGCCGCGCTGCGCGGCCAGCCGGTCCGAGTCGAGGTGCGGGACTGGTCGCTCCGGCTTCCGGAGCCGCGTGCGGCCGACCTGGACGACGCCGGCGGCCGGGGCTTCGAACTGGTCGACGCGCTGGCCGCCGAATGGCACGTCGACGTGAACGAGGCGGCCGGCTACAAGGTCGTCTGCTTCACGCTGGCGGGAGACGCGGCCTGAGGGGCATCGGCAGGCCGATGCCCCTACCGAAGCGGCGAAAGCATGGCCGGCGCAACGGACTTGGGACCGGTGCAGGCCACGGCCCTGCTGCGAAGTGCACCACGCGGGCCGGGAGCGGATGCCGCGCATCGGCCGTCCAAGCGGCATGACGGCCTCACGTGTGTTCCTCTTCTGTCTGGGGATCGTTCTCCTCCTGGGCGCGGTGGTGATCGCGCTCGTCCATGTGCCCGAGCCGCTCCCAGGCATGCACTGCTTCGCTAGGAGCGCGACGGGTCGGGTCTGTCCGGACGTGAGGTACGTCCGCCATACCGGGATCGCCATCGGCATGACCGTGGCCGCCGCCGCGCTGATTGCCGGCAGCCTGCTCAGGCGGCGCCGTCCCTGACTGCCACCGAGGTCGCAGTGCGCGCATGACGGGCTGGCCGCGCATGCAACTGGCCCCCTCCTCAGACCCCTTGGAAACGGTCACCTAGGCTGGCGCGGTGACTGATGATCAGGAGCGAGTGCAGCCGTCGGGAGTGTGGGCCACGGCGGTCGGGGTGGCCAGGGTGCGGGCGCTGGAGACCCAGCGGGAGGACGCGCTGTTCCGCGACCCACTGGCACAGGCCTTCGCCGCCGCCGGTGGCCTGTGGCCCTCCTCACCGCCGCCCGCTGATGAGGCCGCGCGACGCCGCCGGCTGGCCGTGTCGTTGTCCATCGTCATCAGGACGAAGTTCCTCGACGACCTGTTGCAGCAGGCCTCCGCGTCCGGGATCCGGCAGGTCGTGCTGCTCGGCGCCGGCATGGACAGCCGGGCCTTCCGGATGGACTGGCCCGAGGGCACCCGGCTGTTCGAGGTCGACACCGCCGCGCCGCTGGACTTCAAGGCGTCGGTGCTGCGCCAGGAGCGGGCCGTCGCCCGCTGCGAGCGGATCACCGTCGCGGTGGATCTGCGTGAGGACTGGCCGGCCGCGCTGGCCGCCGCAGGGCACGACCCGGCCCAACCGACCGCGTGGATCGCCGAGGGACTACTGATCTATCTGCCCGAGGACGCGGTGGAGCTCCTGCTGGCCCGGATCAGTGCACAGTCGGCGCCGGGCAGCCGCATGGGGCTGACATTGGGTTCGCGCGGCGTGCTCGAGCGCTTCGCCGGGGACGCCGCGCCGGGATCGGCGGCGTCCATGTGGGTCTCGGAGATGCCCGACGACCCGGTGGACTGGCTGGCCGGACACGGCTGGGAGGCCGACAGCCGCACCCTGCGCGAGCGCGCTGCCGCCTACGGCCGCCCGATCAGCACCCCGCCGAAGGGCGAGAAGGGGCCCGGCGGGCTGATCTCGGCGGTCCGCGGGTAGAGCGCCCCCCGGTCTGGTGAGCGCCTGCCCGGCTGCCGGCACGCGACGCACTACGCTGGCCGGACGGGGACCCAACCCACCGCGAACCGGGGACCGATGACCGCGACCACCGACCGCATCCGCCATCTCCTCGCCGATGGCGTCACCCGGCGCGCGTACCCCGGTGCGGTGTGGGCCGTCGGCGACACGGCGGGCACCCAGGAGGCCGGCGCCGTAGGCCTGCTGGACCCGGAGCGCCCCGGTGAACCCATGCGCCCCGACACCCTGTTCGACCTCGCCAGCCTCACCAAGATCCTCGCCGTCTGGTCCACCATCGGCGCGCTCTGGGAGGCCGACCGCCTGCCGCTCGACCAGCCCCTGCGCACCTACTGGCCCGAGGTGGTCGCCCACCCCCTGGGCGAGGTGACCGCACGCCACCTCCTCACCCATACCGCCGGCGTCCCCCTGTTGGCCGAGCTGGAGCAGCGCTACGGCACCGACCCCGCCGCCATCCGCGCCGGTGTCCTGCGCGAAGCGCTGCACCGGCCGCCCGGCGAGGCCGTCGAGTACACCGACCGTGCCGCGCTGATCCTCGGCTACCTGGCCGAGCACCTCGCCGGGCAGCCCCTCGAGCGCCTCGCCGCCACCGGGATCTGGGGCCCGCTCGGGATGCACGAGACGCGATTCGGGGCGCTCCCAGCCGAGTTGACAGCCCGCTGCGCCCCCACGGAGTTCGACCAGGACGAGGGCATCCGCTTCACGGGGATCGTCCACGACCCGTCGGCCCGCCTGCTCGGCGGCGTCTGCGGCATCGCGGGTGCCTTCGCCACCGCCGGCGACATTGCCCGCTTCCTGCGCTACCTGGTCGACCCCGCCACCGCGCCCGCACGGCCGCCCGCGTTCGGGGCGGCCTGGACCGAGCTGTCGCTCGCCGTCCACACCGGCACCCTCGAACCGCCGCGCGGCCTGTTCTGGCACCCCGTTCCCAACACCGCGGCCGCCGACCGGATCTGGACCCACACCGGCTTCACCGGCACCGCGATGTGGCTGTCCCCGAAGCGTGGGCGCTGGGCGGTCCTGCTCACCAACAAGGTCTACTACACGACGGATCGGCAGCCGATGGCCGACCTCCGCGATGCCTTCCGGAGGTTGGCGCTGCCCTGATGTCAACCCTTGGGTGCTTCGGGGCAGTTCGCTTCGACCCAGACGGCTGCGAGGTCGCCGGCCGTGATCGTCAGCCGCCCCGGCCTGAAGGCCAACTCGTGGGTGCAGCCCTGCTGATGAGGGAGGATCTCGTCCAGGATGAGCGGTCCGAGCTCCTCTCGGCTCGCCCCTTCGAGTCGGATGTCGGTCACCCCCTGGTAGCGGATGACCAGATCCTCCTCGTGCTTCCAGCAGTTGTGCCGGAACCGCAGCTCCAGGGCGTCGGCCTCGCCCGCCTCGGACAGGAACCCGTCGAGCCGCAGGTCCTTCACACAACGCTGTCCGGTGAAGTTGTAATGCTCCGGGTCACTGGCGAACGCCGCCGCGCCCGCGGGCAGCTCGGCGCCCAGCTCGGGGAGCTTCGCGAGGTAGGGCCCGGGGTCGAGGACACCGGTCAACGTGCCGATCGTGGCGTCAAGGTCGACGTACCGCATGCTCGTTGCTCCCCCTGCGGGCGCGATGCCCGTCTCCAGCCGGTCGCCGTTCCAGGAGTACGGGTGCTCCGGCCGGCCCGCGCTATCGTAGCCGCGAGCGCGGCCTGATGATCCACCGACTGCTCGCCAGGTCAGCCGTGATAGGTGTCCCCGCCCTCCAGGAAGACGTCCACCGAGCGGTCGTGGACGATGAGGTTGAGGCAGAGCCGGCGGCGGTCCAGGAGCCAGCCGTTGGGGCGGCAGCCGGAGTTGTCGTGGTCCAGGTGCCAGCCGCGGTCGTTGGTCAGGGTGGTGCGCAGGCGGCTGGCGATCTCGCCGCCGGAGAGGCCGGAGGGGCTGCCGACCTCCACCCCGAGCTGCAGGTGCCGGAGCCGCAGACGCCGTTGTCGTCCTTGGAGAGCAGGGCCAACCCCGAGGGCAGGGGGAGGACTTCGTCGGTGGACGGGACGAAGGAGTCGTGAGTGAACATGAGGTAGACCGGGGTGCCCAGCAGGCCGAAGAAGACGAGGTACGCGACCAGTGCCACCCAGGCACCGCCGGACCGGCCGGAGTACACCCGCTTGGGGCGCGGCCCGCGGAGCCGCCGTTCGGCCAGCGCCCCGGCGGCGACGAGGAGCAGTACGACGGGGGGCAGGCCGACGTAGACCTCGGCCTTCGCCCTGGTGGTGAACCAGTCCTCGTGGACGCCGGTGACCAGTACCGCGCAGCCCGCCAGCAGCAGGCCGACCAGGGTGCCCGCGACGCGGGTCCGCGCGAGCGCGAGCCAGCAGGCCAATGGCATGAGGACGAAGAGCAGTTGGACGAGGACGATCACCGGCACAGACCATGAGCTTCGGACATGCGCTAGATCATCACAAACGATCTCCGGCTCAGCAAGGGTCGGCCCGCTCCGCGATCAGTGCGTCCAGTCCTGCCAGAATGCGGTCGAGGCCGAACTCCAAGGCCTGGTTCTGGCCCCCGGATTCGGCGACCGAGGCCATCGCGGTGGCCACGGCCGGAAAGCGGTCCCGATGGGTGGTCATCAACTCGCCTAGTACAGCGGTCAGCTGGGACTCCGGCTGGGAGCTCGCCCGGGCCTGCACGGCGATCCCGCGAGCGTGACCGGCCAGCAGTGCGAGGGCGTCGAGCTGTTCGGCGCCGGTGAGCCGGGTGTGGGCTAGGGCCGAGACGCCCCGCTCCATCCAGGAGACCTCGGCCGGTCCGATCGGGCGCGGGCCGACGGTGGCGTCCAGTAGCCATGGGTGGTGCGCGAAGACGGCGTACAACCGGCGTGCCCAGTCGCCGAGTTGCCCCCGCCAGTCGCCCTCCTGGCTCGCCGGGGGCTCGCCCATCGCCTGCTCCACCATCAGCGCGATCAGCTCGGCCTTCCCCGGCACATAGCGGTAGAGCGACATCTTGGTGTAGCCGAGCGCTCCGGCAATGCGCTGCATGGACAGCGCCGCCAGGCCCTCCGAGTCCGCGATCTCGATGCCGGCCTCTGCGATGCCTGCCGGCGAGAGCGCCGGCTTCGGGCCCCGGGTGGGCTTCGGGGGCGGGCCCCACAGCAGGCGCATGGCCGCATTCGGTTCGTCGCTCACTGCCTGCCCCTTGCCGCTCGCCGAAAACTGTGTCTACAGTACACACATCGAATAGTGTCCAGCGGACACAGTTGACATGAGGGGGCAGGATCATGGGCAAGACCGTTCTCATCTCCGGCGCGAGCATCGCCGGTCCGGCACTGGCCTACTGGCTCGCGCGGTACGGCTTCGAACCCACCGTGGTCGAGCTCGCACCCGCGATCCGCGCCGGCGGTCGGGCGGTGGACTTCCGGGGCGAGACCCACCTGACCGTGCTGGATCGGATGGGCGTGCTGGACGAGCTGCGCCGGATCAGCACCGGTGGCCACCCGATCACCTTCGTGGACCAGAAGAATCGGCAACTGCTGCACCTGCCGGCGGAGTTCGCGGGCGGCGCGGTCGAGGTGGAGCGCGGCGACCTGGCCCACCTCCTCTACGAACACAGTCACCCCGGCGCCGACTACCGCTTCGGCGACTCGATCACCGGCCTCAGCGAGACGGCCACCGGAGTCCACGTCACCTTCCGGCACGCCGCACCGCGCGAGTTCGACCTGGTGATCGGCGCGGACGGGCTGCACTCCAATGTCCGCCGCCTCGCCTTCGGCCCGCAGGAGCGCTACGTCACCCACCTCGGCTACTACGCGGCCACCTGGCAACTCCCCAACCACCCCGGCCTTGCGCACGGTTCGGTCGGATACAACGCCCCCGGCCGGCTCGCCAGCATCGGCGCGGGCCGCCGCGATCCGCAGACCGCCGGTGCCTTCGCGCTCTTCGCCTCGCCCCGGCTCGACTACGACCGCCATGACCTGGACCAGCAGAAGGCCCTGATCACCCAGGCCTTCACCGGTCTCGGCTGGGAGGTCCCGCAGATGCTCGAATCCCTGGTCGCGGCACAGGAGTTGTACTTCGACTCGATCAGCCGCGCGGATCTGCCCAGCTGGTCGTCCGGGCGGATCGCCCTGGTCGGCGACGCGGCCTGCGGCGCCACCATCGGCGGCATGGGCACCGGCACCGGCATCGTCGCCGCCTACGTGCTGGCCGGTGAACTCGCCCTCGCCGACGGCGATCACCGCGCCGCCTACCCCGCCTACGAGCGACGGCTGCGCGACTACGCCAGGACCTGCCAGCGGGGCGGCGACCGAACCGGCAGGTTCCTGGCGCCCAAGTCCCGCACCGGTCTGCGACTGCGCAACACCCTGCTGAGCCGGCGCGCCATCCTCAACTGGATGCTCAAGGAGGGCGAGAAGGTGGCCGAACTCGCCGAGCTGCCCGACTACCCCGCCAGGCTCGGCCACCGGGCCGGTGTGTGAACCGGGCGCGGCGATCCAGGTAGCGCGAAGGCCCGCCCGGCCGCCGTGATCCGCCTCAGCCGCTGACCCGCCCCACGTGGTCGGCGCCGGTGCCCGGGAGGTAACGCGGGACCGCCTCCGGGTGGAGCCGGCCGCCCGCCGTGAAGACCGTCTCCTCGTAGGCCCGGATGGCGGCCCGCTCCTCGGGCGTCAGCCCGCCCTTCGCCAGGCCGGGCGCCAGGTGCTTGAACTGGTAGTCGGAGTGGTCGTGTCCGGGAGCGAGGATCAACTCCGGTATCCGTCGCCGGAGTTCGGCGATCTGACGGATCGAGGCGTTCTGGTTGGGCACCCAGTCGCCCGCCCCGAAGGCCTGGACGTCATCGTTGGCGAGGTGGCGCAGCGTGTAGAGGGTGTCGCCGGTGATCAGCAGCTGGTAGCCGTCGAGTTGGACCAGCACGCAGAGGTGTCCCGGAGTGTGGCCCGGAGTGGGCAGCACCTTGACGGTGCCGTCGGCCGTGAGGTCATGGCTGGCGGCGAAGTTCTGGTGGGCACCCGCGTCGTAGTCGATGGTGGTGATCTTCCGGGCCGCCTCCAGCGACGGCTGGTAGACCATCGGGAGGAAGCCGAAGAGCTTCCAGTGGCGATTGGTCCACTCGTCCTTGCTGATCACCAGTTCGGCGTTGGGGAGGTAGGAGAGGCCGCCGATGTGGTCCTCGTGCAGATGGGTCGCCACGACCTTGCGGACATCCTCGGCGCGGTAGCCCAACCGCGCCAGTGCGGCGGGGAGTTCCTCCTCGCGGCTGAGCTGGTACTCGTCCTCGTCGAAGAGGTAGTGGGCGATTCCCCGGTAGTAGTCGCCGTGTTCATGGGTCTGCTGCCAGTTGATACCGGCGTCGACCAGGATCAGCCCCTCCTCGGGGTGGTCGATCAGGTAGGCATGGATCGGGACGATGATGAAGTGCTTCTTGTCGGTGGCGAACCGGTAGACCGCCTGCATACCGCGCCAACCGTCCAGGCCGCCATAGAACTGCCCGAACGGGACTTTCGTAGACCCCAGTCTCACTGAGAACACCTTGATCATGCGCGATAGCTTCGCGCAGTCAGATCCTTGGAAACAAGGGGGTGTTCAACGTGTTTCAGTGTGTTCAACGCGCCCGGTCCCGGTAGTACCACCCGCTCAGCGCCGCCCGCAGCCGCTCCCGCCGCGAGTCGTCGGCGGCCGCCATCGGTTCCGGTGCCCGGTCCATGGCCAGGGTGAACTTCTGACGAACGGTCAGTTGATCGTGGTCCTGCTCGAAGCCGCCCGCCGCCGACTGCCGCACGAACCCGGTCGGCACCCCGGAGTCGAACCGTTGCCGGTCCCGCGCCTGAAGTGCCAGGCAGAGCCAGCGAGTCAGCCAGAACGCCGCCGCCGGTGCCACGAACAGACCGATCCGCAGCGCCCAGTTCAGATCGTTCACCGAGACGTCGAACCAGTACGCCAGCACGTCCTGCCCGCCGGCCATCAGCAGCACCGCGTACCCGGTGAAGCCTGCCACCCCCACCGCCGTGCGGGTCGGCCGGTTGCGCGGCCGGTCGCACAGGTGGTGCTCGCTGCGGTCGCCGGTGATCCACTGCTCCACGAACGGATACGCGTACAGCGCGATGAACAGCACGATCGGGAACACGATCGTCGGCAGCAGCGGGTTCCACGACACGGTGTGCCCCCAGAGCCTGGTCTCGGTTCCCGGCATCAGCCGCAGCGCGCCCTCCAGGAAGCCCATGTACCAGTCGGGTTGGGCGTCCGTCGAGGCCTGGTCGGGGCGGTACGGGCCGTAGTTCCAGATCGGGTTGACCTGCCCGACCGCCGCCAGCACCGCCACCACCCCGAAGACCAGTGCCAGCAACGCGCCCGTCTGCACGGCGAAGTGCGGGAAGGCCGGCTTGCCGACCACATTGCGGCCGCTGCGGCCCGGGCCGCCCCACTGGGTGTGCTTGAGGTAGAACACCAGGATCAGATGCACTGTCACCAGGGCCAGCAACAGCCCTGGCAGCAGCAGCACATGGGTGGTGTAGAGGCGCGGCACGATGTCCTGGCCGGGCCACTCGCCGCCGAATGCGAAGAATGCGAGGTAGGTGCCGACCAGCGGGACGGCCAGCATGAACCCGTGGGCGGTGCGCAGACCGGTGCCGGAGAGCAGGTCGTCGGGGAGCGAGTAGCCCGCGAAGCCCTCCACCAGGGCGAGTTGGAAGAGTGTCAGGCCGATCAGATAGTTCACCTCGCGCGGGCGGCGATAGGCGCCGGTGAAGAAGATCCGCAGCAGATGGGCCCCGATCGAGGCCACGAAGACCAGCGCCGCCCAGTGGTGCATCTGCCGGATCAGCAGCCCGCCGCGCACATCGAAGCTGATCCGCAGGGTGCTGGCGTAGGCCTCGGTCATCCGCACGCCGTGCAAAGGCAGATAGCTGCCCTGGTAGACCAGCTCGCCCATCGAGGGTCTGAAGAAGAACGTCAGGTAGACGCCGGTGAGCAGCAGCAGGATGAAGCTGTAGAGCGCCAGTTCGCCGAGCAGGAACGACCAGTGGTCCGGGAAGACCTTGCGCACCAGGCCCTTGGCCGCGTCCAGGAACGGCAGCCGCCCGTCGAGGTAGTCGGCCCCGGCCTCGGCGCCCTCGGCCAGCTCCCGGTGCCGCGAATCCACGGCGGCGTGCCGGGCCTGCTCCCGCTGTCCGCGCAGCTCGGTCACCCGCGCCGCCTTGTCCCGCCTCAGCTGCTCGTTCCGCAACCGCCGCCGCATCCGCCGCGCACCTCTCCTCGGTCCCCTTTCGGCCCAGTCTGGGCGCGAGCGGGCCGCCCGAGTGGCAGCGCGGGCCGCCGGGGCGCGGGGTTCACCTGATTGCTCCCGGGAGAGGCGCCGAGGGGGGTACGCCCAGCAGGAGTCGGCCTTGGCCCCCTTCGATGCAATCAGTGGCGGTGACAGCCTGTCGAGCGCGGGTAAGACCGGAACCATTCCGGCACAGCGCGAAGAAGCAGGAGCCCACCGAGACGGCCACCCGGCCGTGGTAGGAATCCCCGCGCCCTAGCGCGGGGATCGGAAGTCAATTCGTCTACTACGACGCGCATGCCACGGTGCTGCAGGTGCTGCTCGGCCGGATCGACCGCGGCCTCGGCCTGGAGCAGGCGATCGCCGCGCCCCGGGCCAGCCAGCGCAACCTGGCCGCCACCGAGGCCGAGCCGGCCTTCCTGGCGCTGCCCGAGCTGAACGGGCTGAAGGCGCTGGGGCAGACCTTCACGCTCGATCCGGAGATCGGCGGGGCCACCGGCGTGGAGCGGCTGCCGGACGGGCGCTGGCTGGCCGCCGCCGAGCCGGTGCGCCGCGGCGGCGGGTCGGCGGCGGTGGTCCGGCTGGACCGCTGAGGAGCCGGCCCTGACCGGTCCTGTCGGTGGGCGGCGGTAGATTCGAGGACGGGTGACCTCCGGGCGCCCGTCGGTAGTCAATGTCCTCAGTTGTTGAATGTCCGTTCCGTCCGCTAGCTAAGGCCTTCGTCGTGACCCTGCGCATCGCCACCTGGAACATCAACTCCGTGACCGCGCGGCTGCCCAAGCTGCTGGAGTGGTTGGAGGGCGCCAAGCCCGATGTGCTCTGCCTGCAGGAGCTGAAGGTCGCCACCGACGCCTTCCCCTACGACGCGGTGCGGGAGCTCGGCTACGAGACCGAGGCGCACGGCACCGGGCGGTGGAACGGCGTGGCGATCATCTCCAAGGTGGGCTTCGCCGACGTGGTGCGCGGCCTGCCCAACCAGCCCGGCTACCAGGCGGACGACGCGCTGCTGCCCGAGCTGGAGCCGCGCGCCATCGCGGCCACCTGCGGGCCGGTGCGGGTCTGGTCGGTCTACGTGCCCAACGGGCGCGAGGTGGGCCACGCGCACTACCGCTACAAGCTGGACTGGCTGGCGACGCTCCGTCAGGACATCGCCGAGGACGCGGCCGCCGAGCGCCCGTTCGCGGTGCTCGGCGACTACAACGTGGCCCCGACCGACGAGGACGTCTTCGACCTGGCCGCCTTCGAGGGCCAGACCCACGTCACCCCGCTGGAGCGCCAGGCGCTGGCCGACCTGCGCGCGGCCGGCCTGACCGACGTGGTGCCGCGCCCCCTCAAGTACGACCGCCCCTACACCTACTGGGACTACCGCCAGCTCGCGTTCCCGAAGAACCGCGGCATGCGGATCGACCTGGTGTACGGCAACGCCGCGTTCGCCGCCGCCGTCAGCGACAGCTACGTCGACCGCGAGGCCCGCAAGGGCAAGGGCACCTCCGACCACGCGCCGGTCGTGGTCGACCTCGACCTCTAGCTCGACCTCTAGTCACTGCGCGCGCTGGGCCTCCGCCTTGAGGGCGGCGGTGGCCAGCAGGTACTGGGCCACGAGATAGGTCGACATGATCCAGAACTCGTGGCCCGGGAGCTGCTTCCAGCCGGCCAGGCGGGTGGCGATCAGGGTGTCGGAGAGCAGGAAGAGCCCGCCGCCCAGGCTGGCCCGCACGCCCAGGCCGGTGGAGGCCACCGCCGTACTGGCCAGCAGCAGGCTGTAGCCGGCCACCGGGACCTTGAGCGCGCCCAGCCCCGGCCAGAGCTGGTTGAGCAGCACCGCCCAGGCCAGCGCGTAGCCGGCCGCCACGATGGCGAGCCGCCGACGGTCCGTCATCGCGCCCTGCTTGGCGAACATCGCGATGTAGCACACGTGTGCCGCCGCGAAGGAGCCCATACCGGCCAGGAACGCGGGCTCGGAGTCGAACTGCAGCAGCACGTCGCCCGCTGCGCTGGCCACCAGCGCGGGGGTGAGCAGCGACGGCGTCGGCCCCTCGGTGGCGACCGCGTGCGCGGCCAGCAGCGGCATCAGGGCGGGCTTGGTCGCCTGCTCGGCCACCGAGGTGCCGGTGAGCAGCGAGCCGAGGTGCGCGGCCGAGGTCGCCGCGAAGGCGGAGAACAGGCCGCGGGCCCGCCCGGCGAGACGGCCGCTGGTGGTGAGGCTGTGCAACATGCGCTGATGCCCTCCGGGCTGAGGACGGGGATCCCGGGACAACGGATCTCCGGCGTGAGTTGGTACGGGAACTACGGCACGATAATTGACGTGGCGGGTCGGCCGGAAGACATTGTTACCGACGCGTAGAGGGCGCACCGACCCGCGTCGTCCACGGGCGCCCCGTCAGGTGCCTTAGGCTGTCCCGTCGGGAGTCATCGGTGGCTCCCGCAGCAAGGCGGCAGGCAAGACGGCAGGCGAGACGGGCGGCACGGCGGAGGGGCGCGTGAACGGGGGCGGAGCGCTGCACGGCACCGAACTGCCCGGCGGTACCATGACCCTCCGTAGGCGCACCGAGTTCGCGGCCCCCGCCGCCGAGCCCACCCGCAGCCGGCAGCCCGAGGCCGACCAGCTGCTGCTGCTGGCCCGCCGGTTCGCCGCCTGCGAGCCGTGCCAGGCGCACGAGCTGTTCACCGACGCGTTCGGCCTCTACGGTGCCCGGCACTTCGGCACCGCCCCCGCGCCGGCCGCCGCCGATCTGCCGGCGGTCAGCTGGTGGCACGGCCCGACGGTCCATCAACCGCTGCCCCGGGCCCGGCGGGGCCGCCGCCCGGCCTCCGCGGGCACCGTACCGGCCGTCCGCGGCAGCGCGGGACGGCACCGCAAGCGCGAGGCCAGCGCCGTGCAGGCCACCGAGCGGCGCGCCGCCGCCCGGCTACTGCTCGCCCAGCCGCTGGTGACCGCCGACGCACCGGCATTCGCCCTGATCCACCGTCATGTCGCCTGGCTCGCCGAGCGGTTCGCCGAGCTGCTCGGCTACCCGCTGATCGCCGGGGACGGCTTCGCCCGGCTGGTCAAGGCCGAGCTCGGCCCGGGTGCCGGACGCCAGTTGCTGCTGGCGGGCGCCCCGGGCACGCCGCGGCGCTATGCGGCGCTCGCGGCGGCCCTCGCGGTGGTGCTGCTCGGCCCGGACCGCTGGCCCCCGGGCCAGCTCGCCACCCGGATCGCTGAGACCTGCGCCGCCGAGTCGCTGACCGTCGAGACGGCCGACCTGGCCGCCGCCGTCGCCCAGCTGACCGAGTGGCGGGCGATCACCGACCTGCCCGAGGCCTGGCACGGCGCGGACCATGCGCTGGCCGCCGCGCTGGCCGCCGCCTGCCGGCCGGCCCAGCCGGAGGACCCGCCGGTGCCGCGCACCACCATCCCGGTCGCGGTGCGCCGGCGGCTGGCCGAGACCCCGGTGCTGCTGGTGCAGGAGCTCACCGGGCTGGAGCATGAGTGGCTCTGGGAGGCCCGGGAGCGGGAGGCGGAGCTGTTCGCCGACTTCCTCGGCCTGGTCGCCGAGATCCGGACGGAGGGCGTGGCGCTGCTCGACCCGGCCGGCGAGCTGACCGACCTCAGGCTGCCCGGCCCCGGGCCGCTGGCGGAGGCGGCGCTGCTGCTGGTGGAGCGCCTGGTGGAGGAGCTGCGGCCGCTGCCGGGCGAGCCGGCGGAGGTCGGGGTGCCGATCGCGGAGGCGCTGATAGACGGGATCCTCGGGGACGTCGCCGACGAGTGGCACCCGGAGGAGTCGGGGGGCGACGCCGAGCGCCGGGCCCATCTGTCGGACCGCGCCGCGTTCCGGCGCGAGGTGCTGGAGCTGCTGCACCACCTGGGCCTGATCGCCCCGGCCCCGGCGGCCGGGGCCGGCCGGGGCGGTTGGCGGCTGCTGGCGCCCGCCGCCCGCTACGCGGCGGAGCTCGGCGAGCTGCCGGCGGGCGGGACGGGGCGGCATTCCCGTCGCTGAGGAGGGCTGCCTGACGGAACGTCAGGGTCGCCAGTACTACTGCTTGACGGAACGTCAAAATCAGTGCGCCGCGCCCGCGTTGACCGAGACCTGCTGGTGCCCGACGGTCTCCACGGTGGCGCCCACGCCGAGGCCGCCGAGCGCCACCGAGGCGGCCACCGCGGCGCACGCCAGCAGTCGGCGGTGGCGCTTGGGCAGCGGAAAGCGCACCTGGTCAACGGGGTCGTGACCACTCAGCGGCGAGCGGTCGGGGAAGCGCGGTTCGTCCATGATGAGGAGCATTCCACTCCGGTGTTAAACGATGACGACACCGGGATGAACGCAGCCCAGGTGGCACACATCGAAACGGATCATGGCAAGTCCGGCGTTCACTGCGTCATTTCGCCAGCGTGGCGGCAGCTTGCCGGGCCCGCTCCGCCGGCCCCCGCCACCGCACGGCGGGGGTCGGCACCCCATGAGGCCCGCCGCTGTCGGGGGCCGCCTCAGTCGCCCGTGTGTCTGAGCTCCCGCAGCAGGGTCTCCTGGACGGCGGAGGCCACCAGCACCCCGTCGCGGTCGTAGAACTCGCCGAGCGCCAGCCCGCGCCCGTCCGACGCCGACGGGCTGCGCTGGGCGAACAGCACCCACTCGTCGGCCCGGATCGGGCGGTGGAACCACATCGCGTGGTCCAGCGACGCGAGCGACACCTTGGTCGGATCGGTGCGCTGGAAGGCGTGCTTCTGCAGGTGCAGCGCGGTGGTCGAGGCCAGGGTCAGGTCGGAGAGGTAGGTCAGCGCGCAGGTCTGGATCAGCGGGTCGTCGGCGGGCAGTGGCGTGCCGGTGCGCAGCCAGACGAACTGCTGCGGCACCCCGGGCAGTTCCGGCGGCATGCCCGGTGCCTCCGGCGGCACGAACCGGATCTCCAGCGAGTGGTAGCCGAGGGCCCTGCGGAAGTCGTCCGGGTCGTTCGCGGCCCAGGTGGGGAACGGGTCCTCCAGCCCCTCCGGGCCCGGCACCGGCGGCATGGTGCGCTGGCGCTCGCGGCTGGTCTCCAGGACCTTGAACGACGCGGAGAGCGTGAAGATCGCCTCGCCGCGCTGCACCGCCGTGACCCGGCGGGTGGCGTAGGAGCGGCCGTCCCGCAGGCGCTCCACCTGGTAGACGATCGGTCGGCGCGGATCGCCCGGCCGCATGAAGTAGCCGTGCAGCGAGTGCACGTGCCGTGCCGGGTCGACGGTGCGACCGCCCGCGGTGAGGGCCTGCGCGGCGACCTGGCCGCCGAACGCCCGCAGCGGGGCGCCGGCGTGGCACCAGCCGCGGTAGAGGTTCTCGTCCAGTTCCTCGATCCGCAGCAGGGATTGGAAGGGCACGGGCTGGGGGTCACCCGGATGCTGCTCCCGGGCCGGCGCGTCGATCGTCATCCCGACATACTGGCAGATCATCCCACCCTGGTTACTGGTGGGTAGCCAAAGCGCGTCAGGCCGGGACCTCGTCCTCCCGCCCGGCCGCCGCCAGCGCCGACTCCGCGTCCGCCGGCGCCAGCCCGTCCACCGGAACCGGCAGGCCGGGCGCGGCCACCGCGTGCCACCACGGCTCCAGCGCGGGCGGCGCGGCCGGCTCGAACGGCCGCCCGATCACCGGCACCGCGACCTCGGCACCGAGCACCGCGGCCGCCGCCAGGGTCCGCTCCACCGGCTCCTCCCAGGCGTGCTGCGCCAGGTTGAAGGTGCCCCAGTGGATCGGCAGCAGCAGCTCGCCGCGCAGCTCCAGATGCGCCTGCACGCCCTCCTCCGGGTCATGTGCACCTCGGGCCAGAACGGGCTGTAGGCGCCGACCTGCACCATGGTCGCGTCGAACGGGCCCAGCCGCCGCCCGGTCTCGGCGAACCCGGGGAAGTAGCCGGTGTCGCCGCTGTGGAAGACCCGGTGCTGCGGCCCGGCCACCGCCCAGGACGCCCAGAGGAAGTGGCTGCTGGTCCGCGGACCGCGACTGCAGTAGTGGCGGGCCGGGGTGGCGGTCAGGGTGAGACCGGCCACCTCGGCCGACTCCCACCAGTCCAGCTCGGTGATCCGCTCGGCGGGCACGCCCCAGTGCTCCAGGTGCGCGCCGACCCCCAGCGGGGCCGCGAACTGCGCGCCGCTGCCGATCAGCGCCCGGATCGAGGTCATGTCCAGGTGGTCGTAGTGGTCGTGCGACACCACCACCACGTCCACCGGGCCGAGGTCGGCGATCCGAATCGGCATCGGGTGCAGCCGCCTGGGACCGATCCCGGGGAACGGCGAGCAGCGCAGCCCCCACACCGGGTCGAACAGCACCCGCCGCCCGTCCAGCTCGGCCAGCACGGTGGCGTGGCCGAGCCAGCTCAGCCGCAGCCCCGAGGCCGGCGGCTCCGCCAGCTCCGCCGACCGCAGCCGGTGCACCGGGATCGGGCGGGCCGGCGCCCGGCGCGCGCGGTTGCTCGCCAGCTGGGCCCGGGTGATCTCCAGCGGCGAGCGCTCATAGACCACGCGGCGGGTCGGCACCGGGTTGCGGAAGGCGCCGTCCACGAAGTTGGGGCTGGCCAGGATCCGGGCCAGGCGCGCGCCGGTCGGTTCGGCGCCGAAGGCGTCCGTCCGCACTCGCCGCCAGCCGGCGGCCGTCAGGTCGCGAAGCCGGGTGATCGGAGAAGAGTCGGGAGCGGAGCCGAGCACAGCACCTCCAAGACGCGTGGACGTCGACGGCGGCGCGGCGAACGGAGCCGCGCCGTGACGTCCGGCAGCCGCTCGATACGATCACCATCTCGTCCGCAGCGTACCGAAGGGCCCTCGTTCGGGCGCGGTAGATGCGCGGGACGACCGCCGTTCGGGCGTGCCCGGACCGACAGTGCGTCAGTTGTGCGCGCCTGACGCACCGTCGGGTGCCCTCGGAGAGGGGTCAGAGGTAGAAGCGGGTGATCGTCTCGGCCACGCAGTGCGGCTTGGCGCTGGCCTCGCTGCTGACCGTGAACCGCACCACCGCCTGGTGCCCGCCCGGCACCTCGGTCACCGAGAGCAGCTCGGCGGTGGCCCGCACCGGGGTGCCGACCGGCACCGGGGCCGGGAAGCGCACCTTGTCGGAGCCGTAGTTGACCGCCATCCGCACCCCGCCGACGCTGTAGCACTCCTTGGCCAGCAGCGGGATCAGCGACAGGGTCAGGTAGCCGTGCGCGATCGGGCCGCCGAACGGGCCCTCCTTGGCGCGCTCCGGGTCCACGTGGATCCACTGGTGGTCCCCGGTGGCCTCGGCGAACAGGTTCACCTGCTCCTGGGTGACGGTGTGCCAGGCGCTGGTGCCGAGCTCGGTGCCGACCGCCGCGGTCAGCTCGTCGAGGGAGGCGAAGGACGTCATGGAGCGCTCCACGGCCGGTCGGGGGCACGGACGGGCGGACGGCCTACCACCCGTGCTGGGGAGCGTAGTCCTACCGGTCGGTCAGTTGTTCCCTGGGCCGGAAGCAGTCGCGGACAGGGCCCTGCCGTGCAGGCGTCGGCCGCTCACCAGGTCCGTCGTCAGCCGGACGAACAGCGGCTCGGCCGTGCTCGCCCAGGGCCGCAGGCCGGTGCGCAGCAGCCGTGCGTGCACCACCGGATCGCGGACCACCTCGGCCCGGCCGTGCACCACCACGCTCCAGCCGGTGCGGCTCGCCTCGTCCAGTCGATCGGCTTGGAAGACCGTCACCGCGCCGTGCAGCGCCCGGGCCGCCGCGCCGTCCGGCACCAGCGCGAGCAGCAGCCGCCCGTCCGCCTCGACCTGGAATTCGACGGGCACCACCCGCAGCAGCGCGTGCTCGGTGTACACCACCCGGCCGATGGGCACGGTGCTGAGCAGCCGAAGGCACTCGGCCTCGCCCAGATCCTCGATACGGTCGACACGGTCCATAACCCGATGGTGCGCCCAGCGCGGCGGGGGACAGTAGGGCCCATGGTCCCGGAGCGGACCGGAGAACACAGGGAGTGCCGGACGACGGAGTGCCGGCGAACGGCGGCGACACGGTGACGAGGGGTACGGGCGGATGACGGCGGGGACTTCTGGGACTTCTGGGGCGGCCGGGACAGCGGGGGCTCCGGGAGCGGCGAGCGGCGTCGACCTGGTGCTGATCGGCGCCGACGGCGGGCCGGACAAGGCCTTCGCGGGTTCGGGGCAGGCCGCCCTCGGTGCCGAGGCGCTGGCCCGGGCGCTGCCGCCGGTCTGCTTCGACACCGGCAGCCGGGGCTGCCGGGTCACCGTGGTGCCGCCCGAGGCGGACGCCAACGCGATGCTGACGGCGCTGCGGGCGGCGGCCCGGCAGGAGGGGCGCCACCTGGTGGTCGGGCTGCTCGGCCAGCTGGTCGCCGACCCGCGCGGGCGCCGGCTGGCGCTGGTCACCGCCGGCAGCACCGCCGAGAACGCCTACCGCCGCGGCCTGGCCTGGGACTGGGTGGTGAGCACCATGGTGCACGGCACCCAGGCGGAGGCGCTGCTGCTGGTGGACGTGGTGGCCCGCCCGGACACCTGGGCGCTGCTCTCCGGCGGCTCCCAGGAGGTGGGCGAGCTGCTCACCCACTCCCGGGTGCCGCTCTGGGGCCGGATCGGCCCGTTCCCGACCGGCCGCCGCAGCCGCTCCGCGACCGTGCCCGGCGGTGAGGGATCGTTCAGCTGGGCCCTCTCCCGGGTGCTGGAGCGCGGGGTGCCGACGGCTCCGCCGGCCGTCGGACCGGCGGACATGCAGGACGCGGTGGCCGCCGAACTCGCCTGGGGTGAGCTGGCGTCAGGCATCCCGGGCAGACTGCTCGTCCCTCCTTCGGGTGGCCGGTTGTTGCTCCGAAATCGGGCGGCGGTGCGGGGTGCGCTGGCCGGATTGTCGGTTTCTGAAGAACTGTTGGCTGTTCTGTGGCGCGAAAACACCACAACGGATCCGGGTTCCGACTAAGGTCAGAGCCCCGAGGTGTTGCCGCGGGCGGGTGCGGTGGCGAACAATCTGCCTCACATCGCAATTCGGCAACGGACGGCGCCTTTCGGTCAAGCAGGGACGCCGCCAACTCCGGCCAGCTGTCGGGCAGTCGCGACTAGGTGGGGCTATGGGCCGTGGCAGGGCTTTGTTACGCCTACGGGTACGTCTACGGGCGATCGGGGTCGGTGCGGCGCTGCTGCTTTTCACTGCGGCCTGCGCACAGGGCGGCGCGGGGAGCGCGAGTCATTTGTCAAGCGCTGATCCCAGTGGGGTGATTGGTACCAATGGGACGGTTGGGGGCGGCGAAACCGGTGGGGGGAACGGGGTTTCGACAGGGCCCGGTGCGGGCAGTTCGACCAGTGCGTCGGGCGGGGGGGCTCAAGCGCCGACGAGCGGCCCGCAGGAGGCCGTCGGTCGGGTGGTGCTGAAGACCTATCAGGACTGGTGGGCGGCGCAGGTGAAGGCGTATGCCGGGGGCGATCCCCAGGGGGCCCAGGTGCGGGTGTACTCCGCCGATGTGGCGCTGGCGAACGTTCTTATGAGTTTACGTTCGCTGCAAGGCGCCAAAATGGTCATGACCGGTCAGCCGGTGCTCGATCCTGTTGTCAAGAGTCTTGATCTCAGCGGCACTTCCCAGACAGCGGTAATCTCCGACTGTGTGGATGCCAGCGGCTGGCACCAGGCCGATGCGACTACCGGATCATTGAAGGACGCGCCACAGCGCCTGACCCGGTATCCGGCGACCGCCGTGCTGCGGAGCAGCGGCGCCTTCTGGAAAGTCTTCGAGTTCAACCGTGAGACGGGTCGGACATGCTGAGGACCTTGCGACGACACCTCGGACTACTCGCCTTGCTGACCGGCCTGCTGGCCGGCGCCACCATTCCGGCGCGGGCGGACGCACCGACCGGCGGCATCAACCAGTGCCTGGTGCTGGCGATCTGCGTGGAACTCTCCCAGTCGGGCAGCGGTGGCTCACCCGGCGGCGGGCAGGGGAACAACGGCTCCAGCGGTGGGGGCGGCGAGCCGGTCTGCTCCTGGAAGGGCATCCAGAAGCCGTGCTGGGACCCTGACCTGGGGTGGTTCGACAACAGCAGTGACAGCGGCCAGGGCTGCTACTTCAAGGCGCTCGACCCCTCGGATCCGGCCCTGCAGGGGCAGCCGTCCCAGCCGGGCAAAACCCCCTACCTGCAGTCCTGCTGGGACGCCAACGGGAACCCCACGTACTCGACGATCAGCTGGCTCGCCCAGGCCCCCAACGCCGGCACTCCGGCCCCGACTCCCGGCACGGTGGCCCAAATGGCCATCGGCAAGCTTCAGTTCATCCGCCCCGTGATCCACACCGCCCCCACCGGCAAGTCCCTGGTCACGGTCCCCGTCTTCCTCTGGTACGACCACGGCACCGCGGACGCACCCGACCCGGAGACGATCGGCCCGCAGAGCCAGACCGTGAACCTCAACGGCATCAGCGTCACCGCCACCGCCACGCTCACCAAGGTGGCCTGGGACATGGGCTACCAGGCCAACGGCAAGGAGGCGGAGGCGGACTGCAACGGCCCGGGCGTGCCGTACGCGGACGGCATGGAGAACAACCCGCCCGCCGGCGCCTGCTACTGGAGGTTCGGCTCGATCTCGCCCGCCAACGGCGCGCCCCCGACCGGTGCGCCCGCACCCAGCGCCGCACCGTCCCCCGGCGGCGGGTACTGGCCGGTGGCCACCGAGACGTGGACCGTCACCACCGTCGACAACAACAACCCCAACGGCCCGGCGCCCTGGGACCCGCTGACCCTCGAGGTCGCCAGCCTGCCCGTGCAACTCCAGGTCAACCAGCTCCAGGTGCTCAACTAACCGTTTCTGACCGTCAGTTCGGGACAACCGCCCGGCTGCGTACGTGAGGAAGGCCGCCGCCCGATGGACAGCCGCACCACGCCGACCCTCGGCACCGCCGCCGCTTCGGCCCGCGACGGCGGCCGTCCCACCGCGCCGTCGCGCTCACTGCGGTCGCGCCGACGGCGACCGGCGGTGCTGGCGATGTCCATCGCGCTGATCGCCGCCGGCGGGCTCGGCGGGGCGGTGCTCTACAACAGCACCGGGCAGCGGATCGCGGTGCTGGCGCTGGCCCGTGACGTGCCGTACGGGCAACCCCTCACCGCGCAGGACCTGGTGGTGGCCCGGATCGCCAGCGATCCCGCGCTCGCCCCGATCAGCGCCTCCGACCTGAGCCGGGCGGTCGGCCGCCGCGCCACCACCGACCTGCACCGCGGCACCCTGCTGCTGGCCGCCGACCTCACCGGCGCGCTGGTGGTGCAGCCCGGCATGCAGGAGGTCGGCCTGCCCGTGCACGCCGGCCAACTGCCCGCCGTCGGCCTGCAACTGGGACAGCAGATCGAGATCGTGCAGCTGGGCGACAGCGGCGGCGGCGCGCCGCAGACCATGAACGCGGTGGTCGCCCAGACCGGCAAGGGCGGCGACAACCAGGTGATCGACGTGGCGGTGCCGCCCGCCGACGCCGTCAAGCTGGCCCAGTGGGCGGCCGGCGGCAAGTTCCAGATCATCTTGGCGCCCAAGGCGGGCGGCGCGGCCCCCAGCTCCGTCCCCAGCCCGGCCGCCAGCCCCTCGGGGAGCGCCTGATGGCCGTCATCGCGGTGGTCGGCGGCCTGGGCGCGCCGGGAGCCACCACCTCCGCGCTCGCCCTGCTGCTCGCCTGGCCGCTGGCCGACGGACGCAAGGTGCTGCTGGTCGAGTGCGACCCCGACGGCGGGGCCGCACTGGCCGGCGCGCTGGAGGGCCGGGTCGAGGCGGTGTACGGGCTGCGCAACCTCGCCGTCGCCGACCGGCGCGGGCTGCTCGCCGAGGCGCTCTGGGAACAGCTGATCGACGTCTCGCCCGGTGGCACCGGAGACCGCCTGCTGCTGCCCGGCCTGACCGACCCGGCCCAGGCCGCCGGGCTCGCCTACACCTGGGAGCCGCTGGTGGAGATGCTGCGCGGGCTGCACACCCAGGGCTACGACGTGCTGCTCGACCTCGGCCGCTCGGGCGCCCACGGCCCGGGCGCCGTGCTGGCCCGGCGCGCCGACTGCGTGGCCGCCACCATCCGCACCACGCTGCGCGGCCTCAGCACGGCCCGCCCGCGCCTCGCCGCGCTGCGCGAGGACCTGGCCGCCGCCGGCAACGGCGCGGACGGGCTGGGGCTGCTGCTGGTCACCGAGGGGCCGTACCCCGCCGCGGACGTCACCCGAGAGCTGCAACTGCCCGTGCACGGCGAGCTGCCGTACGCCCCGCGGCCCGCCCGGGTGCTCTCGGACGGCGGGGACAGCACGGACCGGCGGTTCATCAGATCGGAGCTGATGCGGGCCGCCCGGACGGTCGCGGACCGGCTACTGGCGGTGGCGCAGGAGCGGCGGCGGCGGTTGACGCCGGCGCAGGCGAGCGCGGGCCCGGAGTGGGAGGCGCCGCAGCTGCGGCAGGCCCCCGGGTGGGGAGAGCAGCCGCAGGTCCCGGCGTGGGGCGAGCCGCAGCCCGTGGCCCATGCGCCCGAGGTGTCGGATGGTTTTCAGGGCTATGCGGCGGGGGGTTATCAGCAGCCCGAGCCGTCGGAGGGCTATCAGGGCTATGCGGCGGCCGGGGGCTATCGGCAGCCCGAGCCGGGCCATGCGGCGGGGGCTGGCGCGGGTGACGGCTGGGGCGGCCCGGTGCCGGGCACCACGGACGCCGCCACGGGGGAGCCGGCCGTCGCGCCGCCGTACGGCGGCGCCAGCCGGGCCTTGGAGGCCGAGGCGATGGACACGGCGCTGCGGCAGCAGGCGTGGCTGGACGGAGGCGCCCGCCGGGCTCCGGAGGCCGAGGCGATGGACACGGCGCTGCGGCAGCAGGCGTGGCTGGACGGAGGCGCCCGCCGGGCTCCGGAGGCCGAGGCGATGGACACCGCGTTGCGGCAGCAGGCGTGGCCGGACGGCTGGGCACCGACGGTGCGGGGCGGCCAGGAGCAGCCCGCCGCCACCCCGCAGGGTCGCGACGCCGGGATAGCGGGACTCGCCCGGGTGGTGGGGGACTACGCCCTGGAGCCGCCGCCCGCTCCCGCCCGGGCCGAGGAGCCGGCCGCGCGCTCCTGGTTGGACGGCGCCGCCGTGCCGACCGGTGGCGCGGCCGAGCTCACGCCGGTGCCGCCCGGCCTGGTGCCGGGGGTTCCGGCCGCCGGGCAGGCATTCGCCTCGCCCGCCGGGCAGGTGTTCGTGCCGCAGGCCGGACCGGTGCAGGTACGACCGGGCGCGACGCCGTACCCGCCGGCCACCGCCGGGGCGCCGCCGCTCGCCGGGGTGGCCCCGCACCCGGCGGTGCCGTACCCGCCGCCTACCGCCGGGGCGCCGCCGCTCGCCGGGGTGGCCCCGCACCCGGCGGTGCCGTACCCGCCGCCTACCGCCGGGGCGCCGTCGCTCGCCGGGATAGCTCCGCACCCGGCGGCGCCCGAACCGTTCCCGGCGCCGACCGAGGAGACCGAGACTCAAGGGGAGGTGCTCCGTGCGCGGTAGCCCCATGCGTGACCGTGCGGCCGCCGACCCGGCGGGCCTGCCGTGGTCGGTCGAGCCGGAGGACGCGGAGCCCGAGTACCGGCTGCCGGCACCCGGCCCCACCCCTACCGCCCCCGGCGTCCCGCCCGGTCCGGTGGTCCACGGGCCGGTGCGGTCGTCCGGGCAGTTCACCGGCCCGGGCGGCGGCCAGCCGTGGACCGTGGCGCCGGCCGGCCCGCAGCCGACCCGGATCACCCACCCCTGGCCCCAACCTGCCCCAACGCCCGCCCCCGCCGCCCCGGCTCCCGGCTCCGCCACGGCGCTGCCCGTGCTGCCCGCCCCCGACCCGTGGAGCGCCAAGCCCGCGCCGCCGACCGTGGATCCGCAGGTGGCCCGTGAGCTCAAGCGCCGGGTGGCGATCGAACTCCACCAGCAGCTCGCCCAGCTGACGGTCAGTCAGGGCAGCGAGGTGGACCGCGCCACCCGGCGGCAGCGCGGCCGGGCGCTGATCGAGGAAGCGGTGGCCCGCTGGTCGGATGCCTTCGCGCAGAGCCATGGCGTGGCGCCGACCAGGGAGCAGGACCGGGCCTTGGCCGAGGCGGTCTACGACCTGCTGTTCCGGGCCGGCCGCCTGCAGCCCTACCTGGACGACCCGGAGATCGAGAACATCCTGATCAACGGCTGTGACGACGTCTGGATCTCGCGCGTCCACCAGCCCCTCAGCCAGGTTCCGCCTGTCGCCGACTCGGATGCCGAACTCATCGAGCTGCTCCAGGACTTGGCCCGCCAGCACGGTGGCGGCGAGCGCAGCCTGAACACCGCGAACCCGACCCTGGCGCTGCGCCTGGAGGGCGGCATGCGCCTGCAGGCGATGACCGAGGTGACGCCCCGCCCGTATGTGGCGATCCGCCGGCACCGGGTCGCCTCGGCCACCCTCGCCGACATGGTCGACCTCGGCACCGTGGACTCGACCATCGCCGCCTTCCTGGCCGCGGCGATCCGGGCCCGGAAGAACGTGATGATCACCGGCACCCAGGGGGTCGGCAAGACCAGCCTGCTGCGGGCGATGGCGGCCGAGATCCCGCCGGATGAGCGGATCGGCACCCTGGAGTCGGAGTTCGAGCTCTGGCTGCACACCCTCGGCCACCTGCGGCAGGTGGTGCCGATGGAGGCCCGGGAGGGCAACGGCGAGCGGATCGACGGCAAGCCGGCCGGTGAGCTGACCATCGGCGAGCTGATCCCGGCGGCGCTGCGGATGACCCTCTCCCGGATCATCGTCGGCGAGGTCCGCTCCGCCGAAGTCGTCCCCATGCTGCGGGTGATGACCAACGGCGAGGGCGGGTCGATGTGCACGCTGCACGCCCGCGGTCCGCACATGGTGGTGGACCGCATCGCCGAACTCTGCCTTGAATACGGCTCACATATGACAGATGCACTTGCCTACCGGCTGACCGCCAACGCCGTCGACCTGATCGTGCACGTCGCCATGGTCGACGAGACGGCGCTCGGCGGCCGTCGGCACCGGTTCGTCTCGCACGTCATGGAGGTGACCGGTCTCGGCGAGCACGGCCGACCGGCCCTGAACACCGTCTTCGGCCCGCGCCCCGACCTGGGCGAGCCGCGGGCCGTGCCGCACACTCCGCCCAACTGCCTGGACGACCTTCGGCGGGCCGGCTTCGACGCCGGTCTGCTGCAGTCCGGGTACGGGAGTTGGGCCGCGCCGCTGTCGCTGCGGATCGGCGGCGCCCGGTGAAACCTCCTCTGATGTCCCGTCACATCCACTTCAAGGAACGGTGATGCTGCTCTTCGCCCTGTGCGGCGTCCTGATCGCGGGTGGCCTGGTGGCTCTCCTGGTCGGGCTGCGCGGCTCCGCCGGCACGCCGGCGGGCCATGGCGCGCCGGGCCGGCTGACCCTGCGGATGCGGCTGCTCTGGTACGGCACGACCGGCGCGCCCGATCGCGGCACCCTGCGGCTGCGCCGGATCCAGGCTGCGCTGGCACTGATCACCGCCGCGCTCGCCTGGCTTTTCAGCGGGATCCCGCTCAGCGTGCTGCTGGGCCCCGCGCTGGTCTTCGGGCTGCCCTGGCTGTTCGCGGTCACCCGTGCCGACCACCGGCAGATCCGTCGCCTGGAAGGCCTCGCGGAGTGGACCCAGCGGCTCTCCGACGTGCTGCTGCTCGGCACCGGCCTCACCCAGGCGCTGGTCACCAGCCGGCGCACCGCCCCGGCCGCCCTGCAGGGCGAAGTGGACGAGCTGGCCGCCCGGTTGCAGGCCCGCTGGCGCGTCGAGGACGCACTGCGCGCCTTCGCCGACACGCTGGCCGACGCGACCGCCGACAAGGTGCTCGCCGCGCTGCTGCTGCGGGCCGGCGACAGCGGACCCGGGCTGGCCCGGGCGCTCGCCGACCTCGCCGAGTCGGTCCGCGAGGAGGTGCGCCAGCGGCGGACGATCGAGGCCGACCGGTCCAAGCACCGCACCACGGTCCGCTGGCTGGTCAGCATCATCCTACTGGTCGTCGTGGTCGGCTCGCTCAACTCCCGCTACACCGCGCCCTACGGCACTGTCCAGGGCCAACTGGTGTTGGCCGTACTGGGGTTGGCGTTCATCGGGGTGATCGCCTGGATGCGCTCGCTGGCCGCGGGCAAGCCGCTGCCCCGGCTGCTGGAGCCGGACCGGCGCAGCCAGGTGGCCGCGCTGCCCGCGCCGGCCGAGGAGCCGGTGGCCGAACCGGTCGGGGAGGTCCGATGATCTCGCCCTGGGCGGTGCTGGCGGGCATCGCGGCGGCCGCCGGCCTGGCCCTGCTGATCGCCGAACTGCGGCCGGCACCACCGGATCTGGGCACGGCGCTGGACCGGCTGCACCGCGCTCCCGGCTCGCCGCGGCCCGGCGCCGAGGCCGAGGACGAGCGCTGGTACGACCGGCTCGGCAGCAAGGCGCTGGGCCTGGTGGGCGCCCGACTGCCCACCCAGTCACTGGCGTTGATCGGCCGCAGCCCGGCCCGGTTCATGGCCCACAAGCTGCTGTTCGCGCTGATCGGCCTGCTGCTGCCGGCCTACCTCACCGCGATGGCGGCGTTCGTCGGCTTCGGCCCGCCGGTCGCGCTGCCGGTGGTGCTCAGCCTGGCGCTGGCCGTCGGCGGCTGGCTGCTGCCGGACGGCATCGTGCAGGGCGAGGCCAAGGAGGCCAGGACGGAGTATCTGCACGCGATCTCCGCCTACCTCGAACTGGTCGCGCTGGAACGGGCCTCCGACCACGGCCCGGCCGAGGCGATGCGGCGGGCGGCGGTGGTCGGCCGCAGCGCCGTCTTCCGCCGGATCCAGGACGCCCTGGAGCGCGCCGCCACCGACCGGGTGCCGCCCTGGGAGGGGCTGGAGGCGCTGGCCGGCGAGCTCGGCCTGCCCCAACTGCAGGACGTGGCCGACATCATGCGGCTGTCGGGCAGTGACGGCGCCGCCGTCTACGACACCCTGCGGGCCCGCGCCAAGGGCCTTCGTGACGAGCTGCTCGCCGACGACCTGGCCAAGGCCGGTGCCACCAGTGAGCAGATGGTGGCGCCCGGTGCGGCGCTCACCATGCTGATGACCGTGCTGATCACCTACCCCGCGCTCTACCAGATGCTCCATGTCTTCTGAACTTCGGTCCGCTCGCGCGGACTTCAGCGCCGAGACGTCCCGACCCCCGACGTCCCCCCTCCCGAGGAGATCCACTGATGAAGAACCTGCGTGCCCTGGCGGGCCTGTTCCTGGTGTCGCTGCTCCTACCGCTGCAGCCGGCGATGGCGCTGCTGCGGGCGACCGCCGCCCGCGCCAAGGCGGCTCACGCCGAGGGCGACCGCGGTGCGCTGAGCATCGAGTTGGCGCTGATCGTGGTCGTCGTGGTGGCGATCGCCGGAGCGATCGTCGCCGCGGTGGCGACCCTCGGGCAGAAGGCCAAGGGCGACATTCCGCAGAACCTGCCGATCCCCGCGAACAGCTGACGCCACGTCAGGAAGCCACTGACCGAGGGGTGCTCAGCATCAGCTTCGCGATGGTGTTCCCGATCATCATCGTCCTGGTGATGCTGGTGGTCCAAGGCGCGCTGATCTGGTACTCGGACAGTGTCGCCCTGGCCGCCGCGCGCGAAGGCGCGGACGCCGCCCGGGTCTACGGCACCAAGGACAACAGCCTGGCCCAGCCCCGGGCCGAGCTGTTCCTCCAGCGCTTCAACGGGCTGCTCGGCGACACCGTGGTCACGGTGCCGAAGCGCCAGCCCGGGGACACCGTCGTCACGGTCACCGTGACCGTGCACCCGCTGTTCGTGCTGCCGGGGGAGTTGACCTTCTCCCAGACCGCCCAGGCTCCGATCGAGAGGTACCAGCCATGACGGCCCTGCCCTCCGGGCCGCCACCGCACGGCGAGCGCGGCGGCGCCAGGCCGCCACGCGCCGGGCGCGGTAGCGCCAAGCTGCTGCAGGGCGAGCGCGGCAGCCTGGCGATCGAGGCGGCGCTGGTGGTCCCGGTGGTCCTGGGGCTGCTGTGCCTGATCCTGGTCGCCGGGCGGGCCGAGCAGACCGCCGGGACGCTGCAGGAGGCGGCCAGGACCGGCGCCAGGGCAGGCTCGCTGGCCCCGGCGGGCCACGAGCAGTCCGCGGCCACTGACGCCGTCAACCAGCTGCTCACCCAGAGCGGGGTGCACTGCGACGGTCTCCAGGTCGCGGCCACCGTCGAACAGTTGGCGGCCGATCCGCTGCCGCAGGATGTCCGGGTGGACGTGTCCTGCAAGGTTCCGGTGAATGATTTGTCGCCGATTTGGGTACCCGGCGCCTTGGAGTTGCAGGGGACCTTCCGATCCGTCATCGACCAGTACCGCTCGACGTAGCAGCGCGTCGGGCCGGGCAGTTGAGGTCCCAAGCCCTGGGGAGGGGAACGTGAGGGTCCGTCGGGGTGACCGCGACCGCGGCACCATCTCGATCTTCGTGGCGCTCGGCTCCGCCATGATGCTGATGTTCCTCGGCATCGTGCTGGACTGCGGCGGCGAACTGCGGGCCATCGTCAACGCCGACGAGATGGCCCAGGAGGCGGCCCGGGTCGGCGGCCAGCAGATCGATCAGCCGACCCTGTTCAAACAGGGCCAGTACCTGATCAACACCAAGGCCGCCTATGCCGCGGCCACCGCCTTCCTGCAGAAGGATCCGGCCTACCGGGGCCTGGTCGCCGAACCCCCGGACCCGGCCAAACCGCCGCCCCCGCTGGCCACCAGCATCACCGTGGTCGTCCACCCCGTCTACCGGACCGCGCTGCTCGGGCTGTTCGGTGTCTCCACCCTGTCGATCCAAGGAACCGGTACCGCGACCATGGTGGTCGGCGGCCAGAATGCGGGGGGTGCCTGATGGCCGCGACACGAACCAAGGCCCAGGGGCGACACGGGAGTTCGAACGGCCGACCGCGCCCGGCCCCGGTCGGCCCGCCAAACCGCCGCCGACGCAGCCCGATGCGCGCGCTGCCGACCGCGCTGGGCGCGCTGCTGGTGCTCGCAGTGCTGCTGGTCGGGGTGCCCGCCGCGCTGCTCTACGGCACCCAGGCGGTGTCCGCGATGGGAGGCGTCGGGCACCAGGACATCGGGCAGTTGCTCACCTCGCCGGACGACGGGCGGCTCTTCCTCTGGGCGCTGGTCGCGATCGGCTGGCTCGGCTGGGGCTGTTTCGCGCTGTCGGTGCTGCTGGAGATCCCGGCGCAGCTGCGCGGCCGGGTGGTGCGGCGGCTGCCGGCCTTCGGGTGGAGCCAGCGGCTCGCGGGCGGGCTGGTCGGTGCGGTGATCGCGCTGCTCCCGGTGGCCGGGGGCGCGTTCGCCGCGACGGCGAGCCCGGCACAGCTCAGCGCCGCCACGGCACCGGCCCAACTGGCGTCCGCCGCGCAGCAGGCCGCGCTCACTACGGCCGCCGCGACCACCGCGGCGCCCGCCGCCGACCCCGGTCCGCAGGCGCCGACCTACACCGTCAAGGACAGC
Organism: Kitasatospora acidiphila; assembly: GCF_006636205.1. Classification (NCBI taxonomy): domain Bacteria; kingdom Bacillati; phylum Actinomycetota; class Actinomycetes; order Kitasatosporales; family Streptomycetaceae; genus Kitasatospora; species Kitasatospora acidiphila. The sequence continues at coordinate 1,507,771 of NZ_VIGB01000003.1, read as the reverse complement.
CGACCGGCCGACAGCCTCTGGTCGATCGCGGAACACCAACTCGGCTCGGGGGACCGCTGGCAGGAGATCGCCAAGCTCAACGCCGGCCGGGTGATGGATGGTTCCGGTACCGTCTTCGACGCGGACCGGCCCATCCAGCCCGGCTGGCGGCTGCTGATGCCTGCCGACGCCAAGCCCGACGCCGCCTCCGCGCCCGCGTCCACCACCGCGACCGCTCCGGCGGGCGGTTCGGGCGGTTCGGGCGGGGCACGGCACGCCACCGCGACCGTCCGGCCTGGTGACACCCTCTCGGCCATCGCCCTGCGGGAGATGGGCAGTTCGGACGCCTGGCCGCAGCTGTTCGACGCCAACAAGGGCGTGACCGCACCGGATGGAGAGAAGCTGACCGACCCGAACACGCTGGAACCCGGCATGGTGCTGACCATTCCGGGCGCCGCGCCCACCCAGCCGGCGCCGGCTCCGAGCCCGGTGGCACCCAGCCAGCCCGCGCCCGCACAGCCCGCGCCCGCACAGCCCGCGCAGGGCTCGCCCGCGCCGGGTTCGGCTACCCCGCAGGGCGGTTCGGCGCCGTCGGCACCCGCAGGGCGGGACGTGTCGCCGCACCCGGCCCCCCACCTGACCCCGCCCCCGCAGGTCGCCGCCCACCCCGGCGGGCCGGTCGAGGACGCCAAGAGCAGCTACACCGCCGCCCTCGCCGCCTCCGGGATCGGCGTGCTGCTCGCCGCCGTGCTGATCGGCGCAGTGGCCCACCGGCGCGGCCAGCAGCAGCGGAACCGCCGCCCCCGGCGCCGGATCCCGATGCCCGCGCTGCCCGCCGCCACCTTCGAGGCCGAACTGAAGGCCCGGCAGAGCAGCACCGGCCTGGACCTGCTCAACCGGTCACTGCGCACCCTGGGTCGCAACGTCAGCCGCACCGGCAAGCGGCTGCCTCCGCTCGCCGCCGTCCGGGTCACCAACGGCGGCGTCGTCGAACTGCACCTGGCCGCCGCCGCCGTGCCGATCGCCCCGTTCCGGGCCGCGCACGCCGCCAACGTCTGGTGGTGCGCGGGCGACTCCGACGACCTGCTCTCCGCCGAGCAGGCCGCCAAGGTCCCGGCGCCCTACCCGGCGCTGGTCACCCTGGGCACGGCCCCCGACGGCGCGGCGGTCCTCGCCGACCTGGAGACCATCCGGCTCATGCACCTCTCCGGTCACCCCGACGACGCCCGGGCGGTGCTGCGCACCATTGCGCTGGAACTCGCCCACAGCCCGCTGGCCGACAACCTCAACCTGCACCTGATCGGCTTCCCCGAGGAACTGCCGGTCTCCGACACCGTCGCCGACCGGGTGCACCGCTACCCGACCCTCGCCGAGGCGCTCGCCGAACTCGGCCCGCGCATCGACGAGGCGCGCGGCGCCCTGGTCAACGTCGGTGCCGCGCACCCCCGGGACGCCCGCAGCCGCGGCGAGGCCGACGAGGCCTGGGTGCCCGACATCGTGCTCTCCGCACAGCCGCCCACCGGCGACGTCCCGTCAGAGCTCGGACGGCTGCTGGACGGCCGCCCGCGCACCTGCCTGGCCGTGATCTCCCGGGCGCCCGAGCGCGGGGCCGGCCCGGTCGCCCGCTGGACGCTGCCCAGCACCGGCGCCGTCGTGCTGCCCGGCCTGCACCTCTCCGTGCAGTTGCAGCGGCTGACCGAGGAACAGTTCGCCCACTGGAGCGAGTTGCTCAGCACCACTGCCGCAACCGCCGAGGAGGAGGCGCCCGCCTGGACCTACGACGGGGACGAGATCGAGCCCGCCGAACTGCCCAAGCCCGTACCGGTGCTGGCCGGCGTCGCCGCCGGCACGGCCTCCTTCGTGGGCGGTTCGCTGCCCGACGGCCCGTCCGAGAGCGGACCCAAGCTGATCGCCCGCCTGATCGGCACCGGCAGCAGCCCGTTCGCCTCGCTCGACCCGGCCGGTGCGGGTGGCGCAAAGCGGCCGGGGCGGCAGGCGGACGCGCCGGTGATCGAGAACCTTCCGGCGCTGGTGGCGACACCGCCGCCCCTGGACGTCATGCCTCCCGCAGCCCCGCAGCCGCCCGCAGGCGCACAGCCTCCCACAGACCTGCTGCCTCCTGCAGAGCCGCTGCCTCCCGCAGACCCGCAGCTGCCTGCGGATGCCGCGCCGCCCGTCGATGTCCCCACCGAGACCGCCGACACCGCCGAGCCCGTGCCCACCCATGAAACGGCCCAGGCGGCGCCCCCGGCCGACCCGCGCATGCCGTTCCGGCCCGAGCCGATCCCCGCCACCGATCCCGCCCCCACCCCGCCCGACGGAACCCCGCCCGGTGGCACCCCCTTGGCCGCCCGCACCGACGCGGACGACCTGCTCGCCATCCTCCGCTCGCCCGAGGCGCACGCCATCCGCACCACCCCCCGGGTGCGCCTGCTCGGCCCGGTCGACGTGCTCGGCGCCACCGGGCCGGCCCAACCCGGCGACCTGCCCGCCCTGACCGAAGCGGCCGCCTTCCTGGCGCTCAACCCGGGCGCCGACCCGGCGGCCGTCCAGCGGGCCCTGCACCCGGGCGACCACGCCCGCCCGGACCACCCCGCAGCCGCCACCGTCGGCGAGCTCGCCGCCTGGTTCGGCGGCGACCCCGACGGCCGGGCGTTCCTGCGTCGGGACGAGCTGGAGAACTGCAGCTTCGCCCCGACGGTCACCTGTGACTGGGACGAGTTCCGCAGCCTCTACCGGCGCGGCATGCGCAGCACCAGCACCACCGCCGACGCCGCCCTGGCCCACGCCCTCGCCCTGGTCCGCGGCGCCCCGTTCGCCGAGACCCCGGCCACCGGCTACGGCTGGGCCGAAGCGACCCGGCAGGACATGCTCGCCGCGATCATCGACACCGCCCATGAACTGGCCGCCCGGAGGCTGCAGTACGGTGACCACCGCAGCGCCGAGGCAGCCGTCTTCCGCGGCCTCGCCGTGGCCCCCGACGTCGAACTGCTGCACCGCGACCTGTTCTACGCCTACGCCTCGGCCGGCGCCCGCGACCAACTCCTGAAGGCCGTCAACCGGTTGGACGCCCTGAGCCGCCGTACCGGCCGCAGCCTGGACCCGGACACCGTGGCCCTGCTGCGCGATCTGCTCTCCAACCCCTGATGTGTTGCCAAGTCACTTACGGTTCAGATTAGTTGATAACGGCCCGCGCGCAGGTGCCGCCTGCATGTGCTGGGCGGCGCCAACACGGCATCTGTGCACCCTGGGCGCCCTCAACCCGGCCCCCGGCGGCCAGGCCGTGATGCAGAACGACGGCAACTTCGTCTTCTACAACAGCGCCGGCAACCCGACCTGGGCCACCAACACCTACAACAACGGCCAGCAGAGCACCCTGGACTACTGCTACACCTGATCGGCGCGCAGCACGATCGCTTGATTCGACGGTCGGGGACCGCACCACGCGGTCCCCGGCTCGTTGTCATCCGGGCCGCCCCACGCCCTCTCCCACCATCCCTTGGCAGGGTGGCGCTGTGGTGCAGATCGCGGTGCGATATCGCCGGACCCGGGACCTCCGTGAGTAATTCCGAGGACTTTGGTCCCTGCCGGGTAGACACTCGGGTTCTCATAGTGGTTGGAATGTCCTCCACAGTGATCGACAACGCACCGTATTCGGCCTTTCACCGCCGCCTGGCACTGGCCTGCTCCGGCGGGCCGTTGCTGGACGGCTACATCCTCAGCATCGTCGGCGTGGCCCTGATCGGCATGACCCCCGAACTGGGTTTGAGCACGGCCGATGTGAGCTTGATCGGCGCCTCGGCGCTGGTCGGGATGTTCGTCGGCGGGGCGGTGTTCGGCGTGCTGACGGACCGGATCGGCCGCGAGGTGATGTACACCCTCGACCTGCTGGTGATGGTGGTCTGCTCGATCGCGTCCTTCTGGGCCACGGACGTCTGGGCGATCGTCGCGCTGCGCTTCGTGCTCGGCATGGCGGTGGCCGCCGACTACCCGATCGCCACCTCCCTGCTGGCAGAATGGCTGCCGATCAAGGAGCGCGGCCGGCTGCTCGGCAAGCAGATCGTCGCCTGGTACGCCGGCTCGGTGCTGGCGTACGTGGTCGGCTACCTGTTCCTGCAGCTGGGCGGGTCGGGCAGCTGGCGCTGGATGCAGGCGAGTTCGGCCGTGCTCTGCGTGTTCTTCCTGGTGATCAGGCGCGGCTCGCCGGAGTCGCCGCTCTGGCTCGCCCAGCACGGCCGCGGCGAGGAGGCGGTCGCGGTGGTGCGCAAGCACCTCGGTCGCGACGTCACCGTCGAGGAACTCGGCGGCGGAGCCCAGGCGTTGGACGGTGAACGGCTGGACACCGGTTCGCTGCGCGTGCTGTTCAGCCCGGCCTACCGTCGCCGCACCCTGTTCTGCGGGCTGTTCTTCCTCTGCCAGGTGGCCCCGCTGTTCGCGATGCTGACCTTCGGCCCGGCCATCCTGGGCTCCTTCGGCCTGCCCGGCGGCACCGTGATGGACACCCTGGGCACCGGCCTGATCAGCCTGGTCTTCCTGATCGGCTGCTACCCAGCGCTGCGGGCCATCGACAGCCACGGCCGCCGGCCCACGATCATCTGGTCGTTCGCGCTGATGATCGTGCCGCTGGTCTTCCTCGGCGTCTGGCCCACCGCCCCCGCCCTGCTGGCCCTACTCGCCCTCTGCGCCTACGCGTTCCTGTGCGGCGGCCCCAACGTCCTTGACTGGACGTACCCCAACGAGCTCTTCCCGACGTCCGTCCGCGCCACGGCCGTTGGCCTGGCCACCTCGGTCAGCCGGATCGGCGCGGCCGTGGGCACCTTCCTGCTCCCGGTTGCCCTGACCGGCCTCGGCATCGGTCCCACCATGCTGCTGGCCGCCGCCCTGACGGCGATCGGCCTGCTGGTGAGCGTGCGTTGGGCGGAGGAGACCAAGGGCATGGGCCTGGAACAGGCCGCCGCCCTCACAATTCCGCCCCAGGGCAACCGGGTTGTCACTGACGGATCGTCAACAGCCCGACTGTCGCAGAGCTGACCTCGATCCCGCCCCCTTGTGGGACGCCCTCACGAACCGCCCTCGCTCGGCTCCACCGGCCGGACGAGGGCGGCCAGCGTGCGGACGGCGGTGTCGATGGCGCTCGGTCGGATGTTGGCGTAGCCGAGGACGATCCGGTCGGCGTGTTCGCGGGCCTCGCCCAGTAGGAAGCGGGAAATGCTGCCGATGGCAAGGTCGTTGTGGGCGGCGGCGATCACCAGGCGGTCCGGATCCGGGGCACCCGGTGACCGGACGACCAGGTGGATCCCGGCGGCGACACCGGTGATCTCCGCATGGGGCAGGTGCCGGCCGAGTGCCGAGACCAGGGCGTCGCGGTGGCAGTGGTACTGCTTGCGGATCCGCCGGAGGTGGCGTTCATAGGCGCCGCTGTCGATCAGGTGCGCCAGGGCGAGCTGGTCGAGGGTGGGACTGCCGACGTCGCAGGCCTTCTTGGTCTGCGTCACCGCGTCGACCAGCGCGGACGGCAGCACCAGCCAGCCCAGCCGTAGCGCGGGGGAGAGGGTCTTGCTGACCGTGCCGACGTAGGCGACGTGCTCGGGAGCCAACCCCTGGACCGCGCCGACCGGTTGCCGGTCGAAGCGGAACTCCGCGTCGTAGTCGTCCTCGATGACCAGCCGACCGTCGCGGGCCCAGTCCAGCAGCGCGGTGCGGCGGTGCGGTGCCAGCGTGGCCCCGAGTGGGAACTGATGGGCGGGGGTGACGACGGCGGCTTGCGCGTGGTGCGGTAGTCGGTCGATCTGCATGCCGTGCTCGTCAACGGGGCACAGCGCCCAGTCGCCGCCGGCCGCAGTGATGGTGCGGTCCCGGCCGGCGGCGCCGGGGTTCTCCAGCGCGATGGTCGGCCGCCCCGAGAGCGTGGCGAGTGTGCTGGTGAGCAGGGACAGCGCTTGGGTGAAGCCGGCGCAGATGATGATGCGGTCGGGGTGCGCCACGACCGCCCGGGCTCTTCTCAGGTAGTCGGCCACTGCACACCGTAGAACAGCCGAGCCGCGCGGGTCGGGATTGCCGAAGGCGGCGTCAGGAGCCTGCCGCACCGCATGGGTGAGCGCGCGCAGCCAGGCCGTGCGCGGGAACTCCGCCAGGGCGGGAAGGCCCGGGCGCAGATCGTAGCGCGGGGTCCACGGTTCCTGGGTGGTGGCGCACCCGGTTGTCGCGGCAACCACGCCGACTCGGGTCGCACAGCGTTCGGTGCTGATAAGGTAGCCTTCAGCAACGAGTTGCTCGTAAACCTCGACCACCAACCGGCGGGACACCCCGAGGTCGGCAGCGAGTACGCGGCTGGACGGCAGCAGCGTGCCGGCGGTCAACACACCGGCGCGGATCAGATCTCGCAGCCGCTGCTCCAACTGGAGCCGCAGCGGCGTCGGCGAGCAGCGGTCAAGGCTGATCAAGACCTCGGCAGCCGACATTCTGGTACCCAAATCCGTCATGGCTCTGGTTCCTCTCCCCCGTACCAGACCAGGTCTAGCGTGAACTCATGAACACGAACACGCTGACCGCAAAGACGATTGACTGTACCTGGGTCGAGGACGCCAAGCGCGTCAACCTGGCCGAGCTGTCGGCCCTTTACAAGATGGTGTCGATGGGCGAGAAGCCGCCGCAGTCGCTGGCCATCGCCCTGAGCAACAGCATGTTCGTCTGCTTCGTCTATGCGGGCGACATGCTCATCGGAGCCGGCCGGGTGCTGGGCGACGGGGTCGACACCGCCTACCTCGCCGACATCGCGGTCCACCCGGACTACCAGGGGCTGGGGTTGGGCGACAGAATCGTCAGACACCTGCTCGAGAGATCGAGCGGCCACCGGAAGGTCATCCTCTTCGCCAAGCCCGGCACCGAGCCCTTCTACCGGCGCTACGGCTTCCTGAAGCTGCCCACCGCAATGGCCCTCTTCGACGACCCCGAGGCCGCCCTCCGCAAGGGCCTGCTCAGCCCCGAGCCCTGACCCGCCCCAACACCCCCCCTGCCGGGGACCGCCCCCGAGGCCCCCGGCCATGCCAATACCTGAACCCAACTCGGCCTCGCACCAACCCCTTTACCACCGGCGGCCCCTCGAACTCCGGCGCCACGGCATCCATGACAAGCTCATCGCAAACCCGCCCGAGCCGGTACCCGGCCTGCCGCAACGCCCCGACCGTACTTGCCGCCCGACGCAAGGAACGCGCCCGCATCCGCGGTGAGAAGGGCATCCGCTGGGGCGGACGCCCCCTCAACGCCGCAGCCTGACCGACCGCGAACCGCAGCCCCGGAGTGCCGAAAGGGACAAGTTCACCAGAAGGAGAGCGACAGCAGGACGACTCAGGAGGCGGACGGCTCGATCTCCCCCGCAAAGACGATGACCTGGTCGATGCGGCTCCGCCGCAGATGGACGATGTCCGTTCCCGCCAGGCGGGGGCCTCCATCCGGCGTGGTGAAGACCCACTGGTACCGGGCCCACTCGTCGGGCATGTCCACCGCTGAGCACCGCGCCATCGTGCCGGTCCCCGCCGGGTGGCGCCGGATGTCCAGCACGAACCGCTCGACCGCCGCGATTCCTTCGCTGCGACCCAACGGCCCCCAGAAGACCACGTCTGAGGTCAGGGCCTGGGAGAGCAGGGCAGTCACATAGCTGTCGTCCGAGGCGTTGAACGCGGAGATGAACGTGTCGACCGCGGAGCGTGCCGTCTCTTCCTGCATGCCCCAGTAATACCAGCCGTTGCGCGCGCTCGTCCCGCGAGCCGCCTTCCGATCACGGTGGACCGTCCCGGTCACAGCACTAGCGGCGGTTCCCAACCCCTTGCCGCGCAGCTCGGGAGCGAGCATCACCACGTACTCCTGGTAGTCGCCTTGCTCGGCCCGCTGCGGCGGGCTCGCAGCTCCAGCACAAGAACACTCATTGCCCGCAGAACTGCGGGGGCAATGAGTGTTCGTCGGTCAGCTGGTGGCGGGTCCGATCAGAACGTCATCCAGGTACTGCTGCACCGGCTCGAACAGCCCGTACGGCACGTACTCGGCGATCTGCTCGTGGGTGACCCAGGCCAGCGCTGCCAACTCCTCGGTGTCGACCACTGAAGCGGTACCGCTCACGATCTCGCAGGCGCTGTAGGACATCTGCCGGCCGGTATTCGGGTGGACGCGCTCACCGAGCAGCCGGACGGCCTTGACCGTCAGGCCGACCTCTTCAGCGGTCTCGCGGACCGCGGCTTCCTCGGCCGTCTCTCCCCGCTCGATCTCACCGGCCGGGAACTACCACGACAGCTCGCCTTCCTTGACCCGGCGCTGCACCATCAGCACGCGGCCGTCCTGGACCACGATGGCGGCGGCGATACCCGGCTTATCGGTGATCTGCTCAGTCATGCTGCGGCTCCTCCAGGGAGGCCAGGATGGGCGGGAAGATGGTATCGACGGGGATGAACGGGCACTGCGTTTCTTGGAACCCACACGACGTCGGCGTTCTCGACCGTGTCCTGGTTCAGGGCTTCCCCGGCCAGGTACTCAGTCAGGAAGTACTCGCACCAGACCCCGGTAGCCGGATGGAGTCGGCCGCCGAGGAGTTGGCGTACGGCGCAGTGGATCCCGGTCTCGGCTAACGTCTCGCGGACGGCTGCCGACGCCGGATTCACCCCCGGCTTGATGACGCCTGCTGGGAACTGCCAGCGGATGCCAGCGCTCTCGTCGTCCCGACGGCAGACGAGCAGTACCTCGGAGTCGCGCACCACCACGGCGATGGCCACGCGCAGGGCCTGGCCCGCGTTGCGTGGGCTGGCTTCGGCGGTCAGCAGCGCGAACCGCTTCTGCACTGCCGGCGGCGCGGTCTCCAGGATCTGGTCGAGTAGCTGCCGCATCTCGGTGCGGGGGACCAGCTCCGGATCGGCGTGCCAACTTGCCACTGTCCGTAGGCCGATGCCAAGCCGCCCGCGAACCCCTCGTTGGTGTCGCGCAGCGCCTCTTGGAGCGCACAGGCGGACTTGCCCGTCCAGGTCCCCACCACGTCCACCTGCTGCTCCTTCCCGAGCTGGCTGGCTACGCCTTGGTCTTGGCTTCGAGCACCGGGCGCAGCAGGCGCAACGGTGTGCTCCAGTCGTACTGGTCACGCCCCCCGCCGGCCTTCGGCTCGTGCGGCATGTAGTCGCCGAACAGCACGCCCATCGCCTTCAGTCGCTCCACGTTGGCCGGGTAGGCCGGGTGGGCGGCCTGGGCCGAGTTGACGTACGGCTGGGCGGCTACCGGGATGCCCAGGCCGTAGGCCTCGGTGAGTATGCCGAGCGCCAGAGTGTCGGCATGGCCGTCCGCCCACTTGTTGATCGTGTTGAAGGTGGCGGGCGCGACCGCGATGGCGTCGGCCGGCGGCAGTGAGGCCGGCACCTCGGGCGTGCGCCAGGCCGAGCGGATCGGGTAGCCGGTCTGCTTCTCGATGGCGGCCTGATCGATGAACCCCATCGCGTTCGGCGTCGCTACCACGCCTACCGCCCATCCTTCAGCTTGGGCGGCTGAGATCAGCTGGCCCACGTCGTCGGCGATGCCGGAGGCGCACACGACGACGTAGAGGAACGGCTTGCTCAAGGTCGGACTCCCAACTCACGGCTGAACTGGCGTAGCCCCGGCAGGGCACCGCGGCGGTCGCGTGCTGCCATGTCGGCCACCAGCTCCCGGATGTCCGGACGACGCCGGATGTCTTCGGCGGCGTGACGTTCGGCGATGCGCAGGGCGCGGTAGCCCTCGGACAGTTCACAATCAACTTGGCCTCAGACCAGCCGTTTCACAACCGACGGCCCCTCGAACTCTTGCACCAAGGCATCCATGACGAGCTCATCACACACTCGCCCGAGCCAGTAGCCTGCCTGCCGCACTGTCCCCGCTGCCCGAAAGCCCGCCTTCCGATAGGCCCCGACCGCCGGAGAGTTGGGCGCGAGCACCTTGAGCCAGACCATCCGCAGATTGCTGATGTGGAAGGCATAGTCAAGAACCAGGCGGGTGGCGGCAGTTCCCAGCCCCTTGCCTCGCCTCTCAGGAGCGAGCATCACAACGTACTCAGCCGTCCGCACCGCGAGATCCGGCAGCAGCGTCGCCACCCCGGCTGGCGCAGGCGCGTCCCCGGTGAGGTCGTAGATGGTGAACCGGATGTTGTCGCCACGCAATTGGTGATCCATGCCCTCCGTGCGGGCTTCGAGGCTCTCGGGTTGCTGCCGCCCGTACCCGATCAGGAGCGCGGGATCCTGCTCCCAGCGCCAGTAGGTCTCCACCAAATCGGCGCGGTACGGCCCGAGACCGCAGGTGTCGTCGCGGAGCCACAGGATCGGCTCAGGGGTGCTGTCGATGGCGGGCTCCGATGGTGAGAATGGGCGTGTACGCGCCTGTGCTTGCGGGTTCGGCGATCGGCGTGCCGTCCTCAGTCTGCACCCAGGCGTGCAGTCGAATCGGATCTGCCGCGACCCCATGGCACCAGATGGCGCCCAATCGGCGGCTGGCGAGGAAGAGGACGGCCGCCGCTGACTCCTCCAAGCAGGCAGTACGCCCTGGTGAGTACCAGCCGACCGCCCGGACGGCGTGGACGGCGTCCTCGGCCTGGGTCACGCTGGCGGAGCGGCACGAGGGTGACTCCACTTGCCGGAGTAGTCGGATTACGCGGTGCATCGCCGTGTCGCGGTGCCCGCCGTACCTGACCGCGAGGACGCTTGCAAGGGACGCGCCGGCTGCTACTGCTGCCCCGGGCGAGACGAGCCGTGGCCGATGAGCTGAGGCCGAGTGTTCGGAGCTTCCCCAGCTCGTGATCGGAGTCGTACCCGAGATCGTAGAACGCCAAGACGTGAGCTCGGGTGTCTCCACGAGCAGCCCGAGGGTTTCCAATCGTGTGGTGAGCGCCGGGGCGAGGGCAGAGCTACAGGATGTTTCGGCCGCCTGCCGCCACTGGTCGGCTGCGCGTCCCAGCAATGCCTGTACTCGGCCGGTGCGGTAGTCCACGAGGACCAGTGCGTGGCCGAAGTCGATGACACGGACGTGGGCCGGCGGGGCGGCGTAACGAGCCATCGCTTTCATCAGCTTTCCTCCTGCTGCGGCTCGGCGATCCACTTCGGGGTGGGTAGTGGTGGTGAGCGGTGAGCCAAGCTTCGACCGTCAACGCCTGCTCCATGGTGGCCATAGGCATCGGTAGGCCGGCGGCTGCCAGGCGTAGAGCCTGTCGGAAACGGGCGGGCTCGAGGAGGCCGTAGGCAGCGAGGTGACCGTCCGTCAGTCGGACCAGGTCGGCCAGATTGGCCCGAAGGCCTATGAAGTGGTCGGCATCGAAGCTGCCTTTGGTGGTGCGAGCTGCGACTTGTGGCGGCAGCAGCTGTGACATGGCGTTCACCAAATGGGGCTTGTACTCATAGATGGGTGGGCGTTTGTCGAGCGGGGTCCGGAGGACCGCATCCATCACGAGGGCATCCAGGAATGGGTTGTGCAGCTCAACACCGCTGGCGGCGGCTGCCAGGGCTGCATCAGCTCGGGCGGTACGGGCGACCTCACGAATCTCGTCCACAAGCACACGCACGGCAGCGTCCAGGTCAGGTAGGTCGTCAGGTGTCTGGGCGGCCTCGAACGCGGCTTGGGCGAGTAGCCGGCGGGCCGAACCGGTACCCCAAGCTGGAAAGGGCGGGAGCGGGAACCATCGAACCTGACCGTGGTCATCTCGACCTGGCTGTCCGATCGTCTGGGGCAGCGTAGTGAGAGCGGCATGTCGGCTGGTCAGCGCTGCGCGGATGGCATCGCGCAGGAGTGGTGTGACCGGGCGCCTTCGAAGCCGGGCCCAGCCAAATGCCTCATTGGCGGCCCGTTGCATGTGGTGATGGTGAACCAGGTCGGCAAGGTGGATCGGGGGCTGGAATAGAATGCTGTCGCCACCGTCACCTGTGACGTGAAGCTGGGTGCCGAATTCCTGGCTCATCCATTGGAGTTGTCCAAGGAGACGGGCCTGGGTGAGGGTCGATGGCGCGGGTTCGTCCGTGCCTGGCACGCTCGTGATGCCGGTGTAAGGAAGGTGGCGGTCAGTCAACGCCTGTAGCTGGTGGGAGATGCGCGTGTCGTAGTGCTCTGCGGTCAGCCGGGCGTAGCGAAGGTCCGCACCGTCCAGCCGGTCTGCCGGATGGACCGTGACAGCCGTGAGGCGTCGGTCGGAAGGCAGCGCGAGGGCCGCGAGTACCGTGATGCTGGTGGAGTCGAGTCCGCCAGACAGATCACAGGACAGGGTGGGGTCGATGCCGCAGCGCAGCTCCACGGCAGAGGAGAGCGCATTGCGGAGTCGCTGTCCTGGCTCCCCCGTGGCTGCGGGGTCTGGCCGCCACACCGGGACGCAGCGCGGCTCGGATCCATCCGCAGGTAGCACCACCCGGGCACCAGGTGGCAGTTGCCGCACACCGGTGAAGAAGCTCCGTTGTCCGGCCAGGGCTGGAGCTGATGGCGCGAACACTGCGCAAGCCAGTCGCTGGGTGTCGATCGTGGCAGTGATCAGGGAGGCGAGCAGGCGCGCGGAGGTGGACCAAGCCCAGGTGCCGCTGTGTCGGGCGGCGTAGATCGGATAGGCACCGGCTGGATCGGTGTGCACCACAGTGCTTCCGGCCGCTTCCTCAACAATGGTGTAGATGCCTGGCCAGCGCCATGTGGCGTCGAACGGGACTTGCCCGTGGGCCAGCGCTGATGTTTCGGACTCCAGGGCGCCGCACCAGCCAAGGACTAGGACGATCCGGTTCTGCCTCCGAGTGACCGACGCACGTGCCGTTGCTGAGCCGAGGCGCCACGTGCGGCAAGCCAGTGCTAGGTAACGTGCGCCGTCAGGGCGCAGGTTGGGACGAATGGAACTGAAACCACCGAAGCTCACGCTACTTCCTCCAGCGAGAACGTTGACGTGGAGCTGGTGCCGCCCGGGCATGTGCGCGGGCGACACCAGCGGACGACAGATCAGCTGTTGTAGGCGCGGCGCTTGTCCTCGCTGTGGCCACTGCCCTGGCCCTCGGTGAGGTTGACGGCCTCGCCGATTTCGACCATCAGCACGTCGTCGGTGTCCGTCTCGAAGATCGGCTCGTTCATGGAGGGTCCTTTCCTGGAACGAAGGTGATGTGGTTGTGCATGTCTGGGCACCTGCGGTGCCGCATCCCGCACAGAAGCCGCGCGGGAGCCGTGAGGCGATCGTCAGATCGCGGCGGAGGGCGGCGGCAAAGCCCCGCCGATAGTGGCGCTGGCGTCCTGCCGCCCTGGTGCGTTGAGGGCGTGCCGCGAACGGATCACGGACTGGCAGAGAGGCGGCTCTTGATCAGGCAAGGCGCACTCCGCCCAGACCTTCTTGCCTCGGTCCGTCGGTTCCGTTCCGTGGGCGACCGCCAGGTGGCTCACTAGCAGCAGGCCGCGGCCGTTCTCGTCCTCGGATCCAGCCAAGCGCGGTACGGGCTGGACCGGCGAGGCGTCGTAGACGTCGATCAGCAGGCTGCGCGCTGGGCGGTTGACGTATACCCCGACGGTGATCAGCAGGCCGGCACCGTGCTCGACCGCGTTGGTGAGCAACTCCGAGGCCACGGTTTCCACCGCCAACCGGCTGTCCTCGTCAGTTCGCACCCTCCACAGCCGCAGCAATCGGCTCACTCGGGCGCGGCCGGTGGGTACGGCGAAGGGGGCTCGCAGGAGCAGGAAGCGGTTGCTGTGGAGGTGCATGGGAGGGCAACCCTTCTGGGTGGCAGGGATGAGCAGCTGCAGGGGGCAGGTGACACCGGGAAGGGTCCAATGGGAGGAGCCTTCTGGTGATAAGTCAACTACGCTCGGTGTCTGTGCCGCTGGTGCCAATGAGGAGGTGCGTTTCTGTGCAGAGGGTCCGCTTAGGGGTGCCAGAATCGGGAACGGGACTGTCAGTCACGCGGGGCCAGGCATGATGGCGCCGGACGGGATCGGTGCACTGCTGAGGGGCATTCGCGAGGCAGACGGCCGTTCGCGTGAGGAGCAGGCGTTGCTCCTTCAGGAGCTCCAGGACGGGCAGTGGTTCGATCCGGAGAACCTGAAACGCTGGGAGACCGAACGGCGAATGCCGGTTCCGCGATGGCACGGTCTGCTGGCCGAGGGCTACGGACTGACGCAGGCACAGATCATGGCGGCGGTGGCGGCATCACGTCGATGGCGGAGGCTGAGGCGCGCGGCCGATGATGGAGCGAAGGGCGGAGAGAAGGTGGATCGACGGCGGTTTCTCGCGGCGGCGGCAGCGGTGACCGGTGCCGCGCCACTGTCCGGGATGGCGGATGCGCGACGGGGTATCGACGCCGGTCTGTCGGGCTCCGATGCTGGTGACCTGGCTTACCTTGATGCGGCCTTTGAGCGTCACCGGGGCGGTTATCACGGTCGGTCGCCAGTTGTCGTGCTGGGCGAGATGAGGCAGGATCTCGACCTCTTGCGTTCGGTCCTGGCCCGACCGCACCCAGCGGGTACCCGGGCAGGGTTGGCGCGCACGGCGGCGGGGATCACCGGACTTGTGGCGATCATCCAGCACGACCGTGGTGACCAGCGCGATGCGCACGGTTGGTTCGCGACGGCCGAGCGGGCTGCTAGGGAGGCCGGAGATCGGACCATGCTGGCGTGGGTGCTGGCCAGGCATGCGATGGTCCCGCTCAATTACGGAGCTCCTGCCGCCGCTGCCCAACTCGCGGAGCAGGCCCGCCATGAGGCAGGGCGTCGGCCAAGCGCACCCGGTGCACTGGCTGCCGCGGTGGCCGCTCGTGCGCTGGCCGCTGTCGGCGAGCGTCAGGGGGCGCTCGACGCGGTGGCGGAGGCGCGCGCGATTGCTGAGCGCCTCGATGCGACCCAGGCCGCTGACACCTGGTTCGGCTACCCGGCGCAGAAGCACCACGTCCACATGTCGCAGGCGCTCACCCTCCTCGGCCGGACCCGCGATGCCCGGGCCGAACAGGATGCCGCGCTTGTGCTTACCCGCGCGCCATCCATCATGACGCACGCTCTGCTCAAGCTGGATGCGGCGACCTGTCTGGGTATGGATGGGGACCACGGTGGAGCGGCCGACCTTGCAATGATGGTGTGGCAGCAACTCCCTGATGCCTACCGGGAAGGGCTGGTGCGTTCGCGGGCCGAAGCGCTGCACCGCACGCTCGACGGCCCGGCGCATCGGCGGCTGGGCGATTTGCTTGCAAGCTGACGCCGCAGCGTGAGGCCCCGGTTCGGCGGGCGGACCGGGGGCCTGAACTGGTGTTCTGTCAGCTCACGTTGACCGCGGTGTCGTCGAGCACGAAGCTGGTCTGGTACTCGCTGTCCTCGGTGCCGGTGAACTTGAGGGTGACGGTCTGGCCGGCGTAGGCGGACAGGTTGAAGGAGTGCTGGGCGTAGCCGGTGTTGGCGTTCAGGTTGGAGTAGGTGGCCAGGGTGCCGAGCACGGTGCCGGAGCTGTTCAGGACCTGGACGTTGAGGGTGTCGTAGGCCGTGGTGGTCGAGGTCTCGGCGGTGTCGACGTGCAGCCAGAAGCTGAAGTTGTAGGTGGTGCAGCCGGTCGGCAGGGTGATCGACTGGGCCAGGGTGTCGGTGTGGGTGGTGCCGTAACCGTCAAGCCAGGCGTCGTAATTGCCGGAGTGGGACGGCTCGGAGGCCAGGTCGCTGTTGATGACGCCCGAGGAGCCGGTCCACGGCGAGAGCGCACCCGTCTCGAAGCCCGGGTTGCCGAGGAGCTGGGCCGAGGTGCAGCCGCCGCCGGAGGCTGGGTTGACGGTCCAGGTGAAGCTGGCGGAACCGCTGGCGTTGGTGCTGTCCTTGGCGGTGACGGTCACGTTGCTGGTGCCGGCGGTGGTCGGGGTGCCGCTGATCAGGCCGGTGCTGGAGCTGATCGACAGGCCGGCGGGCAGGCCGGTGGCCGAGTAGCTCAGGGTGCCGCCGGCGGTGTCGCCGGCGCTGATCTGCAGGTTGGCGGCGGTGCCGGTGGTGCCGGTCTGGTTGCCCGGGGTGGTCACAGTGACGGTGCCGCTGCCGCTGCCCGCGGTGTGGTTGAAGTCGGCGGTGATGGCCGACTCGAGGCCGCTGACCACGCCCGAGTCACTGAGGATGATGCCCAGTTCGCGGTTGTGGTTGAGCGAGTTGTCGGAGAAGTTCTCCGAGCCCGCGAACGCCTTGGCGGTCGAGGTGCCGTAGTCGGACACGATCGCCTTGGCGTGGATGTAGTAGCCCGTCGAGCTGCTGTAGGTGGTCACCTTGCCACCGGCCGCGGTGACCTGGTTCAACTGGGTGGTGTAGGAGCCGCTGGTGTTCTCGGCGACCACGCGGACCGCGACGCCGCGCTGGGCGTCCGCGACGATGGCGTTGACCAGGGCGGTGTCGCCGAACTCCTCCTCCTCGACGTCCAGGCTGTGCTGCGCCCCGTTGATCAGGTTCAGCAGCTGGGTCTGCGAGTCGGTGGGCGACCACACCAG
This sequence comes from Kitasatospora acidiphila, assembly GCF_006636205.1. Classification (NCBI taxonomy): domain Bacteria; kingdom Bacillati; phylum Actinomycetota; class Actinomycetes; order Kitasatosporales; family Streptomycetaceae; genus Kitasatospora; species Kitasatospora acidiphila. Next base: position 1,491,344 of record NZ_VIGB01000003.1, on the reverse strand, counting down.
GTTGTCACCGTCGGAGGGGGTGATCGAGGTCTTGGCGTAGTCCGCGTTGTACACGGCCTCGATCGCGGCGACATCGGCGCTGTCGGTGTCGAAGACGCCGTAGTCACGCGAGGTCGAGTAGTACGTGGTGTCGAAGTTGCCCGTGCTGATGTACGACTTGGTGCCGTCGACGGTGATCGTCTTCTGGTGCGTGTAGGTGAACGCACTGGAGGAGTAGGTCACTCCGACGCCCGCGGACTGCAGCGCGCTGTAGGCGGCGCTGTTGACCGAGCTGTGGTTGGGGTCGATGAGCACTCTGACCGTGACGCCGGCGTTGTGCTTGGCGATCAGGTCGTTGACGAGCGTGGTGTCACGAAGCTCGTAGATGGTGACGTCGATCGACTTGGTGGCCGAGTTGACGAAGTTGTAGATGGCGCTCTCGCCCTGGTCCGGGAGTACGACCAGGGAGTAGGTGCCCGTGGCGGCGTGGGCGGCGGCGGTCGGCACGAGGACCGCGGCCATGGAAGTGGCGCCTGCTGCGAGAGTGGTCAGCAGACGGCGGGTGACGCTCATCCAGATGCTCCTGACTGACATGTTCGGGCATGGTGGGGCATGTTCGGGCATGCTGAGCTCAAGTGGGGGACGACGCGCGTAGACCCAAGTAAGGCACAGGGCCGATGCAACGTGAAGTGCTCATGCCTTACCAGTAGTTGAACAGGGAGCGGGAAAATGAGGATTCGGCTACGAGACGTTGAACTCCGGGATCTGGATGCCTATCTGGCGATGCGCTGCGATCCGGTGATGATGGCCGAGCTCGGCGGCCCGCTGCCTGCGGAAGGGATGGCCGCCAAGGTCGAGCGGGACGTCGCCGAAGCAGCGTCAGACCGCTCCTGGATCAAGATGATTGAGGTCGATGGCGGTACGGCGGGAACCGTCGCACTCTGGTCCCACCAGGACTCTCCACAGGACTCCCACGCGAGTCGCGGCGATGACGGCGCACTCGTCAGCGAAATCGGGTGGATGGTGCTGCCACGCTACCAAGGGCGCGGGCTCGCCAAGTTGGCCGTCCGAGAGCTGCTCGACCGGGCTGCCGACGACGGACGCTGGGGTGCGGTGCACGCCTTTCCCGCCGTCACCAACCCTCCGTCGAACGGGATTTGCCGCTCTACCGGCTTCACGCTGCGCGGAGAACGCCGGGTCGAGTTCGCCGGTCGCCTGATCCACACCAACCACTGGGTGCACCTGGCAAGCTGAGGGCCGCTCAGCACCGCGGAGTCGTGCAGAGCGACTGGCTCGGCCGGGCGGCGGCGCCGTCCTGCTGCTGCGCGTACTCACGGGCGAAGAGGTGCAGCAGCGCCGGGTAGCGGTAGCGGCCCGGGGTGCGACTGGTCAGCAGATGCGCGTCGACCAGCCGCTCCAGCAGGTGCTCGGCGTGGGGGCGGAACTGCCCAGCGCCTCGGCGGCGGTCCGGGTGCCGACCGTGGCCAGCCCGGGCAGCGCCAGCCGACCGTACGCCGCCGCCGTCGCCGGGTCCAGCGCGCGCAGGGCGCCGGCGAAGGCGGCCCGCAGGTCCAGCTCACCGATCCGCAGTTCGTCGAGCCGCCGCCGCGGGTCGACCAGGCGGTCCGCCAGCCGGCGCACCGTCCAGCCCGGCCGGGTCGCCAGCCGCAGCGCACAGATCCGCAGCGCCAGCGGCAAGCCGTCGCAGAGGGCCGCCAGTTCGGTCAGTGCCGCCGCGTCGCCCGCCAGTTCGGTCCGCGTTGCCGAATCGCTCGCCCGTCCGGTCCACGTCACCGAGTCGCCCGCCGGCTCGGCCGCCCCCGCCGGGCCGTCCGCCAGTTGCCGCGGATCCACAGCCCGACGGAGGAAGGTCACCGCATCGGGCAGTGGCAGCGGACCGAGCGCCATCGGCACTGCGCCGATCAGCTCGGGCAGCCGGCGCCGACTGGTCACCAGCACCGCGCCGGCCGTGTCGGTGGGCAGCAGCGGCCGCACCTGCGCCGCGTTCTGCGCGTCCTCCAGCACCACCAGCAGGCGCCGCCCGGCCACGATGCCGCGGAACAGCGCGGCCCGGTCCGCGGCCGCCACCGGCAGCCGGTCGGCCGGCACACCGAGCGCGGCCAGGAACGCGGCCAGCACCTCGTGCGGGGTGGCCGGGTCGGGCCGGCTGCCCCGCAGGTCGGCGCGGAGCACGCCGTCGGGGAACGCCCGCTGCGCCGCACGCGCCGCCTGCCCGGCCAGCGTCCGCTTGCCGCTGCCGGCCGGGCCTGACAGCACAGTGGCGCAGATGCCGGTACCGCGCTGCACGGTGAGCAGCCGGGTCAGCTCGGCCAGCTCGGTGACCCGGCCGGTGAAGTCGGCCAGCGGAGCGGCGAGCTGGGTGGGGGTCAGCGGGGTGAAGGGGGCGTTCCCTGAGGGCACCTGGCGGTGGGACGGGGGCGCCTGGCGCGGTGCGGGGAGGCCGGGTGCGGGGCGGTACTGCTGACCGGTCGCCGGCTCGTCCACCGGGGCGGGTTCCAGGTCCGCGCGCAGGATCCGCTGGTGCAGCTCGCGCAGCTCGGCGCCGGGGAGGATCCCGAGCTCCTCGTCCAGGGCGCGCCGCACCCGCTGGTAGACGGTCAGCGCCTCGGCCTGCCGACTCTCCTGGTAGAGCGCGGTCATCAGCTGCGCCCAGAACCGCTCCCGGCCCGGGTGGGCGGCGGTCAGCGCATACAGCTCGGCGACCATCGAGCGGCGGCACAGCCGCAGCTCGGCCGTCACCCTCGCCTCCATCGCCTGCAGCCGGTGGTCGGCGAGCCGTTCCGCCTGCTCGCGGTGGAGGCGGTCAGAGGGCACGTCCAGCAGGGCGTCGCCGCGCCAGACGGCCAGCGCGGCCTCCAGCAGCTCGACCGCCTGCTCGTCGTCCCGGCGGTCGAGCGCGGCCGCACCGCTTCGGTGCAGCTCGGTGAAGCGGTGCAGGTCGAACTCCTCGGGCGCCGCCTCGAGCAGGTACCCGCCGGCGCGGGTCTGCAGCCGGGCGCCGGCCGCGCCGAGGCCGGCGCGCAACCGCATCACGCTGTTCTGCAGGGCGGACCTGGCGGTGCGCGGCGGCCGGCCGTCCCAGACGCAGTCGGCGAGCAGCTCGGTGGAGGTCACCTGGCCGTGGCGCAGCAGCAGCGCGGCCAGCAGCACCCGCTGCTTGGGTGCGGCGACCGGATGCTCGCCGTGTTCGTCGCGAACCAGCAGCGGACCGAGGATTCCGAACTCCATGCCTCCGTTCTAGTCCGGCCCGGGATTGATCAGGGGGCGTCGGCCCGCCGATCAATCAACTCCGGACAACGACGCAGGTCAGAGGCGCAGGTAAGCGGTGCTGGTCAGCGGCGCAGGTCAGCGGTGCTGGTCAATGGGCGGTCAGGGCCCAGTCCACGGCGGAGAGCGTGACCATCGACAGCAGGGTGGAGAAGAGCACCGAGTCCCGGGGCAGTGCCGTGCTCAGTCCGTACTGCCTGGCGTAGATGAAGACGTTCTGCGCGGTCGGCAGGGCCGAGCAGACCACCACCGCGAGCAGCTGGTGGGTGGTCAGGTGCAGCAGCAGGCTGCCGACGGTGAAGGCGACCAGCGGCTGAACCAGGTTCTTGGTGAGGACGGCGAGCCCTACCTCGGCACGGTGGGTGGCGGCCCCGGGAGCCCGCTCGGCGGCGGGGCGGGCGTGCAGCGACATGCCCAGCGTGATCAGCGCGGTCGGCACCCCGGCGGCACCGAGCAGCTCGCAGGAGTGGCCCAGCGCCCCGGGCAGCCGGAACCCGGTCGCCGAGCAGACGACGCCGAGCGCGGAGGCGAGGATGATCGGGTTGCGCAGCGGCATCCGGACCATTCGGAGCAGCCGGTTCGTCCCGTCGCCCTGGTCGGTGCCGGCGTCCAGCGCGCCCAGGATCACCGGCGTCACGAGCAGCACCTGGAAGAGCAGCACGGGTCCGACGAACGAGGCGTCACCCAGCACCTGCACCGCGACCGGGATCCCGAGGTTGGCCGAGTTGACGTAGCCCGCGGCCATCCCGGCTATCGCCTGATCGGCCGGCCGGCGCCCGAAGAGCCAGCGCGCGGCGGCCCAGCCCAGCAGACCCGCCGCCAGGGTGCCCGCGGCGAACGCCACCATCGACGGGTTGGCGAAGCTGCGCAGCGGAGCCTTGGCGAGCATCGTGAACAGGGCCGCCGGCATGGCCACGTGGAAGACGAACCGGCCGAGCACCAGCTCGGCCTGGTCGCCGAGCAGCCCCGTGCGGCTGACCAGGTAGCCGATCGCGGTCAGGATCCAGATCGGGACGAATGCGGAGAGCAGCGGTTGCAGGGAGTGCATGGATCCTTCTAGTGCCGGTGCTGCCGGGGGCGGTGGTTGACGCTCGCCCGTCCGAACGGTCGGGCCGGCGCTCAGTCAATCAGGCGGCCGGAAGCACGGATTCCGCACCCTGCTGTTTCGCGCCACCGCCCTCCCGTTCGGTTTCGGCTCGGTCTGCGAGTGGTGTGCCGATTCGGTGTCATGTCCCTGCGGAAGGTGTTTCGGTGGTAGAGATGACGGAACGGATCGGTTGGGAGTAGCCGTATGAGCGTTCAGGACGAGGCATCAGGCCCGGAGAACGGGAACGGGCCCGGCGGCAAGGCGCGTTTCTACGACATCTACAACCAGGCAGATCCACGGGCGTACTTCACCCGGCTGGCGCCGCTCGGATACGAGATCCCGCAGCACGCGCAACCGGTGTTCCGCCGGGCGGCGGAGCTGCGCAGCAGCGCCGGCGCCGGCGCCGGCGCCGGCGACGGCGGCGGGCGACGGCCGGCGGTACTGGACGTGTGCTGCTCCTACGGCATCAACGCCGCGCTGCTCAACCACGACCTGACCATGGCCGAGCTGTACGAGCACTACACCGGCCGCCGCGCACAGCGACTGTCGACGGTCGAACTCGCCGCCTGGGACAAGGAGTTCTACGAGGAACGGCGACGTCCGGACGCCTACCCGGTGATCGGCCTGGACATCGCGGCGCGCGCGGTGCGCTACGCCCAGGCCGTCGGCCTCCTGGACGCAGCCTGCACCGACAACCTCGAACTGGAGCCGCCCGGACCCCGGTTGAGCGCCGCACTGGCCGACGTCGGCCTGATCACCATGACCGGCGGCGGCAGCTACATCACCGAGCGGACCTTCGACGCACTGCTGAGCGGGGCCGGGCGCCCGGTGTGGGTCAGCGCGTTCTGGCTGCGCACCGTGCCGTTCGCCCCGATCGCCGAAACCCTCGCCGCCCACGGCCTGCGCACCACGGCCGACACCGCCCGGACGTACCCGCAGCGCCGCTTCACCGATGAGCGCGAACAGCGGTACGCCGTCGCCGCGGTCCGGGCGCTGGGGGAGGACCCGTCGGGCCTGGAGGAGGCGGGACTCTTCCAGACGGTGCTGTACGAGTCCCGCCCCTGACGCCCGTTGCCGCGTGCTACCCGTGTGCCACCGCGACCAGCGCGCGGTGGTGCCGGGGCGCCTCCGCCTCGTCCACCAAGGCGACCGCCAGATCGGCGTAGCGGAACAGCGGGGCGTCGGCAGGCAGCTCCAACAGGCCCGTCCCGCCGGTGCGGTATCGGCCGGTGCGCTCGCCGTCCGCGTCCAGGAAGGTGGGCGGCGGGGCCAGCACCACCCAGTCCAGGGCCTCAGGAGCCTGCTGCCAGACGGTCAGTTCGCCCGTATGGCCGATCGAGAAGCCCCGGTGCTCGGGCGGGAACCCTTCGGTGTCGTGCAGCGGCACGCCCGGCGCCGCCTCCAGCACCGTCCCGATGCCGACCGCCACCAGCCGGTGCACCCCGGAGTCGGCCAGTCCAGCGGCGAGGGCTCGCGCGGCGGCCGGGAAGAACTCGTCCGCCGGGACGTCGTAGTTGCCGGCCGCGCTGATCACCGCGTCGTGACCGGCCGTCAGCGCCGCCACCGAGGCCCGGTCGGTCACATCGCCCGCCACCACCGTCACCCCGTCGGCCGTCAGCTCCGGGTACTTGGCAGGGTCCCGGACCACCGCCGTCACCTCGTGCCCCCGGCGCGCCGCCTCCGCGACGGCCCGGCGCCCGGCCCGTCCGCCCGCTCCGAACACCGCGATCCTTCGTACCGTGACCCCGCTCATGACGCGCTCCTCGCTGCTTGTGTGAGTTCCAGCGCGTCGAACGCTAGGGCGAGACCCCTTGGTTACTTCAAGGGTACCGAGGCCGCCGACCGGCTCGCCGGGGCCGGGCAGTGCACGAGGCGCCTGGAACCCTGGTGCGCACACCCCTTAAGGTGGCGCAAAAGGGGGCGCGGCCGCGAGGGCCGCGGCCCGGTGGACCGAGGCGCCCTGGGTGGCGGCGGGGTGGTGACCGGCGTTGGCGGACAGTGGATCGACCGTTGGGACTGCTGGGACTGCTGGGGTGCCGACCGACGTCGTGGTACCGACCGCTCCGAACGGCGCGCTGCCACCGATGCCGCCGTTGCCGCCACTGCCACCACTGGTGCCGGGCATGCCGGGCATGCCGGGTGGGCCGGGGGAGCCGGTGATCGAGGACGCCGTGCCCGAGGAGTACCGGGCCCTGGCGGACGCGAAGGCGGCGGCCCTGGCCGCCGGACTGCCGTGGGGTGAGGAGCAGGAGGCCGAGGCCATCCGCCGGGCGGCGGGGGCGGGGGCGGGTGCTGCCGGGCCGACCGGTGCGCCGCAGGCCACGGCGGTGCTGCGCGCGGTGCCGCAGGCGCGGGCCACGGCGGTGCTGCGTGCGGTGCCGAGTGAGGCCGGGCCGGGCGCCGGTGGCCCGTCTGCGGGCGGGCCCGGCTCGGCAGGTGGCGACGCGTCAGCGGGCGAGGCCGCCGCACCGGAGACCCAGGCGGTGCCTGCGGACGCGCCCGCGACCGGCGCGGCCGGGCACGATGCCCCCGGCACGCCGGGCGGATCGGGCGAGGCCGGCCCGGTCGGGGAACCCGCGGTTTCCACGGGCTGGACCACCGACGTGCCGCTGGCCGACGTCGCCGCGCTGGCCAGGGCGCAGGCCGAGGCCGTGGCCACGGCGAGTGGGGCCGGGCGAGCGGTGGTCGGTGGCGGCCTGCGTGGGCGGATCCTCGCCGTCGAGGGCGGCTACGGAAGTCGGCGCGGCTGGGGCCGAGGCGGCTCGGGCGGTCAGGCGCCGGTGCTCTCCGCGATGCTGGCGGCCGTCGCGCCGCAGATCCTGCTCGCCGCCGACGCCGTGGACGCCGTCCACCTGCCCTCGGCCAGCGACCCGCAGACGGTCTTCGCCCACCTGCGCGCCGCCGCCCGCCACCCGGGTCCGCTCCTGGTGCACCTCGGCGGCCACCTGGTCGCCGACAAGCGCGGCGGCGGGCTGTATCTGACGCTGCGTGACTCCAAGACCGGTACCGTCCGGACCGACGGCTTGGCCTGGTCGGCGATCGTCGGCGAGCTGCGCGCCCGGCCGGCGGACTGGGACACCCTGGTGATCGCGGACCTCAGCGCCGAGCAGGCCGCCTGGCCGCTGGTGCAGAGCCCGCAGTTCACGGAGGGCGTGCCGCTCTGGGCCGTGGTCGCGCCCGACCCGGAGCAGATCGGCACCTTCACCCGGGCGCTGATCGAGTGCCTGCACGGCGGTCGGCCGGGCGCCGGCCCCGTCCTGGCGCCGGAGCACCTCCGTGCCCAGGTGCACTCGGTGCTCCGGCCGGATGCGCTGGTGCTGGCCGCCTATCCGCCGGACCGGCCGGTCTTCAAGAACATGGCTCGCCAGCAGGGCACGCCGACGACCGGGTCGGCGGTTGCCGCGCCTGCGGCTGGTTCGGTTGCTGCGCCTGCGCCTGCTGCTGCGGTGCAGGTGGCGGGCGGGGCCGACGCTGCTTCGACGACCGGCGCGGCCGGTGGTGCGGTGGTTGAGACGAGCGGTGCCGTGCCGCCGCCGCGGACTCCCGGAAAGGGGGGCCCGGTCTCGCTGCTCAAGCCCGGCGTGCCTGAGACGGTGCGGACGACGCGGCCGGTGTCCCTGCTCAAGGGTGGGGACGGACTGCCGACCGGCGAGCTCCCGACCGAGCAAGCGCTTGGTCAGCAGGCTGCCGCCGAGTCCCAGTCCGAGCCCGACTCCGGGGCGGGCAGCGGCGAGGGCGTGTCGCTGGCAAAGCAGGCGCTTGATCAGCAGCAGGCCCAGGACCCCGAGCAGCAGCCCGAGCACGCCGCCGAGGCCGCCCACGAGCCCGAGCCCGCCCCTCACGCCGGGGCCGCCCACGAGCCCGCCACCGACCCCGCGCCCGCCCAGGCCGCGGAGCCGGCAGCGCTCGCAGTAACCGACGCACTGCCCGCAGGCCCCGCCGAAGCGCTCGCAGTAACCGACGCACTGCCCGCAGGCCTCGCCGAAGCGCTCGCAGTAACCGACGCACTGCCCGCAGGCCCCGCCGAAGCGCTCGCCGCAACCGACGCACTGCCCGCGGCAACCGACACCCCGCCCGCAGGCCCCGACGCACCGCCCACGGAAACCGAAGCCCCGCCGGCCGACTACCGCGAGGCGCTCGGTCGGATCGTCGCGATGGCCGAGGCGAGCGACCACAACCAGGCGGTGGAGCTCGCGCTCGTCCTGGAGCAGCAAGCTGTGGCCACGCACGGCCCGATCGCCCCTCCCGTCCTGATGATCCGCCAAGTCCTCGCCCACCTGGCCCGGTTGGCGGGCGACCTGGTGGGAGCGGCGGAGCTGTACCGGGAGGTCGCCATGGTGCTGCTGCTCGCCGACGGCCCGGAGGCCCAGGAGACCCAGCAGGTGACGACCAACGCCGAGGCCTGCTGGCGAGCCATCAGCGATCCTGCGGTGGCGCTTGAACTGGCACCCAGGATTCTGGAGTTGCGTGCGAAGGTCCCCGGCGCGGACGGTCGCAAGCTGCGCTCGACCGAGCGCTATGCGACGAAGCTGGCCCAACAGACTGGCGCATGACGGCAGTCCCGCGCACTCCCGGGTAACGCCGGTGCGCAGGGCGGTGGTTGCCAGCCACCGCCCGCCCAGCATCGCGCCACGCCTGCCCCCACAGCCACACTGCAAGGCGGACGTGCCGTCGAACCGTCAACTCCGGCTGCGCAGCCGCTCCGTCAGGTACTGCTCGAACGTGACTTCGCCCACCGCGCGCTCCGGCGTCAGCAGTCCGCCGGAGCGGATGCGGCGGTAGGCCGCCCCGGCCAGGGGCACGTTCAGCACGCCGCGCCGCCGTCCGGTCACCCGCAGGTAGCTGCGGGCCAGCTCCGACAGCGTGAGCACCTCGGGGCCGCCCATGTCCGGAACCCTCCCCGTCGGGTTGCCGGTTGCCAGCTCGGTCAGGCGGGCAGCGACCTCGGACACCTCGATCGGCTGGTCGGTCACGCCCGCCGGGAGCAGCATCACCGGCAGCTTGGCGAAGGTCTCCAGGACCTTCCGGACCAGATCGTGGAACTGTGTCGTGCGCAGGGTGGTCCAGCCGAGCCCGGACTCCTCGATGAGCTTCTCGACGGCAAGCTTGGACCGGTAGTAGCCGAGCGGCACTTGGTCGATGCCGACGATCGAGATGTACACCAGGTGCCGCACCCCGGCGGCGCGGGCGGCGTCGATCAGATGGCGGGCCGCCTGCTCGTCACCGCCGCGAGGTGAGGTGGCGCAGTGCACGATCGTGTCCACGCCCGCGACGGCCTCGGCCAGCCCCGTCCCCTCGCGCAGGTCCACGGCGTAGGGCCGGGAGTGCCGGCTCAGCACCCGCACGTCGTGCCCGTCGGTGCGCAGCCGCTCGGTGACGAGCCGGCCGAGCGTGCCGGTGCCGCCGGTCACCAGGATCGTGGTCATCGCAGTCGTCGTCCCTTCGAATGGGCCCGCTCCACTCCGGAGCGGAGGTCATCCCCTGGACAGTGGACCGACGAGCCACGGTAGGTGTGACATGCCCGGGCGCACGCGAAAGGGCACTCGCGGCGTGTCGCCGCGAGTGCCCCTGCTCGCCGTGGCGGTTGCCCGGTCGACGGTTGCTCAGAAACCGCTGCCCGGACCGCTACCGCTCAGTGGCTCAGCGCCCCGCGAGCATGTGGACGAACTTGGCGGCGTCCACCGTGCCCAGGCCGGAGGCCAGGTCGTAGCCCTTGGTGGCCTGGTAGCCCTGGACGTTGTTCCAGCCGTTGTCACCGGTGGTCACGTCGGTGATGCCGCTCCAGTCGGAGGGCAGCATCGACATGCCGTAGAGCCGCCAGTTGAGCTGGCCGAGGCGGTGGCCCGCGGCCTGGTCGGCGAGGGCGACCACACCGGAGAAGAGCGGGGACGCCTCGCTGGTGCCGCCGGTCAGGTGCCAGCCGGCCTGGGCCGGGACGTAGGACTCGTAGGTCCAGGCGGCGCCGTCGACCGCGGCGCTCATGCTGATGTCCGGGGTGCCGCGGTGCTGGCCGACCACGTTGGCCACGCCCGCCTGGTACCACGGCCGGTCGAAGACGGCCGAGACGCCACCGCCGCCGGCACCGTACTTGTCGTGCCAGACCTTGTCGGCCGCGGTGCGGTTGCCGTTGTTGTCCAGGGTCATCTGGGTGCCGCCGATGCTGGTGACCAGCGGGTCGGCGGACGGCCAGGAGTTGACCTTGAACGGGTACAGGTTGTTGTTGTTGTCCGAGTCCGTCACGCCGTTGTCGCCGGAGGAGGCGAGCACCGTCACGTTGTGCGCGGCGGCGTCCTTGAACGCGTAGCGCAGGTCGGTGAGCGACTTGTAGTCGCCCTTGTCGAAGCCCGGGAAGGTGTTCTCGGTGGCGCCGAAGCTCTGCGTGATGACGTCGCCGATGCCCTTGTCGATCATGGACTTCTCGGCGTCCATCATCTCCGGCAGGCCGGTGACGCCCTCGGTCTCGGCGACGGCGGTCTCGACCAGGACGATGTGGGCGTCCGGGGCGATCGCGTGGGCGTACTCGACGTCGAGGGTGGTCTCGCCGGCCCAGCTGGTCATGTCAGCGTTGGTCGGGTCGAAGGCGGGCACGTTGCCCCACTTGACGACGTCGACGTTGGTGTCCTGGATGCCCCACTGCTTGTCGAAGGTCTCCAGGTCGTGCTGGATCGTCGGGGAACCGTAGGAGTCCACGATGACGATCGTCCGGCCCTTGCCGGTGATGCCCTGCTTGTACAGCGGGTTCAGGTCATACGCGGCGCGGTACTGCAGCGGCGAGTAGCAGTGGATGCCGATCTGGGCCACGCAGTCGCTGGTGCTCAGCGGCGTGGGGCGCGCCGTCGCGTTGATCTTGCCTTCGGACGCGGGGTGCAGCTTGAACGCCACGTGCGGGAAGCTCGTGGCCGCGGCCGCGGTCTGGGCGCTGACCAGGCCCGTGGTCAGAGCGGTGGCCCCGACGGCGAGCATGGCCATGGCCTTGGTGCTCAGGGAGCGTCGGGAGCCCGCGGTGGCGGGGGAGATGCCCATGGAACTCCTTTTGGATGGAGGGTCGGGCCGACGCTGGGTCGGCCCCGGTATCCCATCGTGTGGAGAGCTGATGAAGCTATAGTCATTTCGGACCCTTGACATGACGGGTGAACACGCCGGAAAAATCCGAAGAAATGTTCACCGTTTCCCCGGCGGTCCAGGCCACCTTCGGTCAATGCCCGGTCCTGCCCTCGTCAATCAGCCTGACGGATCGTCAAGTAACCGTAAAGTCAGGCCGAATCGCGTTGTCGGCCGCCCGCTGAGCGGACAGCTGGACCGGCTGACCGGTGCACTGGTGCCGACCAGGGGTGCCATCGGCGGCAGGTCGAGGAACGAGCGGTGAACTCTGCCGCGTCCCACTCCCGGGCCCTCGAACGGCCGTGCAGGATCTCCGCTGTCCCGCGCGGTCCTCCGGCGCGGGCCCGACTCCGGGAGGATCTCGCCCATGCCGCACCGCCGTACCGCGACTGCCGCCGCCATCGCGGTCACCACCCTCGCCGCACTCACCTGCACCGCCGGCCCGGCGCTCGCCGACTCCGACGGCCGGGGCCACGGCCACCACCACGGCCCGGTCAGCTACACCGTCGGCACCCCGGTGGTGGACAAGGTCAAGGGCGGCCCGTGGACCCTCGCCCAGGGCGACCCGACCGCCGGCGCCACCGTCACGGTCAACGGCGTGACCTACCCGAACACCGCCGTGGACCCGGGCGCCGGCGGCGTCCCGGCGGCCAGCGGCGTCACCGGCACCCCCGGCCCGCTGCCCGGCTACTGCGCCAGCGGCGGCCCGACCCCGGAAACCGGCGCGGTGCTGCGCCAGCCCAAGGGCAGCGTGCTGCCGATGCAGCCCTACTACTTCCCCTTCGTCACCAGCGAGGACGGCGGCCGGACCCTCAGCGGCCTGTTCGACTACCGCCCCAAGGACGGTGACGAGGCGGTCGTCGCCGCCACCTCTACCGACCACGGCCGCACCTGGCGCTACCAGGGCGAGGCGCTGGAGCAGAACGCCGGCCTGTGCCCGGACGGCAACACCAATGACGACGGCCAGGGCCACGCCTTCGTGCTGACCGTGCCGGACTACAACGGCACCGGCCACCGCGGCCAGGTGCTCTACACCCTCTCCCGCCCCTCCGGCGACAACCCCGGCACCAACCTGATCGTGCACCACCTCACTCCGAAGGACGGCAACCCGCTGGCCGGCCTGCCCGCCGCCGAGCCGGTCGGCATGGGCGGCAGCACCGCCGCCACCGCCGCGGTCACCGTGCCGGCCGGCCCGGGCGGCGACGGCGTCACCATCACCGTGGGCAGCACCGCCGCGTTCGAGCAGCCGGGCCACTTCACCGTGGACGGCGTGACAGTGGACTGCAACGACAACAACGCCACCGCCACCGCCTTCACCGGCTGCACGACCCGCACTCCGGGTGGCGTGGCCGTCAAGGCGGGCGACGCGGTGAGCGCCGACAGCGTGATCCCGGCGACCGCCCAGCAGACCTCGGGCCTGGTCTCGCCGGACGGCATCATCAGCACCGTCCCGGACTACCCGGGCGCGCCCAAGGGCAGCGTCGCGGTGCTCTACACCGAGAAGATCGTCAACTACTTCACCCCGACCAGCACCACGGCCGCCGTGACGCTGCCCGCCGCCTCCCTCCCGGTCGGCGACACCACGGCGCTCAAGCCGGCCGCCGGCGGTTCGGTCACCGTGAGCCTGGGCACCGCGAACGGCATCGTGCAGGTCAGCTGCACCGGCGCCGACGCCACCGACCTGACCGGCTGCACCGGCGGCACGGGCACCGTGGCCAAGGGCAGCGCCGTGGGCGCGCCCGGCGCGGCGGTCGCCCCGTACGCCCAGCTCGCCAAGATCGGCGAGGGCAAGAACAAGCCCAAGACGCTCTTCGGCAACAACGAGGACTACACCGTGGTCCGTGCCGCCTACACCACCGACGGCCTGCACTTCACCGACCTCGGCCAGGTCAGCGGCCTGGGCGACCCCACCAGCACCAGCGACTCGGTGCTGCGCTGGATCGGTTCGCGCGGCACCGTGATCACCAACCCGGACGGCTCCTACGGCCTCTTCCTGTCCGGCGCGTACGCCTCGGACGGCGACAGCGACGCGTTCAACCAGATCTTCTACTCATCCTCCAAGGACGGGCAGCACTGGTCCGCGCCGCAGAAGCTGATCGGCACCGACTACGCCTTCTCGGCGCTGGCCCAGCAGGCCACCTCGGGCGCCCCGTTGGGCACCTCCGGCTACTACAGCGGCCGGGTCTACGACCCGACCGTGGTGCGGAACGACAACGGCACCCTGACCATGCTGTTCGCCGGCTACTCGACCCCGAAGCCGCTGCCGACCACCGGTTCGACCTACGGCACCGACCCGGCGAACCAGTACACCGTGCCGGCCGCCCAGCCGGCCGAGTACCGCACCATCCTGAGCGTCACCCTGAAGCCGCAGTTCAACGGCTGACGGCCGGTCACCGGGTGGGATGGCGGATGCCCCGCCACCCCACCCGGTGGTCCGTCAGCGGGCGCCGCCGTTGACGTAGAGGGTCTGGCCGCTGACGTACGAGGCCTCGTCACTCGCCAGGAACGCCACCACCGAGGCGATCTCCTCGGGCTGCCCGGCGCGGCGCAGCGGAGTGCGGGCGGCGACCTCGGCCTGGTGCTCCTCGGGAGTGGCACCCACTCGCTCGGCGGTCGCCTCGGTCATCGAGGTGACGATGTAACCGGGCGCCACCGCATTGACGTTGACGTTGAACGGGCCCAACTCGATCGCCAGCGTGGCGGTCAGCCCCTGGATGCCGGCCTTGGCGGCGGCGTAGTTGGCCTGGCCCCGGTTGCCGAGCGCGGACCGCGAGCTCAGCGAGACGATCTTGCCGTACTTCTGCGCGACCAGGTACTTCTGGGCGACGTGGCTGCAGTTGTAGGCGCTGGTGAGGTTGACCGACAGCACCAGGTCCCAGTCGGCCTTGGGCATCTTGAAGAACAGGTTGTCCCGGGTGATGCCGGCATTGTTGACCAGGATGTGCAGGCCGCCCAACTCCTCGTGCAGCCGGGCGAAGACGGCCTCGACCGCGTCGTAGTCGGAGACGTCGCAGCCGTAGGCGCGCGCGGTGCCGCCCTTGGCGGTGATCTCGTCGACGGTGCCCTGGGCCCGCTCGGCGGTCAGGTCGACCACGGCGACCGTGGCGCCCTCCTCGGCCAGCCGCCGTGCGGTGGCCGCCCCGATGCCCTGGGCGGCGCCGGTGACGACCGCGACCTTGCCGGTGAAACGTGCCATTGGTGATGCTCCCTGTCAGATGGTCGGATCGGCGGGTAGTCGGATCGTCAGTCGTTGGAGACCAGCACGGCCGTGCCCTGGCCGACGCCGACGCACATGGTGGCTAGGCCGCGGCGGGCACCGGTGCGGCGCATCCGGTGCAGCAGGGTGGTGAGGATCCGGGCGCCCGAGCCGCCCAGCGGGTGGCCGAGCGCGATCGCGCCGCCGGTCGGGTTGACCAGCTCCGGGTCGATCTCCAACTGGTCCATGCAGGCGAGCGCTTGGGCCGCGAACGCCTCGTTGAACTCCGCCTCGCCGAGGTCGGCCGGCGACCAGCCGGCCCGCTCCAGCACCTTGCGGGTGGCCGGCACCGGCCCGATCCCCATCACATCCGGGTGCACGCCGGCCGAGGCGCCCGCCACATAGCGGCCCAGCGGCTCCAGCCCCAGCTCGTGCAGGGCGGCCTCGCTGACCAGCAGCAGCCCGGCCGCGCCGTCGTTCATCGGGGAGGCGTTGCCGGCCGTCACCGTGCCGTCCTTGCGGAACACCGGCTTGAGCGCGGCGAGCCGCTCCAGGCTGGTGTCCTCGCGGATCGACTCGTCCTGGTCGACCGTCACCCCGTCGGGGCGGACCACCGGGAACAGCTCGGCGTCGAAGTGCCCGTCCTTGCGGGCGGCCGCGGCCAACTGGTGGCTGCGCAGCGCGAAGGCGTCCTGCCGCTCGCGGGTGATCCCGTAGCGCGCGGCCACCTCCTCGGCGGTCTCACCCATGCTGAGCACGCCGTGCAGGTCGGCCATCCGGGGGTTGGTGAGCCGCCAGCCGAGCCGGGTGTCGAAGGTCTGCATGGCGTGCGGCAGCGCCTCGTCCGGGCGCGGCAGCACGAACGGCGCCCGGGTCATCGACTCGCAGCCGCCGGCCAGCACGATGTCCGCCTCACCGGCGGCGATGGTCCGGGCGGCGGTGGTGACCGCCTCCAGGCCGGAGGCGCAGAGCCGGTTCACGGTGGCACCGGGCACGCTCTCCGGCAGGCCGGCCAGCAGCACCGCCATCCGGGCGGCATTGCGGTTGTCCTCACCGGCCTGGTTGGCGGCACCCCAGTAGACGTCGTCGATGCGGGCCGGGTCGAGGTTCGGCACGTCGGTGAGCAGCTGCCGGATCACGGCGGCTGACAGGTCGTCGGGCCGGACGGTGGCCAGCGCGCCGCGCAGCCTGCCGATGGGTGTGCGGCGGGCGGCGGCGAAGTAGACGGGACGCACGTGGTTCAGCTCCGTTCTAGAACGCGTTGATGTTGGTGAGCGAGCGGCCGATCAGCAGCTTGTGCACCTGGCTGGTGCCCTCGTAGAGGGTCATGACGCGGGCGTCGCGCACCAGCTTGCCGACCGGGTACTCGTCGATGAAGCCGTAGCCGCCGAAGACCTGCAGCGCGTTGTTGGCGCAGCGCACGGCCGCCTCGCTGGCGTAGAGCTTGGCCACCGAGGACTCGGTGGCGAACGGCAGGCCGCGCTCGATGTGGTCGGCGACCCGCCAGGTGAGCAGCCGGGCCGCGTCGAGGTCGACGGCGATGTCGGAGAGCAGCTCCTGCACCAGCTGGTGGGCGGCGATCGGCTTGCCGAACTGCTCGCGCTCGGTGGCGTAGCGCACGGCGGCGTCCAGCGACGCCTGGATGATCCCGACGCAGCCGGCCGCCACCGACATCCGGCCCTTGGCGAGGGCCGCCATCGCCACCGTGAAGCCCTTGCCCTCTGCGCCGAGCCGCGCGCTGTCCGGCACCCGGACCTGCTCCAGGCTGAGCTCCGCCGTGGCCTGGCCGCGCAGCCCGAGCTTGCCGTGGATCTCACGGCGTTCGAAGCCGGGCGTGCCGGTCGGGACCAGGAACGCGGTGACGCCCTTGTGGCCCTGCTTCTCCGGGTCGCTGCCGCCGGTGCGGGCGAAGACCAGCGCGACATCGGCCCAGGTGCCGTTGGTGATGAACATCTTGGCGCCGCTGATCAGCCAGTCCTCACCGTCCCGGACCGCCTTGGTGGTCAGGTTCCCGGCGTCCGAGCCGGTGCCGGGCTCGGTGAGCGCGAAGCAGGCCAGCGCCTCGCCGGAGCAGAGCCTGGGCAGCCAGTGCCGCTTCTGCTCCTCGGTGCCGTAGCTGTTGATGGACTTGCCGACCAGGCCGAGCGAGACGCTGACGATGCCGCGCACGGCCGAGTCGCCGCGGCCCAGCTCCTCCAGGACCAGGCAGTACGCCAGGTGGTCGCCGCCGCTGCCGCCGTACTCCTCGGGGATGGTCAGGCCGAGGAAGCCCAGCTTGCCGAGCTTGCCGATGATCGCCCGGTCCACCGACTCGGCGCGGTCCCACTCGGAGGCGAACGGGGCGATCTCGCGGTCGGTGAACTCGGCGGCGAGGGCGCGGACGGCCGCCTGCTCCTCGGAGAGCTCCAGGTTCATCGGCACTCCCTCTCTCGGTCTTCCTCGTCCGAAGGCCGGCCCTTAAACTAGCGGTGCAAGTTTTTAGACTCTAGTCCGCCCGGGCCATGCCTGGGAAGGGGCAACCTGCGAGAATGCCTGATCCGCCACCCGACCGGAGGAGAACCGTTCATGGCCCGCCCGCGCACCCCGCTGCTCAGCCGCGAGCGGATCGTCACCGCCGCGCTGGCGGTGGTGGACGCCGAGGGCCTGGAGGCGCTCTCCACCCGCCGGCTGGCCACCGAACTCTCCGTCAGCGGCCCCTCGCTCTACAACCACTTCGCCACCAAGGACGACCTACTGGACGCGGTCGCCGACAGCGTGATGGGTGAAGTCGACTTGTCGATGTTCGAGTCCGGCGCCGACTGGCAGACGGCCCTGCGCGACTGGGCCAGGTCCTACCGCGCCGCGCTCGCCGCCCACCCCCACGTGGTACCGATCCTCGCCCAGGGCCCGGGCCGGCGGCCCAACGCGCTGCGCCTGGCCGACGCCGTCTTCGGCTGCCTGGTCGCCGCCGGCTGGCCGCGCGGCCAGGCCACCCGGATCGGCGCCCTGATGCGGTACTTCGTGACCGGCTCGGCGCTGGGCTCGTTCGCCTCCGGCTTCCCCGAGGACGCCACCCTCTACGCCGCCCAGTACCCGCACCTCGCCGAGGCGCACCGCCTGGCAGAGCACCGCGCGGCGGTGGACGAGGGCGCCTTCGAGCTGGGGCTGGAGTCCCTGCTCGCGGGCCTGGCGGGCCGGTACCCGGGGGCGGGCTGAGGGCTCACCACGGTTGGCGGGGGACGAAGGCCGGGCGGAGGGCGGGGTCGGGCGGGTCGTAGTAGCGGTGGAAGACCGGGGTGAGGCCGCCCGACACCGGGGGGACGATCCAGCTCCAGTCGGCCGGGGTGGGTCTGCCGAGACGTTTCTCCTGGGCGACGTGCCGCAGGAACCGCTGCGACTCGGTGTGGTGGTCGGCCATGGTGACCCCGGCTGCCTCGAAGGAGTGCAGCACCGCGAGGTTCAGCTCCACCAGCGCCCGGTCCCGCCACAGGGTGCGGTCGCTGGAGGTGTCCAGGCCGAGCCGTTCGGCGACGGTGCCGAGCAGGTCGTAGCGGTCGGCGTCGGCCAGGTTGCGGGCGCCGATCTCGGTGCCCATGTACCAGCCGTTGAACGGGGCGGCCGGGTAGCGGATGCCGCCGATCTCCAGGGTGAGGTCGCTGATCGCGGGCACCGCGTACCAGCGCAGGCCGAGGTCCGCGAACCAGGCGTGGTCGGGGTGGCTGAGCGGCACCTCCAAGGTGGTGTCGTCCGGCAGTTCGTACCAGCGCGGCGCATCGCCCGGCCGCTCCTGGACCAGCAGCGGCAGCACGTCGAAGCTGCCGTCGCCGCGCTTCCAGCCCAGATCGGCGGCGCGGGCGGCGAGTCGGCCCCCGGCGGGGTCGCCGATCCAGCCGCCGCCGGGGCGGGGATGGCCGGCGTAGCGCACCAGTTGGGCGTTGAGGATCCGCGGCGCCGGGCGGCCAGGGCGGTCGGGGGCGAAGACGCTGATCACCGGGCGGATCCGGCCGCCGTTGCCCGCCAGGCGCAGGTGCTCGAAGCAGTGCGCGGCGAGGTCGTCGGCGCTGCCGCACTCCCGCAGGTCGCGCACCACCAGGCTGCGCCAGTACAGCCGGCCGATGCAGCGTGCCGAGTTGCGCCAGGCCAGCCGGGCACCGAAGGACAGCTCTTGCGGGGTGTGCCGGTAGGTTCCGGTGCGCTCGATCTCGTCCAGCACCTGGCGCACCCTGGGCTCGGGGTCGGTGGCGCCGGGGTGCTCGGCGTGGAACTGCCGCAGGAAGGCGGCAGCCTGGGCGGGATCGGTGAACGGCTCTCCCGGCTCGGTCTGCACCAGGGCGGAGGCCGAGGTGGTGCCGTGGTCGAACGGGCAGCCGGCGGGGTGCGGGGCGGTCGGCGCGGGGGCCGGGGAGACGCGAGTCGTGGTGCTGCGGGCGCGAAACCGGCTGAGTATCAAGGCGAAGTCCTTTCCGCCCGCTATGCAAGCGCCTGCTCAGCGGGGGAGTGGGGACTCGGCGAATCCCACCCGGGGGTGCGGCGCCACGGGGTACGCTGACGGGCTCCCTGCGCGCTTGCGCCCCGCGCTCACGCCTCGCGCGGTGCGCGTCCCTCGCCGGGCGGTCCGGCGAACGCCTGGGCGATCGGCAGCCAGGCCGTCGCCACCACCCCGGTCGCCTCCAGCGCCAGATCGTCGCGGTGCCGCCGCTGGGTCACCAGCAGGCAGAAGTCCAGCGCCGGGCCCGTGATCCGGTCGGCCGCGTCCTCCGGCCCCCACGTCCACAGCTCTCCCGCAGGGCCGGTCAGTTCGACCCGCACCGGCCGGGCGGGCACGGCCAACCCGTGCGCCGAGAAGGCGAACCCCATGGTCCGCACCCCGAGGTGGGCGATGTTCCGCAGCCGAGCCGTCGGGGTCCGCTTGACGCCGAGCGCGTCGGCCACGTCTTCGGCGTGCGCCCAGGTCTCCATGATCCGCGCGGTGGCCATCGAGGCGGCCTTCATCGGCGGGCCGAACCAGGGCAGCTTGACGCCCTCCGGCACCTCGGCGAGTCCGGTCAGCACCTGCTCCCGGCCGTCCCGCCACCAGGCCAGCAGACGATCGGGTGCCAGCGCGGCGCCGGCTGCCGCACCCTCGTCCACCAGGGTCTCGAACTCATCCGCCCCCGAAAGGAGTTCGGCCGCCGCCGGATGGAAGACGTCCGGGTCGTGCACGGCCCGCAGCGTCCACTCATCGGTCCACGCCAGGTGGGCGACCTGATGCGCGATCGTCCAGCCCGGCGACGGGGTCGCCGTCCGCCACCCTGTGGCATCGAGTCCGGCGACCAGTGAATCCAGCTCGGCGCCCTCGTCGCGCAAGTCGGCCAGGATCGCCGCTGCCTCGCCCATCGTGCCTCCGCCTCCGCCGCTCCGTTGACGCACTGCCGGGTTCCACTGTGCCGGGCCCATCCGGTGCGGCGCCATAACCGTGCGGTAACTCCCTTGCGACCCAGGTCCGGTGGCCTAGGTCGAACGTCCCCGACCAGGCGCCCTAGGCCCAACGACCGCCCCGACCGGACCTCTTGCCCGATCCGCCGATGCCGGGTGCGGAGGGACAGTTCAGGTATGAACTCGAGCCTGAACAACACCACCGACCCCGCCCACCGGGTCGCGGTCATCACCGGAGCCTCTCGTGGGCTTGGTCTGGCCCTCGCGCAGGCACTCGCCGCGGACGGCTGGAAGCTGGTGGTCACCGCCCGCAACCCGGTCGAACTCGCCGCCGCCGCCGACGCCCTGCGCGAGGTGACCACCGTCGTCGCGCTGCCCGGCACCGTGGTCGACGACGACCACCGCGCCCACCTCGCACACGCGGCCGCCGAACTCGGCGGCGCCGCGCTGCTGGTCAACAACGCCTCCACGCTTGCCGGTTACGACCTCGACGGCGGCCCGATGCCCACCCTTGCCGAGTCCCCGCTGCCCGGGTTGCTGGAGACCTTCGAGGTCAATGTGCTCGGCCCGATCGCGCTCACCCAGCTGCTGCTGCCCCAACTGCGCGAGCGGGCGGGCGTGGTGATCAACCTCAGCTCCGACGCCGCCGTCGAGCACTACCTGCGCTGGGGTGGCTACGGCGCGGCCAAGGCGGCCCTGGACCACGCCTCCGGCACGCTGGCCCGGGAGGAGCCGCAGTTGCGCGTGTGGTCGGTCGACCCCGGCGAGATGCGCACCCGGCTCTACCAGGAGGCCGCCCCGGCCAGGACCTCTCCGGGATGCCGCTGCCCGAATCCGTCGTGCCCGCGTTCCGCGCCCTGCTGCGCGAGCGGCCCGAGTCGGGCCGCTACCGGGCAGCCGACCTGCTCACCGCCGTTGCCGCCGGCCCGGTGGGGGCCTGAGATGGCGTCACCGTCGCTGGAGACCGGGTTCGACTTCACCGTGCCCCCCGAACTCTCCGCCCACGCCCCGGCCGAGGCCCGCGGGTTGGCGCGGGACGGCGTGCGGCTCCTGGTCGGGCGCGGCGGCTCGAACGAAGGCCAACCGACCGTGGAGCACCGGGTCTTCACCGAGCTGCCCCAAGCGCTGCGCCCGGGCGACCTGCTGGTGGTCAACAACTCGGCCACCGTGCCCGCCGCCCTGCCGGCCCGGCTGCCCGACGGTCGGCCCGTCGCCCTGCACCTCTCCTCCGCCGACCCCGATCCGCGCGGCGCCCACCTGGTGGAGCTGCGCCGGCCGACCGCATCAGGCGCCCCCGCCTACCTGCCACCCGAGCAGAACCCCGCCCGCCCCGGCCTGCGACTGACCCTGCCGGCGGGCGGCGAGGCCGAGTTGACCGTGCCGTTCACCGCGCGGCTCTGGTAGCGCGGCTGATCCTGCCCGGCCCGGTGAACGGCTACCTCACCCGCTACGGCAAGCCGATCCGCTACAGCTACGTGGACCGGGACTGGCCGCTGACCGCCTACCAGACCGCCTTCGCCGCCGAGCCCGGCAGTAGCGAAATGCCCAGCGCGGCCCGGCCGTTCACGCCCGAGCTGGTCAGCGCCCTGGTGGCGCGCGGCATCCTGCTGGCACCGATCACCCTGCACACCGGCGTCGCCTCCCCGGAGGTGCACGAGGCGCCGTACCCGGAGCGCTTCCGGGTGCCGGCGGCCACGGCCCGGCTGGTCGAGCACGTCCGGAGCGAGGGCGGGCGGGTGATCGCGGTCGGCACCACGGCGGTGCGCGCGCTGGAGTCGGCCGTCGGTGCGGACGGCCGGGTGCGAGCCGCCGACGGCTGGACGGACCTGGTGATCACCCCCGCGCGAGGCGTACGGGCCGTCGACGGACTGCTGACCGGCTGGCACGAGCCGCGCGCCTCACACCTGTTGATGCTCCAGGCGATCGCCGGCCGGCCCCTGCTCGAACTCTGCTACCGCGAGGCCCTCGACCACCGCTACCTCTGGCACGAGTTCGGTGACGTCAACCTGCTGCTGGCGTGAGCCGGGGCCGACCCTAGTCATCCAACCCCTGGTCCTCCAGCGCCTGGTAGGCGCTCACCCAGAAGTCCCGGCAGACCGGCGGCGCCACGGGCGAGCTCCAGAGCCGCTGGGTGAGCAGCACACCTGCGACACCCCGCACCGGATCCACCGCCCAGGAGGTGCCCAGACCGCCGTCCCAGCCGAACTGGCCGACCGGGTGCCCGAGTTCGGTCGCCCTGGTCACCACGGCCCCGCCCAGTCCCCAGCCGCGCGTCGCGAAGAACTCGGGAAGCAGTTCAGGACCGCCAGCCTGGCGGCTCATCAGATCATCGCTCGTCTGGTCGCTCATCATCAGCTCGACCGCTGCCCTGGAGAGGATCCGGCGGCCGCCGTAACGGCCGCCGGCCAGCAGCATGCGGCTGAACGCGAGGAAGTCGTCCGCCGTGGAGACCAGGCCGGCGGCACCGCTCTGGAACTTCGGGGGAGTCGACCACTCGCCGCCGTCCGCCTCGTCGAACACGCTCAGCTCGCTGTCGTTCTCCGGGTCCTGCCAGTAGGCGGTGGTGAACCGGTCGAGCTGGTCGGCGGGGACGGAGAACCCGGTGTCCGTCATGCCCAGCGGGTCGAACAGCCGCTCCTGGAGGAACCGTTCGAACGGCAGGCCGCCGGCCCGGGCGATCAGCACCCCGAGCACATCGCTGCCGGTGTTGTAGAGCCAGCGCTCGCCCGGCTGGTGGATCAGCGGCAGTGTGCCGAGCCGGGCCAGCCAGTCATCCGGCTCGGGGAACGAAGCGGGCCGGGGCACACCCTGCCCGAGTTCGAGGACCTCCATCGCCTGCTGGATCGGGGAGCTGTCGGGCGGGGTCGGCAGGATCCCGATGCCCATCCGGAAGGTCAGCAGGTCGCGCACCGTGATCGGCCGCTCGGCCGGGACCGTGTCGTCCAGTGGGCCGTCCGGGCGGCGCAGCACCCGGCGGTGGGCCAGCTCGGGCAGCAGCTCGTCCACCGGATCGTCCAGCCGCAGCCGGCACTCCTCGAGCAGGATCAGGGTGGCGGCGGCGGTGATCGGCTTGGTCATCGAGGCGACCCGGAAGATCGTGTCGCGCCCGACCGGCCCGCCGCGCAGCGAACGCTTGCCGAGCGCCTCCACATGCACCTGGTCACCGTGTGCGACCAGGGCGACCAGGCCGGGCACCCCGCCGCGCTCCACATGGCCGGCCAGGGTGTCGTGCAGCCCGGTCAACCGCTCCTTGTCGAATCCCATGCCGTGTCCCATGCCGTGCTCCGCTCGCTCAGCTCGACCTGCTCCCGGTGACGGCCGTCCGGCCTCGGCACGATCCTCGCAGGAAACCCCGACAAAACCGGGCAACCACGGCCCGCCCGGCCGGCGTCGACGGCACCGGCGCGGCGCCGTGCCGGGAGCGGATAGCCTGGGCGCACGATGAACTGCTTCACCACGTCATGGGGCGACTACCAGCTCACCCGCTTCCCCGAGAACCCGCGCGAGCAGCTGCGCGCCTGGGACGCCGCCGACGAGTACCTGCTGCGCCACCTGCACGGCGACACCGACACCCCGCCGGTGCCACTGGACGGCACTGTGGTGGTGCTCGGCGACCGCTGGGGCGCCCTGGCGACGGCGCTGGCCGGCGCCTCCGAGGCGACGCAGATCAGCGACTCCTACCTCGGACGTGAGGCGACCCGCGCCAACCTGGCCCGCAACGGCGCGGCCGCCGACGCGGTGCGCCTGCTGACCAGCGTCGAAGCACCGCCGGAGCGGATCGACGTGCTGCTGGTCCGGGTGCCCAAGAGCCTGGCCTTCCTGGAGGACCAGCTGCACCGGCTGGCACCCGCGCTGCACGCCGGGAGCGTGGTGATCGGTACGGGCATGGTCACCGAGATCCACACGTCGACGCTCCAGCTGTTCGAGCAGATCATCGGGCCGACCCGCACCTCGCTGGCGGCGAAGAAGGCGCGGCTGATCTTCAGCACCCCCCAGCGGCTGTCGGCACCCGACAACCCCTGGCCGCTGCGCTACCAGCTCCCCGACGGCATCGGCGTGCTCTCCGGCCGGACCGTCACCAACCACGCCGGCGTCTTCTGCGCCGACCGGCTCGACATCGGCACCAGGTTCTTCCTGCAGCACCTGCCGGAACGCCAGGGGCCGGTGCACGTGGTCGACCTCGGCTGCGGCAACGGGGTGGTCGGCACGGCCGCTGCCCTGGCCAATCCGGCCGCCGAAGTCACCTTCATCGACGAGTCCTACCAGGCCGTCGCGTCCGCCGAGGCCACCTTCCGGGAGAACGCCGGCCCGGACGCCCGTGCCGAGTTCCTCGCCGGCGACGCCCTGGCGGCCGTCCCGCCCGGCTCGGTCGACCTGGTGCTGAACAACCCGCCGTTCCACTCCCACCAGGCCACCACCGACGCCACCGCCTGGCGCATGTTCACCGGCGCCCGCCGCGCGCTGCGTCCCGGCGGCGAGCTCTGGGTGGTCGGCAACCGCCACCTCGGCTACCACGTCAAGCTCCGCCGCCTCTTCGGCAACTGCCACACCGTGGCGGGCAACCCCAAGTTCGCGGTCCTGCGCGCCGTCAAGCGCTGACCTGCACCGCCAGGCGCTGACCTTCACCGCCAAAGCGCTGACCTGCACCGCCGTGCGCTGACGCACCCTCGCGCCCCGAGCCCAGGCCACCGGCTAACTGATCGAAACCATCTGTCACTAAGGTGTGACTTAGCGCTTCAATTGGCGAGTTGAGCAGCGCCGGATCAACACGCTGGAGCAGGCCTGCATGGTCCGGTCCGTCTCGGACGTGTGGTTCGAGGCTAGCCTCGGCTGGGCGCGGGTCTGGCCGGCGGGAGCACCTTGGGTCGACGAGGACGTGGCCGTCGACGGCCTGAGGAGGCTGTCCGCGTCCATGCTGAGGTCGTGGTCGGGACGCTGGGGGGTCATCATGCTCGGGTTCGTTGCCACGGCGGCTTCGTGTGCTGGCGGGTGGGAGGCGCTCCCGCGGCCGGGGGCTGCGGGAGCGTCGGCGCGCGGCTGGCTGTCAGGTAAGGGCGGCCCAGTTCTGGGTGTTGGCGTTGCCGGCCGGGTTGGTGGTGACGGCGGCGCCGGTGGTGACGGCGGCGCTGTCGAGGGAGTATCCGGTCGCCGGGTTGGTGATCGTCAGGGTGCCACTGCCGTTCTGGGTGACCTGCCAGTCCTGGTAGGGGTTGGAGGAGTTGACGGCCCGCAGGGTGGCCTGGGCGCCGGCGGTGCTGGGCGCGGTCAGCACGAGGTGGTCCGGGCAGCCGTCGATGAGCTTCGTGGTGCCGTCCGGATACGTTTTCAGCGTCCACTGCTGCTTGTCACGCGTGGAGTCGTAGGTGTTGAGGATGGCGGGGGAGCTGCCGGAGGCGCCGCACTGGTCGGCACGTTCCAGGGCCAGGCCGCCGCCGTTGGAGAGGGCATGGGTTCGGCCGTCGTTCACGATCGTGGGGCCGTAGTTGATGGCGTGGGCGGCCAGGTAGGTGAGCGCGGTTCCGGCGGTGGCGAGCGGCGGGTTGGCAGCGGGCCGGCCGGTCTTGAAGTACTCGGCGAAGGTGGAGGGCGTCTGCGTGGCCATCACGCCGATGGTGCTGTTCCAGCCGCCGTCGACGTTGTTCCACAGGTCGAGCAGTGAGCCGTCCACGTTGCCCTGGACCTGGTCCCCGGTGTTCCAGCCGGTGGTGTAGGTGAAGCTGTAGCTGCTGCCGTTGGACCACACGTAGCGGTAGTCCCCGAGGAGGTAGGCGGCGGCGGAGTCGGCGAAGCCTTCCGCCCAGGCGCAGGTACCGGAGCTGGCCAGGTTGATGTAGTGCGGGCTGCAGTTGGCGACGGCCGGGAACCGTCCGTTGTACAGGCGGTCCATGAAGAAGTGGCCGGACTCGTGGAGCACGGTGTGCTCGGAGTCGGGGTCGGCGGCGGACAGGTGGACGGTGCCCGCCAGGTCGTAGTACGGACCGTCGGTCGAGTTGGCGGTCCACTGGACGTTGAGCTCGGTGCAGGCGTTGCTGTTCGGCTCGTGGGTGGACCAGCAGTCGCTGGTGGGGTTGTTGCGGTACCACCACAGGAGGTTGACGGTATCGAAGGCGTGCCAGGCCCGCGCGGTGTCGGCGGACGGCTTGAGGGTGCCGACGGAGGTGCTGGCGGCGACGTTGGTCAAGGTCGGCGAGTCCAGGGTGTAGGGGGTACCGGTGGTGTCGCTGACCTTCCACAGCTTGGTGCTCTCGGTTCGCGACCGCACCCAGATGCTGCTCATCGACGTGGTGGAGGTGGGCGTGTAGCAGAGGTTGAAGCTGCCGTCGTTGACGCCGGTGTACTGGTAGTCGGCGGTGAGCTGGTGCGGGGT
Source organism: Kitasatospora acidiphila (assembly GCF_006636205.1). Classification (NCBI taxonomy): domain Bacteria; kingdom Bacillati; phylum Actinomycetota; class Actinomycetes; order Kitasatosporales; family Streptomycetaceae; genus Kitasatospora; species Kitasatospora acidiphila. The sequence goes on along the minus strand of NZ_VIGB01000003.1, from coordinate 1,464,932 downwards.
GTCGGTGGACTTCTCCTTGCCCCACAGCTGGACGTTCGCGTTGCGGACCGGCTTGGTCATCGTGGGCTTGCCCGGGCCGGCTTCGGCCGACTGGTAGTCGTACTGGAGATTGCCGCTCAGGCAGATGGGGGACGCCGCCGCGGCGCTGGACGCCGTCAGCGGAACGGCGGCGGCGGCGAGCAGGGCGGCGCCCAGGACGGCGAAGCCGCGCGGCAGCCGAATTCCGATGGCCACAAGTTTCCTCTCATGGGAACAAGCTGGCGTGGGAGGCCGGGGGCCACCGTTCAGCGGCGACCTGGCCAGCAACAGGATCAGTGCGAAGCGCCTGCCTGGGTAAGAGCGCTCGGAAGCACGTACACAAACCGGTAGTCCGACAGAATCACTTTTGTTGCGAGCTATTTGCCGCACGCCCTGGGCGCCGCCTCCGCGCCCTGTGCGGAACGCGCCGAGCCGTTCTGCACAGGCGGCTCTGCTCAGGGTGGGCGTTGGCCGGGGAAGGGGACTGGCTCGGCGAGGCGGGCGATGCGGGCCTCGACGACCGCGGCGAGGCCGGACATGGCTGACCCCCGGGAGCGGCGGTCATCGGCGAGCTCCCCGCCGGGCGACAGAGACCAGTGCCCGCCCCCGCAGCGCCAACCGGAAAGCTCACCCGCCAACTCAAGCACTCATCCGCCACGTGAACCGCTCGGTCACATAACGTGACCGCGATCAATTATGCATAGGCTTGCATGAATGTTCCGCAGTGCGTATATTCATGCCACGTCGTCGTGGTCCAGGGAGGATGGCAGTCATGGCCTTGCGGGTCGCCGTAGCCGGGGCGAGCGGGTATGCGGGCGGTGAGGTGCTGCGTCTGCTGCTGGGGCACCCGGAGATCGAGATCGGGGCGCTGACCGGCGACTCCAACGCGGGCAAGCGGGTGGGGGAGGTGCAGCCGCATCTGCTGCCGCTGGCGGACCGGGTGCTGGAGCCGACCACGCCCGAGGTGCTGGCCGGGCACGATGTCGTCTTCCTCGGGCTGCCGCACGGGAAGTCGGCGGCCGTGGCCGAGGCGCTCGGCGAGGACGTGCTGATCGTCGACTGCGGCGCGGACTTCCGCCTCAAGGACGCGGCCGACTGGGAGCGGTTCTACGGCTCCGCGCACGCCGGGACTTGGCCGTACGGCCTGCCGGAGCTGCCGGGCCACCGGGCCGCGCTCAAGGGCACCAAGCGGATCGCCGTGCCGGGCTGCTACCCGACCGCGGTCACGCTCGCGCTCTTCCCGGCCTACGCGGCGCGGCTCGCCGAGCCGGAGGCGGTGATCGTGGCGGCCAGCGGCACGTCGGGCGCCGGCAAGGCGATCAAGACCCACCTGCTCGGCAGCGAGGTGATGGGCTCGGTCAGCCCGTACGGCGTCGGCGGCGTGCACCGGCACACCCCGGAGATGTCGCAGAACCTCAGCCCGGTCGCCGGGGAGCCGGTGAACATCTCCTTCACCCCGACCCTGGCGCCCATGTCCCGCGGCATCCTGGCCACTTGCAGCGCCAAGGCCAGGCCGGGCGTGACGGCGGGCGACCTGCGGGCCGCCTACGAATCCGCCTACGCCGACGAGCGGTTCGTCCACCTGCTGCCCGAACTCCAGTGGCCGCAGACCAAGTCGGTCTTCGGATCCAACAGTGCACTGGTCCAGGTGATCCTGGACGAGCACGCCGGCCGGATCATCGCGATCAGCGCGATCGACAACCTGGTCAAGGGCACCGCCGGCGGCGCGGTGCAGAGCATGAACATCGCCCTCGGCCTGCCTGAGGAGCTGGGCCTTCCCGTGAACGGAGTCGCACCATGAGCAGCAGCAACCTCGGCGTCACGGCAGCCAAGGGCTTCCGCGCGGCCGGTGTGACGGCCGGCATCAAGGCCTCCGGCACCCCGGACCTGGCCCTGGTGGTCAACGACGGGCCGTCGCTGGCGGCGGCCGGCGTCTTCACCTCCAACCGGGTCAAGGCGGCGCCGGTGCTCTGGTCCCAGCAGGTGATCAAGGGCGGCCAGTTGGCGGCGGTGATCCTCAACTCCGGTGGTGCCAACGCCTGCACCGGGCCGGGCGGCTTCCAGGACACCCACGCCACCGCCGAGCGGGTCGGTGCCGAACTCGGCGTCAGCGCGGGCGAGGTGGCCGTCTGCTCGACTGGCCTGATCGGCGAGCGCCTCCCGATGGACATCCTGCTGCCCGGCGTCGATCTTGCCGTCAAGCAGCTCGGCGAGACCGGCGGCGAGGCGGCCGCGATCGCCATCAAGACCACCGACACGGTGCACAAGACCGCCCAGGTCGGCGTCGGCGGCTGGACGGTCGGCGGCATGGCCAAGGGCGCCGGGATGCTGGCCCCGGGGCTGGCCACCATGCTGGTCGTGCTGACCACCGACGCGGCCGTGGACAGCGCCGAGTTGGACCGGGCGCTGCGCGCCGCCACCCGCACCACCTTCGACCGGGTCGACTCCGACGGCTGCATGTCCACCAATGACACGGTGCTGCTGCTGGCCTCCGGCGCCTCCGGCATCACCCCGGCGCCGGCCGAGTTCGCCGACGCGGTGCAGCAGGTCTGCGCCGATCTGGCCCGCCAGTTGATCGGCGACGCCGAGGGCGCGAGCAAGGACATCCGGATCGACGTCACCGACGCCGCAACCGAGGACGAGGCGGTCGAGGTGGGCCGCACCATCGCCCGCAACAACCTGCTCAAGTGCGCCATCCACGGCGAAGACCCCAACTGGGGCCGGGTGTTGGCCGCGATCGGCACCACCGGTGCCGCCTTCGACCCCGACCGGCTGGACGTCGCGATCAACGGTGTCTGGGTCTGCCGCGGCGGCGCGGTCGGCGAGGACCGCTCGCTGGTCGACATGACGGACCGTCAGGTCGTCATCACCGCCCGGCTGAACGCCGGCCAGGCGGCGGCCACCGTGTGGACCAACGATCTGACCGCCGACTACGTGCACGAGAACAGCGCCTACTCCACCTGACCCCGGGGGAACCCACCGTGCATATCGCACCCAAGGGCGAACAGGCCCGCAACAACACCGCGTTGCCCAAGGCGATGACGCTGATCGAGGCGCTGCCCTGGCTGGAAAGGTTCCACGGCAAGACCGTGGTGATCAAGTTCGGCGGCAACGCCATGGTCGACGAGGCCCTCAAGGCGGCCTTCGCCCAGGACGTGGTGTTCCTGCGCTACGCCGGCCTGCACCCGGTCGTGGTGCACGGCGGCGGCCCGCAGATCAGCGCCCAGTTGGAGAAGCTCGGCCTGGAGTCCTCGTTCACCAACGGGCTGCGCGTCACCACCCCGGAGACCATGGACGTGGTCCGGATGGTGCTGGCCGGCCAGGTGCAGCGCGAGCTGGTCGGACTGCTCAACGAGCACGGGCCGTTCGCGGTCGGCATGACCGGCGAGGACGCGCACACCATGACCGCGGTCAAGCGGTACGCGGTGGTCGACGGCGAGCAGGTGGACATCGGGCTGGTCGGCGAGATCGTCAACATCGAGGCCGGTGCGGTGAAGGCGCTGATCGCCGACGGCCGGATCCCGGTGATCTCCAGCATCGCGCGCGGCGCCGACGGCCACGTCTACAACATCAACGCCGACACCGCCGCGTCCGCGCTGGCCAGTGCGCTGGGCGCCGAGATGCTGGTGGTGCTGACCGACGTCGAGGGCCTCTACGCCGACTGGCCCGACTCCGACGACGTGATCAGCCAGCTGGGCGCCAGCGAACTGGAGGCCATACTGCCGGACTTGGCCAGCGGGATGCTGCCCAAGATGGAGGGCTGCCTGCGCGCGGTCCGCTCCGGCGTGGGCACCGCGCGCGTGCTGGACGGCCGGGTGCCGCACAGCCTGCTGCTGGAGATCTTCACCGACGAGGGGATCGGCACCATGGTGGTGCCGGACGACGACGCCGCTGTCCTGGGGGGCCTGGCATGAGCAGCAACAACAGCGACCTGACGGCCCGTTACCAGCGGGCCTTCACCAACAACTACGGCACCCCCCGGCTGCCGCTGGTCAAGGGCGCGGGCGCGCTGCTCTGGGACGCCGACGGCAACGAGTACCTGGACCTGGTCGGCGGCATCGCGGTGAACGCCCTGGGCACCGCGCACCCGGCGATCATCGAGGCGGTCACCGCGCAGCTCGGGCAGCTCGGCCACGTCTCCAACCTGTTCATGGCGGAGCCCACCATCGAGCTGGCCGAGCGCCTGCTCACCCTGGACCCCCGGCCCGGGCGGGTGTTCTTCTGCAACTCCGGCGCGGAGGCCAACGAGGCCGCGTTCAAGATCAGCCGGCTGACCGGCCGGACCCAGTTGGTCGCGCTGGAGGGCGGCTTCCACGGCCGGACCATGGGCGCACTGGCCCTCACCGGCCAGCCCGGCAAGCAGGAGCCGTTCCGGCCGCTGCCGGGCGACGTCACGCATGTGCCGTTCGGCGACGTCGAGGCGCTGCGGGCTGCGGTGTCCACCGCGACCGCCGCCGTGGTGCTGGAGCCGATCCAGGGCGAGAACGGGGCGATCCCGCTGCCGCCCGGCTACCTGAAGGCCGCCCGCGAGATCACCAGGGCGGCAGGCGTGCTGCTGATCCTGGACGAGGTGCAGACCGGCATCGGGCGGACCGGCCACTGGTTCGCACACCAGGCCGAGCCAGGCATCGAGCCCGATGTGGTGACGCTGGCCAAGGGGCTCGGCGGCGGCCTGCCGATCGGCGCCGTGATCGCGTACGGCGCCGCGGCCGACCTGCTCCAGCCGGGCCAGCACGGGACCACCTTCGGCGGCAACCCGGTGGTCGCGGCAGCGGCGCTGGCGGTGCTGCGGACCATCGAGTCCGACGGCCTGCTCACCCAGGTGCAGAAGGTCGGCGACCGGCTGCGCGCCGGGATCGAGGCGATCGGCGACCCACTGGTCTCGCAGGTGCGGGGCGCGGGGCTGCTGCTGGGCATCGTGCTGACCCGGCCGGTGGCGGGGCAGGTGCAGGCGGCGGCGCAGCGGGCCGGGTTCCTGGTGAACGCGGCGGTGCCGGACGCGGTGCGGCTGGTCCCGCCGCTGGTGCTGACCGAGCAGCAGGCGGATCGCTTCCTGGCGGCGCTGCCCGGCATCCTCGCCGAGGTCCGCGCCGAGTCGGCAGCCGAACACCAGGCAGCCGAGCAGCAGGCGGGCGAGCTGCACGCGGGCGAGCAGCAGACGGGCGAGCAGCAGACGGGCGAACAGCAGGCGGGCGAACAGCAGGCGGGCGAACAGCAGGCGGGCGAGCAGCAGGTGGGGCAGGGTGCGGGGCCGGACGCCCGGCAGGACGACCCGGCCGCGCAGGCTGCGGAGTAGTCCGGAAGAATCATCATCATGAGCGTTCCCCCATCCGACCAGACCCCCGCCGGCCCGACGCCGCAGGTACCGCAGACCCGGACCGCGCGCCACCGGCGGATCGTGGATCTGCTGACCCGTCAACCCGTCCGTTCGCAGAGCCAGTTGGCCAAGCTGCTGGCCGACGACGGGCTGGTGGTCACCCAAGCCACGCTCTCCCGGGACTTGGACGAGCTGGGTGCGGTGAAGATCCGCAACCGGGACGGCGCGCTGATCTACGCCGTGCCGGCGGAGGGCGGGGATCCCACACCGCGGGCGCCGATGGGGGAGTCGGCCAGCGAGGGCCGGATGGCACGGCTGGCCGGCGAGCTGATGGTCTCGGCGACGGCGTCCGGAAACCTGGTGGTGCTGCGCACGCCACCTGGTGCCGCGCAGTTCCTGGCCTCGGCGATCGACACGGCCGGGGTGCACGAGATCATCGGCACCATCGCCGGTGACGACACGGTGCTGCTGATCAGCCGCGACCCGGCGGGCGGCCAGGCCCTCGCCGACCACCTGCTGCAGCTGGCCCAGTCCCGCTCGGAGCGCTGAGGACGGCCGCTGCGGGTGCTGGACGGCCGTTCCGGGCACCCCGCGGCCGTTCCGGGTGGTGACTGAGCGCCTGCCCAGCGTCGTGAATCGGCCATTCTCATACGATCGTCCGCTGGTCCTTCGTACGTACAGCAGCACGGCGTTAGGTTGGCCTTACGGAACGTTGGTTGCCCGAGGCAACAGGCCTCGGGCGGCCGATCCCCTTCACGTCCAACGAGGTCCCGCCATGCACGTGACTGTTGATCAGGATCGCTGCTGCAGCTCCGGGCAGTGTGTGCTGACCGCCCCCACGGTCTTCGACCAGAGCGACGAGGACGGGGTCGTCCTGCTGCTCCAGGCCGACCCCGACCCCTCCCTCCACTCCCGGCTCCGCACCGCCGCCGCCCTCTGCCCGGGCGGCGCCATCACGCTCACGGAGGCGGACCGGTGACCAGCGTCCACGAGCCCTCCGAGCTGGCGGCGCTCGGATTCCCGGAGCCCCGCGCCGAGGGCTGCCCCTTCGACCCGCCGCCCGCCTACCGTCAGCCGGCCGGCCGCGTCACCCTCTGGGACGGCATGCCCTGCTGGGTGCTCACCGACTACCACCACGTCCGCACCGTGCTGTCCGACCGCCGGTTCAGCGCCGACGTGCGCCAGCCCGGCTTCCCGTTCCTCTCCCCGGGCCGGCGCGAACTGGTCGGCGAGCAGCCCAGCTTCCTGCGCCTGGACGACCCGGAGCACCAGCGGCTGCGCCGGATGATGACCGGCGACTTCCTGGTGAAGCGGATCGAGCAGCTGCGCCCGCGGATCCAGCGGATCGTCGACGAGGCGCTCGACGCGATGATAGCCAAGGGCCAACCCGCCGACCTGGTCGCCGACTTCGCCTTCCCGGTGCCGTCGCTGGTCATCTGCGAACTGCTCGGCGTCCCCTACGACGACCACGAGTACTTCCAGGAGCTGAGCCGCCGCCTGCTGGACTCCACCGCCGGGCCCGGGGCGGTCGCCGAGGCCCTGGACGCGCTGACCGACTACATGGCCCAGTTGGCCGCCTCCAAGAAGGGCGAGCCGGACGGCATCGTGGCGCGGCTGGCGACCCGGGACGACCTCACGCCCGAGGAGGTCGCGTCCAACTCGGTGCTGCTCCTGCTGGCCGGCCACGAGACCACGGCCAACATGACCTCCCTCTCGGTCCTCGCCCTGCTGCAGAACCCGGACCAGCTGGCCCGGTTGCGCGCCGAGCCGGAGCTGACCCGGGGCGCGGTCGAGGAGTTGCTGCGCTATCTGACGATCGTGCACAACGGTCTGCCCCGAACCGCCCTGGAGGACGTGGAGTTCGACGACGGCCTCCAGATCCGGGCCGGCGAGGGCGTGTTGGTGATGCTCGGCGCGGCCAACCGCGACGAGGAGCTGTTCGGGGACGGCGACCGGCTGGACATCGGCCGGGACGCCCGCCGGCACCTGGCCTTCGGCTTCGGTGTCCACCAGTGCCTCGGTCAGCCGCTGGCCCGGGTGGAGCTGCAGATCGCCCTGGCGACCCTGCTGCGGCGGCTGCCCGAGCTGCGCCTGGCGATCCCGTTCGAGGACGTCCGGTTCCGCACCAGCGCGCTGATCTACGGGCTGCACGAGCTGCCGGTGGCCTGGTAGCCACGAGTCCTCCCAGGCCCGTCCCGGATCATCCCGGGGCGGGCTTGGAGTTTCATGCGTTGGTGTGCATAATTATGCCTACCAGCGCATGAGACCCTCTCTCGCTCGCCCCGCTCGTACGCGTGAACAACTCGTACCGTGAAGAAGGAGAAAGCCGTGACCGAGCGCGTCGTACTCGCCTACTCGGGCGGTCTGGACACGTCCGTCTGCATCGGCTGGATCGCCGAGGAGACCGGCGCCGAGGTCATCGCCGTCGCCGTCGACGTCGGCCAGGGCGGCGAGGACCTGAACGTGATCCGCCAGCGCGCGCTGGACTGCGGTGCGGTCGAGGCCGAGGTCGCGGATGCCCGCGAGGAGTTCGCCGACGAGTACTGCCTGCCGGCCGTCAAGGCCAATGCGCTCTACCAGGGCGAGTACCCGCTGGTCTCGGCGCTCTCCCGGCCGGTGATCGTCAAGCACCTGGTCGCCGCCGCCAAGAAGCACGGCGCCAGCACCGTCGCGCACGGCTGCACCGGCAAGGGCAACGACCAGGTCCGGTTCGAGGTCGGCATCCAGTCGCTCGCCCCCGAGCTGAAGTGCATCGCGCCGGTCCGCGACTACGCGATGACCCGCGACAAGGCGATCGCCTTCGCCGAGGCCAAGGGCCTGCCGATCGCCACCACCAAGAAGTCGCCGTATTCGATCGACCAGAACGTCTTCGGGCGCGCCGTCGAGACCGGCTTCCTGGAGGACATCTGGAACGCCCCGATCGAGGACGTCTACGAGTACACCCAGAACCCGGCCACCCCGCGCGAGGCCGACGAGGTCGTCATCACCTTCCAGGCCGGTGTCCCGGTGGCCATCGACGGCCGGAAGGTGACGGTCCTCCAGGCCATCGAGGAGCTCAACAAGCGGGCCGGCGCCCAGGGCATCGGCCGCCTCGACATGGTCGAGGACCGGCTGGTGGGCATCAAGTCCCGTGAGATCTACGAGGCTCCGGGCGCGATCGCCCTGATCACCGCCCACCAGGCGCTGGAGAACGTCACCGTCGAGCGCGAACTCGCCCGCTACAAGCGGCAGGTCGAGCAGCGCTGGGCCGAACTGGTCTACGACGGCCTGTGGTTCTCGCCGCTCAAGCGCGCGCTGGACGGCTTCGTCAACGAGGCCAACCAGCACGTCTGGGGCGACATCCGGATGGTGCTGCACGGCGGCCGCGCGGTGGTGAACGGCCGCAAGTCCGACCAGTCGCTGTACGACTTCAACCTGGCCACCTACGACACCGGCGACACCTTCGACCAGTCGATGTCCAAGGGCTTCATCGAGATCTTCGGGATGTCCTCGAAGATCGCCGCCCGCCGCGACCTCGGCTGAGCCACGCCGTCCGTGCCCGTCCCCTCCCGAGCCCCGGCCGTTCCCCCCACGGCCGGGGCTCACCCTCAACCAGGCTAGGAGTCACCGCGATGTCGCAACACGAGTCCGCCGACGTGCGCCTGTGGGGCGCCCGCTTCGCCGACGGCCCCTCCGAGGCGCTGGCCAAGCTGTCCGCCTCCGTCCACTTCGACTGGCGGCTGGCGCCGTACGACATCGCCGGCTCCAAGGCGCACGCCCGGGTGCTGAACCGGGCCGGGCTGCTGACGGACGATGAACTCGCCGCCATGCACGCGGGGTTGGACCAGCTGCTGGCCGACGTCGAGTCCGGTGCGTTCACCGGCACCATCGCCGACGAGGACGTGCACACCGCGCTGGAGCGCGGGCTGCTGGAGCGGCTCGGCCCCGAGCTGGGCGGCAAGCTGCGGGCCGGCCGGTCCCGCAACGACCAGATCGCCACCCTGTTCCGGATGTACCTGCGCGACCACGCCCGGATCATCGGCGCCCTGATCCTGGACCTCCAGGAGGCCCTGGTCGGTCTGGCCGAGGCCCACCCGGACACCGCGATGCCCGGCCGCACCCACCTGCAGCACGCCCAGCCGGTGCTCTTCGCGCACCACGTCCTCGCGCACGTCCAGGCCCTCGGCCGGGACGCCGAACGGCTGCGCCAGTGGGACAGCCGCACGGCCGTCTCGCCGTACGGCTCCGGGGCGCTGGCCGGCTCCTCGCTCGGCCTCGACCCGCAGGCCGTCGCCGCCGACCTGGGCTTCGAGCACGGCTCGGTGGGCAACTCCATCGACGGCACGGCCGCCCGCGACTTCGTCGCCGAGTTCGCCTTCGTCACCGCGATGATCGGCGTCAACCTCTCCCGGATCGCGGAGGAGGTGATCATCTGGAACACCAAGGAGTTCGGCTTCATCACGCTGCACGACGCCTTCTCCACCGGCTCCTCGATCATGCCGCAGAAGAAGAACCCGGACATCGCCGAGCTCGCCCGCGGCAAGTCCGGCCGCCTGATCGGCAATCTGACCGGTCTGCTGGCCACTCTCAAGGCCCTGCCGCTGGCCTACAACCGGGACCTGCAGGAGGACAAGGAGCCGGTCTTCGACTCCTGCGACACCCTGGAGGTGCTGCTGCCCGCCTTCACCGGCATGATGGCCACCCTGACGGTGCATCGGGAGCGGCTGGAGGAGCTGGCCCCGGCCGGCTTCTCGCTGGCCACCGACATCGCCGAGTGGCTGGTCAAGCGCGGGGTGCCGTTCCGGGTGGCGCACGAGGTGGCCGGTGCCTGCGTCAAGCTCTGCGAGAGCCAGGGCATCGAGCTGTGGGACCTCACCGACGAGCAGTTCGCCGGGATCTCGCCGCATCTGACGCCCGAGGTCCGCGAGGTGCTGAGCGTGCACGGGGCGATCGCGGCGCGCGACGGCCGCGGCGGCACGGCGCCCAGCGCGGTGGCCGTGCAGCTGGCCGAGGTGAAGGCCGACCTGGCGGTGCAGCGCGACTGGGCCGCGCCCGCCGCCTGAGGCCGGGCAGCGCGGCGCGAGTCGCCGCCCGCCGCATGCTGTGCCGACCTGTGCTGGGGCAGCCTTCTGCGTGATTTCCGCCACCTGCGGGGTGCGCGCCGGTTGAGGGGAGCTGAAGGCTGGGTAGAGCGCTGGCGAACGTGGCAGCCCTCGGCGGCTGCTACGGTCTTGCGCTACTCCCGGTCTGGGCCGATCCCCGGCCGGGCAGACCTCCGGCACACCGCCCGGCGTGAACCCTCACTGCGCGCGCCGGGCATTGACGATGGGAGGCCCCCGCACATGGGCATGAGCGTGAACATCTCGGTCGCGACCGAGCAGGACACCGAACAGATCCTCAAACTCCAGTACCTCGGCTACCAGAGCGAGGCCGAGCTCTACGGCGACTGGTCGATCGAGCCGCTCACCCAGACCCTGGAGAGCCTGCGCGCGGAGCTGGCCGACCGCCATGTGGTGGTCGCCCGCCTCGGCGACGAGGTGGTCGGCACGGTGCGCGGCTGGGTGGACGAGGACGGCGTCGGGCGGATAAGCCGCCTGGTGGTGCACCCGCGGATGCAGCGCCACGGCCTCGGCGGCCGGCTGCTGCGCGCGCTGGAGGAGCGGATGCTCGCCGACGGCCCGGTCCGGGCGTTCCAGCTCTTCACCGGCCACCGCAGCCTCGGCAACCTGCGGCTGTACGCCGGCCAGGGCTACGAGCAGACCGGCGTGCGCCAGGTGAGCCGCGAGCTCAGCTACGTGACCCTGGAGAAGCCGGTGCACGAGCCGCTGGCCACCGCGGTCTGAACCAGTCACAGCGAACGGCCCCACCCTCGGGTGGGGCCGTTCGTCGTTTCCATCACACCCGCGAAAGCCTTGTGGCGCCTGGCTCGTGTCCGCAATATGGACGCCACATCCTGTTCGCTGGGATTAACTCAGCTCATCTGTTTTACTAGCTTCCATGACTGCGACGACGAAGACCACCGCCACCGGCACCACGCCGGCAGGTGTGCGTGGCATGTGTTGTCGAATGTGTCAGTACTGATCGGGCGTTAGCGCGCCGCGGGCCACTGCCCGCCGCTCCAAGCCCCCGCGCGGTTCCCACCGCGGTCCCGTTGACCTGCACGGTCGCACCACCGGACCCGCCGCCGTGCCCCGCCGAGGCCGGCCATCGGCCCGCCTCCCCCCTCCGCAAGGCCGAATCCCGGGCACATTCACACCCGTGCCCGGGAAATCCGACCAGCACCATTCGTATTCAAACCCTTGAAGCCGGACAACCGGTTTCGGACACCGTCCCCGAGCAACGGAAGCAGCTGTGATCACCACCAAGGACCTCACCAAGGTCTACACCTCACGCGGCCGCCAGGTCAGCGCCCTGCGCGGCGTCGACCTGCATGTGCGCGAAGGCGAGGTGTACGGCGTCGTCGGCACCAGCGGGGCCGGCAAGAGCACCCTGATCCGCTGCGTCAACATGCTGGAGCGCCCCACCTCCGGCACCGTCACCGTGGACGGCGTCGAGCTCACCGCGCTGCGCGGCAGCGAGCATCGCGCCGGCCGGGAGCTGCGCGAGGCGCGCCGCCGGATCGGCATGGTCTTCCAGCACTTCAACCTGCTCTCCTCGCGCACCGTCCAGGAGAACGTCGAACTGCCGCTGGAGATCACCGGCCTGGACCGCACCGGCCGCCGCCGCAAGGCCGCCGAACTGCTCGAACTGGTCGGCCTCGGTGGCAAGGCCCGCGCCTACCCCGGCCAGCTCTCCGGCGGCCAGAAGCAGCGGGTGGGCATCGCCCGCGCACTGGCCGGCGACCCCAAGGTGCTGCTCTCCGACGAGGCCACCTCGGCGCTCGACCCGGAGACCACCCGCTCGATCCTGGAGCTGCTGCGCACGCTCAATCAGGAGCTCGGCCTGACCGTGCTGCTGATCACCCATGAGATGGACGTCATCAAGTCGGTCTGCGACTCGGCCGCGCTGATGCGCGACGGGCGGATCGTCGAGGCCGGCACGCTCACCGACCTGCTCGCCGACGACAGTTCCCAGCTGGCCCGCGAGCTGTTCCCGCTCGGCGACCTGGGCGATCCCGGCGCCGGCCGGCCGGACGGCACCGTCCTGGAGATCACCTTCCAGGGCGACACCTCCACCCAGCCGTTCATCTCCCAACTGGCCCGCACCTACCAGGTCGACATCAACATCCTGGGCGCCGCCGTGGAGACCATCGGCGGCCGCCAGGTCGGCCGGATGCGGGTCCAGCTGCCCGGCGGCCACCAGGACAACGTCGTCCCGATCGGCTACCTGCGCGAGCAGGGCCTCCAGGTGGACGTCGTCACCGAGACCGGCGCGAACACCGACAGCACCACGGGAGTTGTGGCATGACCTGGGACGACATGCAGCCGCTGCTGCACGACGCGACCATCGAGACCCTGCAGATGGTCGGCATCGCCACCCTGGTGACCCTGCTGGTCGGCCTGCCGCTCGGCATCCTGCTGGTGCTCACCGACAAGGGCGGGCTGCTGCAGAACCGGCCGGTCAACAAGGTGGTCGGCGCGATCGTGAACGTCGGCCGCTCGCTGCCGTTCGTGATCCTGCTGGTCGCGCTGATCCCGTTCACCCGCTGGGTGGTCGGCACCTCGATCGGCTGGCAGGCGGCCACCGTGCCGCTGGCCGTCGGCGCCATCCCGTTCTACGCCCGCCTGGTGGAGACCGCGGTGCGCGGTGTCGACGGCGGACTGGTCGAGGCGGTGCAGGCGATGGGCGGCTCCACCTGGGCGGTGGTCCGCAAGGCGCTGCTGCCCGAGGCACTGCCCGCCCTGGTCTCAGCGCTGACCACCACCGTGATCGCGCTGATCGGCTACTCCGCCATGGCCGGCACGGTCGGCGGCGGCGGGCTCGGCAACCTGGCCATCACCTACGGCTACATGCGCTTCGAGACCGGCTTCATGGTCGTGATCGTCATCGAGCTGGTGCTGCTGGTCACCCTGATCCAGCTGATCGGCGACCTGCTCGTGCGCCGGCTGAGCCACCGCGGCGCCGCCGCCGGGCTGCTCGCCCGCCTGCGCCGCGCCTGACGGCCAACTGCCGCAGTAGCCGCGCCTGACGGCCAACTGCCGCAGTAGCCGCGCCTGACGGCCAACTGCCGCAATAGCCGCGCCTGATGCCCAACACCCGGGCACACGCAGAGACTTCCGCCCCCGGAACCCCGGGTGCGCGGTCCATCGAAAACGGAGAAAGGCACTTTTCGTGCGTACCGTCCTGAAGTTCACCACCGCAGCCCTCGCAACCACCGGCCTCGCCCTGTCCGCGACGGCCTGCTCCGGCTCCTCGTCCTCCTCGAACAGCGCGGACAAGCCGCTGGTCGTCATCGCCAGCCCCACCCCGCACGCCCAGATCCTCGACTACATCAAGGACAACCTGGCGGCCAAGGCGGGCCTCAAGCTGACGGTCCGCGAGGTGAGCGACTACACGCTGCAGAACCCCGCCGTGCAGGACGGCTCCGCCGACGCCAACTTCTTCCAGCACGTCCCCTACCTGACCGACTTCAACAAGACCCACGGCACCGACATCGTCCCGGTGGAGGCCGTCCACCTGGAGCCGCTGGGCGTCTACTCCAAGAAGGTCAAGAAGGTCGCCGACCTGGCCGACGGCGCCCAGGTCGCGGTGCCCAACGACGCCACCAACGAGGGCCGCGCGCTCAAGCTGCTCGCCGACAACCAGGTGATCACCCTCAAGGACGGCGTCGGCACCGGCGCCACCATCCACGACGTCACCGGCAACCCGAAGCACCTCAAGTTCAAGGAGCTGGACGCCGCCCAGCTGCCGCGCGCGCTGAGCGACGTGGACGCCGCCGTGATCAACGGCAACTACGCCGTCGGCGCGGGACTCAAGCCCGCCACCGACGCGATCCTGCTGGAGAAGGCGGACAACAACCCGTACGCCAACGTGCTTGCTGTGAAGAAGGGCCACGAGAACGACCCGCGGGTGCAGAAGCTGGCCCAGCTGCTGCACTCCGACGAGGTCAAGAAGTACATCGAGAGCACCTTCCAGGGCTCGGTGATCCCGGCCTTCTGATCGCCCCACCCCGGCCGAGCCCCCGTCAGCCGCTTGCTGACGGGGGCTCGGCCGGCTGACGCTCCGTCGCCCCGTGGCACCGATTGGGCCGGACGGGGCGTACCGTGGGTCCACGACCCGGCGAGGAGAGACGGTATGCCAGCGAGCTTCCCCGAGACCGCGATCAGCACCGAACGGCTGCTGCTGCGCCCCTTGGCGGAGGGCGACGCGCCCGAGCTGGTCGCCATGATGGCCGACGACCTGGTGCTGAGCTGGACCGATGTGCCCCAGCCCTACACCCGCCAGCACGCGCTGGACTGGATCCGCCGGCAGGCACCCGCCCTCCGGGCCCAGGGCCGGGGCATCGCGTTCGCGGTCACCGACCACCTGACCCGCCGACTGGTCGGCGTGGTCGAGCTGCGGCACACCGACTGGCGGCTGCTCAGCACCGAGGCCGTCTACGTCACCGCGCCCTGGGCGCGAGGCGAGGGCTACGCGGTGGAGGCGCTGCTCGGCGTGGCCCAGTGGCTCTTCGAGGACCGCGGCTTCCTGCGCCTGGAGCTGCGCACCGCCGCCGGCAACACCGCCGCCCAGCAGGTGGCCCAGAAGATCGGCTGCATCAGCGAGGGCGTGCTGCGCAGCGCCTGGATAGTGCGCACCGGCGAGGTGGGCTCGCCGGGGGAGGAGAGCCGCAGCGACCTGATCCTGTGGAGCCTGCTGCCCGAGGACCTCGAACCGGTCGACGACCACCTGCAGGACCGTTACGCCTTGCAGGACTGAGCCGCCGCGGTGACCCGGAGGAACCGCCCGCGGTGACCGCCGGGGGCCGCCCGCCGCGTCCGCCGCGAGACCGCCCGCCGCAACGCCGACGATCAAGAATGCCTGGTTGCTGCGGCACTGACGCAACCACCAGGTAACCTCTGCTGCTGGGCGGACGGCCCAGGCAGCGGGGGCGCAGCGCCTCCCGCCCAGGATCTTCGAGGGAGAGCAGCCGCGATGGCTGACCGGATCACGGTCATCGGGTGGGACGGAACGCCGCTGACCGAGGCGGCCGCCGCCGCGCTCGCCGCCGCCACCTTGGTGGCGGGAGCGCCGTACCAGCTGAACGAACTGCCGGTACCGGCCGCGGCCGAGCGGATCGCGCTGGGCAGCGTGGAGGTGGCGGCCCGTCGGATCGCCGAGCACCGCGGCGCCGCGGTGGTGGTCGCGGAGGGGGATCCGGGGTTCTTCGGCGTGGTGCGCGCGCTGCGCCGGCCCGAGCACGGCCTCGAACTGGAGGTGCTGCCGGCGGTCTCCTCAGTCGCGATGGCCTTCGCCCGGGCGGGGATGCCCTGGGAGGACGCCCAGGTGGTCTCCACGCACGGCGGGCGGCTGCGCCGGGCCGCGAACATCTGCCGGGCCCATCCCAAGGTCGCGGTGCTGACCAGCGCCGACGCCGGGCCGAGCGAGCTGGCCCTGATGCTGCGCGGAGTGCACCGCACCTTCGTGGTCTGCGAGGCGCTGGGCACCGAGGACGAGGACGTCACCGTGCTCACCTCGGACCGGGTGCCGGACCACGACTGGCGCGATCCCAATGTGGTGCTGGTGATCGGCGGCTCCACCCCGCAGGGCCAGGGCGGGGACGCCACCTCCGGCTGGCTGGCCGGCCGTCCGGTCGGCTACCCGGGCACCGAGCGCGGCTGGGCGCTGCCCGGTGACGCCTATGACGGCGACTCACCGCTCACCCTCTCGCCGCAGACCCGGGCGGTGGTGCTGGCCAGGCTCGGCCCGGGCGCCGGCGACCTGGTCTGGTGCGTGGGCGCGGGCAGCGGCGCGCTGGCGGTGGAGACCGCCCGGTTCGGCGCCGCGGTGGTCGCGATCGAGGACGACGCGGCGACCTGCGCCCGGATCGCCGTCAACGCGCGCCGCTACGGCGTCGAACTGGAGACCGCCGCCGGGCGGGCGCCGGAGGTGCTGGGCGGGCTGCCCGAGCCGGACGCCGTGGTGGTGGAGCGGGGTGGGGCCGAGGTGGTGGCCGCGGTGCTGACCCGCCGTCCGGCCCGGCTGGTGGCGCTGGCCGGCACGGTCGCCGAGGCGCATGCGATCCGCGCGGTGGTGACCGCGGCCGGCTACCGGGTCGAGGGCACCGTGCTGCAGTCCGCCCCGCTGGACCCGGAGCCCGAGGTCGCCATCGGACCGTTCGAGAGCACCATGCTGCTCTGGGCGGAGCCCGCCTCCTGACCTGGGCATGCTGGGGAGGTGCCGTGAAGTCGCTGGTGACGGGTCGGCAAATGAGGATGATTCGGACAGCGTGGGTCCAAATCGATCGTGCCGGCCGGTAGTCTGACGATCTGACTGCTGCCCTTCCCAGTGGGGGCGCGAGCCGCGCCGACGTGGTGCAACGCACACGGAGATCGGTGCGTGGGCATTCGACTGACGCACGCCTGACCGGAAGAATGGCCCGGGGCCCGGGCCGGTCGTGCCGGATGCCCCGGGCTGTCGTTAGTTCAGGTGACGGTGCTCGTCGCGCGAGCGTCCCCGATGGGCGCACGGGCAGTGGGTGCCGTCCACCGTGACCGGTCGGACGGCCCACGGCCGCCGGCACCCGGCGGTCGGCAGGTTGAACGGTGGGGTGGGCCGGTACCCGGCTTGGACCCGGAGCGGGCGGTGTGCCTCGGTCGGCGACCGGGTCGCCAAGGTCGCGGAAGCGGCCCGGAAGGAGTGTTGAGATGACCGACGGTGGTCACGTCCCCAGTGAGGGACGGCCGGAGCACCTGCTCCCCGAGACCGGGAACGATCCGGCGCAGGGAGGTGGCGGGTGGGGCGGCGACCTCGTCGGCCAGACGGCACCGGTGGGTGGACCCACCTACCACTTCATCGACCAGCCGGACGACGAAGAGGACGTGCTGCTGATGCCGGGGCCGCAGAGCGCCTGGGCCGACCCGGCGACCGCGCCCGTCATGCCGCTCGGTGAGGCACTCACCCAGGCCGCGCCCGGCGGGTTCGCCGCGCCGGCCGGCTACCCGGGCGCCGAGCAGGTCGCGCCGCTGCCGGGCGAGCCGGTACAGCAGGCGGCCGCCGGGATGCCGGTGGAGCCCTCCTGGCCGCCGGTGACCCCGCCCGGGTACGCCGAGGCGCCGGGCGGCGCGCCGGTGGCCCCGGTCACCCCCGTTGCCGACGCGGCCGTGGCGCCCGCTCCGGTGCCGCCGCAGCCGGTGCCGGCCGCCATGCAGCAGCGGCGTCCGCTGCACGCCGGGCCGCCCATTCCGGACCCCTCGGTGATGACCGGTCAGGTGCCGGTCCGCTCGCTCGCCGACCGCGGGCCCTCCACGCCCGGCGGCGCGCCGGTGCACGAGGTGCCGGCGGTGGCGCAGGCGGTGCCGCCCATGGCGGCCGGCGTGGACACCACGCTGGTGCTGCCGGCGCAGCAGGTGCCGGCCGAGCAGCCGGCCGCCCCGGTCGTGGGCGAGCCGGTGGCCGGCGCTGCCGGTGCGCCCGCTGATGGTGCGTCAGCTGCTGCCGTTCCGGCCCCCGAGACGGTTGCCGTGCCCGAGGCGGTCGCCGTGGTGGGCGCGCCCGAGGCCGTCGCCGAACCGGTCGCCGCCGAGACCGCCGTGCCGGTCGACGCCGCGCAGCCGGTTGCCGCTCCCGTCGCGGAGGCCGCGGAGGCTGCGGAGGCCGCGGTCGTCGAGCCGGCCGCCGAGGCCCAGGCCGCTGCCGAGGCCCAGCCGGTGGTCGAGGCGCAGCCCGCCGCTCAGGCCCAGGGCCGGCCGGCCGCCGAGGCGCAGCCGGTGACCGAGGCTCAGCCGGTGGCTGCCGCCGCCCCGACGGCCGAGGCGCAGGAAGCCCCCGTCGCGGAGGCCGCTGCCGCCACCCCGGCCCCCGTCCAGGAGGCCGCCGCCGAGCCGCCGACCACTGCCCCGGAAGCCGCCGCCCAGCCGGTCGCCGCCCAGCCGGCTGCCGTGCCGCAGCCCGCGCCCGGCACCCCGCGCCGGATCGCCGCGTTCCTCGCCGACCCGGCCCCGCTCGGCCTCGCCGTCGTCGACCAGCCCGTCGCGGAGCAGCCGGTCGCGGCGCAGCCCGCGGAGGCGCAGGCCCAGCAGCCCGCCGAACCGCAGGCCCAGGCCGCGCAGCCCGCTACCGCCGAGCCGCAGCCGGCCGAGGCTGAGGTCGAGGCCCAGGCCGCCGACGCCCAGCCCGTCGAGCCGCAGCCCGCCGAGACCCCGGACACCCCCGAGGCGACCGCCGAGCCGCAGCCCGCTGCCGAGCAGCCCGCCGCCGACCCGGCCGCCCCCGCCGCCCCCAGGAGCCGCAGGCGGACGCCGCGCCCCCGCAGGAGCTGCCGGCCGCCACCGCAGCCGAGCCCGCCACGGACCCCGCCGGGGACCCCGCGCCGGAGCCCGCCGCAGCTGCCGCGGAGCCCACCACCGAGCCCGACCCCGCCGCCTCGATAGCGCCCGCCGCCCCCGAAGCCCCGGCACCCGACGCCGCCCCGGTGGCGGAGGCGGCCCAGGAGCCGACCGAGCCCGAGCAGCCCGAACTCGAGCAGGCCGAGCAGCCCGAGCAGCCCGCCGAGCCCGAGACCCCGCGCGCCCCCGCGGCCCCCGCCTACGACGAGGCCATGCGCGAGGCCGTCCACCAGGTGATGCGCGAGCGCCGCGACATCCGCAACGGCTTCCGCCCCGACCCGGTCCCGCACGAGGTGCTGCTCCGCGTCCTGGAGGCCGCCCACACCGCCCCCAGCGTCGGCTACTCCCAGCCCTGGGACTTCGTGGTGATCCGCTCCTCGGAGACCCGGCGCAAGATGCACGCGCTGGCCGAGAAGCAGCGCGAGGCGTTCGCCGACTCGCTGCCCAAGGCGCGCGCCAAGCAGTTCAAGGAAATCAAGATCGAGGCCATCCTCGACACGCCGGTGAACATCGTGGTCACCGCCGACCGCACCCGCGGCGGCCGGCACACCCTGGGCCGGCACACCCAGCCCCAGATGGCCCCCTACTCGGCCGCCCTCGCCGTCGAGAACCTGTGGCTGGCGGCTCGCGCCGAGGGCCTCGGCGTCGGCTGGGTGAGCTTCTTCGACGAGGAGGAGATGGTCCGCGAGCTCGGCCTGCCCGAGCACCTGGACGTCGTCGCCTACCTCTGCATCGGCTACGTCGACGCGTTCCCCGACGAGCCCGAGCTGCAGCAGCAGGGTTGGGCCAAGAAGCGCCCGCTCTCCTGGGTGGTGCACGAGGAGCAGTACGGCAACCGCGCGCTGCCCGGCGAGGAGCCGCACAGCGTGCTCTCCGAGGCGCTGCGCACCATCCGCCCGCTGGACGCCAAGGCGCTCGGCGAGGCCTGGGACCGGCAGAAGCGGATGACCAAGCCGGCCGGTTCGCTCGGCATGCTGGAGATCATCTCCGCGCAGCTGTCCGGCCTGTCCCGCAAGTGCCCGCCGCCGATCCCCGAGCCCGGCTGCGTGGCGATCTTCGCCGGCGACCACGGTGTGCACGCCCAGGGCGTCACCCCCTGGCCGCAGGAGGTCACCGGTCAGATGGTGGCCAACTTCCTGGCCGGGGGAGCGGTGGTCAACTCCTTCGCGGCCCAGGTCGGCGCCGAGGTCTGCGTGGTCGACGTGGGTGTCAAGGCCGAGCTGCCGGAGGCGATCCAGCAGGGCCGCACCACCGGCCTGCTGCCCCGCAAGGTCAAGCCGGGCACCGACGACATGACCCAGGGTCCGGCGATGAGCCGGGACGAGGCGCTCAAGGCGCTGGAGGTCGGCATCGAGACGGCCCGCGACCTGGTCGCGGCCGGCAACAAGATCCTGATCACCGGTGACATGGGCATCGCCAACACCACCGCCTCGGCCGCGCTGATCTCCGTCTTCACCGGCACCGACCCGGTCGACGTCACCGGCCGCGGCACCGGCATCGACGACGAGACCCACGCCCGCAAGGTCGACGTGATCCGCCGCGCCCTGGAGCTGCACCAGCCCGACCCGGCCGACCCGATCGGCGTCCTGGCCGCCGTCGGCGGTCTGGAGCACGCGGCGATCGCCGGCTTCCTGCTCGGCGCCGCCTCGCTGCGCACCCCGGTGATCCTGGACGGCGTCATCGCCGGCTCGGCGGCCCTGGTCGCCAAGGCGATCGCCCCCGAGGTGCTGGCCGCCTGCATCGCCGGGCACCGCTCCGCCGAGCCCGGCCATCAGGCGGCCCTCGCCAAGCTCGGCCTGCGCCCGCTGATCGACCTCGATCTGCGGCTCGGCGAGGGGACCGGCGCCCTGCTGGCCCTTCCGCTGGTGCAGAGTGCCGCCCGGGCGATGCACGATGTAGCCACCTTCGACTCCGCCGGGGTCACCGAGAAGGGCTGACGCTCTTCCGTCACCCCGCTGTTGGTCCCGTACCGGCCCGAGGGCGCGCCGGTACGGGGCCCTGCTCTACCCGAAACGCCCCCAGCCCCCCAGGAGCACCCCTCATGAACGCGCCCAGCCCGCACCCGAGCACCGCCGGCCTCACGCCGTACCCGGTCGGCCTGCTGCTCACCGGCCGCCGGGTCGTCGTGGTCGGCGGCGGCCAGGTCGCCCAGCGCCGCCTGCCCGCCCTGATAGCCGCCGGCGCCGACGTCCACCTGGTCTCGCCGAGCACCAGCCCCGCCGTACAGGCGATGGCCGACGTTGGGGAGATCACCTGGCACCGCCGCGGCTACCAGTCCGGCGACCTCGCCGACGCCTGGTACGTGCTGGTCGCCAGCTCCGACCCGGAGGTCAACGAGGCGGTCAGCGCCGAGGCCGAGGCGGCCCGGATCTTCTGCTCCCGCAGCGACGACGCCGCCGCGGCCACCGCCTGGACCCCGGCCAGCGGCCACGACGACACCGGCACCACCGTCGCGGTGCTCACCGGCGACCCCCGGCACTCCGCCGCGCTGCGCAACGCCATCGTCGAGGGGCTGCGGGACGGCAGCCTGTCGGCCCGCCAGTACCGCCACCGGGCCCCCGGGGTGGCGCTGGTCGGCGGCGGCCCCGGCGACCCCGACCTGATCACCGTGCGCGGCCGCCGCCTGCTCGCCGACGCCGATGTGGTGGTCGCCGACCGCCTCGCCCCGCGCGAGCTGCTCGCCGAGCTGCCCCCGCACGTCGAGGTGATCGACGCCGCCAAGATCCCCTACGGCCGGCAGATGGCCCAGGAGGCGATCAACCGGGCCCTGGTCGAGCACGCCAAGGCCGGCAAGTTCGTGGTCCGCCTCAAGGGCGGCGACCCGTACGTCTTCGGGCGCGGCGGCGAGGAGCTGCTCGCCTGCGTCGAGGCCGGGATCCCGGTCACCGTGGTGCCCGGCATCTCCAGCTCGATCAGCGTCCCGGCGGCGGTCGGCATCCCGGTCACCCACCGCGGGCTGACCCAGGAGTTCACCGTGATCTCCGGGCACGTGGCGCCCGAGGACCCGCGCTCGCTGGTCAACTGGGACGCCGCCGCCGGGCTCGGCGGCACCCTGGTGCTGCTGATGGCGGTCGAGCGGATCGGTGCCATCGCCGCCAAGCTGGTGGCCGCCGGCCGGTCCGCCGACACCCCCGTCGCGGTGGTCCAGGAGGGCACCACCGCGGCCCAGCGCCGGATCGACGCCACCCTGGGCACGGTCGCCGAGACCGTCGTCGCCGAGGGCGTCCGCCCGCCGGCGGTGATCGTGATCGGCGAGGTCGTACGGATCCTCGACCCCGCCGCCCAGACCGGTTGAAAGCCCGGACCGACCGAAAGCCCGCGACCGCCTGACAGCCCGCGACCGGCTCGAAAGCCCGCGACCGACCGAAAGCCCGTCATGTCCCAGCCCGACACCGTCACCGATCCCGCCGACCCCGGCTCGCCGACTACACCGGCCTGACCGACGTCGAGCTGCGCCGGCGCCGCGAGCCCGCCGAGGGCCTGTTCATCGCCGAGGGCGAGAAGGTCATCCGGCGGGCCCTGGCGGCCGGCTACCGGATGCGGTCGATGCTGCTCACCCCCAAGTGGCTGACCGTGATGGCGGACGTCATCGCCGAGGCCGACGCGCCGGTGCACGTGGTGGAGCCGGCCCTGGCCGAACAGGTCACCGGCTACCACGTGCACCGCGGCGCGCTCGCCTCGATGGCCCGCGAGCCGCTGCCGGCCGCGGCCGAGCTGCTGGCCGGCGCCCGGCGGGTCGCCGTGTTCGAGGACATCGTCGACCACGCCAACATCGGGGCCGCCTTCAGGAACGCGGCCGCCCTCGGCGTCGACGCGGTGCTGCTCACCCCGCGCTGTGCCGATCCGTTCTACCGGCGGTCCGTGAAGGTCTCGATGGGTGCGGTCTTCCAGGTGCCGTGGACCAGGCTGGAGTCCTGGCCCGGGAGCATCGAGACCTTCCGCTCGGCGGGCTTCGCGGTGGCCGCGCTCTGCCTCAGCGACCAGGCGATCACCCTCGACGAACTGGCCGCGCGCGACGACGAGCGGCTCGCCCTGGTCTTCGGCACCGAGGGCGACGGCATCGCACCCGGCACCCTCGCCGCGGTCGACGCGCACGTCCGCATCCCGATGGACGCCGGCGTCGACTCCCTCAATGTGGCGGCCGCGTCAGCCGTGGCCTTCTACGCGACCCGGCCGCGCGTCAGCTGACCGCCGCCGGCGGCGGTTCCTCGCCGCCACCGGCGGAACCCGGCGGTCCGTCAGCGACTCGGCTTGGCCAGCAGCAGCTCGGTGTTGTGGTCGAGCGAAGTGCCGATCTTGGCAGCCGGCTTGGCGAACGGGTCGTTGTAGGACAGCTCGCGGTAGAGCGCGGCCAGGTTGGTGTCCGAGGTATCGTCGAAGCTCGTCGCGTAGGGGGCGGCGGACTCGATCAGCGTGGTGAACAGCGAGATGGTGCCGTCGCCGTTGTCGGCGAGCTCGATGACCCGGGCGTGCTGCGGGAAGTCGATGTGCGAAGCCGTGTTGACCTCCCAGAACGACCGCTCGGGCACGGCGTGGCCGTGCGCGGTGATCTGGTTCATGTGGGTGTGGCCGTTCACCCAGGCGACCACGTTGGGGTAGCGCTGGAGCAGCGTGACCAGCTCGCTGCCGTTGTGGCGCCCGTCGAAGATGTTGCGCGGGTCGGGCAGCAGGTTGCCCATGGTGGTGCTGGTGTGGTGGCTGAAGACCATGATGTAGTCGCCGCCCGCCCCGCCGCGCACCACATTGCCGTCGGTGTCGTACCAGTGGCCGCTGTGCGCCTGCAACTGGTGCTCCAGCCAGTGCAGTTGGGCGGTGCCGATCGAACCGTCCGCCCACCCGGCCATGTTGGTGGTGTCCACGCTGATGCCGACCACGCCGTCCGCGATCGGGAAGGTGTAGTAGAGGTCGCCGCTGGCGGCGGCGTCGGCGGTGAAGCCGTGGCCGAACGGGCCCGGGCCGGTGACGGCGGGGTCGAGGTGGGCCTGCGCGAAGCTCTTGGGCGTGAACGGCTTGCGCCGGTCGTCCGGGGTGACCTGGCGCACCAGGTTGGCGTCGCCCAGCAGTTGGCCGATCTTCAGCAGCGCGCCCGCCGGGTCGGTCTTGAACAGGGCGAAGATCTGGGCCGCGTCCGCCGCGTTGACGCCTTCGAGCTTGCGGTTGCCGGTGTAGACGTCGCCCAGTAGCCCGAGGTCGGGCAGGGTGCCCACGATGCTGTCGTCGTGGTTGCCGACCGTCGTGTACCACGGCATCGTCAGACCGGGGGCGCGGAAGGTGCGGCCGGCGGCCGTCAGGAACCCCGGGAGCTGCGGGAATCCGGCCTGCTTGTAGGTGTCCTGGAAGGCCAGCTCGGGGTTCCAGTAGGCGGGGTCGCCGGAGTTCTGCACGCCCTCGTAGCGGTCGGGGTCACCGCTGTTCGGGGTGATCAGACCGCCGCTCATCACCGACAGGTACCAGTCCAGCTCGATCTGCTCGTGGTTGTCGGTGTTGTCGCCGGTGGTCACCACCAGGTTGAACGGCATGCCGGTGTACGGGCCGGAGCCGAGCGCATTGACCCGCTCGACCAGTGCCGAGGCGCCGCGCACGGTCAGCGTCTCCTGCGGGCGGCACGCGGCGTCGTCCAGGTGGCCCAGGAACTCGAAGCGCATCGGCGACTCGGTGTCAGTCAGGTGCATGTCAGTGAACTGGACGAAGCTGGCCAGCGCGGTGCGGCGGTCGTCCCGGCCGGACTGCGCGGCGGCGAGCTCGCCGCGCACCACCAGCGGCCAGCCCGGACCGGCCGCCAGCCGCTGGTAGCCGGCCGCGCCGCCGCTGGGGGTGGCCACCTGCTCCAGGGTCGTGCCACCGACCCGCACGGCCCGGCGGGCGCTCAGCGCGAGCGCCCGGTCGAGGCCGGCGGCCGAGGCGAAGGGGCTGCCGGCCAGGGACAGTGCCGCCCCGGCGGAGAGGCCGGCCAGGCCCGTCCTACGCAGGAACTGGCGGCGGTTGATCGAGGACATGGAGTTCCCTTTCGGTTGGCCGGTGGTTCCGCTGATCGGGCTGCCCGGATGTTACGCGCCAGTACAGCCGCCGGAACAGTGCTCCGGGCGAACATCGCGCCAACGGAAAGTGACGGACACTCATATTCGGCCGTCAGTCGGCCCGTTCGCGCTCCTGAGCCCAATCCGTCCAGGCTTCGACCCACAGCCCGTACAGCCAGTCGAAGTCCGCGTCGGCGGCCCGCTGCTGGGCCGACCAGTACTGCTCCCAGAGCAGTTGGGCCGGCTCGCTGGCCACCGGCTGGCCCAGCACCAGATGGCGCAGCAACTCCTCCACGGCCGCCGCCCGCGGCCCGTCCGGCGCACTGAACCAGGGCACCGACTGCCGCAGTTCGGTGATCTGGTTGACCATCGAGTAGACCAGGTACTTGGCCCGGACCGGGCCGCAGCGCAGCACCCCCTCCAGCTCGGCCACCGCCCGCCGGGCCAGCGCGCCATAGGACCCGGCGGCATCCGGGCCGCCCGGCACGAAGGTCTCCAGGAAGACCCGCACCGCCGCGATCCCGTGGGCCGGCGCCAACTCCGGCTCCGGTAGCGCCGACCGCGCCGAGCAGAGCTGCGCCAGCAACCGGTCGCGCTCGACCACGTACGGGAGCAGGTCGCCCACCGGCCCCAGCTCCACGTCCGCCGGGTCGACGCCCCGGCCGAGCACCGTGACCGCCTGCCCGTCGACCGCCAGCCGCAGCGCCCAGACGTCGCCCAGCACGCACAACTCGCCCTGCGCTATTCGCCCGTGGACCGGCTCGACCCCGGCCGGCCCACCCGACCACTCCAGCAGCACACCCAGCAGATCGGCCGGCTCACCGGCGCTGCCCGGCGGGCCGGTGTCGACCCGGATGTACGGGGGCACGCCCCCAGCCATGGGGGTCCCCCCGGCCGGAGGCCGGGGGAGGCCGGGAGGGGCCCCCGCCCGGCCGAAGGCTGGGGGAGGCTCCGCGGCATCGCTGCACCAGCCGTAGGACAGGCACACCATGGTCGTCCGGCCGTTGAAGGTCTCCCAGGCGCCCAGGATCGCGGGCACCACGACCGGGCGCCGCAGTCCGTGCACCGGATAGGGCGGGCTCTCGGCGAACTCGCGCAACTGTCGCTGGTTTTCGGCGCGGTGCCGGTCGGGGTTGGCTGCTGGGTCGGGCGGGATCCGTTCCATGCCGCAGAGTGTGCCACCCATGACTGACAGTCAGAAGATGTCGGGCGGCAGTCGGGCGGCACCGCCGGCGGCAGCAGCGCCGACCGGGCGGGATGGGCGGCCACGTCACAGGCCGCCGCCCTCCCCTCGGCGACCCGATGCGCAGCGCCGGCAGCAGCTGCCCGTACGGTGCCACCACCCCGCCCACCAGCGCGAGCGCCCCGAACCCGGAGCGCCGCCCCCGCGCCGCCGGCTCCCCACCGCCCAGCTCGACGGGGACACCTGCGGGCCTGGTGGGTGCGTCCGCCCGGCGCACAACCCCGAGCGCCAACACCTCAAGAGGTGCGGCCGGTCCGACCGCCCGGCGGCGGTGTTCGCCTAGGGCGCGGAGCTGGGCGAGCCCAGCCCGGTGCCGCCCGAGATCCCGGCGCCGGGCCAGGACTCCTCCAGCGAGCCGTCGCCGCGCACCGCATACCGCGTGGTGGCCGTCGCGCCGGTCTGGGGGACCCGCTCCTCCCGCACCAGGGCGCCCTCCTCCAGCCGCCATGTGGCCGTCGAGGACGGGTCGGCGGTCGAGGTGCGGGCCGTGGCCAGCGTCGGCGTGTCGCCGTTGAAGGTGAACAGCTCCACCAGGTCGACCGGCACCGAGCCCTCGGTCCGCCGCAGCACCACTGCCTCGGCGGGCGCGCCCCGGTAGCGGGCCGGCATCACGGCCGTCAGGCCGACCGGCGGCTGGCCCGTCGACTGCCCGTTCTGCAACTGGATCGCGGGGCCGCCCGCCGGGTCCGGGTAGCTGCGGTTCGGCCAGTCCGCCACCGGCACCGGCCCGCCGGCCGGTCCGAAGCCGCCCGGCAGCGGGCTGCTCGGGCTCCCGGTGGCGCCGCTGGCCCGCGCGAGCGGCGCGGCACCCGGCGCCGACGGCTGGGCGCCGTCCGCCGACAGCCCGATCGCCGGGGCCGCGCCACCCGCCGGGGCTGAACCGGCCGACGCGCCGGACGAGCCGACCGAACCGGACGAGCCGACCGAACCGGACGACGCGGTCGGGGCCGTGCTCACCACCGGCGGCGGCAGCCCGCGCGCCTGCCGGTTCTGGCAGCCCTGTGCGGCGGCGATCGCCAGCGCCACCCCGATGGTCACCGTGATGAAGACCACCAGGCGCTGCCGCAGCAGCCGCCGCCGCGCCGCCGGTCCGCGACCGGGCGGCGGGGTGTGCTGGCGATCCCGCGCCGGGGCCGGCCGGGCGGCGCCCTCGGGACGCGGTCGGGCCAGCCGCGCGGTCGCCTCGGCACCGGCCGGGCGCTGCGGCCGCGGGCCGGGTGCCGGGCGGCCCTGCCCGGCCGACGGGCCCGGCCCGGGCCCCGGCTGCGAGCGCGCGAACCGCGGCCGGCCCAGCGCGCGGGCCTCCTCCGATTCCCGGGCCACCCGCTCCGCCCGCGCGGCCTCGCGCGCCGCCGCCTCGGCGGGCGTCAGGCCCTGCTCGCGGGGGCGCGGTGCGGGCGTCGGCACCGGCGAGGCGCTGCGGGCCCGCCCGCCGCCCCCGGCCCGGGCCGCCAGCTCGCTCAGCCGCTCGTGCAGGTGCGAGGCGCCGGGGCGGTCCAGCGGCTCCTTGGCCAGGCAGGCGCGCAGCAGGGGGGCCAGCACGGGCGGGACCTCGGACAGGTCCGGCTCCTCGTGCACCACCCGGTAGAGCATCACTTCCGACGAGGCGCCCGAGCCGAACGGCGTGTCACCGGTGAGCGCGTAGGCCAGCGTCGCCCCGAAGGCGAACACGTCGGTGGCCGGGGTGACCGCGGCGCCGCGCACCTGCTCGGGCGCCAGGAACCCGGGGGAGCCGACCGCGGTGCCGACGTGGGTGAGCGTGCTGGCGCCGCGCGACCAGGCGATGCCGAAGTCGATGATCCGCGGACCCTTGGGGGAGAGCAGGATGTTGGACGGCTTCAGGTCCCGGTGCACCACCCCGGCCTCGTGCACCTTGACCAGGCCGTCGGCCAGTGCGGCACCGATCCGGGCCACCTCCGGCCAGGCCAGCGGGCCCTCGTCGCCCACCCGCTTGTAGAGCGACGGACCGGGCACGTAGGCGGTGGCCAGCCACGGGCGGTCCGCCTCGATGTCCGAGCCGACCACCCGCGCGGTGGCGCCGGCCCGGATCCGGGAGGCGGCCGCGACCTCGCGGGCGAACCGGGTGCGGAACTCCGCGTCCTCGGCGAGCTCGGCCCGGATCAGCTTCAGGGCCACCCGCTGGCCCTTGCGGTCCGATCCCAGGTACACCACACCCATCCCGCCGGCGCCGAGTCGCCGGTGCAGGCGGTACGGGCCGACGATGCGGGGGTCCTCACGCCTCAGCCGCATCATGCCCATGTCTGTCCCGTCGGCCCGTCAGGTGGGCAA
Source organism: Kitasatospora acidiphila (assembly GCF_006636205.1). Classification (NCBI taxonomy): domain Bacteria; kingdom Bacillati; phylum Actinomycetota; class Actinomycetes; order Kitasatosporales; family Streptomycetaceae; genus Kitasatospora; species Kitasatospora acidiphila. Next base: position 1,436,603 of record NZ_VIGB01000003.1, on the reverse strand, counting down.
CCCGTGAGAAGGGCCCCGGGTGTTGGGGCATCGTCAGTTCCTGCAGGGCACAGCTTACGGAACGTCGGCTGCGGTGTGCTGATACGCAACACCGAGCCGCCTATGGGATTGTCCGACTCCTCGCATCAGGGTTGTCCCTGAGGGGCACCGCGTCGGGCCGTCCGCCCCAAGACGTAGTCCCCAGGTGTGATCGTCATCCTCGCGGATGCCTTCAGGACGAGACCGAGGCATGACGCCACCGAGCGTGCCCGGCCCTACCGTTGATCCCAGGGACAGCGACCGGCCGGACGGCGGCCGCTGTGAGGAGGGCACCGGCTCCCAGGGGACAGGGAGCGGGTGCCGGCCGGAGGCAGGCGCCGCACGGGGACACTCCCCGGCCGGGCGGCAGGGTGCCGGGCTCCGGCGGCCACGAGTGCCGTGGTCGGACGTCGGTGAGGGCGCCCGACCACGGCACCGCCGGCCGGCAACGCCGAAGCGCCTCGTACAACGCCGAAGGCCGGACCCGCAGTGCGGATCCGGCCTTCGTTGGTGCGCGATACTGGGATTGAACCAGTGACCCCTACCGTGTCAAGGTAGTGCTCTCCCGCTGAGCTAATCGCGCCAGTTGGGACGTTGTGCACGTCACCCCGAGTCGAGTGACCGTGCGCGATACTGGGATTGAACCAGTGACCCCTACCGTGTCAAGGTAGTGCTCTCCCGCTGAGCTAATCGCGCCTGTCCAACTGTGCTGCACGTCATCGCAGGTGGATGACCGTGCGCGATACTGGGATTGAACCAGTGACCCCTACCGTGTCAAGGTAGTGCTCTCCCGCTGAGCTAATCGCGCCTGTTCAACTGTCCAGCCCAACCCAGGGCCGGCGTCGGTGCGCGATACTGGGATTGAACCAGTGACCCCTACCGTGTCAAGGTAGTGCTCTCCCGCTGAGCTAATCGCGCGGGCAGTCACTCGGCGAACCGAGGACTGTTGGAGGTGGAGACGGGATTTGAACCCGTGTACACGGCTTTGCAGGCCGTTGCCTCGCCTCTCGGCCACTCCACCAGGCAACGCGGTTCAGCCGAACCGCAGCTGAACCATATCAGGAAGAACGATCTTGCTGTTCCTCCGTCGAGCGGACGACGAGATTCGAACTCGCGACCCTCACCTTGGCAAGGTGATGCTCTACCAACTGAGCCACGTCCGCCTGTCTTCCAGGACCTTCGCCGCTTTTCTGCGGCTCCGTTTCCCGGCGACGTGTTGAACTTTAGCGGAAACCTCGGCCAGCTCAAATTCCGTTCCCGCAGCGTGCCGCCCACCTCACCGTTCCAGGCCTGGTCACCGCCCTAGACTTCGAATCACCCCCACCCCCCACCCGCCCGCAGGAGCACCGTGTCCCACGCCAGTCTCCCGATCGGTCCCGAGCAGCCGATGGCCCGCTTCGGCGGTCGGCTCGCCACCGGACTCCTCGAGGTCAGCCACGACCCCGCGGCCCTGGACACCGAGGGCTGGTGGGCCGTCGCCCACGACTTCGAGGGCCGCCTGACCTGCGCCCGCTTCGCCGAGGTGCGTCCCGACCCGGTGCCCGCGCCCTCCCCCAGCCTCCGGCCGGGTGGGGGTCCCTCCCGGCCGCCAGGCTGGGGGCGTGCCCCCATGGGCCCGCGCTGGCAGGGCCCGCACCCGGACAGCTGGCACAGCTCGCTGGACCGCGCCGCCTACACCGCCGGAGTCCGCCGGATCCGCGAACACATCGCGGCCGGCGAGGTCTACCAGGCCAACCTGTGCCGGGTGCTCAGCGCGCCGCTGCCCGACCCCGACCCCGCGCACAGCGACATCGACGCCCTCACCGCCCTGCTCGCCCTCGGCAACCCGGCCCCCTATGCCGGAACGATTCGCCTCCCCGAGCACGGCATCGAGATCGCCACCGCCTCCCCGGAGCTCTACCTGCAGCGCACCGGCCGGACCGTCTCCTCCGGCCCGATCAAGGGCACCGGCCGCACCGAGCACGACCTGCTCGAGAAGGACCGCGCCGAGAACGTGATGATCGTGGACCTGGTCCGCAACGACCTCGGCCGGGCCTGCGCCACCGGCAGCATCACGGTGCCCGACCTCTGCGTGGTCGAGAAGCACCCCGGGCTGGTGCACCTGGTCTCCACCGTCGAGGGCACCCTGCGCGACGGCGCCGGCTGGCCCGAACTGCTCGCCGCCAGCTTCCCGCCCGGCTCGGTCACCGGTGCCCCCAAGTCCAGTGCGCTGCGCATCATCGACGCCCTGGAGACCGCCCCGCGCGGCCCCTACTGCGGCGCCGTCGGCTGGGTCGACGCGGACCGGCAGCGGGCCGAACTCGCCGTCGGCATCCGCACGTTCTGGATCGACCGGGCCGATCCGGCGGGCCCGTCGCTGCGCTTCGGCACCGGCGCGGGCATCACCTGGGGCTCCGACCCCGAACGCGAATGGGACGAGACGGAGCTCAAGGCCGCCCGGTTGGTCGCGATAGCGTCTGGGCAGCACGTGGAGTAGGCCCCGGCAGGGCCGCTCCAACCCACTCTTGCGTGAGGAGTGATCCATGATCTGGCTCAATGGCGAGCTGGTCGACGAGAGCCGCGCCGAGATCTCCGTCCTCGACCACGGGCTGACCGTCGGCGACGGCGTCTTCGAGACCGTGAAGACCGTGCACGGCCAGACCTTCGCCCTCACCCGCCACCTCGAACGGCTGGCCCGGTCGGCGACGGGCCTCGGCCTGCCCGCGCCCGACCTCGACGCGGTGCGCAAGGGCTGCGAGGTGCTCACCGCCGCCCACCCGCTGCCGCTCGGCCGCCTGCGGATCACCTACACCGGCGGCCTGGGCCCGCTCGGCTCCGACCGCGGCGACGCCCCGCCCACCCTGGTCATCGCGCAGAGCGCGGTCGCCGCGCGGCCCGACACCACCGCGGTCGCGACCGTCCCCTGGACCCGCAACGAGCGCAGCGCGGTGGCCGGCCTCAAGACCACCTCGTACGCCGAGAACGTCATCGCGCTCGCCGCCGCCCACCGCGCCGGCGCCTCCGAGGCGCTCTTCGCCAACACCGCGGGCCGACTCTGCGAGGGCACCGGCTCCAACGTCTTCGTGGTCCTGGACGGCAAGCTGCTCACCCCGCCGCTGGCCTCCGGCTGCCTGGCCGGCATCACCCGCGCCCTGGTCGTCGACTGGTGCGGAGCGGAGGAGACCGAGCTGCCCTTCGACGTGCTCGACCGCGCCGAGGAGGTCTTCCTGACCTCCTCGCTGCGCGACGTCCAGGCCGTCACCCGGGTCGACGGACGCCAACTCGGCGACGCCCCGGGCCCGATCACCGCGCGCGCCATGGCGACCTTCACCACCCGCGCCGCCGAGGACCCGGACCCGCGCTAGCCGCACCTCGCCGGTTCGCTGCCGCACGGCACCGGTCGGCCGCCATCGTTAGCCGCCGCAAGCGGCGGGGAAGGGGGAGGACGTGACCACCACGCTGCGTCCCGATGGACCGGAAGCCGGCCTGCCCGACGGCGGGCGCACCCGGCGCTGGCAAGTCTGCGTCAACGGACGGCCGGTCGGCTCGGTGGTGACCGCCGACAGCCGCTACGACAGCTTCCGGGTCGGCCGGATCGAGGCGCTGGAGATCACCGAGGGACTGCGGCGCGGGCGGGGGACCGTCGCCGCGCTCGCCGCCGAGGAGGTGCTGCGCGGCTGGGGCTGCACCCGGGTCGAGATCTCGGTGCCCGTCGAGTCGGCGGGCGGCCAGGCCCTGGCCGTGGCGCTCGGCTACACCGAGACCAGCCACAAGCTCGGCAAATCCCTGGGTGAACTGCCGTACGGCAGGCCGGGTTTGACGCTCCGTCCGATCGGCGACGAGGAGTTCCGCGACTGGCTGGACGGGATCAACGGGGACTACCACGCCCAGTTGGTGCGGGTCGGCATGACGGATCGTCAGGCCGCCGAACGGGTCGCCGTCGACGACGCCAGGCTGCTCCCCGAGGGCCACCGCACCCCGGGCATGGCCATGAGCCGGCTGCTCGCCCACGGGGAGCCGGTTGGCAGCATCTGGGTCGCCCTGGGCGACCGGCGGCAGCCGGACGGCCGCCCGCGCGGCTGGGTGATGAACCTCGAAGTCGCCCCGAACCGCCGGGGCCACGGTTACGGGCGCGAGCTGATGCTCGCCGCGGAGCGACAGTGCCTGGCCGCCGGGGTGCGGGAGCTCGGCCTCAATGTGTATGTCGCCAACGACGTGGCGAGGCGGCTGTACGCGTCGCTGGGATTCCGGCTGACCAAGCGGGACTTCGCAAAGTCACTGTGAGGCGGGGCTTGCGTCGAGCAAGCCCCGCTGCTCACCCCTCCAGCAGCGCCACGATCTCCTCCAGCAGCCCTTCCTGGCTCTTGCCGCCGTCCAGACGCTTGCCGGCCACCACATACGTCGGCGTACCCGTCACGCCGATCGCCTTGCCCTCGGCCTGGTCAGCGTCCACCACGAGCATGTGCCGCCCGTCGATCAACGCGAGGTCGACCTCCTCGGCGTCCAGACCGAGCTCGGCGGCCACCTCCACCAGCAGCTCCGGTCCGCGCTGGTCCAGCTCCGCGACCCGCGCCAGCACCGCCTCGACGTACTCCCAGCCCTTGCCCTGGGCGAACGCCTCCTCGGCCGCCTCGGCCGCCGGGTAGGCATGCTTGTGCTTCTCCAGGGGAAAGTGCCGCAGCGTGATGGTCAGCGCGTCACCGAAGCGGTCCCGCAGGGCACGGACATCGTCGAGCGCGCTGCGGCAGTCCGGGCACTGGAGCTCGCACCAGAACTCCACCGGGGGGAGGGAACCTTCGATCATGCGCCCAGTGTTCCACTAAGGGAGAGCCCGCACCGACACCAGCTCCGGAGGAGCCATGTCCAGCACCGTTCACGGCACCGGCCAGGACCGGCCATGCTGAGCGGCACCCTCTGCTTCCTGCTCAGCGCGGCCGGCCTGGTGATCGCCGGCCTGCACGGCTGGCACCGCCGCTGGCGCACCGCGGTCCGCTGGGCGGCCGCCGCCCTGGTGCCCGCGGGCCTCTACCTGACCGATCTCCTCCCGGTCGGCAGCGCCATCGGCCGGGCCCTCGGCAACTGGGCCACCAAGCTGGTGCTCGACCCGGGCGTCTGGACGGGCATCGGCCTGCTGGGCCTGGCCGCGCTGCTGCTGGCGGCCACCGGCGTCGGCCGGGGGCCCGGCCGCGACAAGGGCGACGGCAGCGGCGGCGGTCGCCGCAAGGCCACCGCCAAGCCCGCGTCGCCGGCTACGGGTGCCAGTGCCCCGCGCCCGTCCGTCGGCTCGGCCCGCCCCGGCAAGAGCGCGGCCGAGGAACTGGGCGACTTCTCCGACATCGAGGAGATCCTGCGCAAGCGCGGAATCTAGCCCCGCACCCCGAGCCCGCCGGGCACCCGCCCGGTCACGCCCCCACCGGCACGCCCTGGTCCTCCGCGTCGGCCGCCGACCGCTGCCGTGCCCGGTAGGCGGCCACGTGCATCCGGTTGCCGCAGGTCCGGCTGTCGCAGTACCGGCGCGACCGGTTGCGCGACAGGTCCACGAAGACCCGCGCGCAGTCCGGCGCCTCGCAGCGCCGCAGCCGCTCCCGCTCGCCGGCCATCAGGATCAGCCCCAGCGCCATGCCCAGCTCGGCCGCCAGATGGTCGGCCAGCGCCGCGTGCGGGGCGAAGTAGTGCATGTGCCAGCCGTGGCCGTCGTGATTGGTCAGGCGCGGCGTCGCGTTCACGGCCGCGACCAGGCTGTTCACCAGCTCGGCGGCGGCCTCGGTGGACGGCGCGGTGAAGACCTCCCGCAGCTGCCCGCGCAGCCGCTGCACGGCCGTCACGTCGTCCGGCCCCACCGCGTCCAGCTCACCGATGTCGCAGCGCACCACGAACGCGTCGACGGCGGCCACATCCGGCAACTGCTCCTCGCCGGCCACCTCCGGTGCGGTGTTCAGCAACTCGACGAGGATGCCGAGGGCGCACTCGGTGTCATGGGTGATCAGCACGTGGGAACTCCTCGCGTGCACCGGGGGGCGGTCGGACCCGCCCACTGGGGGTACCGCCCGGCCGAAGACTGGGGGGCGGTCATCACCGCGGAACAATACCGGGCTGCGCCCCGCAGACGCCGGAAGGCGCCCGGAGCCGCCGCCACCGCTGCGCCGCAGTGGGCGGGCGGGGCGTGGCACCGGGCGCCGGTTGCCTGGTGAAGCCGGTGGAGCGATTGACTCGGCGCACACCGTGGCCGGTACGTGCGGGTGTGGTGCACGCACGGGCTGCGACGGTGTGCGCGGTCGAGTCGATGGCCGTGCCCCCGAGTAGGACGGCCATCGGTCGGTATCGAGCGGGCCCAGGGATGCCCTCGGGCGTCAGCTCTCAGCGAGGATGTGCGACAGCTCCCGGTCCAGATCGAAGTGGCGATGTTCGGTGCCGGGCGGCACGGCGGCGTCGGTGCGCTTGAGGAACGATTCAAGCGCCCGGGCGGGTGCTTCCAGCAGGGCTTCTCCCTCGGGAGAGCTCAGCGCGATGCAGACGACCCCTTGCCCGTGGCTACGGGACGGCCACACCCGGACGTCTCCGGTCCCGGTGGGTCGGTGCAGCCCCTCCGCGAGGAGGTCGCGGGCGAACACCCACTCCACGGTCTCGTCGGCACCGGTGTGGAAGGTGGCGTGCACGGCATAGGGGTCGGCGGTGTCGTAGCGCAGACCCGCGGGGACGGGCAGTGAGGACTCGCTCGACACGATGAGGCGCAGGTGCAGCTCGCAGCTGACCGTGGTGTTCATAAGCGCCATGGCCTTTCGCTCAGTGTGCGCTCGGGGAATCGCACGTCGGCGAACGGACCATCCCACCTCCGGCGGCGATGTAAACCCGTCTGTCCCGATTCGGGGCCCGCCCGTAACTCGTCCGGCGCATTGTCCAAAGCCCCGGAACGGCCGGACAAAGCCGGGAACGGCCGGGCAATGCCTCCGGAACGGCGGTCCGGACGGATATCGGGGGTGACGCATCGTGGTGCCGGACGCGTTGCCGGACGCTCTGGGGGAGTGATCGACGATCATGGCCGGGGCGGTGAGCTGGGCAGGTCGGGCCGGTGGCGGGCCGCCCGGGAGGGGGAGCGGAGAGCTGGTTCGGAGCACCCCTCGGGATGCGGTAATGTTTTCTCTGCACCCGGGCGATTAGCTCAGCGGGAGAGCACTTCGTTCACACCGAAGGGGTCACTGGTTCGATCCCAGTATCGCCCACCGGATTGCACAGCAAGGCGTAGGACCCTGGTATTTCGACCAGGGTCCTACGCTTTTTCCGGTTCCGCGCAAGGGCGCTTTTGTGAGGTGCCGTCCGCACCACCGGCTCGGTTCCGAACTGAGTCGCCGTCACCGGGCCGCGCCGGCAAGGGTGCTGTCGGGGCGTCGGGCCGCTCAAGATCAACCGGTTTGCGGGACGCCTCGGGGAAGGTGCTATTGTTCTTCTCGTTGCCCGGGCGATTAGCTCAGCGGGAGAGCACTTCGTTCACACCGAAGGGGTCACTGGTTCGATCCCAGTATCGCCCACCGGACAACATCGGGCCCAACTGCCAAGGCAGTTGGGCCCGATGTGTTTGCTGACGGCAGGTCACCCGGCCGGCCTCAGGCGGCCGGGCGCAGCGGCCAGGAGCGGTCCACCTGCTCATGGGCGCCGGACCGGTCGAACCAGTCCTGCAGCCCGCGGGCCTGGGCCGCGTGCCAGACGGTCTGCCGCAGGTGCAGCTCGGCGGGGGAGAACCGGCCGAGCGCGGTGCGGTGCCGCTCGCCCAGCACCCGGACCAGTTGCAGGGCGGCCCACGCGTCCGCGCCCGCGTCATGCGCGCCCTCCAGCGCCACCCCGTAGTGCGCGCACAGGTCGGTGAGGGTGCGGCGGCCCCGGCGGTAGCGGTCGACGTGCTTGTCCAGCACCCGCGGGTCGACCACCAGCAGTTCGGCGCCGGCCAGCCGCGCGGCCAGCGTGCTCTGGTGGTGGCGCCGCAACTCCCGGTCGAGCAGCGTCAGATCGTAGGGTGCGTTCATCACCACCAGCGGCACACCGGCCCGGGCCTGGGCGGCCAGCGCGCCCGCTATCTCCGCTATCACCTGCTGCGGCGGGCGCCCGTGCGCCCGCACCTGATCGTCGGTGATGCCGTGCACCGCCCGGGCGCCGTCGGGGATCGGGACTCCCGGATCGGCCAGCCAGGTCAGCCGCTCGACCGGGGCGCCGGGCGCGGACTGCAGCAGCAGGGCGGCGGAGACGATCCGGTCCCGCTCCACGTCCACGCCGGTGGTCTCGGTGTCGAAGGAGGCGAGCGGACCTTCGTACCACTCCGAGTCCTGCATGATGACCACCCCTCACATCCCCTGGGAGAAGCCCCGGATGCTCCCTGCGCGCACCGCTGACGGTCCGTCGCCCACGTGGAGCTGCGGCGGTGCGGGTTCCGAGCAGGTGATACCCCGGGGCAGTACCGGCTCAACCCCGTGTTGACCAGCCGGTTCGGGAAGTCGACCCCGGTGCCCGGCCCGCGTCGGGCAGCCCGGTGGGGGACCGCGGGGCAGGGTGCACGGCGGGACCGGTCGGATCGGTACCATCGGGGGCAAGCAGCAGCAGCTGCGGCCATCAGATCCAGCACGTCAGGAGAGACCGGTGACGGACGTCCGGGTAATCATCAACCGCGAACCCGATCGGGAAGAGCGCGTGGTGACCACGGGCACTACCGCCGCCGAGCTGTTCGCCGACAACCGCAGCGTGATCGCCGCCCGGGTGGCCGGGGCCCTCAAGGACCTCGGCTACCAGCTCCAGGACGGCGACGAGGTCGAGCCGGTCGAGATCGCCAGCCCGGACGGCCTGAACATCCTGCGCCACTCGACCGCCCATGTGATGGCCCAGGCCGTGCAGGAGATCTTCCCCGAGGCCAAGCTCGGCATCGGTCCGCCGATCAAGGACGGCTTCTACTACGACTTCGACGTCGAGAAGCCGTTCCACCCCGATGACCTGAAGGCCATCGAGAAGCGGATGCAGGAGATCATCAAGAAGGGTCAGAAGTTCTCCCGCCGCGTGGTCACCGACGAGGCGGCCCGCGAGGAGCTGGCCAAGGAGCCGTACAAGCTGGAGCTGATCGGCCTCAAGGGCTCCGCGGCCACCGCCGGCGAGGGTGCCGACGTCGAGGTGGGCAGCGGCGAGCTGACCATCTACGACAACCTGGACGCCAAGACCGGCGACACCTGCTGGGGCGACCTCTGCCGCGGCCCGCACCTGCCCAGCACCCGGATGATCCCGGCGTTCAAGATCATGCGCTCGGCCGGCGCCTACTGGCGCGGCAGCGAGAAGAACCCGATGCTGCAGCGCATCTACGGCACCGCCTGGCCGACCAAGGACGAGCTGAAGGCCCACCTGGAGTTCCTGGAGGAGGCCGCCAAGCGCGACCACCGCAAGCTGGGCACCGAGCTCGACCTCTTCTCCATCCCCGAGGAGATCGGCTCCGGCCTGGCCGTCTTCCACCCCAAGGGCGGCGTGATGCGCCGGGCGATGGAGGACTACTCGCGCAAGCGGCACGAGGAGGCGGGCTACGAGTTCGTCTACACCCCGCACGCGACCAAGGGCACCCTGTTCGAGCTCTCCGGTCACCTGGACTGGTACGCCGACGGCATGTACCCGCCCATGCAGCTCGACGGCGAGAACGACTACTACCTCAAGCCGATGAACTGCCCGATGCACAACCTGATCTTCCGCTCGCGCGGTCGGTCGTACCGCGAACTGCCCCTGCGGCTCTTCGAGTTCGGCACGGTCTACCGGTACGAGAAGTCGGGTGTGGTGCACGGCCTGACCCGCGCCCGCGGCTTCACCCAGGACGACGCGCACATCTACTGCACCAAGGAGCAGATGGCCGGCGAGCTGGACTCGCTGCTCACCTTCGTGCTGGACCTGCTGCGCGACTACGGCCTGACCGACTTCTACCTGGAGCTCTCCACCAAGGACCCGGAGAAGTTCATCGGCTCGGACGAGGAGTGGGAAGAGGCCACCGAGACGCTGCGCAAGGCGGCCGAGAAGCAGAACCTCGAGCTCGTGCTGGACGAGGCCGGTGCCGCGTTCTACGGTCCGAAGATCTCGGTGCAGGCGCGGGACGCGATCGGCCGCACCTGGCAGATGTCCACCATCCAGGTCGACTTCCAGCTGCCGCAGCGCTTCGACCTGGAGTTCCAGGGCGCGGACGGCAACCGCCAGCGTCCGGTGATGATCCACCGCGCGCTGTTCGGCTCGATCGAGCGGTTCTTCGCCGTGCTGCTGGAGCACTACGCGGGTGCGATGCCGCCCTGGCTGGCCCCGGTCACCGTGGTCGGCATCCCGATCACCGACGAGCACGTGCCGTACCTCCAGGAGGTCGCGGCGGAGCTGAAGAAGCACGGCATCCGGGTCGAGGTGGACGCCTCGGACGACCGGATGCAGAAGAAGATCCGCAACGCCCAGAAGGCCAAGATCCCGTTCATGCTGATCGCGGGCAACGACGACGTCGAGGCCGGCGCGGTGAGCTTCCGCTACCGCAACGGTGAGCAGAAGAACGGTGTGCCGACGGCCGAGGCCGTCGCCGAGATCGTGGACGCGGTGCAGCGCCGGATCCAGGTCTGAGCAGTCCGGTACCGAGTCGAGTACTGAGGTGTGGGGCCGGGCTTCCTTCCGGGAGTCCGGCCCATGCCTGTCTGTCCGGTGCTCCGGACGAATATGCTGATCAGCATGACGAGTGAGCCGGTACTGCAGCAGGGAGTCGGGGAGCCGGACGGCTTCCGGCGTTTGTGGACCCCCCATCGGATGGCGTACATCCAGGGCGAGAACAAGCCGACCGGGCCCGCCCCGGACGACGGCTGCCCGTTCTGCACGATCCCCTCGCTGAGCGACGAGGACGGGCTGATCATCACCCGCGGCCAGCACGTCTTCGCGGTGCTCAACCTGTACCCGTACAACGGCGGCCACCTGATGGTGGTCCCGTACCGGCACGTGGCCGACTACACCGAGCTGACCGACGAGGAGACCGTCGAGCTGGCGGCGCTCACCAAGCAGGCGATGACCGCGCTGCGGGCGGCCTCGGGTGCCCACGGGTTCAACATCGGCATGAACCAGGGCGGGGCGGCCGGCGCCGGGATCGCCGCGCACCTGCACCAGCACGTGGTGCCGCGCTGGGGCGGGGACACCAACTTCATGCCGGTGGTCGGCCACACCAAGGTGCTGCCGCAGCTGCTCGCCGACACCCGCAAGATGCTCGCCGAGGCCTGGCCGCAGCAGGCCTGAGACGCCAAGCCGAAGGGCCCGCTCCGAGGAGCGGGCCCTTTCGATCGTTCACCCCACGTCCGTCACGAGGCGCTGTACTCGTCCGCGTCGAACGGCCGGGCGCCCTGCATCTCGGACTTGAGGATCAGGCCGCGGTTGGTGAAGCGATCGATGTTGACGTCGTGGTCCGCCAGGAAGTCCAGGGTGGCGCTCAGCACCGCGCTGACCACGGGGCTGGCGATCCGAATCGAGTCGTCGGCCATGAACCGGTTGCCCCAGGTCCGGCTGACCCATGCGGTGCGCAGGCCGAACGGCTCCGGGAGCTTCAGGGTGCCGCCGAGCCAGTTGAGCAGCCCGGGGGCCCACAGGAACGGTGCCCGCAGTGCCTGGCGGACCACCTCGATGTTGTCCACCAGCGGGAGTTGGACGGTGCGCTCCTCCCAGAACTTGCCGGGCTTGGGCACCGACTTCTCCCTCGCCTTGGGCTTGTCGCCGAACGGGCCATCGAGCGGCGGCAGGGTGTGCCCGGCGACCGAGACCCGCAGGGTGTTGGCAAGCACGGTGACGGTGACCGTGACGCTGACGATCAACTGGCCGCTGTTGAGCACGAACTGGGTGCCCAGGTAGTGGCGCAGCCCGCCCTTGCCGAAGTCCTGCTGGTTGGCGATGCTGACCACGGCGTGGTCGCGCATCCGGGGCCCGTCCATGTCGGGGCCGCTGGGGCGGCTGATCTCGTCGGCGCCGGCGCCGATGGCCTGGATCACCCACTGCTCGACCGAGGCGCCCGGCACGGCGCCGTTGGCGACATGGCTGCGCCCCATGGTGCCGTTGATCCGGTCGGTGATCTTCTTGACCAGGTCCCAGACGTGGAAGGTGCGGAACTCCTCGAAGCCCTCGGCGGGCTTGAGGTCCTCCACCATCTCCCAGGAGCAGAAGCGGCGGCCGAGGCCGAGTATGCCCTTGACCCCGGCGTAGTGCAGGACGTTGGTGTCCTGCTCCATCATCAGCTGGGTGAGGCCCTGCTTGAGCGCGGTGGCCTTCTTGTCGTTCTCGCTCTTGGGGACGGCGGTGGGCAGCACGGCGGCGCCGAGGTTGCCGTCGAGCACGTCGGCCCAGCGGGCCCGCAGGTCCTTGACCGACCTGATCACGATCTGCTTGGCGATGAACCAGCCGGCGATCGGGGCGAGCATGACGATGCGGGTGTAGAGCCCCCAGAACCCGTTGAAAGGCGGCTTCCAGGCGAGGAAGAGGGTCAGCGCGGCCGGGATCAGCCAGATCAGCGGGCCGAACACCTTGTCCCACTTGCCGTTCTGGGTCCGCCGACGCAGCTCGTAGCCGGCCAGCCAGATCACCGTGCCGGGCAGGAAGAGCAGGCCGAAGACCAGCGTGACCAGCATCAGCCGCTTGTCCCGGGTGGCGCGCAACTCCTCGGCGGCGAGGCAGTGTTCGACCACCATCCGGGGCTCGGTGCCGAACGCGGGCACCAGTGGCTTGCGTTTGGCACCGAGGGTGCGCGTGATGATGGCCTTGCTCCAGGCCTCGCCGAGATTCGGCCGGAAGAGGTCGTGCCAGCCGGTCTTCCTGCTGACGCCCTCCACCTTTTCGATGAACTCGTCCAGCTCGGTGTCGCGGTAGGCAACCGACGAGAGCGCCTGGGTGACCGCGCTCTGCGGCCCGGCGCCGTCCGTAAGGGGTATCTGTGCCCCCGGAGTCATGTCGAGCTTTGCCATGGCAGCCTCCCCTCTCCCTCCGTGTCAGCGGCAGGTTACCGTGCTCGTAGGCCCTTGCGGCGATGATCGTCTGAAGTACCGTCACCTGGCGGTGACGGTTTACGCCAGGATTCATTCCCCGGGGCGACCGGCTTCGATCCAGGTGGGAGGGGATCAGTCAGATGAGCTTTTCAGAACCGGTGTTGGTCTTCGACGGGGACTGCGCGTTCTGCAGCACCTGTGAGCGGGCCGCCGATCGGTGGCTGCGCGGTTCGCGGGCCGGCGGGTGGAGGGCCGAGCCGTTCCAGTTCGCCGATCTGGCCGGGCTGGGGGTGACCGAGGAGCAGGCGGTCCGCGAGGTGTTGTGGATCACTCCGTCGGGGGAGGTGTACGGCGGCGCGCAGGCGGTGGCGAAGTTGCTGCTGCGCGCCGGGGGCGGTTGGGCCTACCTGGGCGGGGCGCTCCGGTTGGCGCCGGTGCGGCCGGTGGCGGCGGTGGTCTACCGCTGGGTGGCGGCCAACCGGCACCGGATGCCGGGCGGTACCCCGGCATGTGCGCTGCCGCGCCGCGGTTGAGGCGCACGCTCGGCCGCCCCGCCGATCATGACCGGGGCGGCCGAGCGGTGTCGTCGGGCTGGATACCATGGGTCACGCCGGGTGGGCTGATCCGCCCGGCCGCCCGGCGCGCCGCTGATGGCCGCCGGTGCTCGAACTCGGTAGTGAGATCGGAGCGGTCGGGAAGGCCATGCTCAACAAATACGCGCGTGCCTTCTTCACACGTGTTCTGACCCCGTTCGCCGCGCTGCTGCTGCGCTGGGGGGTGAGCCCGGACGCGGTGACCCTGATCGGCACGGCCGGGTCGGTGGCGGGTGCGCTGGTGTTCTTCCCGCGCGGGGAGTTCTTCTGGGGCACGGTCACCGTCACCCTGTTCATCTTCTCGGACCTGGTGGACGGGAACATGGCCCGGCAGGCGGGCACCTCCAACAAGTGGGGGGCGTTCCTGGACTCGACGCTGGACCGGGTGGCGGACGCGGCGATCTTCGGCGGTCTGGCGCTCTGGTACTCGGGTTCGGGCAACAACAACCTGCTGTGCGCGGTGGCGGTGTTCTGCCTGGCGAGCGGGCAGGTGGTCTCGTACACCAAGGCGCGGGCCGAGAGCCTGGGGTTGCCGTGTGACGTGTCGGGGCTGGTGGAGCGGGCCGAGCGGCTGGTGATCAGCCTGGTGGCGGCCGGTTTCGCGGGCCTGCACAAGTTCGGGGTGCCGTACATCGAGTGGCTGCTGCCGATCGCGCTGTGGCTGGTCGCGGCAGGCAGCCTGGTGACGGTGCTGCAGCGGATGCTGACGGTGCGGCGGGAGGCCTTCGAGGCGGCCGCAGCTGATCGGGAGGGCTGACGGGTGGCCGAGGTGTCCCAGGCGCAGCGGGCCCCGCAGCTGCGGGAGCGGTTGGTCGACGGTGGGTTCGCGGCGGGCTGGGCGGTGCTGAAGGTGCTGCCCGAGCCGCTGGTGAAGCGGCTGGGCGACGCACTGGCCGACTTCACCTGGCGGCGGCAGGGCAAGGGGGTGCGGCAGCTGGAGGCGAACCTGGCCCGGGTCCGGCCGCAGGCCTCGTTGCTGGAGCTGCGCGAGCTGTCCCGGGCCGGCATGCGCTCCTACCTGCGCTACTGGATGGAGGCGTTCCGGCTGCCGGCCTGGAACGACCGGAAGATCGCCGACAGCATGCGGGTGGAGGGCATCGAGCACCTGGTCACCGCGATGGAGGCGAACCGGGGGGCGATCCTGGCGCTGCCGCACATGGCCAACTGGGATCTGGCCGGCGCCTGGGTGGTGCGGCACCTCGGCTACAAGTTCACCACCGTGGCGGAGCGGCTGAAGCCGGAGTCGCTGTTCGACCGGTTCGTGGCCTACCGCGAGGGCCTGGGCATGGAGGTGCTGGCGCTGACCGGCAGCGACCTGTCGGTGGTCGCGACGCTGGCGAAGCGGCTGCGGGCGGGCAAGCTGGTCTGCCTGGTCGGCGACCGGGACCTGTCGGAGGCCGGCCTGCCGGTGCGGTTCTTCGGTGAGGCCACCCGGATGCCGGCCGGCCCGGCGGCGCTGGCGCAGCGGACCGGGGCGGCGCTGCTGCCGGTCTCGCTCTGGTACGAGGGCCCGGTGATGCGGGCCCGGATCCACCCGCCGATCGAGGTGCCGGAGGGTGCGGACCGCCAGGCGCAGAAGGCCGAGATGACGCAGGCGATGGCCGACATCTGGGCCGCCGAGATCGCGGCGCACCCGCAGGACTGGCACATGCTGCAGAAGTTCTGGGTGGCCGACCTGCCGCGCCGGCCCAAGCCGTCCGCGGCGCCCGAGGCGGCGGGGGAGGCCGCGTCGTGAGGATCGGGATCGTCTGCCCGTACGACTGGGACGTGCCCGGCGGGGTGCAGTTCCACATCCGCGATCTGGCCGAGCACCTGATCGAGTTGGGGCACAAGGTCTCGGTGCTGGCGCCGGCCGAGGACGACTCGCGGTTGCCGTCCTACGTGGTGTCGGCCGGCCGGGCGGTGGCGGTGCCGTACAACGGGTCGGTGGCCCGGCTGAGCTTCGGGATCATCTCGGCGACCCGGGTGCGGCGCTGGCTGCGCGACGGCGAGTTCGACATCCTGCACGTGCACGAGCCGGCCTCGCCGAGCCTGTCGATGCTGGCGGGCTGGGCGGCGACCGGCCCGATGGTGGCGACCTTCCACACCTCCAACCCGCGCTCCCGGGTGATGATCGCGGCCTCGCCGATCCTGCAGCCGATCTTCGAGAAGATCAGCGCCCGGGTCGCGGTCAGCGAGTACGCCCGGCGCACCCTGGTCGAGCACCTGGGCGGTGACGCGGTGGTGATCCCGAACGGGGTGGACGTCGCGTTCTTCGCCGAGGCCCAGCCGGAGCAGCGCTGGCAGTCCGGCCGGACCATCGGGTTCATCGGGCGGATCAACGAGCCGCGCAAGGGCCTGCCGGTGCTGCTGTCGGCGCTGCCGGAGATCCTGGCGGCGCATCCGGACGTGCGGCTGCTGGTGGCCGGCAAGGGCGACGAGGCGGAGGCCGCCGCCGCGCTGGCACCCGAGGTGCGGGACCGGGTGGAGTTCCTCGGCATGGTGAGTGACGAGGAGAAGGCCCGGCTGCTGCGCAGCGTGGACCTGTACGTGGCGCCGAACACCGGTGGCGAGAGCTTCGGGATCATCCTGGTGGAGGCGATGTCGGCGGCGGCCGCGGTGCTGGCCAGCGATCTGGACGCGTTCGCGCAGGTGCTGGACGGCGGGCGGGCCGGGGAGCTGTTCCCGGTGGGCGACGCGGCGGCGCTGGCCCGGGCGGCGGTGCGGCTGCTGGACGATCCGGCCCGGCTCGCCGAACTGCGGACGGCGGCCTCGGAGCATGTGACGCGGTTCGACTGGTCGGTCGTGGGGGCGGACATCCTGGCGGTCTACGAGACGGTGGCGGACGGCATGGCCGGCACCATAGGCGCCGCGCCGAAGGTGCGCGAGGACGACCGCGGTTCGCGCTTCACCTGAGCCCGATGCGGCGGCCCGGCCCGGGATCGCCGAATCCAGGGCCGGGCCGCCGGCGTTGCGTCGAGTCGGGTCAGGCCAGGTGGACCACCTTGTGCATGCCGAGGAAGGCGTGCGGCACACCGGTCTTGTCGTCGGGGATGAAGCAGAGCAGCGCGTAGTCGCCGGGCGGCAGCTTGTCCGCGTGGACCACCGCGTCGTGGTTGGGGGAGATGGCGCCGAGGCCGACCGGCAGGCCGGTGAAGGGCGAGGGCGGCGGGGTCTGACCGCTGGCGATGGCGTTGAAGTACGCCTGGATCTGGTCGTCGGTGGTGCCGGGGACGACCGGCTGGATCTGCATCTCGTGCAGCTCGGTGGCGGCGTTGTGGACGAAGAACGCACCGCCCGCGCTGTCGACGTTCTCGGTCTGGAAGCGCGGGCCGTCCGGGGTGTCCTTCTGGATGACGATCTCGTGCGGGAAGTGCGGGATGTGGAAGCCCGCGTCCTCGCAGAGGTCGATCTCCTTGACCGGCGGCGGGGTGGTCGGGTGGGCGAGGAAGGCCGTGAAGTCGAGCAGGTAGATCGGGCCGGGCTTGATGTCCTCGGTGACGATCATCGGAATGCTGGGCGTGGTCAGCGCACCGCCGAGCGCCTCGGCCTCGTTGGTGACCGCGGTGATCCCGGCGGCGGCGGTGGGCGGGTCCTGGCTGACGGCGTTGCCGAGGTCCTTGAGGACCTGGTCGATGGTGACGCCGGCGTGCGGACGGAAGATCTGCAGCTGGCGGCCGTTCGGATCGTCGGTGGCGACCCGGAAGGTGACGGTGCCGCCGGGATGCTCGTCGGGTGCCTCGACGACCCCGGAGGCGCTGAGTTTGACGTTGACGACGAACCCCTTGTGTCCGGGTGCGTCGGCGTGTGCGGCGACGGCGCCGCCGAGCGCGGTGGCGAAGGCGAGCGCGGCGACGGCGGCACTCCGCACGCCACTGATCGCGCCGCGGCGGAGCAGAGCGGTGCTCATGCGGATCCTCTCTGTCTTATGTGTGACCCCTCTCACAGATCATCAGATTGACGGATCATCAGCCAGACGCCATCCGGGCGAACCGCCACGGATGGCGTAGCGGCCGGTGGGCGGCGGGTAGCGTGGCCCCTCGTGACTGACTGGATCTGGGCCGGTGTGGCCGTGGTGCTGTTCGCCGTCTATCTGAGCTGGACGGCCGGGCGGCTGGACCGCCTGCACACGCGGCTGGACACCGCCCGGGCGGCGCTGGACGCCCAGCTGCTGCGCCGGGCCTCGGTGGCGCAGGAGCTGGCCACCTCCTCGCTGCTCGACCCGGCCGCCTCGATCCTGCTCTACGAGGCCTCGCACGCGGCCCGGCAGGCCGACGAGGAGCACCGCGAGGTGGCGGAGAGCGAGCTCAGCCAGGCGCTGCGCGCGGTCTTCGGCGAGCCGGTTCAGGTGGCGGAGCTGCGCGCGGTGCCGGGCGGCGAGGAGGTGCTGCGCGATCTGACCTCGGCGATCCGCCGGGTGCCGATGGCCAGGCGGTTCCACAACGACGCGGTGCGGGCGGCCCGTGCCCTGCGCACGCACCGGATCGTCCGCTACTTCCGGCTGGCCGGCCGGGCGCCGTTCCCGATGGCCTTCGAGATGGACGACGAGGCCCCCGCGGCCCTGGTGCCGCAAGGTTCGCCCGCGTAGTGCCGGTCAGTACCGGCCTCTTTGTAAGGTTGCAGGTGTGCGGCCTGGACTGGGTGGCACATCAACACGCCGAGTGAACCGCCTACCATAGGGCGATAGCACACCGGTTCGTCTTCGAGTGAGGTCTTACGTGTCCACCAGCACTCCCGCTTCCGCCGACCAGCCGCAGATCGGTACCGCCCGGGTCAAGCGCGGCATGGCCGAGCAGCTCAAGGGCGGTGTGATCATGGACGTGGTCAACGCCGAGCAGGCCAAGATCGCGGAGGATGCCGGTGCCGTCGCCGTCATGGCGCTGGAGCGGGTCCCCGCCGACATCCGCAAGGACGGCGGCGTGGCCCGGATGTCCGACCCGGACATGATCGAGGGCATCATCAACGCCGTCTCGATCCCGGTCATGGCCAAGTCCCGCATCGGCCACTTCGTCGAGGCCCAGGTCCTGCAGGCGCTCGGTGTCGACTACATCGACGAGTCCGAGGTCCTCACCCCGGCCGACGAGGTCAACCACTCCGACAAGTGGGCCTTCACCACCCCGTTCGTCTGCGGTGCCACCAACCTCGGTGAGGCGCTGCGCCGGATCGCCGAGGGCGCGGCCATGATCCGCTCCAAGGGCGAGGCCGGCACCGGCAACGTGGTCGAGGCCGTTCGCCACATGCGCCAGATCAACGCCGACATCCGCCGCCTCACCACCCTGGACGAGAACGAGCTCTACGTCGCGGCCAAGAACCTGCAGGCCCCGTACGAGCTGGTCAAGGAGGTCGCGCAGCTGGGCAAGCTCCCGGTCGTGCTGTTCTCCGCCGGTGGCGTGGCCACCCCGGCCGACGCCGCGCTGATGATGCAGCTGGGCGCCGAGGGCGTCTTCGTCGGCTCGGGGATCTTCAAGTCCGGCGACCCGGCCAAGCGCGCCGCCGCCGTCGTCAAGGCCACCACCTTCTTCGACGACCCGAAGATCATCGCGGACGTCTCCCGCGGTCTGGGTGAGGCCATGGTCGGCATCAACTGCGACACCCTGCCGGAGACCGAGCGCTACGCCAACCGCGGCTGGTAACCAGCCCGCGCTCCGTCGGCCCGTCGCGCGCACCCACGGCGCGACGGGCCGCCCTGCTTTCCCTCAGCCCTACTGAGTAGAAGAGGTAGTCACCCTTGTCCACCAGCATCCCCACCATCGGCGTCCTGGCCCTGCAGGGCGACGTCCGCGAGCACCAGATAGCGCTCGCCGAGGCTGACGCGCTGGCCCGCCCGGTCCGCCGGGCCGAGGAGCTGGCCGAGGTCGACGGCCTGGTGATCCCCGGTGGCGAGTCCACCACCATGTCCAACCTGGCACTGGCCTTCGACCTGATGGAGCCGCTGCGGGCCCGGGTGGCGGCGGGCATGCCGGTCTACGGCTCCTGCGCGGGCATGATCATGCTGGCCGACAAGATCCTGGACGGCCGGGACGACCAGCAGACCGTCGGCGGCATCGACATGGTGGTGCGCCGCAACGCGTTCGGCCGGCAGAACGAGTCCTTCGAGTCGGAGATCGCCTTCAAGGGCTTCGAGGACGAGCCGGTGCACGGCGTCTTCATCCGCGCCCCCTGGGTGGAGTCGGTCGGCGCGAGCGTCGAGGTGCTGGCCGAGCTGCCGGCCGCCGACGGTGCCGAGTCCCGGATCGTGGCGGTGCGCCAGGGCAACCTGCTGGCCACCTCGTTCCACCCGGAGCTGACGGGTGATCACCGGGTGCACGCGCTCTTCGTGCGGATGGTCGAGGAAGCGGTCCGCGCCCGGGCCTGACCGGTGCCGGGAGCGCTGCCCCGACACCGGTAAGATCTCCCCTGTTTCATTTCCCGTTGGCGACGTAAAGGAGCTGGTGATGTCCGGCCACTCTAAGTGGGCTACCACCAAGCACAAGAAGGCCGTGATCGACGCCAAGCGCGGCAAGCTCTTCGCCAAGATGATCAAGAACATCGAGGTGGCGGCGAAGACCGGCGGGCCCGACCCGTCCGGCAACCCGACGCTCTACGACGCCATCCAGAAGGCCAAGAAGAGCTCCGTCCCGATCGACAACATCAACCGCGCCGTCAAGCGCGGTGGCGGTCTCGAGGCCGGCGGCGCCGACTACTCCACGATCATGTACGAGGGCTACGGCCCGAACGGCGTTGCGGTGCTGATCGAGTGCCTCACCGACAACCGCAACCGCGCCGCCTCCGACGTGCGGGTCGCGATGACCCGCAACGGCGGCTCGATGGCCGACCCGGGCTCGGTCTCCTACCTGTTCTCCCGCAAGGGCCAGGTGATCGTTCCCAAGGCCGACGGCGTGGACGAGGACAAGGTCCTCGAGGTCGTGCTCGAGGCCGGTCTGGACGTCGAGGAGGTCAACGACCTCGGCGACACCCTGGAGGTGCTCTCCGAGGCCTCCGACCTGGTCGCGGTCCGCTCCGCGCTGGTCGACGCCGGCCTGGACTACGACTCGGCCGAGGCCAACTTCGTGCCCAGCATGCAGGTCGAGCTGGACATCGACGGGGCCCGCAAGATCCTCAAGCTGATCGACGCCCTCGAGGACAGCGACGACGTGCAGAACGTCTTCGCCAACTTCGACATCCCGGACGAGGTCGGCGCGCAGCTCGACGCCGAGTGATGAGCTGACGGTCCTTCCGGCCCGGTGGTCCCCGACGGACCGCCGGGCCGGTGTCGTTGTGCGGCCTGTCAGTGCCGTTCGTTAGGGTCTGAGCAGGCATGAACTGAAGGGTGGGAGTGTGCGGGTACTGGGCGTGGACCCGGGGCTGACCAGGTGCGGGGTCGGGGTGGTCGAGGGCGCGCCGGGCCGCCCGCTGCGGATGCTGGGGGTGGGCGTGGTGCGCACCCCCGCCGAGGACGAGGTGCCGCGCCGGCTGCTCGCCATCGAAGACGGCCTGGAGCGCTGGCTCGATGAGCACCGCCCCGACCTGGTCGCCATCGAGCGGGTCTTCGCCCAGCACAATGTGAGCACCGTGATGGGCACCGCGCAGGCCAGCGCGGTCGCCATGCTGTGCGCCACCCGGCGCGGGCTGCCGGTGGTGCTGCACACGCCCAGCGAGGTCAAGGCCGCCGTCACCGGGTCGGGCCGGGCCGACAAGGCCCAGGTCACCACCATGGTCACCAGGCTGCTGCGGCTCGCCGAACCGCCCAAGCCCGCCGATGCGGCGGACGCGCTGGCGCTGGCGATCTGCCACATCTGGCGCGGCAGTGCCGACGGCCGGATAGCCGCGGCCCTGGCCAACCGCACCACCCCGACCACCAAAGCATCCAAGGAGTACCGCCCGTGATCGCGTTCGTCCAGGGCCCGGTGGCGGCCCTCACGCCCGGGCTGGCCGTGGTGGAGGTCGGCGGGGTCGGCATGGCGGTGCAGTGCACCCCGACCACCCTCGCCACCCTGCGCCTCGGCGAGCCGGCCCGGCTCGCCACCTCGCTGGTGGTCCGGGAGGATTCGCTCACCCTCTACGGCTTCGCCGACGACGACGAGCGGGCCACCTTCGAGGTCCTGCAGGCCGCCCCCGGGGTCGGTCCGCGACTGGCGCAGGCGATGCTCGGGGTGCACAGCCCCGAGGCGCTGCGGGTCGCGGTCGCGCAGGGCGACGAGCGGGCGCTGATCAAGGTGCCCGGGATCGGCAAGGCCAAGGCCGCCAAGCTGCTGCTGGAGTACAAGGACAAGCTGGGCGCCCCGCACGGCACCGTGCCCACCCAGCACGCCCCGGTCGCCGCCGCACCCGCGCCGTGGAGCGAGCAGCTGCACGCCGCGCTGGTCGGCCTCGGCTACGCGCCGCGCGAGGCCGACGAGGCGGTGGCCGCGGTCACCCCGGAGGCCGAGGCCCAGCAGCGCACCGATGTCGGCGCCCTGCTGAAGTCCGCGCTGCGCAGCCTCAGCAAGGCCCGCTGAAAAAGCGATCTGAGCATTCGTCAATGTGTCGACATGGAGCCGCATTCCGATGACCCCGTATGACTCCGACCCCGCGGACCGCCTGGTGGGCGCCGTCGCCGATGACGCGGAGCAGGCGGTGGAGGCGGCGCTGCGCCCCAAACTGCTCGACGAGTTCATCGGCCAGGAGCGGGTCCGCGAGCAGCTGTCGCTGGTGCTGCGGGCCGCCCGCATGCGGGGTGCGGCTCCGGACCACGTGCTGCTCTCCGGCCCGCCCGGCCTCGGCAAGACCACCCTGTCGATGATCATCGCGGCCGAGCTGAACGCGCCGATCCGGATCACCTCCGGACCGGCCATCCAGCATGCCGGCGACCTGGCGGCGATCCTCTCCTCGCTCACCGAGGGCGAGGTGCTCTTCCTCGACGAGATCCACCGGATGTCGCGGCCCGCCGAGGAGATGCTCTACATGGCGATGGAGGACTTCCGGGTCGACGTGATCGTCGGCAAGGGCCCCGGCGCCACCGCGATCCCGCTGGAGCTGCCGCCGTTCACCCTGGTCGGCGCGACCACCCGGGCCGGCCTGCTGCCCCCGCCGCTGCGCGACCGGTTCGGCTTCACCGGCCACATGGAGTTCTACGCCCCCGCCGAGCTGCAGCGGGTGGTGCACCGCTCGGCCGCGCTGCTCGACGTGGAGATCGACCCGGCCGGTGCCGCCGAGATCGCCGGCCGCTCCCGGGGCACCCCGCGGATCGCCAACCGGCTGCTGCGCCGGGTGCGCGACTACGCCCAGGTCGAGCACGACGGGGTGGTCGACCAGCGGATCGCGGCCCGCGCGCTGCAGGTCTACGAGGTGGACGAGCGCGGTCTGGACCGGTTGGACCGGGCCGTGCTGGACGCGCTGCTGCGGTTGTTCGGTGGCGGGCCGGTCGGTCTGTCGACGCTGGCGGTCGCGGTGGGGGAGGAGGCGGAGACGGTCGAGGAGGTGGCCGAGCCGTTCCTGGTCCGCGAGGGCCTGCTGGCCCGGACCCCGCGCGGGCGGATCGCCACCGTCGCCGCCTGGCAGCACCTGGGCCTGACCCCGCCGGTCCAGCCGCTGGGGGGACGCGGCGCGGTGCCGGGACAGCAGCAGTTCCTCGGGGAGGACCGAGCCGCCGAAGGCGGCACGCAGAACTGACCTTGTCACAGACTCGCCACCTTTGGCGGCAGGATGCGATGCTTGGCGTTGTCCGATCTCAGCGGGTCTCCTAGACTTCGCCGGACCGTCCCGCCTTGCCTGGCGGGCCGACCACGCCACTGGCCAGCCCATCGGCCGGGCAATAGAAGGACTTTTCTGCTGTGAGCCTCATCATCCTCGTCCTCCCGATCGCCGTGATGTTCCTGCTGTTCCGGTCGCAGAAGAAGCGCCAGCAGCAGTCCCAGCACATGCAGTCGAGCATGGAGCCGGGCGCCGCGGTCCGCACCATCGGTGGCCTGTACGCCACCGTGAAGTCGATTGGTGACTCCACCGTCGAGCTGGAGATTGCCCCGGGTGTCTTCACCCACTTCGCCAAGAGCGCGGTTGCAGCGGTGATCGACGCCCAGGAGTACGACGAGATCATCAACGGCCGTCCCGCCGAGGACGAGGCCGCGGCGGCCGACGAGGCCGATGACGCCGAGGCCGTGGCCGACGCGGTCGTCACGGACGAGGCCGCCGAGGAGGCTGCGGAGGAGAGCGTCAGCCTGGAGAAGGCCGGCGACCAGGCCGCAGCCAAGTAGCACCACCACCCCTCGCAGCACCGACGGGCTGCACCACTTCACGGTTGTCCGCGACCGGCTCCGCCCACCTGCCCGCACGGCAGGCGGGCGGCGCTGATCAGCGGCATGGGACAGGGAGAAACGAGCAAGGTGGCAACACCCAAGTCGCGTCCGCGCGACGGTTATCCGGGGCGGGCTCTGGCCCTCATCCTGGTGGTCACCGTCGCATTGGTCGCCCTCATGTTCGGGACGGGCCACAGGACGCCTCGCCTCGGGATCGATCTCGCCGGTGGCACCAGCATCACGCTGACCGCCAGCTCCAAGGACAAGAACGCGATCAACCAGTCCAACATGGACATCGCGGTCGGGATCATCCAGAAGCGGGTCAACGCCTTCGGTGTCTCCGAGGCTGAGGTGCAGACCCAGGGGAACAACAACATCATTGTCAACATCCCCAAGGGCACCAACAGCCAGCAGGCCGCCGAGCAGGTCGGCACCACGGCCAAGCTCTACTTCCGCCCGGTGCTGGCGCTCGCGCCGACCGGTGTCCAGGTGCCGCCGGCCAGCCCCAGCGCCAACCCCTCCGGCAGCGCTTCCCCGAGCGGCAGCGCCTCGCCGAGCGGTAGCGCCTCGCCGAGCGCGAGTGGCAGTGCCAGCGCCTCCGCCGGCGGCAGCGCCTCCCCGAGCGCCAGTGCCACCAAGGCCGGCCGGGCCGTCTCCGACGCCCTGAAGGCCGCCGACCCGTCCGCTGCCGCCACCGGCTCCGGCTCCGCCGCCCCGTCGGCCGCCGCCTCGGGCTCGGCCGCCGCCAGCGCCCCGGCCCTGCCGCCGGTGCCGACCACCCCGACCGAGGGCACCGTCCCGCCGGAGCTGCAGCAGCAGTTCGCCGCGCTCGACTGCTCGCAGGCGGGCCAGCGCCAGGACTACCAGACCGACGAGACCAAGAACGCGGTCGCCTGCTCCTACGACGCCGAGCAGAAGATCTGGTACAAGTTCGCCCTCGGCCCGGTCGCGGTCAAGGGCGCCGACGTCTCCAAGGCCCAGGCCGGCTACGACACCCAGCGCGCCCAGGGCTGGGAGGTACAGCTGACCTTCAACGACAAGGGCTCCAAGGACTTCGCCACCACCACCGGCACCCTGGCCGGCATGCAGGCGCCGGCCAACCAGTTCGCCATCGTGCTGGACGGCAAGGTCGTCTCGCACCCCTACGTGCAGCAGTCGATCACCGGCGGCAACGCGGTGATCTCCGGCTCCTTCACCCAGGAGCAGGCCAGCAGCCTGGCCAACGTGCTCAGCTACGGCGCGCTGCCGCTGGACTTCACCAAGAGCGACGTCACCACCGTCTCCGCCGCGCTCGGCGGCGACCAGCTGCACGCGGGCCTGCTGGCCGGCGCGATCGGCCTGGCCCTGGTGGTGCTCTACTCGCTGGTCTACTACCGCGGCCTGGGCCTGGTCTCGATCGCCGGTCTGGTGGTCTCCGCCATCCTGACCTACTCGATCATGACGCTGCTCGGCGCCAGCATCGGCTTCGCGCTCGACCTGCCGGCGGTCTGCGGTGCCATCGTCGCGATCGGCATCACAGCGGACTCGTTCATCGTCTACTTCGAACGGATCCGCGACGAGGTCCGCGAGGGCGCCCAGCTGCGCCCGGCCGTGCAGCGTGCCTGGCCGCGGGCCCGGCGCACCATCCTGGTCTCGGACTTCGTCTCGTTCCTGTGTGCCGCGGTGCTCTACGTCGTGTCGGTCGGCAAGGTCCAGGGCTTCGCGTTCACACTGGGCCTGACCACCCTGCTGGACGTCGTGGTGATCTTCCTCTTCACCAAGCCGCTGATCACCCTGCTGGCGCGGCGGAAGTTCTTCGCCAACGGCCACCCGTGGTCCGGCCTCGACCCGAAGCGCCTGGGCGCCCGCCCGCCGCTGCGCAGCAGCCGTCGTCGCTCCACCACCTCCGCCGCCGTCAAGGAGGCCTGACGCAATGTCACGCTTCAGCAACCTCGGCCACCGTCTCTACCAGGGCGAGGTCAGCTTCGACTTCGTCGGCCGCCGCAAGCTCTGGTACAGCATCTCCGGGGTCATCGCCCTGGTGGCGATCGTCGGACTGTCGACGGTCGGGCTGCACCTGGGCATCGAGTTCAAGGGCGGCTCGGTCTACACCGTCGCCAAGCCCGGCCTGACGGTCAGCCAGGCGCAGGACGACATCAACAAGATCATCGGTGACTCCACCTCGCAGGTGCAGTCCACCGGTGACGGCAAGATCAGGATCCAGGTCAGCGCCCAGGAGAAGGCGTCCTCGGACGCCGTCGTCAAGCAGCTCTCCAGCGACCTGGACGTGCCGGCCGCCAACATCGACGCCCAGGTGGTCGGCCCGAGCTGGGGCCACGAGATCTCCCAGAAGGCGCTGCTCGGCCTGGTCATCTTCATGGTCCTGGTCACCGCCTACCTGGCGATCGCCTTCGAGTGGCGGATGGCGCTGGCCGCACTGGTCGCGCTGATCCACGACCTGGTGATCACCATCGGCGTCTACGCGGTGGTCGGCTTCGAGGTCAGCCCCGGTACCGTGATCGGCTTCCTCACCATCCTCGGTTACTCCCTCTACGACACGGTCGTCGTCTTCGACACCGTGAAGGAGAACACCAAGGACCTCGAGAAGCAGAACAAGCGCACCTACAGCGAGGCGGCCAACGCGGGCCTCAACCAGACCCTGGTCCGCTCGCTCAACACCACCGTGGTGGCCCTGCTGCCGGTGGCGGCGCTGCTCTTCATCGGCGGTGGCCTGCTCGGCGCCGGCACCCTGAACGACATCTCGCTGGCGCTGTTCATCGGTCTGTCGGCCGGTGCCTACTCCTCGATCTGCGTCGCCACCCCGCTGCTGGCGCAGCTCAAGGAGCAGACCCCGCAGATGCGGGCGCTGGCCAAGCGCGTCGCCCAGCGGCGCGCGGCCGACGCCAAGGCGGCCGCCGCGGTCGGCAGCACCGCCGATGCGGTGGAGGAGCAGGCCGACGAGGCGGTCGAGGACAGTGTCGCCGCGGCCGGTATGGTCGGTCAGCGTAACCAGCCGGTCAGCCGGGCCCGTGGCAAGGGCCGGCCGTCCGGCAAGCGCTGAATCGCGAAGAGGAACCCCCGTGACCGACATCGCCGCCCTGGCCGACCTGCTCAACAGCCGGATCAGGGACGTCCCCGACTACCCGAAGCCCGGGGTGCTGTTCAAGGACATCGCCCCGCTGCTCGCCGACGCCGAGGCCTTCGGCGCGCTCACCCGGGCGCTGGCGGAGCGGGCCAAGGAGCTGGGGGCGACCAAGGTGGTGGGCCTGGAGGCGCGCGGCTTCGTGCTGGCCGCCCCGGCGGCCTTCGCGGCCGGGCTGGGCTTCGTGCCGATCCGCAAGAAGGGCAAGCTGCCCGGCGAGGTCTTCCAGAAGTCCTACGACCTGGAGTACGGCTCAGCCACCCTCGAGGTGCAGTGCGACGCCTTCGAGCCCGGCGAGCCGGTGCTGGTGGTGGACGACGTGCTGGCCACCGGTGGCACCATCGGCGCCTCGCTGGACCTGGTCCAGCAGGCCGGTGCCCGGCTGGTCGGCGTGGTGGTGCTGATGGAGCTCGGCTTCCTGGACGGGCGCGAGCGGCTCACCCCGCACCTGGGGGGCGCTCCGCTGGACACCCTGGTCACGGTCTGACACACCCGTGTGACCGAGAGCGGCGACCGCGACGAGCGGTCGCCGCTCTCGGCATGTCCGGGCTCGGCCGACCGAACATCGGCCCGGCGCGCTCGGTACCATGAAGGTTCATCCGGTCGTACCGAGGAGTGTCCTTGCCCGACGAGGTTGTGCCCACGGCCGCCGCGCCCACCAGTCAGCCGGCGGGTCAGAAGACCACGCCGCCCGGCGCCACCCCGGCACGGCCGACGCCCCCCTCCGGTCTGGCCCGAGCGGTCGGACCCGCGCTGCGCCAGGCCTCCACCAGCGGCGGCATGCGCGCCCGGCTGGCCCGCTTCGGCGGCCAGCGCACCGCGACGCACAACCCCGTCCTCGAGCCGCTGTTCCGCACCATCCGGGCCAACGACCCCAAGGCCGACCCGGCCCTGCTGCGCGACATCGAGCGCGCCTACACGGTCGCCGAGCGCTGGCACCGCGGTCAGAAGCGCAAGAGCGGCGACCCGTACATCACGCATCCGCTGGCCGTCGCCACCATCCTGGCCGAGCTGGGCATGGACGCCGCGACGCTGATGGCCGGCCTGCTGCACGACACCGTCGAGGACACCGACTACGGCCTGGAGACGCTGCGCCAGGACTTCGGCGACTCGGTCGCGCTGCTGGTCGACGGCGTCACCAAGCTGGACAAGGTCAAGTTCGGCGAGGCTGCGCAAGCCGAAACGGTTCGCAAGATGGTCGTGGCGATGGCCAAGGACCCCCGAGTCCTGGTGATCAAGCTCGCCGACCGCCTGCACAACATGCGCACCATGCGCTACCTCAAGCGGGAGAAGCAGGAGAAGAAGGCCCGCGAGACCCTGGAGATCTACGCCCCGCTGGCGCACCGGCTGGGCATGAACACCATCAAGTGGGAGCTGGAGGACCTGGCCTTCGCCATCCTCTACCCCAAGATGTACGACGAGATCGTGCGGCTCGTCGCCGAGCGCGCCCCCAAGCGCGACGAGTACCTGGCCACCGTGATCGACCAGGTGCAGGGCGACCTGCGCGGTGCCCGGATCTCCGCCTCGGTCACCGGCCGGCCGAAGCACTACTACTCGGTCTACCAGAAGATGATCGTCCGCGGTCGCGACTTCGCCGAGATCTACGACCTGGTGGGCATCCGGGTCCTGGTCGACACGGTCCGCGACTGCTACGCGGCGCTCGGCACCATCCACGCGCGCTGGAACCCGGTCCCCGGCCGGTTCAAGGACTACATCGCGATGCCCAAGTTCAACATGTACCAGTCGCTGCACACCACGGTGATCGGCCCCGGGGGCAAGCCCGTCGAGCTGCAGATCCGCACCTTCGACATGCATCGCCGCGCCGAGTACGGCATCGCCGCGCACTGGAAGTACAAGCAGCGCGCGGTGGCCGGCGCCTCCAAGGTCCGCACCGACACCCCGAACCAGGTGCGCAAGGAGGACAAGGCCGGCGCGGTCAACGAGATGGCCTGGCTGCGCCAGCTGCTCGACTGGCAGAAGGAGACCGAGGACCCGAGCGAGTTCCTGGAGTCGCTGCGCTTCGACCTGTCCAACAACGAGGTCTTCGTCTTCACCCCCAAGGGCGACGTGATAGCCCTGCCCGCCGGGGCCACCCCGGTGGACTTCGCGTTCGCGGTGCACACCGAGGTCGGCTACCGCTGCATAGGGGCCAGGGTCAACGGCCGCCTGGTGCCGCTGGAATCCACCCTGGAGAACGGCGACGCCGTCGAGGTCTTCACCTCCAAGGCCGAGGGCGCCGGACCGTCCCGCGACTGGCTCACCTTCGTCAAGTCCCCCCGGGCCCGCAACAAGATCAAGGCCTGGTTCTCCAAGGAGCGCCGCGAGGAGGCGATCGAGCAGGGCAAGGAGTCCATCGCCCGGGCGATGCGCAAGCAGAACCTGCCGATCCAGCGGATCCTCACCGGCGACTCGCTGGTCACCCTGGCGCACGAGATGCGCTACCCCGACATCTCCTCGCTCTACGCGGCGATCGGCGAGGGCCATGTCTCCGCCCAGTCGATCGTGCAGAAGCTGGTCCAGGCGCTCGG
The DNA here is from genome assembly GCF_006636205.1 of Kitasatospora acidiphila. NCBI lineage: Bacteria > Bacillati > Actinomycetota > Actinomycetes > Kitasatosporales > Streptomycetaceae > Kitasatospora > Kitasatospora acidiphila. The sequence goes on along the minus strand of NZ_VIGB01000003.1, from coordinate 1,407,140 downwards.
CGGCGAGGAGGGCGCCACCGAGGAGTTCGCCGAGACCGCCACCGTGCCCAGCCACGACGGCCGGGCCCAGCGCCGCCGCCGGGCCAAGGGCGACCCCGGGATCATCGTCAAGGGCGTCGACGACGTCTGGGTCAAGCTGTCCCGCTGCTGCACCCCGGTGCCGGGCGACCCGATCGTCGGCTTCGTCACCCGCGGCAACGGCGTCTCGGTGCACCGCGCCGACTGCGTCAACGTGGACTCGCTGACCCAGCAGCCGGAGCGGATGATCGAGGTCGAGTGGGCACCCACCCAGTCCTCGGTCTTCCTGGTGGCCATCCAGGTCGAGGCGCTGGACCGCTCCCGGCTGCTGTCCGACGTCACCCGGGTGCTCTCCGACCAGCACGTCAACATCCTGTCGGCGGCCGTGCAGACCTCCCGGGACCGGGTGGCGATGAGCCGCTTCACCTTCGAGATGGGCGACCCCAAGCACCTGGGGCACGTGCTCAAGGCGGTGCGCGGCGTCGAGGGCGTCTACGACGTCTACCGGGTCACCTCGGCCCGCAAGTAGCGACCGCACGAGCAACCGGTGACCGCATGACGAGAGGGGCCCCGCCGCGGCGGGGCCCCTCTCGTCAACCGCTGACGCGACGTCAGTCGCTGAACTCCTGCAGGCTCTTGAGCGCCTGGTCCAGCAGCGCCTGACGGCCCGCCAGCTCACCCTCCAGCTTGGCGACCTTGCCGGCGTTGCCCGCGGCGCGGGCCTTGTCCAGCTCGCCCTGCAGCTTGTCCACGGCCGCCTGCAGCAGACTGGTCATGCAGGTGGCCCGCGCCCTGGCCTCCGGGTTGGAGCGCTGCCACTCGGCCTCCTCGGCCTCGCGGACGGCCCGCTCCACCGCGTTCAGCCGGCCGTCCAGCTTCGGCTTGGCGTCGCGCGGCACATGGCCGATCGCCTCCCAGCGCTCGCTGACGTCACGCAGTGCCGCCTTGGCCGCCTTGAGGTCGGTGATCGGCAGGATCGCCTCCGCCTCGGTCGCCAGCGCCTCCTTGAGCTTCTGGTTGGCCGACTGCTCGGCGTCCCGCTCGGTGAAGACCGCCGAGCGGGCCTGGAAGAAGACGTCCTGGGCGCCGCGGAACCGCGCCCACAGCTCGTCCTCGGCGTCCCGCTGGGCGCGCCCGGCGGCCTTCCACTGCGCCATCAGGTCGCGGTAGCGGGCCGCGGTGTCGCCCCAGTCGGTGGAGTCCGAGAGCGCCTCGGCCTCGGCGACCAGCCGCTCCTTGATCTGCCGGGCCTGCTCGCGCTCCGAGTCCAGCTGCGCGAAGTGCGCCTTGCGGTGCTTGGAGAAGACCGAGCGGGCGTGCGAGAAGCGGTGCCACAGCTCGTCGTCGCTCTTGCGGTCCAGCCGGGGCAGGCCCTTCCAGGTGTCCACCAGGGCCCGCAGCCGGTCGCCGGCCTCGCGCCACTGGGTGGACTCGGCGAGCTGCTCGGCCTCGGCGACCAGCGCCTCCTTGGCCGACCGGGTCTCGTCGGCGGCCTTGGCCCGGGCCGCCTTGCGCTCCACCTGGCGGGACTCGATCTCTCCGGCCAGCGTGTCCAGCCGCTTGGCGAGCGCGTCCAGGTCGCCGACCGCGTGGTGCTCGGCCACCTGGGAACGCAGGTGGTCCAGGGCGGTCAGGGCCTCCTTGGCGGCCAGGTCCGTCTTGCGGACCCGGTGCTCCAGCAGGCCGATCTCGGCGGACAGGCCCTGGTACTTGCGCTCGAAGTAGGCGAGAGCCTCCTCGGGGAGCCTGCCTGCCAGGAGCCGACGACGCGTTCGCCCTCGGCCGTCCTGACGTAGACGGTCCCCTGCTCGTCGACACGGCCCCACGGGTCGCTGCTCACAGCGCCTCCTCCACATGACGTCCCGCCACCGCCTGGGGCGCGGGTCCGTCGTCCACAGTTGAATGTGCGGCGGACCGATGGTCCGCCGTTCCTGCCCGCCCTGAGTGCTCGCGGTGCTGCCGCGGGTGACGGCAAGCGGGTCAGGGAACCCTATACAACAGCAACATAGGGGACCAGGCCCGGTGCTGTCCGCATCCGGGCCGGGTCGATTTCCCGCCGCCGGTCTCAGCTCTTGGTGGTGGTCACCGTGTTGAAGACCACGGTCTGGTCGGGCGAGCCGTCGCCCGGGCCGTTGGCGTCGTTCTCTCCGGCACCGGCGATCTTGTTCAGCAGGTCCAGGCCGCCGGTGATCTTGCCGAACGGGGTGTAGTTCGGCGGCAGCTGGGTGTCCTTGTAGACCAGGAAGAACTGGCTGCCGTTGGTGTTCGGGCCGGAGTTGGCCATCGCCACGGTGCCCGCCGGGTAGGTGGCGCCGGTCAGGTTCTCGTCGGTGAACTTGTAGCCCGGGCTGCCGGAGCCGCTCGCGGTCGGGTCACCGCACTGCAGCACGTAGATGCCCTGGGTGGTGAGCCGGTGGCACTTGGTGTGGTCGAAGTAGTTCTGCCCGGCCAGGAAGACGAACGAGTTGACCGTGTGCGGAGCCTTGGACGCGTCCATGGTGAAGGTGACCGCGCCGCAGTTGGTGTCCAGGGAGGCGGTGTAGGTCGCCTTCTGGTCGATGTTCATCGTCGGCTCGGTCGACCACTGCTTGTTGTTCGGCGCGCCGGGCGCCGGGCTGGTGCAGCCCTTGACGGCGGCGGGCGCGGCGGAGGGCTTCTTCGGGTCCGACGAGAAGGCGCCGGAGGCCGCCAGGCTGGCGCCGGCGATCACCACCACGGCCACCGAGCCGGCGATGATGGCGTTGCGGCGCTTGGTCGCCGCCGCGGCCGCGGCCCGGTTCTCCTGCTGCCGCTCGTACTTCTCGCGGGCGAGCTGCCGCCGCCGCTGTTCGCTGGTGACCACCGAGCCGTCTCTCCTAGGGGATGCCGTGCTGCACGGGAAGTGTGGATGTGTCGGGCGGATCATCGCATCCACCAGCCGCCAAGTGTAGGGACCCGAAGGCTAAGAACCCCGTGAGAAGCGCGCAGCGCCGCCCACGAACCACCTCCTCGGCGCCTTCGGAGCACCGCCTTCGCGGCGCGGCGCCAATCCGGTTCGCAACGGGCGCCTTACCGCCGGTAGGCTGCGGTGACGGAGTTTCCGCCCCCTTGCCCGCCCCCAGCCTCCGGCCGGGGGGACCCCACGACCTGAGGACAGCCGTGTTGATCGCCGGATTCCCCGCCGGAGCCTGGGGCACCAACTGCTACCTGGTGGCGCCCGCGGCGGGCGAGGAGTGCGTGATCGTCGACCCGGGGCACCAGGCGGCGGCCGGCGTCGAGGACATGATCCGCGAATACCGGCTGAAGCCCGTCGCCGTGGTCCTCACCCACGGGCACATCGACCACGTGGCCTCGGTGGTCCCGGTCTGCGACGCCAAGGGCGTGCCGGCCTACATCCACCCCGACGACCGGTACATGCTCACCGATCCGGAGAAGGCGCTCGGCCGCTCCATCGGGATGCCGCTGATGGGCGAGCTGACCATCGGTGAGCCGGACGACCTGCGGCTGCTCGGCGACGGCACCGAACTGGAGCTGGCCGGCCTGAAGTTCACCGTCGACCATGCGCCCGGCCATACCAAGGGGTCGGTGACGTTCCGGACGCCCGCCACCGAAGAGGTCCCGCCAGTCCTCTTCTCGGGCGACCTGCTGTTCGCCGGCTCCATCGGGCGCACGGACCTCCCGGGCGGCAGCCTGACCGACATCATGCGGTCGCTGGCCCGGGTCTGCCTGCCCCTCGACGACTCGACCGTGGTGCTGTCCGGCCACGGCGCCCAGACCACCATCGGCCGCGAGCGCGCCGCCAACCCCTACCTCAGGCAGGCAGCGGAGGCGGCGCCGCCGTCCGCGGCCCCGCGACGAGGAATGTGACGGAAAAGACGTTGAGCACCTTCACCGCCCCCAAGGGCACCTACGACCTGCTCCCGCCCGAGTCGGCGACCTTCCTGGCGGTCCGTCAGGCGCTGGCCGCCCCGCTGCGCCGGGCCGGCTACGGCTACATCGAGACCCCGGTCTTCGAGGACCTGAAGCTCTTCTCCCGCGGCGTCGGCGAGTCCACCGACATCGTCACCAAGGAGATGTTCACCCTCACCAAGCGCGGCAAGGAGGAGCTGGCACTGCGCCCCGAGGGCACCGCCTCGGTGGTCCGCGCGGTGCTCCAGGGCAACCTGCACAAGGCCGGCAACCTGCCGGTCAAGGCGTGGTACTCGGGCAACTTCTACCGTTATGAGCGCCCGCAGAAGGGCCGCTACCGGCAGTTCTCCCAGGTCGGTGCCGAGGCGCTGGGCGCCGAGGACCCGGCGCTGGACGCCGAGCTGATCATCCTGGCCGACGACGCGTTCAAGGCGCTGGGCCTGTCCGACTACCGGCTGCTGATCAACAGCCTGGGCGACAAGCAGTGCCGCCCGGTCTACCGGGCCGCGCTGCAGGAGTTCCTGCGCGGCCTCGACCTGGACGAGGACACCCGCAACCGCGCCGAGATCAACCCGCTGCGGGTGCTGGACGACAAGCGCGAGGCCGTGCAGGCCCAGCTGACCGGCGCCCCGCTGCTGCGCGACTTCCTGTGCGAGGACTGCAAGGCCTACGACGAGCAGGTCCGCTCGCTGCTGACCGCCGCCGGGGTGGCCTTCACCGACGACCCCAAGCTGGTCCGCGGCCTGGACTACTACACCCGCACCACCTTCGAGTTCGTGCACAACGGCCTCGGCGCGCAGTCCGCGATCGGTGGCGGCGGCCGCTATGACGGCCTGTCGGAGATGCTCGGCGGCCCGGCCCTGCCGTCGGTCGGCTGGGGCCTGGGAGTGGACCGGATCTACCTGGCCCTGGAGGCCGAGGGGATCACCCTGGACGTGCCCCCGGCCACCTCGGTCTACGCCGTGGCGCTCGGCGAGGAGGCCAAGAACCTGCTCTTCGCCAAGGTGACCGAGCTGCGCCGGGCCGGCGTCGCCACCGACCTGGCCTTCGGCGTCAAGGGCATCAAGAACGCCATGAAGTCCGCCGACCGCTCCGGCGCCCGGTTCGCCCTGATCGCGGGCGACCGCGACCTCGCCGAGGGCGTCGTGCAGTTGAAGGACCTGACCACCGGCGAGCAGACCGCCGTCGCACTCGAAGCACTCGTCACCACCCTGAAGGAGAAGCAGCTGTGATCCGCACGCACGACGCGGGCACCCTCCGCGCGGAGCACGCCGGAGCGACCGTCACCCTGGCCGGCTGGGTCGCCCGCCGCCGCGACCACGGCGGGGTGGCCTTCATCGACCTGCGCGATGCCTCCGGCACCGTGCAGGTCGTGGTCCGCGACCTCGACTCGGTGCACGGCCTGCGCGCCGAGTACTGCGTCAAGGTGGTCGGCGACGTCCGGGTCCGCCCCGAGGGCAACGAGAACCCGGAGATCCCGACCGGCGCCGTCGAGGTCGTGGTCAGCGAGATCGAGGTGCTCTCCGAGGCCGCGCCGCTGCCGTTCCAGGTCGCCGAGTACGAGCCGGGCACCGTCAACGAGGAGGTCCGGCTCCGCTACCGCTACCTGGACCTGCGCCGCGAGGGCCCGGCCAAGGCGCTGCGGCTGCGCTCCAAGGTCAACAACATCATCCGCCGGGTGATGGAGGAGAACGACTTCCTCGACATCGAGACGCCGTACCTCACCCGCTCCACTCCCGAGGGCGCCCGCGACTTCCTGGTCCCGGTCCGCCTGCAGCCCGGCTCCTGGTACGCCCTGCCGCAGTCGCCCCAGCTGTTCAAGCAGCTGCTGATGGTGGCCGGCATGGAGCGCTACTACCAGATCGCCCGCTGCTTCCGCGACGAGGACTTCCGCGCCGACCGGCAGCCGGAGTTCACCCAGCTGGACATCGAGGCCTCGTTCGTCGACCAGGAGGACATCCTGGCCCTCGGCGAGAAGATCGTCGGTTCCATCTGGCGCGAGGTTCACGGCTACGAGCTCCCCAACCCGCTGCCGCGCCTGAGCTACGCCGACGCGATGTCGCGCTACGGCTCCGACAAGCCGGACGTCCGGTTCGGCCAGGAACTCACCGACCTCACCGAGTACTTCAAGGGCACCTCGTTCCGGGTCTTCCAGGCTCCGTACGTCGGCGCCGTGGTGATGCCGGGCGGCGCCTCGCAGCCGCGCAAGCAGCTGGACGCCTGGCAGGACTGGGCCAAGGCGCGCGGCGCCAAGGGCCTGGCCTACGTGCTGATCGACGCCGAGACCGGCGAGCTGCGCGGCCCGGTCGCCAAGAACCTCTCCGAGGAGCACCTGGCCGGCCTGGCCGCCGCCGCGGGCGCCAAGAACGGTGACGCGATCTTCTTCGCGGCCGGCAAGCGCACCGCCTCCCAGGAGCTGCTGGGCGCCGCCCGCCTGGAGATCGGCCGCCGCTGCGACCTGATCGACGAGTCGCAGTGGGCCTTCCTCTGGGTGGTCGACTTCCCGATGTTCGAGCCGATCGAGGACGAGAAGGGCGAGTTCCAGGGCTGGCACGCGGTGCACCACCCGTTCACCGCGCCCACCGCCGAGTCGCTGGCCACCTTCGACACCGACCCGGGCAGCGCCCTGTCCAACGCCTACGACCTGGTGCTCAACGGCTCGGAGCTGGGCGGCGGTTCGATCCGTATCCACCAGCGCGAGGTGCAGAAGCGGGCGTTCGACGCGATCGGCCTCTCCGAGGAGGAGGCGGCCTCGCAGTTCGGCTTCCTGCTGGACGCCTTCAACTACGGCCCGCCGCCGCACGGCGGTGTCGCCTTCGGCCTGGACCGGATCGTCACGCTGCTCGGCGGCTACGACACCATCCGCGACGTCATCGCCTTCCCGAAGACGTCCACCGGCGGTGACCCGCTGACCGGCGCGCCCACCCCGATCACGCCCGCCCAGCGCAAGGAGGCCGGCGTGGACGCCCAGCCGAAGGCGGCCGCCGCCGAGGCCAAGGCGGGCGGCGCCGAGGGCTGATCCGCGTTCGCTTGATCCACTGCTGGTGATGACCCGTCCGACCGTGACGGGTCATCACCAGTTGTCGTTATCGAGGTGGCACTGTGAGCCGGTACCGCCTCGGGCCCCGTCCAGGGGACAGTGTGGGTAGGTACTCGGAGGAGGTGAAAGGACCGTGAGCGTTGCGGCCGCTGACCACAGCGGGCCCTGGACCGTGGATGACGTTCTGGCGCTGCCCGAGGACTCCCGAAACCGGATCGAGCTCGTCGGGGGGCGTTGCTGATGAGCCCGAACCCCGGTGTTCCGCACCAGCGCACCAACCTGAGCCTCGCCATGCTCCTGGTCGCGGCCATCAAGAGGGCCGGTGCCCCCTTCGAGGTACTTCAGGCGGTCAACGTCGTCATCCCCGACGGCCTGCTCACCCCCGACCTGGTCATCGCCGATGCTGCCGCGGCCGACAGGGCCGGAACCACGCTGAGCGCCCACGACGTCGCGGTGGCCATCGAGATCGCCTCGCCGTCCACCCGGGTCGCCGACAAGCGGCTCAAGCCCTCGCTGTACGCCGCCGCCGGCATCCCCCACTACTGGCGGGTCGAGCTCGATCCCGCGCCGCGCCTCTACCTGGGGCGGCTGGAGCTCGGTGCCTACCGCGACCGCCTGGTCCAGGTCGGCGAGAGCACCGGCCTGGCGGACCCGTTCCCGCTGGACCTCGACCCCGGGAGGCTGCTGCGGGGCTGAGCGGGCAGCCAACAGGCGGGAGCCGATGATCCGGCTTAATCTGAGGGATCATCAGCACCGGTTCCCCTGGAGACGCCACGTGAGCGAAGCCCCCGCCCAGCGGCCCCGCCTCCCCAGGAAGCTCTATGAGGGCGAACTGCTGTACCTCCAGGAGGAGTTGGTGAAGCTCCAGGAGTGGGTGCGGGCCGAGGGGTGCGGCTGGTGGTGGTCTTCGAGGGGCGGGACGCGGCCGGCAAGGGTGGGGCCATCAAACGGGTCACCCAGTACCTCAACCCCCGGGTCGCGCGGATCGTGGCGCTGCCCGCGCCGACCGAGCGGCAGCGCGGACAGTGGTACTTCCAGCGGTACGTGGAGCAGCTGCCGGCCGCCGGCGAGATCGTGCTGTTCGACCGCAGCTGGTACAACCGCGCCGGCGTCGAACGGGTGATGGGCTTCTGCAGCGACGAGGAGTACTGGCAGTTCCTGCACCAGTGCCCGATCTTCGAGCTGATGCTCATCGAGGCCGGCATCGAGCTGCGCAAGTACTGGTTCTCGGTCAGCGACACCGAGCAGGAGCGCCGCTTCCACTCCCGGCTGAACGACCCGATGCGCCGCTGGAAGCTCTCCCCGATGGACACCGAGTCGATCAACCACTGGGAGGACTACTCCCGGGCCAAGGACACCATGTTCATCCACACCGACACGCCCCGCTCGCCCTGGTACGTGGTGGAAAGCGACGACAAGCGGCGGGCCCGGATCAACATGATCTCCCACTTGCTCTCCACCCTGCCCTACACCGACGTGACCAAGCCGCCGGTGTCGCTGCCGCCCCGACCGGCTTCCGAGGGTTACCAGCGCCCGCCCCGCGACCTGCAGAAGTACGTCCCGGACCACGCCGCCGAGCTGGAGCGGCGGGGCCGACGCTGAGCGCCACCTGCCGACTTGTGCCGAGGATGGCCCGCCGAGATGATCGTGCCCGGCACTCGGGCCGTTCACGGGGGACAGGGCGGATGCAACCGTTGGTTGCGGGGGATCCGGCGACGGTCGGGCCGTACCGGCTGCTGGGGCGGCTGGGCGCCGGCGGGATGGGGCAGGTGTACCTCGGGCGCAGCCCGGGCGGGCGGACCGTGGCGGTCAAGCGGGTGAAGGCGGAACTGGCGGCCGACGCCGAGTTCCTGGGCCGGTTCCGGCGCGAGGTGGCGGCGGCCCGGAGGTCGGCGGCAGCTGGACGGCGCCGGTGCTGGACGCGGACACCGAGTAGGCCCGGCCCTGGGTGGCTACCGGCTATGTCGCCGGGCCGGCGCTCGCCGAGGCGGTGCTCATCGTCCTCGTTCTGATCCTGCTGGCGCTCTACAGCTCCCAGGGCGGCCAGTAGCGGTCGTCCCCGCGCCCTGTCGGTGGCGCGCATTAGGGTGGCGGGGTGGACGAACCGGACCTCTTCACCGCCGCCGCCGAGCAGCACCAGGCCGCCGAGCCGGGCCGGGCGCCGCTGGCCGTGCGGATGCGGCCGCGCACCCTGGACGAGGTGGCGGGCCAGCGCCAGCTGCTCAAGGACGGCTCACCGCTGCGCCGCCTGGTGGCCGGCGCCAAGGGCCCGGCGGCGACCAGTTCGGTGATCCTCTGGGGCCCGCCCGGCACCGGCAAGACCACCCTGGCGCATGTGATCAGCCAGGCCGTCGAGGGCCGGTTCGTCGAGCTCTCCGCGATCACCGCCGGGGTCAAGGAGGTCCGGGCGGTGATCGAGGGCGCTCGCCGGGCGGTCGGGATGAGCGGCAAGGAGACCGTGCTCTTCCTGGACGAGATCCACCGCTTCTCCAAGGCCCAGCAGGACTCGCTGCTGCCCGCCGTGGAGAACCGCTGGGTCACCCTGATCGCCGCCACCACCGAGAACCCCTACTTCTCGGTGATCTCCCCGCTGCTCTCCCGCTCGCTGCTGCTCACCCTGCAGTCGCTCACCGATGACGACATCCGGGCCCTGCTGCGCCGCGCGGTGGCCGACGAGCGCGGCCTCGACGGTTCGGTGGCGCTGGGGCAGGAGGCCGAGGACCACTTGGTGCGCCTGGCCGGCGGTGACGCCCGGCGGGCCCTGACCACGCTGGAGGCGGCGGCCGGCGCCGCGCTGGAGCAGGGCCTGGCCGAGATCACCCTCGCGGTCACCGAGACCGCCGTCAACCAGGCCGCGGTCCGCTACGACAAGGACGGCGACCAGCACTACGACGTGGCCAGCGCGCTGATCAAGTCGATCCGCGGCAGCGATGTGGACGCCACCCTGCACTACCTGGCCCGGATGGTCGAGGCGGGGGAGGACCCGCGGTTCATCGCCCGCCGGCTGATGATCTCGGCGAGTGAGGACATCGGCCTGGCCGACCCCACCGCGCTGCCCACCGCGGTGGCGGCCGCCCAGGCGGTGGCCATGATCGGCTTCCCGGAGGCCCGGATCATCCTGGCCCAGGCCGCCATCGCGCTGGCCCTGGCCCCCAAGTCCAACGCCGCCTACCTGGCCATCGACAGCGCCCTGGCCGATGTGCGGCAGGGCCTGGCGGGCCCGGTTCCGCCGCACCTGCGGGACGCGCACTACGGCGGCGCCGGCAAGCTCGGCCACGGCAAGGGCTACCAGTACCCGCACGACCTGCCCGGCTCGATCGCCGCCCAGCAGTACGCCCCCGACACGGTGCACGGCAAGGCCTACTACCACCCGACCAGGAACGGCGGCGAGGCCCGCTACGCGGACGTCGTGGAGTGGACCAGGGGCAAGCTGAAGGGTGAGTGACCGCCCGGTCCGACGGGTGATCGACCACCGGGTATACTCGCTCGAAGTGCCATGTCCCGGGTCCGGCGGCCATCGTGTCGACCGGCCGCACCAGCGGGGCAGTGGCCAGTGGCTCCGTTCGCGGAGCCACCAGGAGCGTCGCGCACCGTTTTCGGTGTCACGTAGCACCCAGTGCTACGTGTGCAAGCACATCGTGCCCGGCTCCCGGAGGCGGCTGACCATCCCCGGATGGTTTTCTCCGGGCCGCGAGAGGCGACCTCCGTCAACACCTGGTGACAGCCGTATTCACAGAACGAAAGAGGTTCCGGTTCCATGGCGAACCAGAAGCGCCCGAAGGTCAAGATCGCTCGCGCTCTTGGCGTTCCGCTGACCCCGAAGTCCGTCAAGTACTTCGAGGCCCGCCCGTACCCGCCCGGCCAGCACGGCCGTGGCCGCAAGCAGAACTCGGACTACAAGGTCCGTCTGCTCGAGAAGCAGCGTCTGCGCGCCCAGTACGACCTGAGCGAGAAGCAGATGGCCCGCGCCTTCGACCGTGCCCGCAAGGCCGAGGGCAAGACCGGTGAGGTCCTGGTTGCCGAGCTCGAGACCCGTCTCGACGCTCTGGTGCTGCGTTCGGGCATCGCCCGGACCATCTACCAGGCCCGCCAGATGGTCGTGCACGGCCACATCCAGGTCAACGGCAGCAAGGTCAACAAGCCGTCGTTCCAGATGAAGCCGGGCTACGTCGTCACGGTCAAGGACAAGTCCAAGGAGAAGGTCCCGTTCCAGGTCGCCCGTGAGGGTGGCTACGCGGGTGAGGGCCAGACCCCGAAGTACCTCGAGGTCAACCTCAAGGCCCTGGCCTTCCGCCTGGACCGTCTGCCGCAGCGTCGTGAGGTCCCCGTGATCTGCGACGAGCAGCTGGTCGTCGAGTACTACTCGCGTTGATCCGCGGGTAGCGCCCTTCGCGCCACGGACCCCTGTCGCCTTCGGGCGGCGGGGGTCCGCCGCTTTTTCGTCGAGGCTTGGTGCCGGCGCTCTTTCGCCCAGGCCTGGTGTCGGCGCTTTGGTGCTCAGGCCTGGTGGCGGCCCAGCCCGCTCACCCGGTCGAGCAGCACGCAGTCCGACTCGCCGTCGCCGTCGTCGTCCCGCTCGGTCGGCAGCTCCGCGGCCCGGTCCAGCGCCCGGTGCACCGCCTGCGCCAGCTCCAGCCGGGCACCGCGCTCGAACGCCGCGCGGAACTCCTGCTCGCTCAGCCCCGCCCGGGCCCGCCGCGCGCACTCGTGGTGCGGGGCGTTGAAGTCCGCCGAGCCGAACAGCGGCACCCCCACGGCCTGCCAGATCCGGTGCGCCGCGCCTTGCAGCACCCGGGCCTCCACCAGCTCGCCGCGGTCCGCCTCCAGCAGCGCCAGCAGCTCCAGGCCGAGCACCAGCCCGACCAGGTCGCGGAAGCCGTAGTGCAGCCGGACGCTCTCCCGGGCGAAGGCCCGCGCCTGCCGGGCCTCGCCGACCAGCCACTGCGAGTAGGCCCGCGCATAGAGGCCGTAGGCGTAGGCCCACTGCTCGCCGTGCTCCTCGCAGATCTCCCGGACCCGGGCCATGTACTCCTCGCCCTCGGTCACCCGGCCCTGGAAGAGCTGGGCCAGGCCCAGTTCGAACATCGCCATCAGCACATTGCTGTTCAGCTCGCCGGCCGTCTCGTAGTGCCGCAGCGCCTGCTCGAACAGCTCGGCGGCCCGGGCCGGTTCGTCGCCGATCAGCGCCGAGCAGCCGAGCCGGTGCAGCGCATACGCCAGCGCCCGGTCGTCGCCGGTGGCCAGCGCCTGGCTGCGGCACTCCTGCAGCAGCGGCTCCGCGCGGGCCCGGTCGCCCTGCAGGGTGGCGGTGTAGCCGGTCACCCAGAGCGCCTTGGCCCGGGCCGCGGTGGGCGCCCGGTCCAGGGCCAGCGCCCGTTCCAGCCAGTGCCGGCCCTCGCCGAGGTGCCCGCAGCCGACCCAGAAGTACCAGAGGGTGCCGGCCAGCAGCAGCGCCACCTGCTCCTCGCCCGGCTCGCCCAGGCAGAACTCCAGCGCGGCCCGCAGGTTGCTGTGTGCCAGCGCGGTCCGCTCGGCGGTCTCCGCCTGGCGCGGCCCGAACCACTCGACCTCGCCCCAGGAGGCCAGCCCCAGGTACCAGTCCCGGTGTCTGCGGCGCAGCCCGTACTCGGCGCCGCTGCCGCGCAGCCAGCCGGCGCCGTAGTCGCGCAGGGTGTCCAGCAGCCGGTAGCGGACCGCGCCCGCGTATTCCTCGCGGAGCAGCACCGACTTGGCGACCAGCTCGCGGAGCAGGTCGACCACCTCGTCGGCCTCGATCCCGTCGCCTGCGCAGATGTGCTCGGCGGCCTCCAGGTCGAAGGAGCCGGCGAAGACCGAGAGCCGGGCCCAGAGCAAACGTTCCTGCATGGTGCAGAGCTCATGGCTCCAACCGATCGCGGTGCGCAGCGTCCGGTGCCGCGGCAGCGCGCCGCGATCCCCGTCGGTCAGCAGCTCGAACCGGTCGTCCAGGCGCAGCGCGATCTGCCCCACCGAGAGCGAGCGCAGCCGGCCCGCCGCCAGCTCCAGCGCCAGCGGGATGCCGTCCAGGCGTCGGCAGAGCGTGCCCACCTCGGCCCGCTGCCGCTCGCCGCGCGGCTCGAAGCCGGGCAGCACCGCCGCCGCCCGGTCGCAGAACAGCCGCACCGCCGCCGGCAGCGTCCCCGGCGGCGCGGTCACCGGCAGCGGCACCACCGGCAGCAGGTGCTCGCCGCCGATCCGCAGCGCCTCCCGGCTGGTCGCCAGCACCCGCAGCCCCGGCAGCGCCCGCAGCAGCGTGCCCGCCAACTCCGCGCAGGCCGCCACCAGATGCTCGCAGCCGTCCAGCACCAGCAGCAGCCGCCGCCCGTCCAGCTGCTCCACCAGCACCTCCAGCGGCGGGCGGGCAGTGCCGTCGGTCAGCCCCAGCGCCTCCAGCACCGCGTGGCCCAGCAGCAGCGGATCCTGCAGCTCGCCGATCTCCACCAGGTAGGCGTCCTCGGCCGCGGTGGCCGCCGCGCGCAGCGCCAGCCGGGTCTTGCCGACGCCGCCGGGGCCGGTCACGGTGACCAGCCGCGGGCCGGTCAACAGCGCTGCCAGGGCGGCCAGTTCGGCGTGCCGTCCGATGAAGCTGGTCAGTTCCGCGGGCAGGTTCCCACGCCGCAGCGTGCTCTGCTGTGCCACCGGCCCTCCAAGTGTGCTGGGCCCGCCGTCCGGTGCCCCGGGCGGCCCAACGAGGTGACCGGCCGGTAGGTTACGCCGCCCGGGTCGGGCCCAAAGCGCCTCGCCAGTGCATATACCGGTCGGGAACCGGCGCCCGGGCGCGATAGGGTTTCCATCTGAGGAGTGAAGGGAGCACGCGGTGTCCGTCTCAGAGCTGGCCGGGCTGCTGGTGGCCGTCGGCTGGGTCGTCCTGGTGACGCTGCTGGCCGTCGTGCTGGTGCGCCTGTCCAAGGTGCTCCGCGAGGCCACGGTGCTGGTCAGCGCCGTCACCGAGCAGGCGGTCCCGCTGCTGCACGACGCCGCCGACGCGGTGCACAGCGCCCAGGAGCAGCTCGTCCGGGTCGACGACATCACCGCCAATGTGCAGGACGCCGCCGCCAACGCCAATGCGCTCTCCTCCACCGTCGCCGCCACCCTGGGTGGCCCGCTGGTGAAGATGGCCGCCTTCAGCTACGGCGTCCGCAAGGCCGTCAGCCGGCAGCAGACCGGTCTGTCGCTGCCTCAACAGGGCTCGGAGCGCGAGGAGTTGGCCCGGCTGATCCGCGCCGAGGTGAAGGCCGCCACGGCCCCCAAGCGCGGGCTGCTGAGCCGGGTCCGCCGAGCGGTGAAGGGCTGACACACCGTGGTACGACGCATCTTCTGGATGACGGTCGGCGCCGGCGCCGCCGTCTGGGCCATGAACAAGGCCAACGAGGCCGCCCACCGGCTCACCCCTGACAGCCTGTCGGGCACCGCCGCGCGCGGCGCCCTGCAGCTCGGCGACGCCGCCCGCCGGTTCGCCCAGGACGTGCGCGCCGGCATGGCCGAGCGCGAGGACCAGCTGCGGGCCGACCTCGGCCTGGAGGGCACCGCGGTGGTGGAGCCGCCGCGCCGAGCGGCCGGGAACACCCGCCGGCCGATCGCGGGCCGAGCTATCAAGGCGGCCCCAGGCTCGCCTGCGGCCGCCCTGCCTCCGTCGCGTACCACCCCCACCCCCCAGATCATCGCGTCAACGCCCCGCCAGCTGGAACAGCGCCGGGGCCAGCACCCTTAACCGGAAGGACCACTCATGGAGTCGGCAGAGATCCGCCGCCGCTGGCTGCGCTTCTTCGAGGAGCGCGGCCACACCGTCGTTCCCTCGGCGTCCCTGGTCGCCGACGACCCCACCCTGCTGCTGGTCAACGCCGGCATGGTGCCGTTCAAGCCGTACTTCCTGGGCGAGGTCAAGCCGCAGTTCTCGCGTGCCACCAGCGTGCAGAAGTGCGTGCGCACGCTGGACATCGAGGAGGTCGGCAAGACCACTCGGCACGGCTCCTTCTTCCAGATGTGCGGCAACTTCTCCTTCGGCGACTACTTCAAGGAAGGCGCCATCAAGTTCGCCTGGGAGCTGCTCACCAGCCCCGTGGCGGACGGCGGTTACGGCCTGGAGAAGGAGAAGCTCTGGATCACCGTCTACCAGGACGATGACGAGGCCGAGCTGATCTGGCGGGACGTCATCGGCGTGCCGTCGGAGCGCATCCAGCGCCTCGGCATGAAGGACAACTTCTGGTCGATGGGCGTGCCCGGCCCCTGCGGCCCGTGCTCCGAGATCAACTACGACCGCGGCCCGGCCTACGGCGAGGAGGGCGGCCCGGCGGTCAACGGCGAGCGCTACCTGGAGATCTGGAACCTGGTCTTCATGCAGTACGAGCGCGGCCACGGCGACGGCAAGGACGGCTTCGAGATCCTCGGCGACCTGCCGAGTAAGAACATCGACACCGGCCTCGGCCTGGAGCGCCTCGCCGCCATCCTGCAGGGCGTCGACAACCTCTTCGAGATCGACACCAGCCGGATGATCCTGGACCGGGCCGCCGAGCTGACCGGCCACACCTACGGCGACGACCACAAGGCGGACATCTCGCTGCGCGTGGTCACCGACCACATCCGCACCGCGCTGATGCTGGTCGGCGACGGCGTCACCCCCGGCAACGAGGGCCGCGGCTACGTGCTGCGCCGCATCCTGCGCCGCGCGATCCGCAACATGCGGCTGCTGGGCGCCACCGAGCCGGTGGCCAAGGAGCTCATCGACGTCGCCATCAAGGCCATGGCTCCGCAGTACCCGGAGCTGGAGGCCGAGCGCAAGCGCATCGAGACCGTCGTGGTCGCCGAGGAAGCGGCCTTCCTGCAGACCCTGCGCAGCGGCACCAACCTGCTGGACGCCGCGGTCACCGAGGCCAAGCAGGGCGGCCACGCCGCGCTCAGCGGCGAGCAGGCGTTCAAGCTGCACGACACCTACGGCTTCCCGATCGACCTGACCCTGGAGATGGCCGAGGAGCAGGGCCTGGCCGTCGACGAGGCCGGCTTCCGCCGCCTGATGCAGGAGCAGCGGGACCGGGCCAAGGCCGACGCCAAGGCCAAGAAGATGGGCCACGCCGACGTTGCCGCCTACCGCGAGGTGGCGGACCGGGCCGGTGCGTCCGTCTTCACCGGCTACGCCGCCACCGAGGGCGAGGCCACCGTGGTCGGCCTGCTGGTGAACGGCTCGCCGGCCCCGGCCGCGACCGAGGGCGACGAGGTCGAGCTGATCCTCGACCGCACCCCGTTCTACGCCGAGGGCGGTGGCCAGCTCGCCGACCACGGCCGGATCCGGCTGGACTCCGGCGCGGTCGTCGAGGTCCGCGACGTGCAGCAGCCGGTGCCGGGCGTGATCGTGCACTCCGGCGGGGTGCTCTTCGGCGAGGTGGTGCTCGGCGCCGCCGCGTACGCCACCATCGACGCCGACCGCCGCCGCGCCGTCTCGCGCGCCCACTCGGCCACCCACCTGACCCACCAGGCGCTGCGTGACGCGCTCGGCCCGACCGCCGCCCAGGCCGGTTCGGAGAACGCGCCCGGCCGCTTCCGCTTCGACTTCGGCTCGCCGTCCGCCGTGCCCGGCAGCGTGCTGACCGACGTCGAGCAGAAGATCAACGAGGTGCTCACCCGCGAACTCGACGTCACCGCCGAGGTGATGACGATGGACGAGGCGCGCAAGCAGGGCGCCATCGCGATGTTCGGCGAGAAGTACGGCGACCAGGTCCGGGTGGTCACCATCGGTGACTTCTCCAAGGAGCTCTGCGGTGGCACGCACGTCGGCAACACCGCCCAGCTGGGCCTGGTGAAGCTGCTCGGCGAGTCGTCGATCGGTTCCGGCGTGCGCCGGGTCGAGGCGCTGGTCGGCGTGGACGCCTACAAGTTCCTGGCCCGCGAGCACACCGTGGTCTCCCAGCTGACCGAGCTGGTCAAGGGCCGTCCGGAGGAGCTGCCGGAGAAGATCTCCGGGATGCTCGCCAAGCTCAAGGACGCCGAGAAGGAGATCGAGAAGTTCCGCGCCGAGAAGGTGCTGGCCGCCGCCGCGGGCCTGGCCGACGCGGCGGAGGACGTCCGGGGCGTGGCCCTGGTCGCCGCCCAGGTGGCTGACGGCACCGGCGCGGACGAGCTGCGCAAGCTGGTGCTCGACATCCGTGGCCGGCTGGGCTCGCGCCCGGCCGTGGTCGCCGCCTTCACCGTGGCGAACGACCGCCCGCTCACCGTCATCGCCACCAACGAGGACGCCCGGGCCCGCGGCATCAAGGCCGGCGAGCTGGTCCGCACCGCGGCCAAGACGCTCGGCGGCGGCGGTGGCGGCAAGGACGACGTCGCCCAGGGCGGTGGCTCCAACCCGGCTGCCGTCGGCGAGGCGATCGCGGCCGTGCGGGCCCTGGTCGCGGAGCGCGCCAGCTGATGGAGGAGCAGGAGCGGGTCTTCCGGCGCGGGCGGCGGATCGCCGTCGACGTCGGTGACGCCCGGATCGGGGTCGCCAGCTGCGACCCGGACGGGCTGATCGCGACGCCCGTGGAGACGGTCCCCGCCGGGGGCCGCTCCCAGGCGCGCCTCAAGCAGATCGTCGAGGAGTACGACGCCCTGGAGGTGGTGGTCGGCCTGCCCCGCTCGCTGAGCGGCAAGGAGGGGCCGGCCGCCGCCAAGGTGCGCGGCTACGCGGGCCGGCTGGCGGCGCTGCTGGCGCCGGTGCCGGTGCGGCTGGTGGACGAGCGGATGACCACGGTCACCGCGGCCGCCGGCATGCGGGCCTCCGGGGTGAAGGCCAAGAAGGGCCGCTCGGCGATCGACCAGGCCGCCGCCGTGGTGATCCTGCAGGCCGCGCTGGAGACCGAACGGGTGAGCGGTCGCCCGCCCGGTGAGAGTGTCGACCCGATCAGCTGATCATCGTGCCGTAAGGTGCTGGGTGAGGGCCCGGCCGGACGCGTCCGGCCGGGCCCCTCTTTCGCGCTTCACGGACAGTGAGTGAAAGCGGTGGGGTCTCGGCGAAATTCACGCCTTTCGGTGGGCACACAATCCGTCCTTCGGTGGGCACACAATCCGTCCGCGCGACCCGACGGAAGTTGATCACAACCGACACATGGCACTCACATCGAAAGATGGCCGCGCGCACGGAAATTCGGGTGACCAGTGCGGTACGGTAACGTCTCCCCTCAGGCGTTGCGCTAGCACGCCGGTTCGAGGTACTGCCGGGACGCCGTCCCGGACGGCCGGTCCGATCACCGATCAGAACCGTCCGTCTCCGTCGGCCTAAGGGAATCGATGACTGATCTGGGGCGGGGCTACGGCTCCCAGCCGTGGCACTCCGGGGATCCCGGTTACGGCGAGCAACCGCAGCAGCCGATCGCCCAGGACGGGGTGGCCTACCCGGGCCAGCCGGAGCAGCAGCAGCCGTACGGCCAGGGCGGCCAGTACCCCGTTCAGGGGGCCGACCCGTACGGGCAGCAGCAGGCCTACGTGCCGATGGATCCGTACGCGCACGCCCAGCAGCAACAGCAGTGGGCGCAGCAGCAGGGCGGCTACCAGCAGTACCAGCAGGTCCCCGGATACCCCCAGCAGGCGGGCTACCCGCAGCAGACGGGGTACCCGGAGCAGGCGGGCTATCCCGAGCAAGCGGGTTATGCCGAACAGGGCGGGATGCCGCACCAGGACGTCATGCCCCAGCAGGGCGGGATGCCGCACCGGGGTGCCATGCCCCAGCAGGGGGGCATGCACCAGGGTGGGCTGCCGCCGCAGGATTCGTTCCCGCAGCAGCCGATGCCGCCCCAGCAGGGCGGCTACCCGCAGCAGCCGCACCCGCAGGGGATGCCCGGCCGGCAGACCATGCCGGGCCAGCCGGCCCAGCAGCAGACCGTACCCGCGGGCCCGGGCCCGGACGGCATCGACTGGGAGGCCGAAGCCGCCGCCCTGGACAACCCGGCCGGGACCGGCGACTACGCCGAGGACGAGTACGTCGACGAGTCCGCCGCGTACTCCGGGGGCGAGTACGCCGAGGACGAGTACGTCGACGCGGAGTCCGAGGAGCAGGACGGGGAGCGCTCGTCGTTCCTCGGCGACCGGGACGACAGCGACGAGGATGCAGCCAAGCGCAAGGCGAAGGGCAAGAAGTCCGGCCGCCGCAACGGCGGTGCCTGCCTGCTGGTCGCCCTGGTGCTGCTCGGCGGCCTGGGCGGCGCCGGCTGGTGGGGCTACGGCTTCTACCAGAGCAACTTCGGCCCGCCGGCGGACTACACGGGCAGCGGCAGCGGCAAGGTGCAGGTCCAGATCCAGGACGGCGCCACCGCCTCCGACATGGGCAAGGTGCTCCAGGATGCGGGTGTGGTGAAGAGCGTCGGCGCGTTCACCGCGGCGTACAACCGGGCCGGCAAGATGCTGCAGCCCGGCTACTACATCATGGCGAGCCAGATGTCCGGCGACGCCGCCGTGGCGCAGATGGTCAGCGAGGCGGGCGGTGACTCCCTGATCATTCCGGAGGGCAAGACCGCCGCCGAGACCTACAAGCTGGTCGACAAGAAGCTGAAGCTGGCCGACGGCACCACCGCGGCCGCGGCCAAGGCGAACATGAACAACTTCGGCCTGCCGCAGTACGCCAACGGCAACATCGAGGGCTTCCTCTGGCCGACCCGCTACTCGGTCAGCCAGGGCATGAAGCCCGAGGACCTGCTGAAGCAGATGGTGACCAACGCGGTCAACGAGTACAACCAGCTGGGCCTGGACGCGGGCGCCCAGAAGATCGGCCTGAAGACCGCCTACGACGTGATCACCGAGGCCAGCATCGTGCAGGCCGAGGGCAACAACACGGCCGACTTCGGCAAGATGGCCCGGGCCATGTACAACCGCCTGACCACCAGCGTCACCAACCACACCCTGGGGCTGGACACCACGCTGCAGTACTCGGTCGGCTCCAAGCAGCTCACCGACGCGCAGATCCGCGACGGCTCCAACAAGTACAACACCTACGTCAACCCGGGCCTGCCGCCGACGCCGATCTCCAACCCCGGTGAGGACGCGCTCAAGGCGGTGCTCAACCCGCCGCAGGGCGACTGGGTGTACTGGATCGCGATGAGTTCGACCGACACCCGGTTCTCCGCCAACAAGGACGACTTCGCGAACAACGTGAAGCAGTACTGCGCCCAGAACAACATGGCCTTCGACGCGGTACACACCACCTGCAAGTCCAAGTAGCAAACGCCGGAACAGAAGTGGGCACACCGTGACCATCCGCCACCGCGCCGCCGTGCTCGGCTCGCCGATCGCGCACTCGCTCTCCCCGGTGCTGCACAACGCCGGCTACCGGGCGCTCGGGCTGGACGACTGGCGGTACGAGCGGTTCGAGGTGGACGAGGCGGGGCTCCCCGGGTTCGTGGCGGGGCTGGAGCCCGGGGGCTGGGCCGGGTTCTCGCTCACCATGCCGCTCAAGCGGGCGGTGATCCCGCTGCTGGACGAGGTGAGCGAGACGGCGCTGGCGGTGGACGCCGTGAACACCCTGGTGTTCGAGGCCGACGGGCGGCGCACCGGGGACAACACCGATGTGCCCGGACTGGTCGCGGCGCTGCGGGAGCGCGGCATCGAGAAGGTGGAGCGGGCCGCCGTGCTGGGCGCGGGCGCCACCGCCTCCTCGGCGCTGGCCGCGCTCGCCCAACTGACCGACGGCCCGCTGACCGTGTATCTGCGCTCGCCCGAACGAGCCCGGGAGATGCGGGAGTTGGGGGAGCGGATCGGGGTCGCGGTGGAGACCGCGGACTGGGCGGACAGCGCGGCGGCACTGGAGTCCCCGCTGACCGTGTCCACCACCCCGGTGGGTGCCACCGACGCCTTCGCCGAGCAGCTGACCGCCACCCCGGGCGCGCTCTTCGACGTGCTCTACCACCCGTGGCCGACCCCGCTGGCCGCGGCCTGCGCGGCCCGCGGCGGGACCGTGCTGGGTGGGCTCGACCTGCTGGTGCATCAGGCGGTGCTGCAGTTCGAGCGGTTCACCGGGGTGCCGCAGGGTCCGCTCGCGGCGATGCGGGCGGCCGGCGAGGCGGCGCTGGGGGAGCGCTGACGGCGCGGCGCTGGGGGGCGCCACCAGCGCGGCGGTCAGTGCGTGGCGCGCGGTTCCCGGCCGCGCACCAAGGCCACCAGGCTGTGCGCGGAGACGATCGCCCAGACGCCCTCCAGCAGCAGGAACCCCCACTGCGAGGTGAGCGCGGCGAGAACGGCGAGGATCGCCGAGCCGCACAGGTTGAGCAGCAGATAGGGCTTGGAACGCGCGCTGATCCGGCCCCACTGGGCGAGGGCGAACGGGATCAGGATCAGGATCGACCCGAAGATCTGAACGGCCTGTTCCATACGGCATCCTCCTGACGGCTGCGTCGTCTTGTCAGTCCGGGTACGGCGCGTCTCGTCCGGTGGCCGCAGGATGGCGGTCCGCCTTCCATTTTGCCCGATGATTCGACGAACGCCAGGGGCTTTCGGCACGGACGCCCCGCTTTGATCACCGAAGGAGCGCCGCGATCACGGAATGAGCGCCGCGGTGTCCGTCACCCGGACAACGCGTCCGCCACCCGGACCTGCGCACTTCCGCGTTCGCGAACGTGAAAGGATCGGAGCCGGGGCTCGGAGCAGGAGCCCACAGGAGCCCGGCCGGGCGTAGGTCTCGGGCTCGGATCGCTGATGAAGGAGCACCCTTGGGTACGTTGCGCTGGCTGACGGCGGGAGAGTCGCACGGTCCCGCCCTGGTTGCCACCCTGGAGGGCCTGCCTGCCGGTGTGCCGGTGACCACCGCCGATGTGGCGGACGCGCTGGCTCGCCGCCGGCTCGGCTATGGTCGCGGCGCGCGGATGAAGTTCGAGCAGGACGAGGTGACCTTCCTCGGCGGTGTCCGGCACGGCCAGAGCCTGGGCAGCCCGGTCGCGATCATGGTCGGCAACACCGAGTGGCCCAAGTGGCAGCAGGTGATGGCCGCCGACCCGGTCGACCCCGAGGTGCTGGCCGGCCTGGCCCGCAACGAGGCGCTCACTCGCCCCCGCCCCGGCCACGCCGACCTGGCCGGCATGCAGAAGTACTCGCTCGACGAGGCCCGGCCGATCCTGGAGCGCGCCAGCGCCCGCGAGACCGCGGCCCGGGTGGCGCTCGGCACCGTCGCCCGCTCCTTCCTCAAGGAGGTCTGCGGCATCGAGATCGTCTCCCACGTGGTGGAGCTGGGCGCCGCCAAGGCCCCGGCCGGGGTGCTGCCGCTGCCCGCCGACGAGGCCCGGCTCGACGAGGACCCGGTGCGCTGCCTGGACGCCGACGCCTCCAAGCGGATGGTCGCCGAGATCGACCAGGCCCACAAGGACGGCGACACCCTCGGCGGTGTGGTCGAGGTGCTGGCGTACGGCGTGCCGGTGGGCCTCGGCTCGCACGTCCACTGGGACCGCCGACTGGACGCCAAGCTGGCCGCCGCGCTGATGGGCATTCAGGCGATCAAGGGCGTCGAGGTCGGCGACGGCTTCGAGCTGGCCCGGATCCCCGGCTCGCAGGCGCACGACGAGATCATCCCGACCCCGGACGGCGTCAAGCGCGCCTCCGGCCGCTCGGGTGGCACCGAGGGCGGCCTGTCCACCGGTGAGCTGCTGCGGGTGCGCGCCGCGATGAAGCCGATCGCCACCGTGCCGCGCGCGCTGCGCACCGTCGATGTGCGCACCGGTGAGCCCGCCCAGGCGCACCACCAGCGCTCCGACGTCTGCGCGGTGCCGGCCGCCGGCATCGTCGCCGAGGCGATGGTGGCGCTGGTGCTGGCCGACGCGGTGCTGGAGAAGTTCGGCGGCGACCACGTCACCGAGACCCGCCGCAATGTGCAGGGGTACCTCGACAACCTGATCATCCGATGATCGGGGGTCCGGTTGTCGTCCTGGTCGGCCCGCCCGGCGCCGGGAAGAGCACGGTCGGGCGGCTGCTCGCCGACCACCTCGGCACGGGCTTCCGGGACACCGACGACGACATCGTCGCCACCGCGGGCAAGCCGATCGCCGACATCTTCGTCGACGACGGCGAACCGCACTTCCGCGAGCTGGAAAAGGCCGCCGTCGCCAGCGCCCTGACGGACCATCAGGGCGTGCTGGCGCTCGGCGGCGGGGCCGTGATGGCCGAGCCCACCCGGGCCCTGCTCAAGGGCCGTCCGGTGGTGTACCTGGAGGTTGCGCTCGCCGACGCCGTGAAGCGGGTCGGCCTGGACGCGCCGCGCCCGCTGCTCGCGGTCAACCCGCGCCAGCAGTGGCGCGAACTGATGGAGCGCCGCCGGCCGCTCTACCTGGAGGTCGCCGCCGCCGTGGTCACCACCGAAGGCCGCACTCCCGAGCAGGTCGCGGCAGCCGTGCTGGAATCCTTGGAGCTGAACTGAGCATGAGCGACACCGTCACCATCCACGTCGGCGGTTCGGCCGGCCACGACCCCTACGACGTGCTGATCGGCCATCAACTGCTGGGCGAGCTGCCCAGGTTGATCGGGCCGCAGGCCCGGCGGGTCGCGGTGGTCTGCCCGGAGGCGCTGGCCGCCACCGGCGACGCGATCCGCGAGGACCTGGCTGCCGAGGGCTATGAGGCGATCACCCTCCAGGTGCCCAACGCCGAGGACGCCAAGAACGCCGAAGTCGCCGCCTACTGCTGGTCGGTGCTCGGCCAAACCGGCTTCACCCGCAGCGACGTGATCGTCGGCCTGGGCGGCGGCGCCACCACCGACCTGGCCGGCTTCGTCGCCGCCACCTGGCTGCGCGGGGTGCGCTGGATCTCCATGCCCACCACGCTGCTCGGCATGGTGGACGCGGCCGTCGGCGGCAAGACCGGCATCAACATCGCCGAGGGCAAGAACATGGTCGGCGCGTTCCACCCGCCGGTGGGCGTGCTCGCCGACCTCGCCACCCTGGAGACCGTGCCCAAGCACGACTACGTCTCCGGCCTGGCCGAGGTCATCAAGTGCGGCTTCATCGCCGACCCGGTGATCCTCGACCTGGTCGAGTCCGACCCCGAGGCCGCCAAGACCCCTGCCGGGCCGCACACCGTGGAGCTGATCCGGCGAGCGGTCCAGGTCAAGGCCGACGTGGTCTCCGGCGACCTCAAGGAGGCCGGCCGGCGCGAGATCCTCAACTACGGCCACACCCTCGGCCACGCCATCGAGCGCAATGAGCGGTACAAGTGGCGGCACGGCGCCGCGATCTCGATCGGCATGGTGTTCGCCGCCGAACTCGGGCGCCTGGCCGGGCGGTTGGACGACGCCACCGCCGACCGCCACCGCACCGTGCTCGGCTCGGTCGGCCTGCCGCTCAGCTACCGGGCGGACGCCTGGCCGAAGTTGCTGGACGCCATGAAGGTCGACAAGAAGTCGCGCGGCGACCTGCTGCGCTTCATCGTGCTCGACGGCCTGGCCAAGACCTCGGTGCTGGAGGGCCCCGACCCGTCGCTGCTGGTCGCCGCCTACGCGGAGGTGTCGTCGTGACGCAGCCCTTCGGTCAGCGGGTACTGGTCCTCAACGGCCCCAACCTCGGCCGGCTCGGCAGCCGGGAGCCCGACGTCTACGGGTCCACCTCCTACGCCGACCTGGTCGAGCGCTGCACCAAGCTGGGGCGCGAGCTCGGCTTCGAGGTGGAGGTCAAGGAGACCAACTCCGAGCAGCAGATGGTCGAATGGCTGCACTGGGCGGCCGACGAGAAGACCCCGGTGGTCCTCAACCCCGGTGCTTTCACGCACTACTCGTACGCGATGCGGGACGCCGCCGCGCAGCGGAGCGCGCCGCTGATCGAGGTGCACATCTCCAACCCGTACGCCCGCGAGGAGTTCCGGCACACCTCGGTGATCGCCGCGATCGCCTCCGGGACGATCGCCGGCTTCGGCATCGGCTCGTACGAGCTGGCACTGCGGGCGCTGGCGGAGCAGCTGACGCAGCGTTGACGGGGGAGTTGGCGCGACGCCGACGCCGAGGCGCGGTGCTCGGGCGGCGCGGCGGGGAGCGGTCGGTCGGCGTTGAGCTGGGCGGACGCGCGAGCCGTCGGCCGCCGCGGGCCGGCGGCGGCCCGGAGGCGGACTGGGCTCGCCGCCGTGACGCCGTGTAGTCTCCCCAACGGGAGGTGCGTGTCGTGTCGCAGCAGTACGGCGGGGGAGTGCCCCCGCGCCCGGCGAGTCCGCCGCCGATGCCGCCGCGCCAGGATGCCGAACCCCAGCCGCCGGCCCCTAGCAGCCCGCCGCAGTCGGCGCCCGCAGTCGCCGGTGACGAGGGGCCGCCCACGGTGCGCGACCTCCCGGTCCTGCCCCTGGCGCCCGCCGGCGCAGGTGACGAGGGCCTGGCTCCCGTGCCTGCTGCTCCCGCGGTTCCCCCCGCCCCGCCGGTGGCCCCGACCGTGCCGCCGGTGGTCGGCGCACTGCCGTCGGACCCCAGAGGCCTGACGGTGGGTCAGCCGCCGGTGCCGCCCCCGCCGAGCACGGCGCCGGCCACGCCCGCGAGCCCGCCCGAGAGTCCCGCCGCGCCGCCGCCGGCGGCCCCGGCGTCGGCTGCTCCGGCTCCCGCCGTGCCCCAGGTGCCCGTTGCTGCTCCGGCCCCGGCGCCTGCTCCCGCTGCGCCCCAGCCACCGTCGGCTGCTCCGGTGCCCGTTGCTGCTCCGGCCCCGGCTCCCGCCGCACCCCAGGCTCCCGTTGCTGCCCCAGCTCCAGGACCAGCCCCGGCCGCTGCCCCGGCACCCACCCCCGCCGCGCCCCCCGCTGCCCTGGCCCGGGTCGCCGCCCCCGCGCCCACCCGTGGCGCGGCGCTCGCCCCCGTGCCCGCCCGCGCCTTCGCGCCCGCCCACGCCGCCGCCCCGGCGCTCACCCCCGCCCGCCGCCCCACCGCGCCCAGCGTCGCGGTGCCGCCGGGCAGCACCGGGCACTTCGTGATGCCCACCGGCGCCCCCGTGCAACTCCCGGCGCACAGCCTGGCGCAGAGCGCGGGGCCACTCGCCGTGCTGCTGATCGGGCCGGCCGGCGCCGGCAAGACCACGGTGGCCCGGCACTGGGCCGAGCGCCGGGCGATGCCGACCGCGCACATCAGCCTGGACGACGTCCGCGA
Source organism: Kitasatospora acidiphila (assembly GCF_006636205.1). NCBI lineage: Bacteria > Bacillati > Actinomycetota > Actinomycetes > Kitasatosporales > Streptomycetaceae > Kitasatospora > Kitasatospora acidiphila. The sequence goes on along the minus strand of NZ_VIGB01000003.1, from coordinate 1,381,132 downwards.
GTGGGTGCAGGCGGGCTTCGCCAACCCGCAGTCCGGTTGGAGCAGCGCCACCGAGGCACAGTACCGGCTGGCCCGCCGCACCTGCGGCTTCGCCTGCCGCAACTACCTGGCCAACGGCATCTCGTGCATCATCGACGACGCGGTCTTCCCGGACCGGCCGGCGATCGGGCTCGGCGGCTGGAAGCGGCACATCGGCCCGGGCATGATCCCGGTGGTGCTGCTGCCCAGCCTCGACACCGTGCTGGCCCGCAACGCCCGGCGCTCCGGCACCCGGCGGTTGAGCGACGAGCAGGTGGCGCTGATCCACGGCCGGATGGCGGGCTGGTTCAACTCCGGCCTGCCGATCATCGACAACTCCCAGCTGGACGTGACCGCCACGGCCGCCGCCCTGGACCGGGCGATCTCGGCCCGCCTGGCCGGCCAGCCGGTTCGCTGACCGCCACTCGTCGACCGAAAGAGCCCTGCCCGTCATGCCCGAAGGCCACATCCTGCACCGCCTCGCCGCCGAGAACCGGCGGCTGTTCGGCGGGCGCCCGGTCGACGTCTCCAGCCCGCAGGGGCGGTTCGCCGACGGCGCCAAGCTGCTCGACGGCCAGCCGCTGGAGCAGGCCGAGGCCGACGGCAAGCACCTCTTCCTCGGGTTCCCGGCCGGCTGGCTGCACATCCACCTGGGCCTCTACGGCGGCTTCACCTTCGGCGCGGCGCCGGCCCCGGAGCCGGTCGGCATGGTGCGGCTGCGGCTGGTGAACGACGACCACTACGCCGACCTGCGCGGCCCCACCACCTGCGAGCTGCTCACCCCGGCCGAGAAGGACGCGGTGCACGCCCGGCTCGGCCCGGACCCGCTGCGCACCGACGCCGACCCGGAGCGGGCCTGGCAGCGGATCGCCCGCAGCCGCAGCACGATAGCCGCCCTGCTGATGGACCAGAAGATCCTCGCGGGCGTGGGCAACGTCTACCGCGCCGAGGTGCTGTTCCGGCACACCGTCAGCCCGTTCCGCGCGGGGCGCGACCTGACCCGCGCCGAGTGGGAGCTGATCTGGGGCGACCTGGTCGAGCTGATGCGCCAGGGTGCGGCGATCGGCCGGATCGACACCGTCCGCCCCGACCACACCCCCGAGGCGATGGGCCGGCCGCCCCGGGTCGACGACCACGGCGGCGAGGTCTACGTCTACCGCCGGGCCGGCCGAGCCTGCCTGGTCTGCGGCACCGAGGTGCGCACCGAGGCGCATGCGGCCCGCAACCTCTTCTGGTGCCCCAACTGCCAGCAGCGCTGATGAACGCCTAGATGCGGTCCAGGCGTTCAATCGCAGAAGCGAACGGCGGTGGCGATCCGCTGCCGGATCGCCACCGCCGTCTACGAGTTCACGCGTTCGTGGCCGCCCCCGGGACGCACCGCACCCGCACGGGCGCGCCGGTCACCGAGCCGCCAGACGGCTCAGCGGGCCGGCCCCGGCCGTGCGGTCCGTGCCGGACCTCGGCACTGCCGGGCGGCACCGCCCGCGGGTTCATCGTGGGAGGTGCCTCGACCGGCCGTGGCCGTCATCCGCAGGAGTGCTGCGGGGTCCAGTAGTTGACGTCATAGGAGCTGCCCGGGTAGTCCTCCACGATCAACTCCTGGACGCACGAGCCAACGCCGTTGACCTTGACCGGGCCGGCGTAGTAGCTGTAGGTGCCGTTGTCGGGCTTGCCGGGGCCGGAGGCGTTGTAGAGCGTGAGCTCCATGTAGGTCGGCGTGCCGTAGTACTGCGACTTCACGAAGACGGCGCAGTTGTCGGTGCCGTCGAAGTACTCGTGGATGTATCCCGCCACGTTCCCGTAGCGGTCCGGCACAGTGAGCGGGCTCGCGGACGTCTCGCTGCCGACGCAGCCGTAGCCTCCGGCGTGGGCGGCCGGGGCCGCCACGGCCATGCCCAGGGTGGTGAGCCCGGTGATCACGAGGGACGATATGGCCTTGCGCGCGCGCATGGTGGTGCCTTTCTGGAGGTACGAGGTAGGACTCGGAACCGCTCGGTCGGTGTCGGTGTTCTCGGCGACCACGTACGGCGTGTGGCGGGCATCGACGGACCTGACCACACGACTCTCCGCACCATGGCGAACAGCACCGACGGAACGTCTCCGTCCCCCGTCAGCCGACTTCCTCGCTGACGTGCGGTGATCATAGCGGAACGTCGGCTACCAGTTGATCTTGAGTTCGGGCACCAACTTGCCGGGCTGACCTGCCCTCACATCCTTCAGCGAGCCAGGCGGGTGACGCACGGTCGGGCAGTCGGCCCGGTCCACGGAATGCAGGGGCGCCCCGGGCCGAATCCGCCCCGGGGCGCCCCTGCATTCCGTGGGCGATCAGCCCATCTCCTCCAGCGACTTGCCCTTGGTCTCCCGCACGAACCGCAGCACGAACGGGATCGAGAGCACCGCGAAGACGGCGTAGATGACGTAGGTGCCCGACAGGTTCCAGTCCGACAGCGTCGGGAAGGTCACCGTGATCAGCCAGTTGGCGATCCACTGGGCAGCCGCGGCGACCCCGAGCGCGGCGGCGCGCACCCGGTTGGGGAACATCTCGCCGAGCATCACCCAGACCACCACGCCCCAGGAGAGCGCGAAGAAGAACACGAAGGCGTGCGCCGCGATCAGCGCCAGCATGCCCTGACCGTGCGGCAGCGCGGAGTCGGCGCCGGTGCGGTACGAGAACGCCCACGCCTCCAGGGCGAGCGAGATCGCCATGCCCGCGGAGCCGACCACCGCCAGCGGCTTGCGCCCGATCCGGTCGACGAAGATCATCGCGACCACGGTGCCGACGATGTTGATGATCGAAGTGGTGAAGGAGTACAGGAACGACGAGCTCGGGTTGATGCCCACCGACTGCCACAGCGTCGAGGAGTAGTAGAAGGCGACGTTGATGCCGACCAGCTGCTGGAAGACCGACAGCCCGATGCCCACCCAGACGATCGGCAGCAGGCCGAAGCGCCCGCCGATCAGGTCCCGGAAGGTGGAGCGGTGCTCGCTGCGCATCGCGTGCTCGATCTCGGCGACCCGGGCGTCCAGGTCGCCGCCGGCGCCCTCGACCTCGGCGATGACGGCCTTGGCGCGGTCGATCCGGCCGGTGGAGATCAGGAACCGCGGCGACTCGGGGATGGCGAAGGAGAGCAGGCCGTAGAGCACGGCCGGGATCACCATCACCCCGAGCATCAGCTGCCAGGCCTCCAGGCCCAGCACATGGCCGCGCTGGTTGCCGCCGGCGGCCTGCAGGATGCCGTAGTTGGCGAGCTGCGAGACGGCGATGCCGATCACGATCGCGGCCTGCTGGAACGAGCCGAGCCGGCCGCGGTAGGCGGGCGGTGCCACCTCCGCGATGTAGGCGGGGCCGATCACCGAGGCCATGCCGATGCCGATGCCGCCCAGCACCCGCCAGAGGGCGAGGTCCCAGAGCGCGAACGGCACCGCGGAGCCGACCGCGCTCACGGTGAACAGCGCCGCGGCGATCTGCATCACCCGGATCCGGCCCAGTCGGTCGGCCATCCGGCCGGCCAGGGCGGCACCGATCGCGCTGCCGATCAGCGCGACGGCGACCACCTGGGCGAGCTCGCCGGAGCCGACGCTGTACTTCTCGCGGATCGCGGCCACCGCACCGTTGATCACGGAGCTGTCGTAGCCGAACAGGAACCCGCCCATCGCGGCTGCCGCCGTGATGAAGATGACGTGGCCGAGGTGGTCCGATGCGGCGGGCCTGCCGGCCGACCGCACCGGAGCGCTGCTGGTGGTCACCTGAACTCCTTGTGCCTGACGAACATATGGGTGCGCTTGTCGTTCAGACAGTGAACGCAACAGGCAACACCGTTGTTCCTATCAACTGATCGAAGTGAGCATAGCCGGGAAAACCGGATGCTCTCGTCAGTTGAGCCTTCAAGAAGTGAATCTAACGGGTTGCGCCTGACCCGCCTGCGGGGAACTCTCGAACGATCGCTCTCAGGAGCGTGGCCGCGCCGCAGGAGATCGCCAGCGCGGCGACGGCCACGGCTGCGGACGTGAGCGTGCGGTGGGTGGACAGCAGGGACAACTCGGCTCCTCGGGCGGTGGGTTGCGTGAAGGGGGCCAGCATGCCCGCGGTACCCGCGCCCCGCCACTGCGGCGCGCACGAACGTCCCTTTCGGGCAGTGGTGAACCCGCCCGCGCCGCCTCGGCGCTGCCTTCGCTAAGCCAGGAGCGCCCGGGCCGCCTCCGCCGCGACCGCCGCGGCGACGGTGGCCAGGGCGGGCGAATCGAGGCGCCACTGCTGCCAGTAGAGCGGGACCTCGACCGTGCGGCCCGGCAGGAACTCCACGAGCGCGCCGCTGCCCAGCCGGGCAGTGGCGTGGCTGCGCGGCACCAGGCCCCAGCCCAGCCCGGCCGTGACCGCGTCCGTGAACCCCTCGCAGGACGGCACGAAGTGCCGCAGCGCGCTGGCCGGTTGACCGCCCGTCAACTCACGGACGAAGGCATCCTGCAGATCGTCGCGGCGGTCGAAGACGACCACCGGTGCCTGGGGCAGCAGCAGTGCCGGGTCGCCGTCGAGCCGGCGGGCGGCGAACTCCGGTGTGGCCAGCGGAAGGTACTCCATCGCGCCGAGCCGGCGCACCGAGCAGCCCGCCACCGGGTCCGGCGAGGAGGTGACCGCCGCCATCACCTCACCCGCGCGCAGCAGGGTGGTCGTGTGCGCCTCGTCCTCCCGCCGCAGGTCGACGTGGATCCGGGCCTCCCGGGCGAGCGCGGCCAGCGCCGGCACGAACCAGGTGGCCAGCGAGTCGGCGTTGACCGCGATCGGCAGCCACGACGGGCCCACCCCCTCGGCATCCATCCCCAGGGCGCTCCGGGCGTCGCCCTCCAGGCGGGCCAGCTGGCGGCCGAACCGCACCACGATCTGCCCGGACCCGGTCGGCCGCACCGGCTTGCTCCGGGTGAGCAGGACCCGCCCGGTGCGCTGCTCCAGCGCCTTGATCCGCTGGCTCACGGCGGACGGCGTCACGTGCAGCGCGGCCGCTGCGGCGTCGAAGGTGCCCTCGTCGACCACCGCGAGCAGGGTGCGGACCAGGTCGTACGGCAGCTCGGTCTTCACGGGTGCTAATGATACGTAAAAATCTTTATCTGGCCTTAGCGCTGGGTGCTCCCTACGGTGGCCCGCATGGGAAGCGCACTCACCGCCGCCGCGGCCGGATTCGGGACCGGCATGTCACTCATCGTCGCCATCGGAGCGCAGAACGCCTTCGTGCTGCGCCAGGGCGTACGACGGGAGGCGGTGCTGCCGGTCGTCGCGATCTGCGCGGCCTCCGACGCGGTGCTGATCGCCTGCGGGGTGGGCGGGCTCGGCGCCGTCGTCACGGCCTGGCCGGCGGCGCTGACGGCGGTGCGCGCGGTGGGCGCGGCCTTCCTGCTCTGCTACGCGCTGCTCGCCGCCCGCCGGGTGCTCCGCGCCGCCAGCCTGGACAGCGGCGGCCCGGCCGTCCACTCCCGTCGCCGCGCGGTGCTGAGCTGCCTGGCGATGACCTGGCTCAACCCGCACGTCTACCTCGACACCGTCCTGCTGCTCGGCGCGGTCGCCGCCGGTTACGGCGCGCACCGCTGGCAGTTCGCGATCGGCGCCGCGCTGGCCAGCCTCTGCTGGTTCGCCGCGCTGGGCTTCGGCGCCCGCCTGCTCGCCGGCTTCTTCCGCCGCGCGTCGTCCTGGCGCGTCCTGGACGGCGTGGTCGCGACGACGATGCTGCTCGCCGGCGTGTCCCTGGCCGCGGGTGCCTAGGACCGCAGGCGTAGCGTGGTTCGGGACCACGGGCCGAGGCGTCGCGGGGCACCTGGTCGGCAGGATGAACCAAGTTCCGTGAGTGGGGAGTTCAGCGCATGGAGATCCGCCTGGGGATCCCGGAGGAGCAGGGCCGCAGCCGTACCGAGCTGGTCGAGGACCTGATGGAGCGGTACCCGGAGGTGCCCCGGGAGGCCGTCATCAAGGAGGACCTGCTGCGCGGCGGCATGGCCTTCGACGAGTCGGCGCTCAGCGGCAGCACGGACGGCGGCGGCGCGGGCGAGGTGAAGCCGAAGTCGTACTTCATCTTCTCCTTCGACCACCGCACCCTGCCCGAGCTGGGTGCGGCCGCGCTCAACCGGCCGCCCGAGGAGATCGTGCTCACCGGCGGGCCGTACGAGCTGCGCCGCACGGTGGTGTCGGTGCGGGTGAACCCGGACTCGCCCTACCGGGTGGGCGCGGGGGAGGACGGCACGCTCGGCCTCCACCTCGACGGCGTGCGGATCGCGGACGTGGGCCTGCCCCCGATGCCGGACTACTACCGGCACACCCTGGCCAACGGCAAGTCCGTGATGGAGGTGGCCCCGACCATCCAGTGGGGCTACCTGATCTACCTGACGGTCTTCCGGGTCTGCCAGTACTTCGGCGCCAAGGAGGAGTGCCAGTACTGCGACATCAACCACAACTGGCGCCAGCACAAGGCGGCCGGCCGCCCCTACACAGGCGTCAAGCCGGTCGAAGAGGTGCTGGAGGCCCTGGAGTTGATCGACCGCCACGACACCGGCCGCACCTCGCAGGCGTACACCCTCACCGGCGGTGCGATCACCTCCCAGGTCGGCGGCCGCGACGAGGCCGACTTCTACGGTCAGTACGCCGAGGCGATCGAATCCCGCTTCCCCGGGCGGTGGATCGGCAAGGTGGTCGCGCAGGCGCTGCCGCGCGACGACGTCCAGCGGTTCCACGACTACGGGGTGCGGATCTACCACCCGAACTTCGAGGTGTGGGACAAGCGGCTGTTCGAGCTGTACTGCCCCGGCAAGGAGCGCTACGTCGGCCGGGCGGAGTGGCACCGCCGCATCCTCGACTCGGCCGAGGTGTTCGGCGCCGCCAATGTGATCCCCAACTTCGTCGCGGGCGTGGAGATGGCCCAGCCCTTCGGTTTCACGACGGTCGACGAGGCGATCGCCTCCACCCGGGAGGGGCTGCGGTTCTTCATGTCCCACGGCATCGTCCCGCGCTTCACCACCTGGTGCCCCGAGCCCACCACCCCGCTGGGCAAGGCCAACCCGCAGGGCGCGCCGCTGGAGTACCACATCCGCCTGCTGCAGACCTACCGGGCGACGCTGGCGGAGTTCGGCCTCTCCTCGCCGCCCGGCTACGGGCCGGCGGGGGCGGGGAAGGCGGTGTTCTCGGTGAGTTCGTTCATGGACTCGCTGCCCGGGTGACGGGTGACGGGTGACGGGTCGCGGCGGGCAGCTGCCTTCAGGGGCAGCGGTCAGTCGCTGCTCTTGACCTTCTTCATGGTCAGGTGGGATTCGACGCGCAGGATGCCGGGGAGGCCGGTGAGCTTGCTGGTGAGGAAGGCGTTGTAGGCGGCGTGGTCGGCGACGGCGACCCGGAGGCAGTAGTCGGGGCGGCCGAACATCCGGCGCAGCTCGGTGACCTCTTCGTAGGAGGCCAGCGTCTCCTCCAGCGTCTCGATGGTCTTGAGGTCGTTGGCATAGACCTCGACGTCCACCATGACCTCCAGGCCGCGGCCGACGGCCTCCGGGTTGATGACGGCGCGGTAGCCGCTGATGACCCCGGCGTCCTCCAGCCGCTTGAGCCGGCGCAGGCAGGGCGGCGGGGTCAGGCCGACCCGCTTGGCCAGTTCCACGTTGGTCAGCCGCCCGTCCTGGCGCAGGTGAAACAAAATGTCCTTGTCGATCGCGTCAAGGCTGATTTCATTGCTCACAGGCCCATATTACGGGAACAATCAGCAACCATATGTGGCGTAAATCCGTCTAAAGTTTCAGTATGACCGCGTTCCCGGTAGCTGCATGCGATCCCTCTCGTCCGGCTCCCGCTCCACCGCCCCGACGGCGGTCCGAGGCCGTGGCCGCGCTGAAGGACTCCACCTCCGTGGGACTGGGCCTGCTGCCGCTCGGCCTCGCGCTCGGCGTGCTCATCACCCACGCCGGCCTGCCGTGGTGGTTCGCGAGCCTGTCCACCGCTGTCGTCTACGCCGGCTCGTTCGAGTTCCTCCTGGTCGGCCTGGTGCTCGCGGCGGCGCCCCTGGCGACGGTCGCGCTGACCGCCCTGCTGGTCAACGTGCGCCACGTGTTCTACGCGCTGTCCTTCCCGCTCGACCGCGTCCGCGGGCGCCTGGCCAGGGGCTACAGCACCTTCGCCCTCACCGACGAGGCGTACGCCCTGGCCACCGGCCCGCAGGCCCGTTCCTGGTCCGGCGCGCGCCTGCTGTGGCTGCAACTGTTCATGCAGGTGTACTGGGCCGGCGGCGCCGCCGTCGGCGCACTGCTCGGCTCAGTGGTGCCCGACAGCGTCACCGGACTGGGATTCGCCCTGACCGCGCTGTTCACCGTGCTGGCCCTCGACGCCGTCAAGGAGCAGCGCGGTGACCTGCCCACGCCCGTCCTCGCGCTGCTCAGCGCGCTGGCTGCCCGACTGGTGCTCCCCGGGCAGATGCTGCCGCTGGCCTTCGCCCTGTTCACCGCCGCTCTCCTGGTCCGACACCTCGCCACCCGCCGGAGGCCCTCCGATGCCTGACACCCGTTACCTGCTGCTGGCCGTCGCCGTCCCGGCCGCCATCACCTGGGCGCTGCGGGCCCTGCCCTTCACCGTCCTGGCACCCTTGCGCGCCAGCGCGATCGTCCGGTACCTCAGCGCCCGGATGCCCGCCGGTGTCATGGTGATCCTCTTCGTCTACTGCCTGCGCGACGTTCCGCTGTCCCGGCCGCATGCCGCCGCCGCACCCCTGGCGGCCCTGGCCGTCACCGTCGCGCTGCACCTGTGGCGCCGCAACGCCCTGCTGAGCATCGCCGGTGGCACCGCCGTCAGCGTGGCCCTGGCCAGCACCCTCTTCGCGCCCTAGGCGGTGGCGAGGGTGTGCCCCAGCAGCGTCAGCGCGTCGGGCAGCACCCGCCGCCAGAAGCCGTCCGTGTGCTCCCCGTCGGGGAAGTGCCCCTCGCGGGCTCGGGCCTGCCGTGCGACCTCGCGGGCGGCCGGGCAGAACGGGTCCTCCTGGCCGCACCACACGCCGAGCGAACCGGTGCGCATCCCGTCGAGGCGGAGCGTCGGCTCGTGGGCTCGCCAGTCCGCCTCGTCGGCGTACCCGCCGGTGGTGCGGGCGTCCGCCCAGGTGCGGAAGACGGCCGGGCTGAGCAGTGCCACGGCGTCGAGGTTGCGGCCGCCCGCGGTGCGCCCGATGGCGTACTGCAGGGCGCCCGAGCCGCCCATGGAGATGCCCAACGCGGCGCGCGGCGTGGGCAGTTGACGGGCGTGCAGCCAGCCGGGGAGCTCCTCGCGGAGCATCGCCTGCGGGTCGTCGCCGTCGCCCGGGGAGCGCTGGTGCCAGTAGCCGGCGTCCCCGCCGTCCAGTGCGACGACGGCGAACGGCGGCACGCCGGCCTTGACCGCGGCCGCCAGGAAGCGCGGCGTCCCCAGCGCCACCATGCCCCGCGCGTCGTTCCCACGCCCGTGCAGCATCACGCAGACCGGCAGGTCGGTGCTCGCCGCGGTGCCGGGCGGCAGCATCGTCACCATCGTGACCTCCCGACTCCGGGCCGCCGAGCGCACCTGCTCGATGTGCACCGGCCCCGGCGCCACGTCCGGCACCGTGCCGTCCGTCCCGGTCAGCCCCAGCACCCTCTTCAGCGCCACCCCGCCGGGCAGCCACCCGGCGAGCATCCCGCCCCCGGCGGCGGCCCCGAGCAGCACAGCGCCGCCCACCACGCCGCCCCCGAGCCGCAGCGCCCGCCGCCGCGACACCGCGCGATCGGCGGGCTCCGCCGACGCTTGCTCGGTGGCGCTGTCCATGCCAGTGGTCATGCCCGTCGGCCCTCCCCGTCGCTACCGTGGCCAGCAGTGTTCGATCATGCAGCATCCGGTCATCCCGCCGCACCCGCGCGAACTCGCCGTCAAGCCTCCACCGCTACGGGCCGGCCCACCGCCACCCCGGCCATCGCGCCCAACCGCCGCAAGCAGACCCGCCGTTGCAGCACGCCCAGCCCCGCGAGCGCACCGCCCAGTGCCAGCCACCCCACCGGGCCGCCGGCGAAGACGGCGCCGGTCAGCAGCAGCGGACCGGCGGCCTTCTCGATGGACTGGGACATGCCCGCGACGCCGAGGTAGGAGGCGCGGGACTGGGTGGGGGCGAGGGAGACGGCCAACTCCCAGGAGCTGATGGAGCGCAGGAGTTCGGCGAGGGTGGTGAGGACGGCGGCCGCCGACAGGGCGATGGCGGCGGTCCAGGCGCCGGCGCCCGTGGTGAGCGCGATCAGGGCGCAACAGGCCAGCATGGCAAGGCCGATGAGGGCGACGGAGGTGGCCGGGCGGCGCGTGGTGCGGGACGCCCAGGTGGAGAAGCGGAGTTGGAGGGCGACCACCAGGACGGTGTTGATGATGAGGAACGCCGGGACGAAGGCGTGCGGGGCGCGGGTGTGGTGGATCAGCCAGAGCGGGAGGCCGACGTTGAGCACCGCGTCGTCCAGGTTCATGGCGATGTCGAGCAGGACGAAGAGCAGGTAGCCGCGGTCGCGCCAGGGGTTGGGGCCCTGCGCCGGCTGGTCAGCGGGTGCGGCGTGGGCCAAGGCCCCCGGCACGGGGCTGGTGAGTCGTACCAGCAGCGCCGCCGCCACGAACGAGAGCGCGTCGGCGAGGATCAGCGCCCGGTAGGCGCCAACCGTCCCGATCGCCAGCCCGATTGCCGCGATGCCCGCGCCCACCGCGTAGCCCGCGTTGGCGACGCTGCGGAACAGCGCCTGGTACACGGCCCGCTGCTCGCCCGCGACTTGGGTTGCGAAGAGCATCTCCAGGGTCTTCGCCGAGCGCTCACCCAGGCTGGTGATCGCCACCAGGGCGAGCAGGGCGCCGAAGCTGTGCGCGACCAGCATCAGCGCCACGGTGACCAGCCGCAGCAGGTGGCCGGCCATCAACAGCCGCCGCACGGGCTGGCGTTCGGCCAGGCGCCCGGCGATGGGGGAGCCGGCTATGCCCGCCACCGCGGCGACGCCGAGGAGCAGGCCGACCTGGCGGGCGTCCAAGTGGGCGACGAAGGTGAAGTAGAGCACCGAGGCGGCCGCCCAGACGCCGGTGCCGGTGCGGTCCACGGCTTGTGCGGTCAGCATCAGCCGGGCGTCCCGCCCACCCGGTGGCCGGCGCAGTTGGGCCAGCAGTCCTTCGTTCTTAGCGCGCATCGCTACCCCCGATCAGATCGTTCGCGGAGCAGCCTGTCGAAATATATTCTTGATGTCAAGATACTTGATGTCGAGAGAGGCCTGTTCCAGGGCCTCGGGCCACCTCACCCCGTGCGCCCGTCGATCACCCTGGCCACCAGCGCCAGCAGCATCTGCCGCTCCGCCGGGTCGAGCGGTGCCAGCAGCTCCTCGTTGGCCGCGTCCGTCCGTGACCGCAGTCGCGCCAGCAGTTCCGCGCCCTCCGGTGCCAGGGTGATGGCGTTCTTGCGCGCGTCGCGCGGGTCCTTGCCGCGCACGATCAAGCCCCGGGCCTGCAGATCGTTGATGATGCCGACCATGTCCTTGGGGTCGATCCGCACCGTGCGGGACAGCTCTGCCTGAGCGAGCGGCTCGAACTCGGCCACGGCGCAGAGCACGGCGTGGTGGCCGAGCTTGAGTTCCTCCTCGGCGAGGGCGTCGGCGACCAGGCGGTGGCCGAGTGCGCCGGCCCGGCCGAGGAACCAGCTGGGGAGGGTCTGCAGGCGGGTGAACGGGGCGTCGGTCGCGGGGGCGGCGGGGTCAACCATGGGGTCATCCTAAAACCATTGGAGGCCCCAATGAATTCTGCTATCGTTGGGATCACCAACGAAAGGGGGGGCGCACCATGCGCAAGGTCAGGTTTCACCAGTACGGCGGGGCCGAGGTGCTGCGGCTGGACGAGGTGGCCGCACCGCAACCCGGGCCCGGCGAGGTGCTGGTCCGCACCGAGGTGGCAGGCGTCAGCCTGATGCTCCTCAAGATGCTCGACGCGGCCGGCGGCGCCCCGCTGCCCGGCTCGCCGGGCGGGGGCTTCGTCGGGCGGATCGAGGCGGTCGGCAGCGAAGTGACCGGCTACCAGGTGGGCCGGCGGGTCGGCGGGATCGCGGCCGAGGTGTTCGCGGACCGGCTGGTGGCGATGCCGGCGGCCATCACCCCCGTGCCCGAAGAAGCCGACGCCGCCGAGGCGTTGGGGCTGGTGCACGGCGGCCTGGTGGCCCTCGCCGCGCTGCGGATCGGGGAGATCGAGCAGGGCCAGGAGGTGCTGGTGACCAACGCCGCCGGCGGGGTCGGCCACCTGATCGTGCAGCTGGCCAAGGCGCTCGGCGCGAGCCGGGTGGTGGCCGCGACGTCGGCGCCCGAGCGCAAGGCCGACTTCCTGCGCAGTCTGGGCGCCGACGAGGTGATCGGCTACGACCAGCAGGGCTGGGGAGCGCCGGTCGACCTGGTGCTGGAGGGCGCCGGCGGCGCGGTGCTGCCCAAGGCGCTTGCCGCGCTGCGCCCGTTCGGCCGGCTGGTCACCCTGGCCGGATACGGCGGCACCCTGGACGCGGGCGCGGTGCTCGGTTCGATGACCACCGTCACCGGGCTGTCCATGGGGCAACTCGCCCGAAACAGGCCGGAGTTGGTCGCCGAGGTGCGTGCCGAGCTGTGGCGGCTGCTCGCCGCGGGCAAGGTCCGTCCGGTCTGCGTGGAGTTCCCCCTGGAACGCGCCGCCGAGGCGGTGGCCCTGCTGGAGCAGCGGGCGGCGCTCGGCAAGCCGGTGCTACGAGTCCAGTGACCCCATCGGCGCAAGGTACGTGCGCAGCGGCTCCCGGTGCCACCAGGCCCCGCTGGCCCGCCGCTCGGCGCGCGTGGTGAACCGGTAGCGGTAGAGCACCGCGCGGACCCAGCGCGGCGGGTGGTCGGGGAACGGGTTGTGCCGCAGCAGCCGCAGCGTCGCCGGGTCCCCGGCGAGCAGCCGGTCGGCGAAGGTGCGCAGCCAGGGGCGGGCGTAGGAGGGGGAGATGCCGGCGAACCACATCAGCCAGTCGAGCCGCAGGTGGTACGGCGCGTACTGGCGCGGGCGCCGGCGTACGTCCCCCGGCTTGCCCTTGAACCCGTACTCCCGCCAGACGCTGTCGGCCGTCGGCACGGCGTCCTCGGTGCCCTCCAGCACCACCTCGAACCGGATCCGGTTGATGCTGCCGAACGCGCCGTAGGTGTTCACCAGGTGCAGCCGGTTGAACGAGAAGTTCATCAGCTGCTCGCGGGAGAGCAGATTGCGGGCCGGCCACCAGCTCAGCGCCACCACCAGTGCGGTGAACAGCAGCACCAGCACCTCGAACCAGATCGGCGCCGACCGGCTCCCCGAGGTCCCGCCCGGCAGCCGCAGCGCGCTGAAGGCCAGCGCGATGGTCAGCCAGTTCAACCAGGCGAAGTTCCCGGAGACCACCAGCCAGAGCTGGGTCAGCACCATGGCCCCGGCCGCGATCGAGGCCACCGGCTGCGGGGTGAACAGCAGCACCGGGAAGCCCAGCTGCGCGACATGGTTGGCGGCCACCTCGACCTTGTGCAGCGGCAGCGGCAGATGGTGGAAGTACCAGCTGAACGGGCCGGGCATCGGCTGGGTCTCGTGGTGGTACTTGAGGCAGGTGAGGTCGCGCCAGCAGCGGTCGCCGCGCAGCTTGATCAGCCCGGCCCCGAACTCCACCCGGAACAGCAGCCAGCGGAACAGCAGCAGCACCGTGAACGGCGGCGCCACCTTGGCATTGCCGAGGAACACCGCCAGCGAGCCGGCCTCCAGCAGCAGCGACTCCCACCCGAACGAGTACCAGGTCTGCCCGACGTTGACGATCGACAGGTAGAGGACCCAGAGCAGCGCCCAGAACAGCATCGAGGCCCACAGCGGCACCAGGTCGGCCAGCCCGGCGCAGATCGCGGCGGACAGCGCCGCGCCGCCCCAGGACACGGCGGCGAAGAACCGGTCCGAGTAGTGCCACTGGAACAGGCTCGGCGCGTCCCGCCAGCCGCGGTAGCGCAGGTAGCGGGGGATCGGCAGCAGGCCGTGCTCGCCCAGCAGGGCCCGGAACTGCCGGGCCGCCGCCAGGAAGCCGACCAGGTAGACGGCGGCCAGCAGCCGCAGCAGCACCAGCCGGCTGAGCGCGTACCCGGGCGCGGTGAACCACTCCACGCGCCCATCCCACCACCCTGCGCCGCGCCGCCCGGGCCACCGCGCCGGGGGCGTGTGCCAGGGCTCGCGCAGCCGGAGCAGCCCTGACGGGCCGTCAATCAGCGGCGGTGCCCGACCGGTGACGGGGCACGGCATGCGAACCGGTGTTGAACCGGGCGGCGGGTATCGGAAGGTCAAAGCACTTGCCGAAGATCAGCAAAGTGGGAAATGATCATCGCCGCATACGTACGTTTCGATTTGGGGGAACCTGTGCGCCTTGCTCGAAAGCTCGGAATGACAACGGCCTGCCTCGCGCTGGCCGCCGCCGGAACAGGGGTGGCCGCCGCCCCGGCGAACGCCGCCTCCTCCCCGGCCGACGCGATTTGCGGCCCCGGCTACTACAACGTCGGCAACACCCCGGTGGCAGGGGCCGTTGTTGCGGTGGAGTACAACGGCTACACCAACTGCGTGGTGACGCTCAAGACCACCAACGTGGGCACTCCGACGCACGTCTGGGCCTACATCAACCTCAACGGCCTGGAGGATCAGAACCGGGACGACAGCACCTACAGCTACTACGCCGGCCCCCGGTACGTGGACGCGCCCAGCGGCCAGTGCATCTACTGGGGCGGCGGCACCGATGACGGTTGGGCCTACGAGGGCCCCGGCCACTGCGGCTGACCAGGCCCGGCGACACCGGCCGCCCGCCCGGCGCAGCACAAGGGGCGGGCGGCCGGTGCGGTTCGTAGGCTGGAAGACATGTCCGATGCGCACGCGGCCCGCCGGGATCGGCTCCTGGAGCACTGCAGTGCCGCCGGGATGGACGCGGCGCTGATCACCAGCCCGGCCAACGTCCGGTACCTGACCGGCTGCACCCCCTGCGGCGCCAGCCTGCTGGTCACCCGGGAGCGGGCGCTGCTGGCCCTCCCCGCCGACCTGCCGCCGGAGGACAACGGCGAGTTCGTCTACCCGGTCGACCTGCCGCAGCAGAGCGCGGCCGCCGACCAGGACACCGCGGAGCTTGCCGCGATGGCGGCCGCCGCCGACCGGGTGGGCGAGCTGGCGGTGGAGGAGCACGATCTGACGGTGCGCCGGTACCGGGAGGTCGCCGACCGGGCCCCGGGGGTGCGGCTGCACGACCTGGGCCGCACCGTGGAGCGGCTGCGGGTGGTCAAGGACGAGCAGGAGATCGCCGACCTGCGCATCGCCGCCGAGATCGGCGACCAGGCGCTGGGCGAGCTGCTGGAGTCGATCCTGGTGGGCCGCACCGAGCGGCACCTGGCGATGGAGCTGGAGCGCCGGATGGTGGACCACGGCGCGGACCGGGCCGGCTTCCCGGTCTCGGTCGGCACCGGCAGCCACTCCGGGCAGGCCGACCACCGGCCCACCGACCGGCGGGTCGAGGAGGGCGACTTCCTGACCGTCTCGCTAGGCGCGCAGTACCGCGGCTACACCGTGCGCAGCACCCGGACCTTCGTGATCGGCGCGGCGCCGGCGGGCTGGCAGGTGGAGCTGCACCGGCTGGTCTTCGAGGCCCAGCGGGCGGCCCGGGAGGCGCTGGCCCCGGGGGTGCCGTGCAGCACGCCGGACCGGGCGGCCCGCGAAATGCTGGGCGAGGCGGGCTACCGGGAGGACCGGCCCAGGCCGTTCGGACACGGTATCGGCCTGGAAGTCCGGGAGGCGCCGCAACTGGGCCCCAGCGAGACGGGTAAACTGGACAATCGCGTGCCGGTCACCGTTGGTCCCGGGGTTCACCTTCCGGGCCGCGGCGGGGTCCGGATCGAGGACACGCTCGTCGTGCGCCCCGTTGCCGAGGGCGGGCCCGAGCTGCTCACCATCACCACCAAGGAGCTCCTCGCCCTGTGACCGCCGGGTCTCCCGGTCGGGACAGGCGCGCACCCCTTGGTTCCTTGACAAGCTATATCCAGGAGTAAGTGCGCCCGTGGCTTCCACGAACGATCTCAAGAACGGCATGGTCCTCAAGCTCGACAACGACCAGCTCTGGTCCGTCGTCGAGTTCCAGCACGTCAAGCCGGGCAAGGGCCCCGCGTTCGTGCGCACCAAGCTCAAGCACGTGCTGAGCGGCAAGGTCGTCGACAAGACGTTCAACGCGGGCACCAAGGTCGAGACCGCCAACGTCGACAAGCGCGACATGCAGTTCTCGTACATGGACGGCGAGCAGTTCGTGTTCATGGACATGGACACCTACGACCAGCTGCCGATCTCCCGCGACGTCGTCGGCGACGCCGCCAAGTACATGCTGGAGGGCTTCACCGCCCTGGTCGCCGTCTACGAGGGCAACCCGCTCTACATCGAGCTGCCGGCCGCCGTCGAGCTGGTCATCGAGTTCACCGAGCCGGGCCTGCAGGGCGACCGCTCCACCGGTGGCTCGAAGCCGGCCCGCCTGGAGACCGGCGCCGAGATCCAGGTGCCGCTCTTCATCAACCAGGGTGAGAAGATCAAGGTCGACACCCGCGACGGCAGCTACCTCGGCCGGGTGAACAAGTAACCGTGGCGTCTGCACGCACCAAGGCGCGCACGCACGCCTTCCAGATCCTCTTCGAGGCGGACCACCGGGACGTCGACCCGCTCTCGGTGCTCGCCGACTGGGTGGCCCGGGGCCGCGAGGCCAAGCCGGGCGAGAGCGTCCCGAAGGTCGCCGAGTACACCATGCAGCTGGTCGAGGGCTACACCCGGCACGCCCGCCGGATCGACGAGCTGATCGCGACCTACGCGGTGGGCTGGACGCTGGACCGGATGCCGCTGGTGGACCGCAACGTCCTGCGGCTCGGGGCCTACGAGCTGATCTGGGAGGACGGCGTTCCGGACGCGGTCGTCCTGGACGAGGCGGTGGAGATCGCCAAGGAGTACTCCACGGACGAGTCCCCGGGCTTCGTCAACGGGATGCTGGCCCGGTTCCAGGAGAACAAGGCTTCGATCCGCCGCTGAGGCAGCCTTCGGCAGTGGCCGCCGGACCCCGCACGGGGTTCGGCGGCTGTTGCGTTCCCGGGGGCGTTGCGCGCTCAGAGGGCTGGCGTAAGCTGCCTACTGGCCGGTAACTTATTCGAAGGGCGGCACCCCCATGACCACCGTGACCAGCAGCGAGTTCGACCGGGCGATCGCCCTTGGCCCCGACGGCCCCGACGCCCCGGGCCGCTACACGGGGGAGCTGGGCGCCGGCTGGCAGATCGGCGGCGGGATCAACGGCGGGCTGCTGCTGGCCGTGGCCGCCAACGCGCTGCGCCAGGAGCTGCCCGGGCACCCCGACCCGGTCTCGATCAGCGGCTACTACCTCTCCACCTCGCGCCCCGGCCCGCTGACCGTGCAGACCGAGGTGATCCGGCGCGGGCGGGGCCTGTCCAACGCCACCGCCTCGCTCGGCCAGCTCGACGAGGACGGCCGGCCGGTGGAGCGGCTCAGAGTGGTCGCCGGCTACACCGACCTGGCCGCCCTGGACGGCGAGGTGCGCACCTCGGCGGTGCCGCCGCAGCTGCCGCCGCCGGAGCAGTGCGTCGGGCGGGAGCACATGCCGATGCCGATCACCCCGGACCTGGCGCTGCTGGAGCGCTTCGAACTGCGCCTCGACCCGGCCACGGTCGGCTGGGCGGTCGGCCAGCCGTCGATGAACGGGCGGCTCCAGGGCTGGTTCCGGCTGGCCGACGGCCGTGAGCCGGACCCGCTGTCGCTGCTGCTGGTCGCCGACGCGCTGCCGCCGGTCACCTACGACCTCGGGTTCCCCGGCTGGGCGCCGACCGTGGAGCTGACGGTGCACCTGCGGGCGGTGCCGGCCAAGGGCTGGCTGCGGGTCAGCCACGGCACCCGCAACCTGGCCGGCGGGTACTTCGAGGAGGACTGCGAGATCTGGGACGATGCGGGCCGGCTGGTCGCCCAGTCCCGCCAGCTGGCCCGGGTGCCCCGGCAGGCGTAACGCACCCCGGGCGCACCAGTGCGCCCGCTCCGCACCACGTGCGCCCGGCGCACGGGGAACGACAACGGCGCGGCCCCTCAGGACCGCGCCGTGACGTTTCTTCAGAAGTGTGCGAACCGACGCCAGGTCAGCTCGCGTCCTCCTCGCGCACCGCGCGGCGCGCGTCGGGGTTCAGCACGCCCCAGCTGATCAGCTGCTCGGTGAGGATCGAGGGGGACTGGTCGTAGATCACGGCCAGGGTGCGCAGGTCGTCCTGGCGGATCGACAGCACCTTGCCGTTGTAGTCCCCGCGCTGGGACTGGATGGTGGCCGCGTAGCGCTGCAGCGGGCCGGCCTTCTCGCTCGGAACCTGGGTCAGTCTCTCCAGGTCGAGGACCAGGCGCGGCGGCGGCTCGGCCGCACCGCCCGGGGTGCCGCCGGGCAGCAGCTCCTGCACGGGGACGCCGTAGAACTCGGCGAGCTCCGCCAGGCGCTGCACGGTCACAGCACGGTCGCCACGCTCGTACGAGCCGACGACAACCGCCTTCCAGCGGCCCTGGGACTTCTCTTCGACGCCGTGCAGGGAGAGCCCCTGCTGAGTGCGGATCGCGCGGAGTTTTCCTCCGAGCTGCTTCGCGTAGTCGCTGGACATTGATCTCCCCGGCCGAATGTTGCTGGTTGCATGGTGGTCACGGAGGAGTGAGGAATGCCCTGACTGCCCGGGTGTCCTACCGGCCGGTAAGACGCCCGTTCCGTAACTCACTGTGAGGTTACGTAGAGTGAGGTCGGTGCGTCAAGCCGAATGGGGCAGTCGTGCGAACCGGTCGCTACCTCTGCGTGAACACGACACGAAGCGTGGCGGGCTCGGCACGATCTCCCTGGTAGGATGACTGAGGCGTCCGCCACGTAGCCGGACGGCCACCATCAGACATCCTTTAAGGCCCGTCCTGTGAGGCGGGGAAGGAGGTCCGCTTCGGCATGACCACAAACGATTCACCGCGTCCGCCGCACCAGGTGCTGGACGGCGCGGACATCTCCCGGGTGATCACCCGGATCGCGCACGAGATCGTCGAGCGCGCCAAGGGCGCCGAGGACGTCGTGCTGCTGGGCATCCACACCCGCGGCGTGCACCTGTCCCGCCGCCTGCAGGCCAAGCTGACCCAGATCACCGGCCGCGAGATCCCGCTGGGCACCCTCGACATCACCATGTACCGCGATGACCTGCGGCTGAAGCCGGCCCGCGCGCTGGAGCACACCGAGATCCCCGCCGGCGGTGTCGACGGCAAGCTGGTGATCCTGGTCGACGACGTGCTGTTCTCCGGCCGCACCGTGCGCGCCGCCCTCGACGCCCTCGGCGACATCGGCCGTCCCCGCGCCGTGCAGCTCGCCGTGCTGGTCGACCGCGGCCACCGCGAGCTCCCGATCCGCGCCGACTACGTGGGCAAGAACCTGCCCACCTCACTGCGCGAGGCCGTGCAGGTCCGGCTCGCCGACAGCGACGGCCAGGACGCCGTGCTGGTCGGCGACCGCGACTACACCGCCCGCAGCTCCCAGGCACTCGCCGCCGATCCGACCCGCCCGGAGTAGAAAACCCCCGTGAAGCGCCACCTCGTCTCCGCCGCCGACCTCAGCCGCGACGACGCGCTGCTGATCCTGGACACCGCCGAGGAGCTCGCCCAGCTCTCCGGACGGGCCGTCAAGAAGCTCCCCACGCTGCGCGGCCGCACCGTCGTCAACCTGTTCTTCGAGGACTCCACCCGCACCAAGACCTCCTTCGAGGTCGCCGAGAAGCGCCTCTCGGCCGACGTGATCAACTTCGCCGCCAAGGGCTCCTCGGTCTCCAAGGGCGAGAGCCTCAAGGACACCGCGCTCACCCTGCAGGCGATGGGCGCCGACGCCGTGGTGATCCGCCACCACGCCTCCGGCGCGCCGGCCCGGCTCGCCCAGTCCGACTGGCTGCACGGCAGCGTGATCAACGCCGGCGACGGCACCCACGAGCACCCCACCCAGGCCCTGCTGGACGCCTTCACGCTGCGTCGGCACCTCAACCCGGGCCTCGGCAACGACCTCAGCGGCCGCCGGGTGACCATCGTGGGCGACGTCCTGCACAGCCGGGTCGCCCGCTCCAACGTGCTGCTGCTCAACACCCTGGGCGCCGAGGTCACCTTCGTGGCCCCGCCCACCCTGGTCCCGATCGGCATCGAGCACTGGCCGTGCGAGGTCTCCTACGACCTGGACGCCGCACTGGCCAAGACCGACGCGCTGATGATGCTCCGCGTCCAGCGCGAGCGGATGAACGCCGCCTTCTTCCCGACCGAGCGCGAGTACGCGCGCCGCTACGGGATGAACGGCCGGCGCCTGGCCCGCCTGCCCGAGCACGCCGTGGTGATGCACCCGGGCCCGATGGTCCGCGGCATGGAGATCACCGCCGAGGTCGCCGACTCGCCGCGTTGCACCGCGGTCGAGCAGGTCGCCAACGGCGTCTCGATCCGGATGGCCGTCCTGTACCTCCTGCTCGGCGGAGCCACCCTCGCCGACGCCCCCAGCACCAACCAGAGTGAGGCCGCAAAGTGAGCGAGCGCAGCGAGCGAACCAATGAGAGCAGCGACCCCAGGGGAGCGGCCGCCGAGCTCCAGCGAAGTGGCCGATCCACTTCTTATCTGATCCGCAACGCACAGATCCTCGGCGGCCCGGCGCAGGACATCCTGATCGCCGACGGCACCTTCCAGCAGATCGGCACCGACCTGAGGGCCGAGGCCGACGTGGAGATCGACGCCACCGGCCTGGTCGCGCTGCCCGGCCTGGTCGACCTGCACACCCATCTGCGCGAGCCGGGCCGCGAGGACGCCGAGACCGTGCTGACCGGCACCCAGGCGGCCGCCAAGGGCGGCTACACCGCCGTGCACGCGATGGCCAACACCTTCCCGGTGGCCGACACCGCCGGTGTGGTCGAGCAGGTCTGGCGGCTCGGCAAGGAGTCCGGCTACTGCGACGTGCAGCCGGTCGGCGCCGTCACGGTCGGCCTGGAGGGCAAGAAGCTCGCCGAGCTCGGCGCCATGCACGACTCGGCCGCCGGCGTGCGGGTCTTCTCCGACGACGGCAAGTGCGTGGACGACGCGGTGATCATGCGCCGCGCGCTGGAGTACGTGAAGGCCTTCGACGGCGTCGTCGCCCAGCACGCCCAGGAGCCGCGGCTCACCGAGGGTGCCCAGATGAACGAGGGCCAGGTCTCCGGCGAGCTCGGGCTCGGCGGCTGGCCGGCCGTCGCCGAGGAGTCGATCATCGCCCGCGACGTGCTGCTGGCCGCGCACGTCGGCTCCCGGCTGCACGTCTGCCACGTCTCCACCGCCGGCTCGGTGGAGATCATCCGCTGGGCCAAGGCCAAGGGCTGGGACGTCACCGCCGAGGTGACCCCGCACCACCTGCTGCTCACCGACGAGCTGGTCCGCAGCTACGACCCGGTCTACAAGGTCAACCCGCCGCTGCGCACCGCCGAGGACGTGCAGGCGCTGCGCAAGGCGCTGGCCGACGGCACCATCGACGCGGTGGCCACCGACCACGCGCCGCACCCGGCCGAGGACAAGGACTGCGAGTGGGCCGTGGCCGCGATGGGCATGGTCGGCCTGGAGACCGCGCTCTCCGTGGTTCAGCAGGCGATGGTCGACACCGGCCTGCTGAACTGGGAGGGCGTCGCCGACCGGATGTCGCACCGCCCGGCCCGGATCGGCCGTCTCGCCGGCCACGGCCGTCCCGTCTCGGTCGGTGAGCCGGCCAACCTGGTGCTCTTCGATCCCGCGTACCGTGGCACCGTGAACCCCGAGAGCTTCGCCACCCGCAGCCGTAACACCCCCTACCGCGGCCTTGACCTGCCCGGTCGCGTGCACGCCACCTTCCTGCGCGGCACCGCCACGGTGCTGGCCGGCGAGCTGGTCGAGCCGGGCGAGCCGGCGTGAGCGGCACCCCCCTCGCCGGCACGCCGCTGATGATGCACAAGGCGCAGGTGCACAACTGGCCCGCGTACATCGGCTGGTCGGTCGGCCTGCTGATCCTGGTGGCGCTGATCTACTGGCTGATGCGCCAGGGCTGGAACTGGCGGCGCACCCTGCAGTCCGACCTGCCGGAGCTGCCCGCCGTGCCGGCCGAGCCCGGCGCCACCATCCTGGAGAGCAAGGGCCGCTACCACGGCACCACCACGGCCGGGAACTGGCTGGACCGGGTGGTGGCGCACGGCTTGGGCACCCGCAGCCTGGCCGAGCTGACCCTGACCGAACGCGGGCTGCTGGTCCGCCGCCCGGGTGACGTCGACCTCTGGCTGCCCGCCGAGGAGCTGACGGGCGCTCGGACCGACTCCGGCCACGCCGGCAAGGTGGTCCCGGCCGGCCTGCTGGTGGTCGGCTGGCGACTCCAGGGCAAGGAGCTGGAGTCCGGGCTGCGGCTGGACCACCCCGACCAGCACGCGGCCTGGGTCACCGCCATCGAACAACTAGCACCACGTACGAAGAAGACGGAAGGCGTAACACCATGACCGCACCTGCCCCCACCAAGCCGCGCTCCTGGCGGGAGCGTGTGCCTGCCGTGCTGGTCCTGGAGGACGGTCGCACCTTCCGCGGTGAGGCGTACGGCGCGATCGGCGAGACCTTCGGCGAGGCGGTCTTCAACACCGGCATGTCCGGCTACCAGGAGACCCTGACCGACCCGTCCTACCACCGCCAGGTGGTGGTCATGACGGCCCCGCAGATCGGCAACACCGGCTGGAACGACGAGGACGACGAGTCCAAGCAGATCTGGGTGGCCGGCTACGTGGTCCGCGACCCCGCCCGGGTGGCCTCCAACTGGCGGGCCAAGCGCTCGCTGGACGAGGAGCTGGCCGACCAGGGCGTGGTCGGGATCAGCGGCATCGACACCCGGGCCCTCACCCGCCACCTGCGCGAGCGCGGGGCGATGCGGGTCGGCATCTTCTCCGGCGAGCGGCTGGCCGAGCCGGCCGAGCTGCTGGCGCGGGTGCAGCAGGCGCCCGAGATGAAGGGCGCCGACCTGTGCGCCGAGGTCGCCACCACCGAGACCTACGTGGTCCCGGCGATCGGTGCGAAGAAGTTCACCGTCGCCGCCGTCGACCTCGGGATCAAGGGCATGACCCCGCACCGGATGGCCGAGCGCGGCATCGAGGTGCACGTGCTGCCCGCGAACGCCACCGCCGAGGACATCTACGCGGTCAACCCGGACGGCGTCTTCTTCTCCAACGGCCCGGGCGACCCGGCCACCGCCGACCACCAGGTCGCGGTGCTGCGCGAGGTGCTCGGCCGCGGGACCCCGTTCTTCGGGATCTGCTTCGGCAACCAGATCCTCGGTCGCGCCCTGGGCTTCGGCACCTACAAGCTCAAGTACGGCCACCGCGGCATCAACCAGCCGGTGCAGGACCGCACCACCGGCAAGGTCGAGGTCACCGCGCACAACCACGGCTTCGCCGTGGAGGCCCCGCTGGACAAGGTGAGCGACACCCCGTTCGGCCGCGCCGAGGTCTCCCACGTCTGCCTCAACGACGACGTGGTCGAGGGCCTGCAGTGCCTGGACACCCCCGCATTCAGCGTTCAGTACCACCCCGAGGCCGCCGCCGGTCCGCACGACGCCGCGTACCTGTTCGACCGCTTCGCCCAGCTCATGGAGGGCCAGCGTGCCTAAGCGCACCGACATCAAGTCCGTTCTGGTCATCGGCTCCGGCCCGATCGTGATCGGCCAGGCGGCCGAGTTCGACTACTCCGGCACCCAGGCGTGCCGGGTGCTGCGGGCCGAGGGCCTGCGGGTGATCCTGGTCAACTCCAACCCGGCCACGATCATGACCGACCCGGAGATCGCCGACGCCACCTACGTCGAGCCGATCACCCCCGAGTTCGTCGAGAAGATCATCGCCAAGGAGCGCCCCGACGTGCTCCTGCCGACCCTGGGCGGGCAGACCGCGCTCAACACCGCGATCGCCCTGCACAAGGCCGGCACGCTGGAGAAGTACGGCGTCGAGCTGATCGGCGCCAATGTCGAGGCGATCAACAAGGGCGAGGACCGCGAGCTGTTCAAGCAGGTCGTGGAGGCCGTCAAGGCCAAGATCGGGCACGGCGAGTCGGCCCGCTCGGTGATCTGCCACTCGATGGACGACGTGCTGGCCGGGGTCGAGACCCTCGGCGGCTACCCGGTCGTGGTCCGCCCGTCCTTCACCATGGGCGGCGCCGGCTCCGGCTTCGCGCACGACGAGGAGGACCTGCGCCGGATCGCCGGCCAGGGCCTGGCGCTCTCGCCGACCACCGAGGTGCTCCTGGAGGAGTCCATCCTCGGCTGGAAGGAGTACGAGCTCGAGCTGATGCGCGACAAGAACGACAACGTCGTGGTCGTCTGCTCGATCGAGAACTTCGACCCGATGGGCGTGCACACCGGCGACTCGATCACGGTCGCGCCGGCCATGACGCTCACCGACCGCGAGTACCAGATCCTGCGCGACATCGGCATCGCGGTGATCCGCGAGGTCGGCGTCGACACCGGTGGCTGCAACATCCAGTTCGCCGTCAACCCCGACGACGGCCGGGTCATCGTCATCGAGATGAACCCGCGCGTCTCCCGCTCCTCGGCGCTGGCCTCCAAGGCCACCGGCTTCCCGATCGCCAAGATCGCCGCCAAGCTGGCCGTCGGCTACACCCTGGACGAGATCCCCAACGACATCACCGAGCAGACCCCGGCCTCCTTCGAGCCGACCCTCGACTACGTCGTCGTCAAGGTCCCGCGGTTCGCCTTCGAGAAGTTCCCGTCCGCCGACGCCACGCTGACCACCACCATGAAGTCGGTCGGCGAGGCCATGGCGATGGGCCGCAACTTCACCGAGGCGCTGCAGAAGGCGCTGCGCTCGCTGGAGAAGAAGGGCTCGCAGTTCACCTGGGTCGGCGCGACCGGCGACAAGGCCGAGCTGCTGACCAAGGCCAAGGTGCCGACCGACGGCCGGATCAACACCGTGATGCAGGCGATCCGGGCCGGCGCCACGCCGGGCGAGGTCTTCGACGCCACCAAGATCGACCCCTGGTTCGTCGACCAGCTGTTCCTGCTCAACGAGATCGCCGAGGAGCTGGCCGCCGCCGAGCTGCTCGACCCGCAGCTGCTGCGGCACGCCAAGCGGCACGGCTTCTCCGACCAGCAGATCGGCGAGATCCGCGGCCTCAAGCCGGACGTGGTCCGCGAGGTGCGGCACGCGCTCGGAATCCGCCCGGTCTTCAAGACCGTTGACACCTGCGCCGCCGAATTCGCCGCCAAGACCCCGTACTTCTACTCGTCCTATGACGAGGAGAGCGAGGTCGCGCCGCGCACCAAGCCCGCGGTGATCATCCTGGGCTCCGGTCCGAACCGGATCGGCCAGGGCATCGAGTTCGACTACTCCTGCGTGCACGCCTCCTTCGCGCTGGCCGACGCCGGGTACGAGACCGTGATGGTCAACTGCAACCCCGAGACCGTCTCCACCGACTACGACACCTCCGACCGGCTCTACTTCGAGCCGCTCACCCTGGAGGACGTGCTGGAGATCGTGCACGCCGAGGAGCAGGCCGGACCGGTCGCGGGCGTCATCGTCCAGCTCGGCGGCCAGACCCCGCTCGGCCTGGCCCAGGCGCTCAAGGAGAACGGCGTGCCGATCGTCGGCACCCAGCCCGAGGCGATCGACCTGGCCGAGGAGCGCGGCGCGTTCGGCCGGGTGCTGCGGGACGCCGGCCTGCCGGCGCCCAAGCACGGCACCGCCTTCTCCTTCGAGGAGGCCAAGGCCATCGCCGACGAGATCGGCTACCCGGTGCTGGCCCGCCCCTCCTACGTGCTCGGCGGGCGCGGCATGGAGATCGTCTACGACGAGGCCAGCCTCGCCTCCTACCTGGAGCGGCACGCCGGCCTGATCTCCGAGCACCCGGTGCTGATCGACCGCTTCCTGGACGACGCGGTGGAGATCGACGTCGACGCGCTCTACGACGGCGCCGAGCTCTACCTCGGCGGCGTCATGGAGCACATCGAGGAGGCCGGTATCCACTCCGGCGACTCCGCCTGCGCGCTGCCCCCGATCACCCTGGGCGGCTTCGACATCAAGCGGCTGCGGGCCTCCACCGAGGCCATCGCCAAGGGCGTCGGCGTGCGCGGCCTGATCAACATCCAGTTCGCGCTGGCCGGTGACATCCTCTACGTGCTGGAGGCCAACCCGCGCGCCTCCCGCACCGTGCCGTTCACCTCCAAGGCCACCGCGGTGCCGCTGGCCAAGGCCGCCGCCCGGATCTCGCTGGGCGCCACCATCGCCGAGCTGCGCGCCGAGGGCCTGCTCCCGGCCGAGGGCGACGGCGGCACGCTGCCCGCCGACTGCCCGATCTCGGTCAAGGAGGCCGTGATGCCGTGGTCGCGGTTCCGCGACGTGCACGGCCGCGGCGTGGACACCGTGCTCGGCCCGGAGATGCGCTCCACCGGTGAGGTCATGGGCATCGACAAGGTGTTCGGCACCTCCTACGCCAAGGCCCAGGCCGGCGCCTACGGCTCGCTGCCGACCAAGGGCCGGGTGTTCGTCTCGGTCGCCAACCGCGACAAGCGCAACCTGGTCTTCCCGGCCCGGGCGCTGGTCGAGCTGGGCTTCGAGGTGCTCGCCACCGCCGGCACCGCCGAGGTGCTGCAGCGCGCCGGCATCCCCTCCACCCAGGTGCGCAAGCACAGTGAGGGCGTCGGCCCGAACGGCGAGCGGACCGTCGTGCAGCTGATCCACGACGGCGAGGTCGACCTGATCATCAACACCCCCTACGGCACCGGCGGCCGCATGGACGGCTACGAGATCCGCACCGCCGCCGTGGCCCGCGGCGTGCCGTGCCTGACCACCGTCCAGGCGATGGGCGCGGCGGTCCAGGGCATCGACGCGCTGACCCGTGGCGACGTCGGGGTGATGTCGCTCCAGGAGCACGCGGCGCTGATCAACTCCGCCCGCAAGTAGCCCGATCCTGAATGGGGGGCACCGAGTGTGGTGCCCCCATTCCCATGCGAGGAGCCCTGTGTACAAGCTTCTGTTCAACCTGGTCTTCCGGAAGATGGACCCCGAGAAGGCGCACCACCTGGCGTTCTTCTGGATCCGGCTGGCCGCCTCGGTGCCCGGCCTGCGGCAGCTGGTCACGCTGGTGCTGGCCCCCAAGGACAAGGCGCTGCGCACCAATGCGCTCGGCCTCGACCTGCCCGGCCCGTTCGGTCTCGGCGCCGGCTTCGACAAGAACGCGATCGGCATCGACGGGTTGGCGATGCTCGGCTTCGACTACGTCGAGATCGGCACCGTGACCGGCGAGCCGCAGCCCGGCAACCCGGCGCCGCGGATGTTCCGGCTGGTCGAGGACCGGGCGCTGATCAACCGCATGGGCTTCAACAACCAGGGCTCGGCGCGGATCGCGGCCCGGCTGGCGCAGCGCCAGCGCGGCTCGATGTCGCCGGTGGTCGGCGTCAACATCGGCAAGACCAAGGTGGTCGAGGAGGCCGACGCCGTCTCGGACTACGTCAAGAGCACCGAGCGGCTGGCCGGGCACGCCGACTACCTGGTGGTCAACGTCTCCTCCCCGAACACCCCGGGGCTGCGCAACCTGCAGGCCGTCTCGCACCTGCGCCCGCTGCTGACGGCCGTGCGGGAGGCCGCCGACCACGCCACCGCCCACCATGTGCCGCTGCTGGTGAAGATCGCCCCCGACCTGGCCGACGAGGACGTGGACGCGGTGGCCGACCTGGCGCTGGAGCTGGGCCTGGACGGCATCATCGCCACCAACACCACGATCGGGCGCGAGGGGCTGCGGGCCACGGCCGCCGAGGTCGAGGCGATCGGCATGGGCGGGCTTTCCGGTGCGCCGCTCAAGGACCGCTCGCTGGAGGTGCTGCGGCGGCTGCGGGGGCGCACCGACGGCCGGCTGGTGCTGGTCTCGGTCGGCGGCATCGAGACGGCCGAGGACGCCTGGCAGCGGATCCTGGCGGGCGCCGACCTGGTGCAGGGCTTCAGCGCCTTCATCTACGAGGGCCCGTTCTGGATGCGCCGGATCCACAAGGGCCTCTCCTCCCGGCTGCGCAGGCACGGCTACCAGAGCATCACCGAGGCGGTCGGCGCCGGAGCCTGACGGCCCGAGATCGCACCCACCCACCTACAACCCCACCGTGAAGGACGCCATGACCACCCCCTTCGACTCCAACTCCTTCGGCGGGCGGCTGCGCCACGCCATGGACGAGCGCGGCCAGCTCTGCGTCGGCATCGACCCGCACGCCGCCCTGCTCTCCGCCTGGGGCCTGGGCGACGACCTGGCCGGCCTGGAGACCTTCAGCCGCACCGTGGTCGAGGCGCTGGCCGACCGGGTGGCGGTGCTGAAGCCGCAGGCCGCGTTCTTCGAGCGGTTCGGCAGCAAGGGTGTCGCCGTGCTGGAG
Organism: Kitasatospora acidiphila; assembly: GCF_006636205.1. Taxonomy (NCBI): domain Bacteria; kingdom Bacillati; phylum Actinomycetota; class Actinomycetes; order Kitasatosporales; family Streptomycetaceae; genus Kitasatospora; species Kitasatospora acidiphila. The sequence continues at coordinate 1,352,660 of NZ_VIGB01000003.1, read as the reverse complement.
CGCGCCGTGGCCGACGCCCGGGCGGCCGGCGCCCTGGTGCTGATGGACGCCAAGCGCGGCGACATCGGCTCCACCATGGCGGCCTACGCCGAGGCGTTCCTGAGCCCCGGCAGCCCGCTCTTCTCGGACGCCGTCACGGTCAGCCCCTACCTGGGCTTCGGCTCGCTGCAGCCCGCGCTGGACCTCGCCCGGGCGAACGGCTGCGGCGTCTTCGCGCTGGCCCTGACCTCCAACCCGGAGGGCTTCGAGGTGCAGCGGGCCACCGGCCCGGACGGCGTGAGCGTGGCGCAGCAGGTGCTGAACCGGCTGGCCGCCGAGAACGCCGGTGCCACCCCGCTGGGTTCGTTCGGCGCGGTGGTCGGCGCCACCCTGGCCGACGCCGGGGTGGACCTGGCGATCAACGGCCCGCTGCTGGCCCCCGGGATCGGCGCGCAGGGGGCCACGATGGCCGACCTGCCCCGGGTCTTCGGCGCCGCGGTTCCGGCCGTGGTGCCCAGCGTCAGCCGGGACGTGCTCAAGCACGGGCCGTCGGTCACCGGCCTGCGCGACGCTGCCCAGCGCTTCATCGACGAGATCCGGGCCGTATCGGCGATGTGAGGGCTGTCACACTCGGCTGGCAAAGTCGGTTCAAACCGGGCCGTTTTCTCCCGAAAAGTCCTGGCCTACCTGTGCTGACCAGGACTTTTCGGCTTCTTTTCCTGACGTGGGCGCACAATGCGGGTAGTGTCCGGCGGTAGATGCCCTCGGCGGGGCGAAATCTCGCTGCTCTCGCAGGTCAGAGCGGCTGGATCGCCCTGCGGTCATCGCCCATGACGGGCGGTGGCAGGCATCTGGTTCAACCCCAATGTCCTAGCACTTCAATTCCTTCCAGACCCTGAGGTGAACGGCGTGGCTCTTCCGCCCCTTACCCCTGAACAGCGCTCCGCCGCGCTGGCCAAGGCCGCCGAGGCTCGCCGGGAGCGCGCCGAGGTGAAGAACCGGCTCAAGCACTCGGGCGCATCCCTGCACGAGGTCATCAAGGCCGGCAAGGCAGACAACGAGGTCATCGGCAAGATGAAGGTCTCCGCACTGCTGGAGAGCCTTCCCGGTGTCGGCAAGGTCCGTGCCAAGCAGATCATGGAGCGCCTGGGCATCTCCGAGAGCCGGCGTGTCCGTGGTCTCGGTACCAACCAGATCGCTTCGCTGGAGCGGGAGTTCGGCGGCACCGCGTCCTGACGTCGGTGTCCTGAACGGCCTGGCGTCGGTGTGCTGAGCGCTCTGGCGTCGGTGTCCTGAACCCCGGTGTTCTCCGGACCGTCCAGGATCCGGGATAATCGGTGCATGAGTGAGCGTCCGCGGCTGACCGTGCTCTCCGGCCCCTCCGGGGTCGGCAAGAGCACGGTCGTCGCCCATTTGAGGCAGCAGTTCCCCGAGGTGTGGCTCTCGGTCTCCGCGACCACCCGGCGCCCGAGGCCCGGCGAGCAGGACGGGGTCCAGTACCACTTCGTCGACAACGACGAGTTCGACAAGCTGATCGCCAACGGCGAGCTGCTGGAGTGGGCCGTCTTCGCGGGGAACCGGTACGGCACCCCCGGGCCGCCGTCGAGGCCAAGCTGGACCGCGGTGAGCCGGTCCTGCTGGAGATCGAGCTGCAGGGGGCCCGCCAGGTGCGGCAGTCGATGCCGGAGGCCCAGCTGGTCTTCCTGGCTCCGCCGAGCTGGGAGGAGCTGGTGCGCCGGCTGACCGGCCGCGGCACCGAGCCGCAAGACGTCATCGACGAGCGGCTGGCCGCCGCCCGGGTCGAGCTGGCCGCCGAGCCGGAGTTCGACACCACGCTGGTCAACACCTCGGTCGAGCAGGTGACGGCCGAGCTGCTAGCCTTGCTCGGTGTAGTCTGACCTTTTGTTTTCCACCCTTTCGGAAGGTTTTCGCGTGTCCTCTTCCATGACCGCGCCCGAGGGCATCATCAACCCGCCGATCGACGAGCTGCTTGAGGCCACGGACTCGAAGTACAGCCTGGTGATCTACGCGGCCAAGCGCGCTCGCCAGATCAACGCGTACTACTCCCAGCTCGGCGAGGGCCTGCTGGAGTACGTCGGTCCGCTGGTCGATACCCACGTGCACGAGAAGCCGCTGTCGATCGCGCTGCGCGAGATCAACGCCGGCATGCTGACCGCCGAGGCGGTCGACGCGGCCTGACGGCCTCTCAAGGGGCCCACCGGATCCGTCCGGTGGGCCCCTTGCTGCTTCCCGCCGGGGCCGGGCTCTATGGTGAAGGCGTGAGCGAGACTTCTCCCCAGAGCCAGCCCCGTGTCGTCCTCGGCGTGAGCGGCGGGATCGCCGCCTACAAGGCCTGTGAGCTGCTGCGCCGGTTCACCGAGTCGGGCCACCAGGTGACCGTGGTGCCGACCGCGGCCGCACTGCACTTCGTCGGCGAGGCGACCTGGGCCGCGCTGTCCGGGCGCCCGGCGGCCACCGAGACCTGGGAGCGGGTGCACGAGGTCCCGCACGTGCGGATCGGGCAGAACGCCGACCTGGTGGTCGTCGCCCCCGCCACCGCCGACCTGATGGCCAAGGCGGCCCACGGCATGGCGGACGACCTGCTCACCAACACCCTGCTCACGGCCCGCTGTCCGGTGGTGTTCGCGCCCGCGATGCACACCGAGATGTGGGAGCACCCGGCCACCCAGGAGAACGTCGCCACGCTGCGCCGGCGCGGCGCGGTGGTGCTGGAGCCGGCGGTCGGCCGGCTGACCGGCAAGGACACCGGCAAGGGCCGGCTGCCGGATCCGGACGCCATCTTCGCGGCCTGCCGCCGGGTGCTGGTCCGCGGCGTCGGGGAGGCCGACCTGGCCGGGCGGCACGTACTTGTCTCGGCCGGCGGCACCCGCGAGCCGCTGGACCCGGTGCGGTTCCTGGGGAACCGCTCCTCCGGCAAGCAGGGTTACGCGCTGGCCGCCGCCGCGGCCGCCCGCGGGGCCCGGGTCACCCTGCTGTCCGCCAATGTGTCGCTGCCCGGGCCGGCCGGGGTCGACGTGATCCCGGTCGCCACGGCCCTGGAGCTGCGGGAGGCGGCTGTCAAGGCGGCGCCCGAGGCGGACGTGGTGGTGATGGCCGCCGCGGTCGCCGACTTCCGACCCGCCGTATATGCCACTGGGAAGATCAAGAAGGTCGAGGGCGAGGAGCCGGCGCCCGTGGCCCTTGTCCGCAATCCGGACATCCTGGCCGAGCTGTCCGCCGACCGCACCCGTCCGGGGCAGCTGGTGGTGGGCTTCGCCGCCGAGACCGACCAGGTGCTGGCCCATGGCCGGGCCAAGCTGGCCCGCAAGGGCTGCGACCTGCTGGTGGTCAACGAGGTCGGCGACGGCAAGGCCTTCGGTACGGATACCAACGAAGCGGTCATCCTGGGCGCGGACGGCAGTGAGACACCGGTGCCGCCCGGTCCCAAGGAGGAGCTCGCGGACGCGATCTGGGACCAGGTGGTGGCGCGGCTCGGCTGAGCGGAGGAGCAGTGGATGCCGGGCGGCCGACGGTTCCCCGGCGCCCCGGGACGCCCCGGGTGATCATTTTCACGACCATTGGCTGAGACGACCGCGTGAACTGGCCGGTAGTGAGTATTGAACGCCGATAGCTGACCGTTACACTCCAAGGCATCAAGTCTTTCCGGATGCCCCGGTCCCGACCGGGGCATTCAGTCAGCAGCCGCTGCAACCCCAGGGAGCGCTGTGTCTCGCCGCCTGTTCACCTCGGAGTCCGTCACCGAGGGGCACCCCGACAAGATCGCTGACCAGATCAGCGACACCATCCTCGACGCCCTGCTGAAGGACGACCCGACCTCCCGGGTCGCCGTCGAGACCCTCATCACCACCGGCCAGGTGCACATCGCCGGTGAGGTCACCACCAAGGCCTACGCGCCGATCGCGCAGCTGGTCCGGGAGAAGATCCTGGAGATCGGCTACGACAGCTCGAAGAAGGGCTTCGACGGCGCCTCCTGCGGGGTCTCGGTCTCGATCGGCTCGCAGTCGCCGGACATCGCCCAGGGCGTCGACACCGCGCACGAGCACCGCGTCGAGGGCGACGTCGACGACGAGCTGGACCGCCAGGGCGCCGGTGACCAGGGCCTGATGTTCGGGTACGCGTGCGACGACACCCCCGAGCTGATGCCGCTGCCGATCACCCTGGCGCACCGCCTCTCCCGCAAGCTGACCGAGGTGCGCAAGAACGGGACCATCCCGTACCTGCGCCCGGACGGCAAGACCCAGGTCACCATCGAGTACGACGGCGACCAGGCCGTGCGCGTGGACACCGTGGTCGTCTCCACCCAGCACGCGTCCGACATCGACCTGGACTCGCTGCTGGCGCCCGACATCCGCGAGTTCGTGGTGGAGCCGGTGCTGCGGGAGATCGCCATCGACACCTCCGACTACCGGCTGCTGGTCAACCCGACCGGCCGCTTCGAGATCGGCGGCCCGATGGGCGACGCCGGTCTGACCGGCCGCAAGATCATCATCGACACATACGGCGGCATGGCCCGCCACGGTGGCGGCGCCTTCTCCGGCAAGGACCCGTCCAAGGTCGACCGCTCGGCCGCCTACGCGATGCGCTGGGTCGCCAAGAACATCGTCGCCGCGGGCCTGGCCCGCCGCGCCGAGGTCCAGGTGGCCTACGCGATCGGCAAGGCCGAGCCGGTGGGTCTGTTCGTGGAGACCTTCGGCACCGAGACCGTTCCGGTGCTGAAGATCCAGGAGGCCGTCACCAAGGTCTTCGACCTGCGTCCGGCCGCGCTCATCCGCGACCTCGACCTGCTGCGTCCGATCTACGCCCAGACCGCCGCCTACGGCCACTTCGGCCGCGAGCTGCCGGACTTCACCTGGGAGCGGACCGACCGCGCCGAGGCGCTGAAGGCCGCCGTCGCGGGCTGAGCCCCCGTCCGAGCCGTACCGTGGTGGCCGTCCCCTGCCGAGGGGGCGGCCACCGCCGTTGTCTGTCGGACCGCTGTGGTACCACTGAGACCGAGATGAGCAGCGAGAACGCCCCCGAGAACGGGCAGCCGGAGCAGTTGGCGCTGATCCGCGAAACGGTCCGCCGGGCCAAGCCGCGCACCTGGCGGGGGGCGCACCTGGCCGAGGAGCTGCCGGTCGCCCGGGTGGTGGTCGACAAGGGCCTGCTCCACCTCGACCGGTACTACGACTACGCCGTCCCGGTGGCCATGGCCGAGGCCGCGCAGCCCGGGGTGCGGGTGCGGGTGCGGTTCGGCGCCCGGATGACCTCCGCCGGGCGGCGCGAGGGCGGCGAGCTGCACGACGGGTTCATCGTGGCCCGGCTGCCCGCCAGCGACTACCCCGGGGTGCTGGCCCCGCTGGCGCAGGTGCTGTCGCCGGAGCGGGTGCTGACGCCCGCGCTGCTGGGGCTCAGCCGGACCATCGCCGACCGCTACGCCGGCACCCTGGCCGACGTGCTGCAGCTGGCCGTGCCGCCACGGCACGCCAAGGCCGAGGCCGAGCCGTCACCGGCGCCGCTGCCGCCGCCCCCGGTGCCCGACCCGGGCAGCTGGCGGCGCTACCAGCAGGGCCCGGAGTTCCTGGCCGCACTGGCCGGCGGGCACGCGCCGCGCGCGGTCTGGACGGCGCTGCCCGGGCCGACCTGGCCCGAGGAGATCGCCCGCGCGGTGGCCGGCGCCCTGGCCGGCGGGCGCGGCGCCCTGGCCGTCCTGCCGGACGGGCGGGCGGTGGCGCGCGTCGACCAAGCGCTGGCTCGACTGCTGGGCGACTCGGACCGCCACGTCGTCCTCACCGCCGACCTCGGGCCGCGCGAGCGCTACCGGAACTGGCTCGCCGTCAGCCGGGGCTCGGTGCACGCCGTGATCGGAACCCGGGCCACCGTCTTCGCGCCCGTGCACGACCTCGGCCTGCTGGTGGTCTGGTCGGACGGCGACAGCAGCCACAGCGACCCGCGCGCCCCGCACCCGCACGTCCGCGAGGTGGCGCTGCTGCGCGCGGCCGAGGAGGGCGCGGCCGTGCTGGTCGGCGGCCTGTCGACGACCGTCGAGGGCGCCCAGCTGCTGGCCACCGGCTGGGCCCGCCCGCTGGTCGCCGAACGGGCCGTGGTGCGCGCCACCGCCCCCCAGGTGCGCACCGTGACCGACACCGACCAGGCCCGGGACGCAGCCGCCCAGGCCGCCCGGCTGCCCACGGTGGCCTGGCAGGCCGCCCGCGAGGCGCTGCGCTCCGGCCCGGTCCTGGTGCAGGTGCCCAGGCGCGGCTATGTGCCCCGGCTGGCCTGCGAGCGCTGCCGCGAACCCGCCCGGTGCGCGCACTGCGCCGGGCCGCTAGAGGCCGTGGGCGCTGGGCAGGCGCTGCGCTGCGCCTGGTGCGGGGTCGAGGAGGCCGACTGGCACTGCGTGGAGTGCGGGTCCTTCCGGCTGCGGGCGCAGGTGGTGGGGGCGCGGCGGACGGCGGAGGAGCTGGGCAAGGCGTTCCCCGGGATCCCGGTGCGGACCTCGGGGCGGGAGGCGGTGCTCGCCGAGGTGACGGGGGAGCCGGCGCTGGTGATCTCCACGCCGGGGGCCGAACCGGTGGCCGAGGGCGGCTACGCGGCCGCCCTGCTGCTGGACGGCTGGGCGCTGCTGAACCGCCCCGACCTGCGCGCCGCCGAGGAGGCGATGCGGCTCTGGCTGGCGGCGGCCGCGCTGGTGCGGTCCGCGGAGGAGGGCGGCACGGTGGTGGTCGTGGCCGAGCCGACGGCCCGCCCGGTGCAGGCGCTGGTCCGCTGGGACCCGCTCGGGCACGCCGAGTCGGAGCTGGCGGAGCGGGCGCAGCTGGGCTTCCCGCCGGTCTCCCGGATGGCCTCGGTCACCGGCACGCCGAGCGCCGTCGAGGACCTGCTGGGGGTGGCCCGGCTGCCGGAGGGGGCCGATGTGCTGGGGCCGGTGCCGCTGCCGCCGCTGCGCGGTGAGGAGCAGGAGCGTGCGCTGCTGCGGGTGCGCCCGGGGCAGGGCGGTGCGCTGGCGGCCGCGTTGAAGGCGGCGCAGATCGCGCGGCTGGCGCTGCGGGGGTCGGAGCCGGTCAAGGTGCGGATCGATCCGCCGGACATCGGGTGACGCCTGGGCGCGGGGAAGCCGTCGGATGGCGGGTGGTGCCTGCGCGGAGAGTCGTCGGATGGTGGGTGACGCCCCTGCGCGGAGAGTCGGCTGGTGGCGCCTGCGCGGGAAGTCGAGTGAGCCGACTTCCCGCGCAAATCCAGTCAGGCCAACGGGAACTGACGCTTCGTCAGCTGTGCACCCCGTGCCGGTCCAGCCCGCCCTGCCGGGCCGCCGGGACGGTGCGCGCCAGGCCGCCGGGCGCCGGCTGCGGCGCCTCGTCGTCACGCGGGGCGCCGGTGGGGGACAGCGGCGCCCCCACGCCCGGGCCCTGCGGCAGCGCGCCACCGGCCGCGCCCAGCAGCTCGGAGGCCGAGCGCCGCATCCCGTACCGCCGGTGCACCGCCTGCTTGGTCACCCCGAGCGCCGACCCCACCGAGTCCCAGGAGAATCCCAGCGCCCGGTCGAACTCCACCGCCGCCGCGACCAGCGTCTCCACGCTCTCCCGCAGTTCCTGGGCCAGGCGGACGGTCGGCGCGGGCGCCCGCCCGTAGACCACGAAGCCGCCGGAGCTGCTGGGGCGGCGCGGGCGGTAGACATTGCCCAGCTGGGCGGTGAGGGTGCGCAGGGCGTCCACCTGGCGGCGGACGCGTTCGATGTCACGCACCAGCAGGTGCAGGCTGGCCCGCGCCCGGGTGTCGTGGTTGATCTGCTCGGCCATTGTGCTCAGGCCACCTTCCGGAGTGACTCTCCTTGTTGGTCAATCTCACTTGACCAACGCGGGACCATGCCCCGGGGTCACGCGTACCGCACCAACTAGACTGACAAGCTGTGCCGTCTGAGAGGGAGTGACCCGTGGCGATCCAGCCGATCCGGATCTTCGGCGACCCGGTGCTGCGCGCCAAGGCGCAGCCGGTGACCACCTTCGACAAGGAGCTGCGCACCCTGGTCAAGGACCTCACCGACACCATGCTCGACGCCCCGGGCGCCGGCCTGGCGGCCCCTCAACTGGGCATCTCGCTAAGGGTGTTCACCTACCACGTGGACGGCGTCACGGGGCATCTGATCAACCCCGACCTGAGCCTCAGCGAGGACGAGCAGGAGGGCCCCGAGGGCTGCCTCTCGCTGCCCGGCCTGCGGTTCGACACCCGGCGCGCCCACGGCGTGGTCGCCCGCGGCTTCAACGAGTACGGCGACCCGGTGACCATCGAGGGCACCCAGCTGCTGGCCCGCTGCATCCAGCACGAGACCGACCACCTGGACGGGATCATCTTCATCGACCGCCTCGACCGGGAGCTCCGCAAGGAGGCGCTGCGCGCCATCCGCGAGGCCGACTGGGGCGGGCAGCCGGCCCCCGAGGTGCGGATATCCCCGCACAGCACCTTCGGCCCGATCAGCTGAACCCTTCCCGACCCGTCCCTGCTACTGCTTCTGCCACTTCCGAAAGGCCGTCATCTTGCGTCTCGTCTTCGCCGGCACCCCCGACGTCGCCGTCCCCGCCCTGGAGGCCCTGCTGGCCTCCGACCGGCACGAGGTGGTCGCGGTGGTCACCCGGCCCGACGCCCCCGCCGGGCGCGGGCGCAAGCTGGTGGCCAGCCCCGTCGGGCAGCGGGCGGCCGAGGCCGGGATCGAGGTGCTCAAGCCGGCGAAGCCCAGCGACCCGGAGTTCCTCGCCCGGCTGACCGAGCTGGCGCCCGACTGCTGCCCGGTGGTCGCCTACGGCGCACTGCTGCGCGAGCCGGCGCTCGCCATCCCCGAGCACGGCTGGGTCAACCTGCACTTCTCGCTGCTGCCCGCCTGGCGCGGCGCGGCGCCCGTGCAGCACGCCGTGCTGGCCGGCGACCAGGTGGCCGGCGCCTCGACCTTCTTGATCGAGCGCGGTCTCGACTCCGGCCCGGTCTACGGCGTGATCACCGAGGAGGTCCGGCCCACCGACACCAGCGGCGAACTCCTCGACCGGCTCGCCCGGTCCGGCGCCGGCCTGCTGGCCGCCACCATGGACGGCATCGAGGACGGCACCCTGATCGCCCGCCCGCAGCCCGTCGACGGCATCACCCTGGCCCCGAAGATCACCGTCGAGGACGCCCGGATCGACTGGTCCCACCCCGCCCTGCGGATCGACCGGGTGGTGCGCGGCTGCGCCCCGGCGCCCGGCGCCTGGACCACCTTCCGCGGCGAGCGGCTGAAGGTCGCGGGCCCGGTCAAGCTGCTCCCCGGCCAGACCGGGCTGGCCGCCGGCGTGCTGGCGGTCGGCAAGAACAGCGTCCGGGTCGGCACCGGCAGCCACGAGATCGAGCTCGGCGAGGTGCAGCCGCAGGGCAAGAAGGCGATGCGGGCGGCCGACTGGGCGCGCGGGGCCCGCATCGAGAGCGGTGAGCAGCTCGGCGGCTGATCGTCGCCGTACAGTTGACCTCGATAGCGCCGCAGCACATTAAGGCATCACAGTGAGCACATCCAGCGCCAAGCGCCCCGCCCGCCCGTACCGACGCCCCAAGAAGGACCCGGCCCGGATCACCGCCTTCAAGGCCCTGCGCGCCGTCGACGAGCGCGACGCCTACGCCAACCTGGTGCTGCCGCCGCTGCTGCGCGAGGCCGAGAAGCAGGGCATGGAGCGGCGCGACGCCGCACTGGCCACCGAACTGGTCTACGGCACGCTGCGCCAGCAGGGCAGCTATGACGCGATCATCGCCGCCTGCATCGACCGCCCGCTGCGGGAGGTCGACCCGCCGGTGCTCGACGTGCTGGCGCTCGGCGCCCACCAGCTGCTCGCCACCCGGATCCCGACCCATGCGGCGGTCTCCGCGACCGTCGAGCTGGCCCGGGTGGTGCTGGGCGACGGGCGGGCCAAGTTCGTCAACGCGGTGCTGCGCCGGATCAGCGCTCAGGACCTGGACGCCTGGATCGCCCAGGTCGCCCCGCCGTTCGAGGAGGACGCCGAGGACCACCTCGCCGTGGTCCACTCGCACCCGCGCTGGGTGGTCGCCGCGCTCTGGGACGCGCTCGGCCGCTGGCAGCCGGACTCCGCCGGGCGGGCCGCGATCGAGGAGCTGCTGCGGGCCGACAACGAGCGCCCCGAGGTCACGCTGGTGGCGCGGCCGGGGCGGATCGCGGTCGAGGAGCTGGCCGAGCAGGTGGAGGCCGGTTCCGCGGGCCGCTGGTCGCCGTACGCGCTGCGCCTCGCCGAGGGCGGGGACCCGGCCGAGCTGACGGCCGTGCAGCAGAACCAGGCCGGTGTGCAGGACGAGGGCAGCCAGCTGGTCGCGCTCGCCCTGGCCAACGCACCGGTGGCGGGCGGCGACCGGCTGTGGCTGGACGCCTGCGCCGGCCCCGGCGGCAAGGCCGCGCTGCTCGGCGCGCTGGCCGCCGAGCGCGGCGCCGCCCTGGTGGCCTCGGAGCGGCAGCCGCACCGGGCCCGCCTGGTGGCCCGCGCCCTGGACGGCAACCCCGGCCCCTACCAGGTGATCACCGCCGACGGGACCAAGCCCGCCTGGCGGCCCGGCAGTTTCGACCGGGTGCTGGTCGACGTGCCGTGCTCCGGGCTGGGTGCGCTGCGCCGCCGTCCCGAGGCCCGCTGGCGCCGGCGCCCCGAGGACGTCGCCGGATTCGGCCCGCTGCAGCGGGAGTTGCTGCGCTCGGCGCTGGCGGCTGTGCGGGTCGGCGGCGTGGTCGGCTATGCCACCTGCTCGCCGCACCTGGCGGAGACCCGCAGCGTGGTGGACGACGTGCTGCGGGACCGGGGCGACGTCGAGTGGGTGGATGCCCGCCCGCTGCTGCCGGGCGTGCCAAGCCTCGGCGAGGGGCCGGACGTTCAGCTCTGGCCGCATCTGCACGGCACCGACGCGATGTACCTGGCGCTGCTGCGGCGGACTTCCTGACGAAGGCTCATCCCCTCCCGTAGGGTGGCCGGGAGGGGGTGCTTTCGTGGACAATCGATCGGATGCCGCGACCGAGCGGCTGGTCCAGCGGTTCGCCGAACTGCTGGGCGCGGCGCTGCCGTTGACGGCGCTGTGGGCGCACGGGTCGCTGGCGCTCGGCGACTACCAGCCCGGGCGCAGCGACCTGGACCTGCTCGCGGTGCTGGAGCGGGCGCCGGATGCCGCCGGGCGGGCCCGACTGGTCGAGCTGCACCGGCAGTTGGAGCGGGAGTCGCCGCTGGCCGAGAAGCTGCACTGCTCCTACCTGCTGCCGGACCGGCTGGCCGACCCGGCGCTGAAGCATCTCACCTGGGCGCACCGGGAGTTGTTGGAGCGGCCGGTGACCGTCGTGACCCGGCGGGAGCTGGAGCTCGGCGGCCGCTGCTACCTCGGCCCGGTGCCGGGGGAGTTGCTGCCCCCGGTGGGGGAGGCGGAGCTGCACCGGTTCATCCGGGCCGACCTCACGGAGTTCTGGCTCCCCGCCACGGCGCACTGGCTCCGCTGGCGGCGTGACGACTGGGTGGACGTCGGGCTCACCACGCTGGCCCGGGCGAGCGTCACCCTGCGGGACGGCAGGCTGCTGACGAAGAGTCAGGCACTCGATGTACTGCCGGAGTTCGGCGTCTCGGCGGAGCTGCTGGCGGATGTGCGCCGACGCCGGCACGGGCAGCCGGTGGCGACCGGGTGGCGCTGGCAGTCGCGGCGGGCGACCGAGACGCGGCGGGTGATGCGGTGCGGGATCGGCCAGGTCGTGGCCGATCACCGCTCCTGACCGTGGATCAGCCGCGGCGGCGGGCGTAGACCTCGATCTCGATCTTCATCCGGGGGTCGGCCAGCCCGCAGACCATCATGGTGGCGGCCGGCTTCACCTCGCCGAAGGCCTCGCGCAGCGCCGGCCAGCAGGGCTCGAAGTCGGCTCGCTCGGGCAGCAGGTAGCGGACCCGGACCACATCGCGGAAGTCGCAGCCGGCCTCGGTCAGGGCCGCGCCGATGTTGCGCAGGCACTGCTCCGCCTGCTCGGTGACGTCGGGGGAGATGGTCATGGTGGCGTAGTCGAACCCGGTGGTGCCGGAGACGTGCACCCAGTCGCCGTCCACCACGGCGCGGGCGTAGCCGATCTGCTCCTCGAAGGTGGAACCGCTGAGAATGGCGCGTCGCTCAGTCATGATCACGACGCTAGGGGAGGGGCGGGCGCGCGGTCCAGCGTTCGCGGTGTTGCGCGCCTAACAGTCGCCCGGCAGTTGCGCGCGCCTGCCGCACGACAGCCGCGCGGCAGGCGCGTGCCCATGACGGTCAGGCCTGGAACAGCACGGTGAGCAGCCGGTCCAGGTAGCGCTCGAACGAGGCGCCGGCGTCGGGCGGTGGACCGCCCGAGCCCAGTGCGGCCGTCAGGTTGGGGTAGTCGCCACCGGCTGCCACCTGGCCGAGGTAGCCGGCCAGTTCGAGCTGCCAGCGCTGCGGACTGGTGGCGGCGGCCGTGGTGGCGCGCTCGAAGTCGGCGAACTGGCAGACCGAGCCGTTGAGCATGGCCAGCGCCTCCATCTTGGCGCCGCCGCTCAGATCGAACCCGGCCACCGCGCCGAGGAAGAACTCGGTGACGCGCAGGCTGTTCGGTCCGATCGACGGCCGCTGGCGGATGACGGTGGTCACCCAGCCGTGCCTGCGCAGAATGTCCATCTGCTGGTGGGCCAGCATCCGCAGGTCGGCCCGCCAGTCGCCGCTCGGTGCGTCCGGTAGCTGGTACTCGGCGACCACCGCGTCCAGCATCAGGTCGAACAACTGCTCCTTCTTGGGCACGTAGTTGTAGAGCGACATGGTGCCCGCGCCCAGTTCAGCAGCGATCCGACGCATCGTCACCGCCTCCAGCCCCTCGGCGTCGGCCAGGGCGACCGCCGCCGCCGCGATGGAGGCTCGGCTGTGCGCGGGGCGCGGCCCGCGTCCGGCCCGCTCGGGGCGCAGCCAGATCAGCTCGGGGCCCGCGTCGGAGCGGGTGGGATGGGCCGAGTCCGCTGGTACTGCGGAGTCGGCGGGGGTCTTGCGGGACGGCACGGACGATCACCTCGGGCCCCATCTTACGAAGTCGATCGCCATGCGCGGGGTTAACCACGTACCACGTACGTAGTACGATGCTTGCGCAAGCGCTTCTACGTACGATGTACTTAGAGAGAGGGCAGAGCCATGACCCACGAACCCGCCGCAGTCGCCGACCTCGCGGTCCGGGCCCAGGGCCTGGTCAAGCGGTACGGCAGCACCACCGCGCTGGACGGCCTGGACCTCGCCATTCCGGCCGGCACCGTCTACGGCCTGCTCGGACCCAACGGCGCGGGCAAGACCACCGCGGTGCGGATCCTCGCCACCCTCGCTACTCCGGACGAAGGAAGCGCCAGCGTGGCCGGCTACGACGTGGTCCGGCAGGCCGAGCGGGTCCGCAGCAGCATCGGCCTGGCCGGCCAGCACGCCGCCGTGGACGAGGGGCTCACCGGCCGCGACAACCTGCACCTGGTCGGCCGGTTCCACCACCTCGGCGCCCGCGAGGCCCGCCGCCGCAGCGCCGAACTGCTGGAGCGGTTCGACCTCGCCCACGTCGCCGACCGGTTGGTGCGCGGCTACTCCGGTGGCCTGCGCCGCCGCCTGGACCTGGTCGCCTGCCTGGTCACCCGCCCGCCCGTACTCTTCCTGGACGAGCCCACCACCGGCCTCGACCCGCGCAGTCGCGGTGAGATCTGGGACGCCGTACGGGAGTTGACCGAGACCGGCACCACCGTGCTGCTCACCACCCAGTACCTGGACGAGGCCGACCGGCTCGCCGACCAGGTGCTGGTGATCGGCCAGGGCCGGGCGATCGCCGACGGACCACCAGAGCGACTCAAGGCGTCGATCGGCGCCCGGGTCGAGGTGGCCGTCGGCAGCGTTGCCGAACTGCCGTATGCCCAGCGGGTGTTGGCCGCACTGACCGAAGGCGAGCCGATCGCCGATCCGCACCGCCTGCTGGTCGAGGTGATCTCCCGCCCCGGCGTCGAGGTCTCGCTGCCCACCGTGGTACGGGAGTTGGACGCGGCCGGCGTCACGGCCCGTGACGTCGCGCTGCGCACACCCACCCTGGACGACGTCTTCCTGGCGCTCACCGGCGCCGACAGTGCGGTGGCGGGTGCCGCCGACGGCGCTGCTCAGAACGACGTGGCGGCGGAGGTGGCGGCCTGATGAGCAGCCTCGCCCTGCGCCCCACCGTCGACGCCGCCACCTCGGCCCGCCGGGTCCTGCTGCACTACCGCCACTCGCCCGGCCTCGTCGTCGCCTCGCTCGCCGTGCCGGTGGTGATGGTGGTGGTCTTCGGCTATGTCTTCGGCAGCGCGATGACCGTGCCCGGCGGCAACTACCGCGAGTTCCTGATGCCCGGCCTGCTGGCGATGACCGCCGTCAACGGCCTGATGCCCACCATGGTCGGCACCGCGCGCGACCTGGACCGGGGCGCGGCCGACCGGATCCGCTCGATGCCGGTCTCGCGCGGCGGCGTGCTGCTCGGCACCGCGCTCGCCGACCTCGCGGTCAGCGTGGTGGTGATGGCGCTGCTCGCCGCCGTCGGCCTGGCCACCGGCTGGCGGGCGCACCGCGGCATCGACCACGCGCTGGCCGGGTTCGGCCTGCTGCTGCTCTTCCGCTTCGTGATGACCTGGTTGGGCACCTGCCTGGGCCTGCTGGCCGGCCGGGAGGAGGTGGCCGGTCAACTCTCCATCCTCACCTTTCCGGTGGCGATGGTGACCAACACCTTCGTGCCCACCGCCGGGATGCCCGGCTGGCTGCGGGTGGTCGCCGAGTGGAACCCGGTCAGCTCGCTGGTCGCCGCCTGCCGTGAGCAGTTCGGCAATCCCGGTGGCGCGGCCACCGGTTGGCCGCTCCACCACCCGCTGGTGGCCTGCCTGGGCTGGACCGTGCTGCTCCTTGTGGTCTGCACGCCGCTGGCCGTCCGGGCTTACAGCCGGCACGGCCGCTGACCACTGACAGGACGTCAGGAGCCGGCTCGTCAAACCCCGGTCCATGAGGGACCCGTTCGGCAAAGACCGGTCCGTGAAGGACCCGTTCGGCAAAGACCGGTTCATGACGAGCAAGTCCCCTGGACAAAGCGGTCGGTGCGCCCGAGGCTTGGATCATGGAATACACCAACCTCGGCCGCACCGGCCTCAGCGTCTCCCGGCTCTGCCTGGGCACCATGAACTTCGGCCCGCAGACCGAGGAGTCCGACGCCCACCAGATCATGGATGCCGCCCATGGGCTGGGCATCAACTTCTTCGACACCGCCAACGTCTACGGCGCGGTTCGCGGCGAGGGCATCACCGAGCAGATCATCGGCCGCTGGTTCGCCCAGGGCGGCGGCCGGCGCGAGAAGACCGTGCTCGCCACCAAGCTCTACGGCCCCACGGGCGACTGGCCCAACCAGCGCGGCGTCTCCGCACTGGCCATCCGCCGCGAGGTGGAGGCCAGCCTGCGCCGCCTGCAGACCGACTACATCGACATCTACCAGATGCACCACGTCGACCGTCAGACTCCGTGGGAGGAGATCTGGCAGGCGATGGAGACCCTGGTCGCCCAGGGCAAGATCCTCTACGTGGGCTCCAGCAACTTCGCCGGCTGGCATCTCGCCCGCGCCCAGGAGGCCGCGCGGGCCCGGAACTTCCTCGGCCTGGTCAGCGAGCAGTCGCACTACAACCTGCTGAACCGCGCGGTCGAGCTGGAGGTGGCGCCGGCCGCCGAGCACTACGGCATCGGCCTGATCCCGTGGTCCCCGCTGGGCGGCGGGCTGCTCGGCGGAGTGCTGGGCAAGGAGCAGCAGGGCAAGCGCCGACAGGGCGAGCGCGCGGTGGAGCAGTTGGAGAAGCACCGCGACAAGATCCAGGCGTACGAGGACCTCGCCGCGGAGCTCGGCCACCAGCCCGCCGACCTCGCGCTCGCCTGGCTGCTCAGCCGCCCGGCCGTGACCGCCCCGATCATCGGCCCGCGCACCATCGAGCAGTTGAACGGCACACTGGCTGCCCTCGATCTGACGCTGGACCAGAAGACCCTGGACCGGCTGGACGAGATCTTCCCCGGCCACAAGACGGCGCCGGAGGACTACGCTTGGTGAGCCGGGCGCGGGGGCCGGGCGCGGGGTGCGGATGGGTCCGGCCGTTGCCAGGGTCGGGTCAGCGGAGTGCTTCGGGGGTCAGCAGGTCAGGCGAGCGCTTTGGCGATCAACTCCGCCGAGAGCGCCCGCAACTGCTGCCGGGCCCCGGGGTCGTAGGCCTGGGCATGGGCGCGGGTCGGCTGGGTGCCGTTGAAGTAGCGGCCGCCGACCGCACCGGCCTCGCCGGTCACCAGGCGCATGGTCGCGTCCACCCCCTCGTCGACCGTGCTCCACGGCTCGACCCCGGCCTCGCGGACCATGGTGGTGGCCATGTAGCTGGCCGGGTGCAGCGCGTTGACGCTGACCGCGGACCCCTCGGCGGCCAGCCGCTCGGCCAGATCGAAGGTGAAGAGGATCTGCGCCAGCTTGGCGCGGCAGTAGGCGGTGCCGCCACTGAAGTCGCGGGTCAGGTGCGGGTCGGCGAAGTCGATCGGCGCCTGACCGGCCGACGAGACGTTGACGATCCTCGCCCGGCCTTCGCCCGAGGGGCCCTGCGTCGCCGGCGCGGCCTTGAGGCGCTCCAGCAGGCGGTTGGTCAGGTGGTAGCCCGCCAGGTAGTTGACGGCGAACAGCAACTCATAGCCGTCTGCGCTGAGTTGGCGATCGGCGCCGGGTGCGCCGCCACCGGCGCCGGCGTTGTTGACCAGGACGTCCAGCCGGTCGAAGTCGCGCAGCACGGTGTCGGCGAGCCGGTCGACCTGGCGCAGCTCGGCGAGGTCGGCCAGCCGGACCTCGGCGGCGCCGCCCTTGGCGCGGACCTGGCGGGCGACCTCGGCGGCCCGCTGCTCGGAACGGCCGTGCAGGATCAGCAAGGTGTCCGGCGAGGCCAGGCGCAGGGCCAGGCCGCGGCCCAGTCCGTCGGTGGCGCCGGTGATCAGGATGGTGCGGGGGGATGACACGGTTTCAGCTCCTGGAAGCGCACAGTTTCGAGTCAGTATGTATCGTAAGGCTACAACCAAGGGACGTGGTGGGGATTTTCAAGGACATCGCACATGCCGACCCGCGACTCGCCGCCGCCTATGAGCGCGGCAACGACCTGCCGGGCGCCTCGCTGCGCGCCTGGGCCGACTTGATAGCCAGTCAACTCGGCGATGCAGACCGCATCCTGGAGGTCGGCGCCGGCACCGGGATCTTCTGCGCCGCACTGGCCGAGCAGGTGCCGCAGGCCGAGATCGTCGGCGTCGACCCGAGCGAGCCGATGCTCGCCGAGGCCGCCCGGCACCACGGCCACCCCCGGGTCCACTACCGGCTCGGCACCGCCGACGCCCTGCCGCTGGACGCCGGCAGCTGCGACGCGGCGCTGCTCTCCCGCGTGGTGCACCACCTGCCCGACCGGCCCGCCGCCGCCCGCGAGCTGGCCCGAGTGCTGCGCCCCGGCGGGCGCGTGGTGATCCGCACCACCGTGCGCGAACGCCTCGACGCCCCGGTCTACCGTTACTGGCCCGAACTGCTCGCCCATGACGCCCGGCGCTTCCCCGCCGAGGCCGAGCTGCTCGCCGACTTCACCGGCGGCGGCCGGTTCGCGGTCACCAGGGTGTTCTCGTTCGCCCAGCCGATCGCCCGCAACCTGGCCGAGCTGCGCGACCGGTACGCGCTGCGCGCCGAGTCCAAGTTCGGCGTGCTGAGCGAGGCCGAGTTCGCGGCCGGCCTGGCCCGCCTGGACGCGGCGGTCTCGGTGGAGCCCGCTGCCGGACCTGCTGACGGTGATGGAGAAGTACTCGAACGATATGACGTTGTGGTGCTGGAACGGGCCGCTGAGCCGGCCTGACCGGACCCGTTCGCAGCGGCCGGCCCGGTTCGGGAGATGATGGAACCGGGCCCGGCCGACCCGGCGGGCCCAGTCGCCGAGATCCCGCCGACACCGTGCAGACATCGTGAGGTTCAACCGCCATGGCCCAGATCAGCCCCAGCATCCTGTCCGCGGACTTCGCCCGCCTCGCCCAGGAGGCCGAGGCGGTCCGGGGTGCCGACTGGCTGCACGTCGATGTGATGGACAACCACTTCGTCCCCAACCTCACCCTGGGCATCCCGGTGGTCGAGTCGCTGGCCCGCGCCACCGACATCCCGCTGGACTGCCACCTGATGATCGAGCAGCCCGACCGCTGGGCCCCGCAGTACGTCGAGGCCGGCGCCGGCTCGGTGACCTTCCACGTCGAGGCCGCCGCCGCCCCCGTCCGCCTGGCGCGCGAGATCCGCGCCAAGGGCGCCCGTGCCTCGATGGCGCTCAAGCCCGCCACCCCGATCGAGCCCTACGAGGACCTGCTCCCCGAGCTCGACATGCTGCTGATCATGACCGTGGAGCCCGGCTTCGGCGGCCAGGCCTTCCTGGACATCATGCTGCCCAAGATCCGCCGCACCCGGGAGCTGATCAGCAAGCACGGCCTCAGCCTCTGGCTCCAGGTGGACGGCGGGGTCTCGGCCGGCACCATCGAGCAGTGCGCCGAGGCCGGAGCCGACGTCTTCGTCGCCGGCTCCGCCGTCTACGGTGCCGCCGACCCGGCCGAGGCCGTCCGCGCCCTGCGGGCCCAGGCCGAGACGGCCACCGCGGCCGCGCCCTGGGCCTGCGCGCACTGATTCCCCGCCCTGCTCCTCAACGCTGCCGTCATCCCGGCTGATCAGCCGTCAGCTGGTTACCGTAGTGCGGTGAGCAACCTCGATCTCAAGCCAACGGCCACCCTGTGCAGCGGTGACGCGAGCGCCGGTCCGACCCACGACCTGCTGACCGGTCGGACCGTGCAGCTCGGCGAGAGCACCCAGGTGCGCCGCCTGCTGCCCACCCTGGGCCGCCGCATGGTGGGCGCCTGGTGCTTCGTCGACCACTACGGCCCCGACGACATCGCCGACGAGCCGGGGATGCAGGTCCCACCCCATCCCCACCTGGGACTCCAGACCGTCAGCTGGCTGCACGACGGCGAGGTGCTGCACCGCGACAGCCTGGGCAGCCTGCAGACGATCCGCCCGCGTGAGCTCGGCCTGATGACCTCCGGCCGGGCCATCTCGCACTCCGAGGAGTCCCCGCGCGAGCACCCGCGCCTGCTGCACGGCGCCCAGCTGTGGGTGGCCTTGCCCGACGCCCACCGGCACACCGCCCCCGCCTTCGAGCACCACCCCGAGCTGCCCATCGTCGACATCGCCGGCCTGCACGGCACCGTGATCCTCGGCTCCGTCGACGGCGCCGCCTCACCCGGCACCACCTACACCCCGCTGGTCGGCGTCGACTTGGCCCTCACCGAGTCCACCACCCCTCGACTGCTGCCCCTGGAGCCCGAGTTCGAGTACGCCGCCCTCGCGATCAGCGGCAGCGCCGACGTCGACGGCGTCCGCCTGGAGCCCGGCTCCCTCCTCTACCTCGGCTGCGGCCGCCGCCAACTCCCGCTCCTGGCCCGCACCGACGCCACCCTGCTGCTGCTCGGCGGCGAGCCGTTCGAGGAGCAGGTGCTGATGTGGTGGAACTTCGTGGGCCGCTCCAGTGAGGAGATCGTACAAGCACGAGAGGACTGGGAAAAGGGGCTCCGGTTCGGCGATGTGCATGGGTACGACGGGGCGCGACTGCGGGCCCCAGAGATGCCGGCGGTAGGACTGAAGCCGCGAGGGAGGGCGCGCTGACCTGCGGAAATGTCCGATGCAGCGAGCGGCGTGAGGTGGTGGGCGCTGGGTGTGTGGCTGCCGCACTGGGGCCCCTGAGGGCATGCGCGCAGGTCCTTGATGGGTGGGGTTCGCGAGACCTTCTGGAACGTGAATCGTTCTCAGGTTTACGCGCGTATAGCAGGGTCTGCTCGTACTGATGCTGACTTTTTGCTGACTTTTCTGACGGATCGTCAGGCAAATGGTCTAGGCCACTTGGCCTTTGTGGCCAGCGACTCTGGACCCGTGGGGTGGAGTGCTGACTCGGGTGCCAGAAGTCGGTCAGGTGCGCGGTAGGAACGATGCTGACCGCTGGCCAGGCGGATGGAGCCGAATGCGTGTAAACCGGAGCGAGGTGTGGGTGAGCGATGGGCAGCTACGCTCACGCGGGCCTCGCCCGGGACCAGGAGGGCTCACCGACGCCTCGGAAGGCTCTTCCTGAGTCCGAGCAGCCCGTGCGCTGGACGTCCTCGCATGTCCGGCCCTTGATTGCTGGCTGCCTGGGACGCGGTCGCTGTGCCCGTCACGGAATGGTGGGAAGCGATTGGACTCCCCTCATGAGCCGAGTGTGCTGCCACTCGAGTTCCGCACTTGGGACCGCTAGCCGGAGATGTGGAAATCGGTGGGCAACCGCCCGAAGAGCGATCGCTGCCTCGGCACGGGCGAGTGGTGCTCCCAGGCAGCGGTGGATGCCGTGGCCAAAAGCCAGGTGACCCTTGGCGTCTCGGTCGAGGTCGAGCCGGTCCGGATCCGGGAAGCGGGCGGGGTCGCGGTTGGCAGCACCGGGTGCGATGAACACCGGGGCACCGGCGGGGATTTCAGTACTGCCGATCACCAGGGTCTCGGTGGCGAACCGGAAGGTCGCCGTGCTCACCGGGGAGTCGTACCGAAGCAACTCGTCGACTGCTGATTCGACCAGGCCGGGCTCCGCGCGGAGCCGCTGGAGCGAGCCGGGCGCCTGGAGCAGAGCCAGCAGGCCGTTGCCGATCAGGTTGGTGGTGGTCTCATGGCCGGCGACCAGCAGGAGCACTGCGAGAGAGACGAGTTCGTCCTCGCTGAGTCGGTCCTCGCCGTCGCGGACCCGGATCAGGTCTGCGAGCAGGCTGTCGTCCAGCGCACGGCGTTTCGCGGCGATGAGGCCGCTCATGTAGTCGGCGACCTCGTGGGACGCCGCGTCGACCAGAGTGGGCTGCCCGGCCGCGAAGAGGTCGTTCGACCAGGCGCGCACAGCGGCGCGGTCGTGCTCGGGGACTCCCAGCAGCTGGCAGATGACGGTGACGGGCAGCGGGACGGCGAGGCTCTCGATGACGTCGACCTGTTCGCCGGGCACCCATGTGTCGAGCAGGGAATCGGTTACGGCGGCGATGTACGGGAGCAGGCGGGCGACCGCGCCGGGAGTGAACGCGCTCGTCACCAAGCGCCGCAGCCGGGTGTGGTCCGGCGGGTCGGTGGCCAGCATGCTCTGCGAGACGGCAGGGTGGAGGTTGCGTCCGGTGTCCTGGCCGGCGAAGAAGCGCTTCGTGTCCTTCGACAGCCTGGAGTCGGCGAACGCCTCCCTCGCCTCGGCGTAACCCGTGACCAGGTAGCCGGACCGGCCGCCGGCGCTGGGGAGCTTCTGCACTGGCCCGGTGCTCCGGAGAGCCGCGTACGTGGGATACGGGTTCCGGAGGAACTCGGGGTCCTGCAAGGGGCTGCTCATGGTCATCCGTTCGCGGTCGCGGGAATCGATCGGTGCTGCACGGCAGTTCGGACGATGTCGCTCGCGACATAGGCCCGTGCCACCGAGCGTAGCCACGCGGTTTCCGCGCGGAGGTCTCCCGCGCGGGCCGCGGTGCCCGGCGCTTGCGGAGCCTGCTCGACCTCCGGGCAGTCATCGTTGACCATGGCTTGCAACGCGGCAGATAGGACAGCGGCTTCGATGACTGCATCGCCGTCAGTTGTGCCGGCGAGTTGGTTGCGCTCCACCGCGTGGGTGGCCGCCTGCTGGATCGCGAGCGATCGGTAGGGCCGCAGAGTCAGGACGGCGTCGTTGATCTCGATGACTCGGCGCTGGAGCAGGAAGTCGGGCTCCGAGACGCCGGTGTCCGGGTCGAGGACGAGCTCGGGCATCGCGGTGGTGAGGTCGCGCCAGAGCGGTTCGAGTTCGGCAAGTGACCGCAGCTCCCAGCGCCGCTGCAGGTGGCGCGTCACCGGCCAGACGGCGGCAGGGATTGTCAGGCCGAGGGTGATGAGCAGCACGCCGATTGCCGGAGCGGTGACACTGAGGGCACAGTTCGCCGGGGTGAAGAGGCTTGTGCAGCGTTCCTTACCGGGGATGGCTTCCCAACCGAATACTGCGGCAAGGGCGTTGACGGCCTTGTAGGCCGTGTAGGCGAGAGCGAAGAGGCAGCCGACGGCGGTTGTGCGAAGCCCGAGTCGCTGGCTGGCCCGGGGGGCGGTTCGTGCCCGGGTCCACGTCTGGGTGAGGCAGTCGAAGACCGTGTAGGCGAGGTAGGAGATGTAGGCCAGCGAGTAGAGGTGCAGGGAGGTGGGTGCCTCGTCCAGGGATCCGTGGGCTTCGGCAGCACTCCACACGAGGGAGGACGGGGTCAGCGCGAATGCGACGGCCATCGTGGAGACGGCCAGGGCCAGCAGGCGCAGGCGGACCCGGAGCCGGCGCCGGGCCTCGGGCGCCGGATGGTTGAGGAACAGCAGCACTGAGGACACGGCCGCTGCTGCTGACAGGGTCGCCGAGTTGCTCACCAGGCGGGAGAAGTCGAGCGAGATCGAATCCTCCAGCGCGCGGATCGCCGGCGCGTAGGCGCTGAAGGCTACAGCGAAGCAGGCGAGGAACGCGGACATGCTCAGGGTGCCGGGCGGTCGTTGGCCAGGGCGGCGTCTGAGCGCCCAGTAGAGCGACGCAGCCAGCAGGAGGACGGGCATGCCGCCGAAGATGGCGCTGATCACGGGTGAGGGTCCTTTGGGAATCAGGCGAAGATCGCATCCCAGCGTTCGTCGGCACCGGCTGGCCGAGGGGCTGGGAGGAGTCGTTCACGGTAGGCGCGCCGACGGATGAGCGTGGCCATCAGCTCGGCCTCGCGCTCGTCAGCGGTGGTGTAGGCGGTACGGCCGGACATCCGCTGAACGAGGGTCGGGTTGAACCCGAAGCTCTCGACGAGGTTGTCACCCAGGGCCAGGGAGCCAGGGTGGTCGCAGAGGATGTGGCTGATCTCGTGCGCCAGGATGTGCATTTGGTGAGCGGCAGAGGTTCCGCGTTCGACGAACAGGAAGTCCGCGGTGGGCGTCTCGACTCGGATGCCGCACGGAGCGGTGCTGCCAGCCTCGGGCGGGAGCTGACGGAACACGATCGGCTTGCCCCGCAAGGCGGCTACTGCCTCCCGGAGCTGCTGGGTGCCGAAACGATGGGGCAGGTTGAGGAGGGCGAGTCGCTGCTCGCACTCAGCCCGGAGCTGACTGACGTCCATGGTCTCCCCTGGAGAAGACGAGCCGGTGAGGACACCGAACGGTGAGCGAACCGATCGGCCAGCGCGGTCGCGCCTTGGTGTTGGCAGCCGGTCAGTGACCCATAGCCACGCGGCCGTCGGCAGAGCCGCCGGTCCTGGCGATCTCATCGGCGTCGGCACTCACACTGGACCGAACCGCCACTGCGACCCGGTTCAGTGCGACGTGGGCGATGGTCTGCTTCAGCCGCTGATGACCAGTAACCGCGAGCATGGCGTTTCTCCTGTGTATTTGCTGGTAGCGGCAGGGATGAGCAGGCCATGGATCACGACATGCTGCCGGAGGGCCGTTTCGCTTCAACACCATGCCTGGAGCTCAGAGGAATTGCCACTTCCGGGAAGGGCCTGATTCGAATACGGATCGTAATCAAGTGGCTCTTTGGTGCCTCCGCGGGCGTCCTTCTGGGGCACAATCAGATGATCATGGAATGCGGCTGGAGGCTTTGCATGTGGCGCCTCGCTGCGGCTGTTCTCGAGGGCATGGCAATCGCGCAATAAGACTGCTGGTGCCTACTGTCGGTAGTAATCGACTGATTACCGTGATCATCTGAGGAAATGTTAGTTTTGCTGTGATTTGTGCCACGGGTGCCAAAATGGCGCTGGTGGTGAGGAGGGTGCACATAGGTCCCGCCGCGAGAAGCCCGGGATACGGGGTCGGATCTCTTGGGCGGTCCGGTGCAGTCGCTTGGCGGCCTTCCGTGGTCCTGGCGTGCTTGGGCGGATCCTCGGCGCATTCTGGGGCTCGTCCGTGGCGGGCGGCGGGGTCCGGGGCTGTTGCAGAAGGAGGCGTGTCGGCCTCGCCGGTGTGACCGATCGCTGGTGCCGCGAACTGGAACTGGACCGGCACGCGAAGCTCAGCCCGGTCTTTCCCGATCGGCTCGTCCTTGCCCTGGCGCCGTCAGGGGTGGAGCGGGGGCGCTGTGCCAGTGGACTGCGGGGGCATCCACCCAGGCCGCGCCGCGGCGGCAATCCGGAAGCGACCAGAATCCTCTATGAGGGAATATGGCGGCTGCTGGGTAGTCAGTTGCCGAATCCGCGTACCTTTCCGGTGGGGCATGGAACATCGTCGGGCATACTCGCCCGCAAGCTTGCTGGTTCCCTTGGAGCCCGGCAGCGGGGTGAGTGGAGGCGATGCTTGGTCAGTTGCGCCATGCATGCTTCCAAAGCCCGAGAATGCAGAGATCAAGCAGGTCGCACACGATGTTCTCTAGATGCCTGGAGTGCGGGAGCTATAGGGGTGCCGAGATCTGATACGGCATCCCGATGACGTGGGACGCCTCTGGAATCCCTGTCGCGGGAATCGGGGGATCGGGACTCGACTGATGGCGCTCGCGCCGCTTCGACGGATCGCCATGCGGGCCGTGATCATGATGCGGCTGGAATGAGCGCCGAGGGGGCGGGTCGGGTAGTAAGCGTCAGCCTGCCGCGCCACAGTGCCCAGGCGCGAGGGAGCATTACTCGCTCAGATCGATCCCGGGAAGATCATCGGTTGGCGGCAGCCCCTCGAGGGCTCGCGCCTGCTCGATGACGGTGTGCACCATCTTGAGGCTCCCCGTCGACAGGCCAGCCGAGCGGAGTGCGACCGTGGCGATCTGATGATCCCGCATCGCGGCCGCCAGCTGGATCTCGGCGGCCGTGCGCTCAGCCACCTCGTCGTCAAAGAAGTAGCCGGCGGGTACGCCGAAGAAGTCGGCCAGCACCTTGATCGTCGCCATTTTCGGATTGGTGCGTGCGCCTGTGCGCAACTGCTGAATCCCGCTAGCGGTGATCGCGCCCTCGGCTTCCTTGATGGCCTGGGCCACCTCGGCGTAGGAGTACGGGCCCCGGCCCTTGGGGTGGACCTCCCGGAACAGGTGATCGAGCCTCATGGCGAAGCTTCTCTCGGTCATGCCCACCTCCAATCGTCACGAGGAGTCTAACCACTGCAGTGTTCGCGATGCCACCTTGCCTCCGAGATGCCGACACTGCAGTTGACGCTATGGCGCAACTGCAGTGTACGTTGTTGCAGTGAACCCACGTTCTGTAGTGGAAATGCGCTGGTGGGGCGGTGTGCCAAACAGCCTGGACTGCTGCCGCAGGTGCCTCGTATGGTGCTGCTCCCGCGCAGGGCCGGGGGGAGCGACGGCTCGGGAAGGAGCCCATGACCTACCGGCCGCCACGACCGCAGAACTGAGCGGAAACGCAAACCGGCGCCCCAGAGCTACCAACTCCTGGGCGCCGGGCCGGCGCCCCAGAGCGGCACCGATTCACAACCACGCACACAGCGGGACTTCTTCGCACGAGGACCACTGCGCGCGCTCCTACAAATCACGGAGTATCGCATGCTCGCCATACCCAAGGAAACTCACTGCCCGGCTGCCAGTCCAAGTCAGCGGCGGCTCGCTATTCAACTGGCCGACATGATCCCGGGTGCGGCCGCCGTCCGCGTCAGCCTCGTTGACCCCTGTCACCAGTGGCCCCACCCCCACGCCTCAGCAATGGACACGGCTGGCCAGCCGGTTCGCCTCAAGCGGGTCGTGGCCAAGACCGCTGCCCGCTGGGTGCTGCGGACGTGGCCCGACGCCGACTGGCGCCTGCCCCACACACTGGACCTCGGCACCGGAGAACTTGCCCTCGCTGTCGCCGGTCGGGGCCGCTGACATGGCCCGAATTCGATCGGTCAAGCCGGAGACCTGGGTCTCCGAGACGCTCGCCGAGGTGTCCATCCCGGCGATGCTCACCTTCCTCGGCATGACCAACCACGCCGACGACCACGGCCGCCACCGCGACAACGCCGCGATCGTCTACGGCCTCATCTGGCCGATGCGCGATGAGATCAGCAGGGCAGACGTCGAGGACCACCTGCAGCAGCTCGCCTCCGTCGGCGCCATCTGCCGGTACACCGGCTGCGACGGCCGCCGGTACTTCCACTACCCGACCTGGCACAAGCACCAGAAGATCGACAAGCCGAGTTTGTCGCGGCTGCCCGCGTGCCCGCACTGCGAGCCGGAGCGGTGCGGCGTCTGCAAGGGCCCGTGTATCCAGCGCGCAGCTCTCGCCGACACCACGGGGAACACTGCCGATGACGTCGCGAGTGCTCCCCGAGTATTCGCCGAAACGTCGGCGAATACTCCCGCTGGGCTTGACCAGCGGTCCGAGCCCTCTTTGGCACCGCCCGCGCCGACCGCATCTCTCGCCCCGGCAGCAGTGGCCTCTGCGGTCGATGCCGACTGCATGCTGGTTCCGGAGACCCGGAAAACCGCAGGTCAGACGGCATTCGTGGAGGATTCCCCGAGGGTTCGCCGAACCCTCCCGGAGGGCTCGGCGCCTGGATCTAGGATCTTGGATCCTGGATCTTCTTTCCCTACGGGGCGCCAGGCGCCCGACGCGGACACCGTCTCGGCCAGCCAGCTGATCGGCGAGTACGTCGCCGCCTGCGCCGAGCGTCCGCCGGGCAGCGTGCTCGGCCACCTCGGCAAGGTCGTCAAGACCCTGCTGGCCGAGGGCATCCCGGCCGACCACGTCCGCGCCGGACTGCGGCGATATGCCGAGATCCAGGGCCACCCGTCCCGGCTGCCGAGCCTGGTCAACGACGCCATGAACGCACGAGGCGCCGGTTTGGCGCGGCCGCGATTCCGGCATAACGTGCCGGCTCACCAGGCGTGGACCAACCCGGTCGACGCCGTCGCCGCCTACGCCGAGGAGCTGTGATGCGCACCTACCGCGAGCCGCAGACCCTCGCCGATGGCCCATCGGTGCTCGACCGGATGGCCCAGATCCTCGCCGCCCGAGGCATCGACCAGGCCACGGTCGACGCCCTGCCGGACGAGGAGGAGCCCTACTCGGCCCTGGAGGCCCTGTCCGCCGGGATGCTGCCCCGCTACCGCGACGCGGTCGCCGAGCACCCGCAGGTCCTGGCGTGGGCGCGGCAGGTCGCCGACCAGGCCGTCGCCCCGAGCACGGGTGCCCGACGCCAGGTCACCACCGGCCCCAGCCTGCTGATGGCCGGAGTCGTCGGCGCCGGGAAGACCCACGAGGCATACGGCGCCGTCCGCGCCCTGGTGCAGGCCGGCATCGGGGTCCGCTGGCGAGCGACCACCGCCGCCGACCTGTACGCGGAGCTCCGACCCGGGGCTGACACCGACGCCGAACGGGTGCTCGCGGCCTACAGCCGGGTGCCGCTGCTGATCCTCGACGACCTCGGCGCCGCCAAGTCGAGTGAGTTCGTCGAGGAGCAGACGTACCGGCTGATCAACCGCCGCTACAACCACATGCTCCCGACCCTGATCACCACCAACCTGCCGATCAAGGACCTCAAGACCTGCCTTGGTGACCGCGTCACCTCACGGCTCGCCCAGATGACCACCCGGGTCAGCTTCGAGTCGGTCGACCGCAGACGCCTCCAACACGCAGCCTGACCGCCAGCGCGCCCAGCCGCCCCACGGCGAGCTGCCCACCCTTACCGACCCAGCGCACCTCTCCGCCGACGCCGCCCCGCGCGCGGAGAGCGATCGGAGCAACCCCGCATGACCACCACCACGACCGGCCCTGTCCGCCACCGCATGCTCGGTGACCACACCTGGCAGGACCAGGCCGTCTGCACCCCGACCGAGCACAACCCCGTCGACCCGGAGACCTTCTTCCCCGGGCCGGAGGAAGCCGACAAGATCGCCACCGCCAAGGCACTGTGCGCCCAGTGCCCCGTCGCCCGCACCTGCCTGGACGCCGCCCTCGAAGGGGGCGACACCCACGGCATCCGGGGCGGACTCACCGAAGAGGAACGCGAACCCCTACACACCATGCTGGCGCACCGCCTTGACTACAGCCGGGTCAACGCCATCCTGGCCGGACGCGACATCCACCTCAGCAACGCCGAGCGCCGCGCGGTCGTCCTCGCCGGTTACCGCCAGGGTGTCCCGGTCGAGCGCCTCGCCCGGCTCCTCAAGATCACACCGCCGCACGCACTCAAGCTCTACCGCGAGACCCGCCGCGCGATCCGCCACCGGCAGATCGCCGAGAACGCCACCCGCGCCGCCACGATCGGCGACACCGTCAACCAGCTGAACCGCGACGACTTCGGGACGGCCGCATGACCACCGTCACCACACCGAACTCGGCACACGTCACCGCCTGGGACCGGGCCGTCGTCATCGCCCTCGGCGCCGCCGGCTGTGCGCTGAGCTTCTCCGCACTCCAGCAGATGGCGGTCGCCATCCATGTCCGAGGCACCCTCACCTACCTGTTCCCGCTGGTCGTGGACGGCTTCATCGCCTACGGCGTGCGCGCCCTGCTGGTGTTGCGCAACGCGCCGCTGCGGGCCCGCGCCTACGTCTGGACGCTCTTCGGCTCCGCGACGACCGCGAGCCTGTGGGCTAACGCGCTCCACGCGGTCCGGCTCAACCAACTGCACTCGGCCGACGGAGGCCTGAGGTTGGGCAACACCGTGGTAGCGGTGTTGTCCACCATTGCCCCGCTCGCGCTGGCCGGCGCCGTCCACCTCTACATCCTCATCGCCCGCGGACAGATTGACCTCGCTGACCGGCCCGGCCGCGGTGACCGAACAGCTGGCACCGACCTCGGTCAGGCCACCGCGGATGCTGACCGGGACGAGCGACCGGCTGCACTGACCGGCGGTCAGAACGGGGTCGGTCA
Organism: Kitasatospora acidiphila; assembly: GCF_006636205.1. Taxonomy (NCBI): domain Bacteria; kingdom Bacillati; phylum Actinomycetota; class Actinomycetes; order Kitasatosporales; family Streptomycetaceae; genus Kitasatospora; species Kitasatospora acidiphila. The sequence goes on along the minus strand of NZ_VIGB01000003.1, from coordinate 1,323,776 downwards.
CTCCGGTGCCGGTCGGCCGGTCAGCCATCCGCTCACCGAGCCGGAGAACCGACCAATGCTGACCCCGGTCACCCCGGTCACCCCGGTCACCCCGGTCACCCCGGTCGGTTCGGTCACGCAGGTCACTCCGACCACCTCGGTCCCGGTCAGCCCGACCAAGCCCGCTGACCTGGGCGGTCACCCGGAAAGCACCCGGCCGGTCACTGACCGACCGGAAGACAACAAGCCGGTCACCGCCTCGCAGGTCACCCCCGCCACCGGTCAGCTGGTCACGCGCCCGGTCACCGTCCCGCCGGTCTCTAACCGGGACAGTGACCGCCGCACTGAGCTGGACACCGAGGACCTGCTGAAGATCGCCCGGCAGGCGGTCAAGGAGGAGGACAAGCTGACCCGCAAGGTGGTCGCCCAGGCGATCCGAGGTCAGCAGATCCCCCTGTCCAGCGACACCCTGACCCAACTGATGGCACAGCTCCGGGCCCAGCACGGTCAGCCGGTCACCACAGACCACGACTGACCGACCCGCATCGCCGGGGTGACCGACCACGTCACCCCGGCCGGTCACCCACCTGAACCACCGTCGAACGGAAGCACTCCAGCATGCGCACCACCCCCGCCACCTCGGCCGAGGCGGACTCCTGGCTCGCTGTCCTGCACCAGCGCGGCCACCTCCACCACATAGAAACCGGCCCCGACGGCACCCGAACCGTCCAGCGCGGCCGACATTCCCACCCCTGGACCCTCCACCACCCTGTCCTCGCCCTCGACTTCATCGAGGACCTCGTCCGCGAGATCCGCCAGCGCGACGCCGAGGCCAGCCGGTGACCGCTACCCGGTCAGACGGCACCACCGCGGGACTGGAGCGTGACCGTGATCAGGCTCCCGCCGGAGCAAGTTGTGGGGTAAGGAGTCCTTACCCCGCCCCCGCCCCCAAGGGGGCGCGGGCTCCTCGGTCGGCGGCAGGCCCAGGGGTGCCTGCCGACGACCGAGGAGTCGGCCCAGGGGTGCCGTCGAAGGGGGAGGAGCAGCAGAACCCGCCAGCTGCCGAAGCCGTCCGCGCCGCCGCCCGCCGACGCCTGCGCCAGAGCGTGCCGCGCGCCAACCGTGTCTGCCCCCGATTCAGCGATCCCGAGTGGTCCCTCCTGCAGCAGGCCGCCGGGCAGGTCGGCCTCGCCCTCGGCGGTTACACAGCTGCTGCCGCCGTGGCCGCCGCCGCGAGTGCCGACCCGAACGCCGCGGTCGCCGACTACCGGCGCGGCATCCAAGAACTCATGGAGTCCAACCGTCAGCTCGGCGCCGTCGGCAATAACCTCAACCAGCTTGCCCACTACGTCAACGCCGGCGGCCAGCCGGGCACCGAGCTCCGGCAGCTCCTGGCCCGTATCGAAGCCTCCATCGACGCGGTCGACGAGGCCGTCGAGTGGCTGGTCCGCCGGTGATCCCCAAGATCCGCACCGGCACCGACCGATCCTTCCCTCTCATCGACTACCTGTTCGGCCCCGGCAGGCACGAGGAACACACCGACCAGCACCTCGTGGCGAGTTGGAACGGCTTCGCGCCGGACCCGGGTCCCAACCCGGAGCGGCACCAGGTCGCCAAGCTCGCCAACCAGCTCGACCAGCCCGTCAAGGCCCTTGGCAAGCAGGCACCGGCCAACAAGATCTGGCACTGCTCGATCCGCACCGCCCCCGGTGACCGCCCTCTCGACGACTCCGAATGGGCAGCGATCGCCCGCCGCATGGTCCACGCCACCGGCATCGCGCCCGAAGGCGACACCACCGCCTGCCGCTGGGTCGCCGTCCGCCACGCCCCCGACCACATCCACATCGCCGCCACCCTGGTCCGCCAGGACGGCCGCCTGGCCGGCCTCAGCTACGACCGCCGTAAGGCCCAGGCGGAAGCCCGCCGCATAGAGAAGGACTACGGCCTGCGCCAGCTCACCCCCGGCGACGGCACCGGCGCCAAGAACCCCACCAGCCAGGAACAGTGGAAGGCCGAGCGCACCGGCCGCACCGAACCCCCACGCAAGACCCTGCACCAGGCCGCCCGTGACGCCCTCGCAGGAGCCGCCACCGAGGAGGAGTTCTTCACCCGCCTGCGCGACGAAGGCGTGCGGGTGAAGCTGCGGCACGCCCCCTCCGGCGACGTCCTCGGCTACAGCGTCGCCCTGCCAGGCGACCGCAACCGCGACAGCGAACCCATCTGGTTCGCCGGCAACACCCTCGCCCCCGACCTCTCCCTCCCACGCATCCGCCGCCGCCTCAACACCAGCCCCGCCACCGACACCCCGGAGCCGACTGCCACCTCGGCCCGCAGCGCTCGGTCCGCACCCGCACACCGCCGCCGCGAAGCCGCCAGCAGCGCCGATCACGCCGCCGCCGTCCTCGACCAGGGCGACGACCAGGCTGCCGCCCAACTCGTCGGCACCGGAGAAATCCTCGACGCCCTCGCCCAGACCTCCCCAGCCGCCACCCGCACCGAACTCCGAGAAGCCGCAGGCGCCTTCGAACGCGCCACACGCAGCCACATCCGCGCCGAGAACGCCGACATCCGCGCCCTGCGTTCAGCCGCCCGCGGAATAGTCCACGCCGGCGGCGCGCTCGGACGTGGAGAGGACGGCGGTACCACCGCCATGGTCCTCTCCACCCTTGTCCTGCTCACCCTGGCCGCCGCCCGCTGGCACTCCGCCCGGGGCCACGCCCAGCAGGCAGCAGCCTCCCGCCAGGCAGCCGAACACCTTCGCGCCGCTTACCAGCAGGCCGCCGCCGCCCCAATGCGAGCGATGCGTGAGATCGGACGCGCCTTGCCCGAGCCCGAACGCCGCCGTTACGACGCCACCATCCGAGCCGCCCTCGGCAAACCGGACAACCGCACCGACCGCCGATACGACGCCCTGGCAGCCACCCTGGCTGAGGCCGAGAAGGCCGGCCACGACCCCAGGGCCCTCCTGGAGGAAGCCACTTCCTGGCGGGAACTCGACACCGCCCGTAACACCGATGACGTGTTGGTCTGGCGCATCCGCCGCATCGCCGACCTGCCCTCCAACCCCACCCACCCCGCCAAGACGATGACCAGCTTCACCAGCTCCACCCGAACCAGGCCCGCACCCGGACGCACAGGCACCCGCACCGAAACGCCAGCACCCGCCCGCCCGTCCACCGACCCCCACCGCCCGACACCCCGACGCTGAGCATCAGGCCTGGCACACACCCGCCGCCGCGGCATCACCCCGAAACCCCTCGACACCCACCTCCACCAGGTGTTACCCAACAACCAGCACCGCCCGAACGGAGAGCCCGTGCCCAGAACCACCGAACAGCCCACCACCACTCCCTCCACGCCCACCGTCCGGCCGACGGCCAGCGACCCGCTGCTCCAACTGGCCTACGAGACGGCGCCGCCGAGCGGTCCGGACGCGATGCGAGGCGCGCAGTGCCCACACGAGCTGTCGCTGCGCGGCATGCCGGTGGTGTGCTCCGCCTGCCGGGCACGGCGCGACTGGCTGCTGATCAACCACCGTCGCCACGTGTGGGTCCGCTGCCGGTGCGGGAACGAGTGGCTCGAGCCCGAGATCACCCGCAAGGACTTCGACGCGATGCTCACCGACCCGACCTGGACGCACTACCCGAATCTCACTCAGGCGTGCGTTGCGCTGGGGTTCGACGGGTCGTTCGCCGGCCTCTACCTGGAGTAACGAGCGGTGTTGCATCGGATGCAACATTCAGCATGACCCGGTACAGGCCGCTGCCCTGCTGTTTTCCGAGGGAGCCGACTCTGAGTCGGCCCCCTGTGCAGCATCAGAGCCGGGGCGCGCGTAGCCGATGCAACGATTCCCAATGATGCTGTCAAGCCGCAGGAGCGACGCCGTGCACGGCCGAGACACCCCGGCTCGGTCACGTCTCGTCCGGGCCGCCGGTTGCTGCTGTCTGCCTGCTTCTCGAGCTGGAGCGCGCTGGCGCCGCTAGCGTCGTGGTGCCCGGCTACGCTGACTGCGGCGAGCGCCGCCCACTCACCCGTTGGCACCCGGACGGGGCGCGAATCCGCGCCCGCTGCACCCGGGCCCGCACCGCCGATCCCTGCGACACCCGTTCTGGGACTGCACTTGGTGCGTGACCTCGACGCGAACGTTGGCCGGGCCAACGAAGCGCTGCCTCGGGCCCGGCACCGGACCGCTCAGGAGAGGTCCGTCCGTGCTCCCGCGAGGACCCGGACGCTGTGGCGCGGGTCGCCGCGTAGGACCCGAAGAATTGACTCGGCTTCAGGGCACTTCGCGGCCGTGCTGGCGGCGGCCTGGGCCAGGGTCCGACGCACGCGGCAGTCGCGGTCGCCGGCGAGGTTCAGGGCGGTCTTGTGGTGGCGGGCGGGGAACCGCATACACAGCACGGCGCTGGCCTGGCGGACACCGCAGTGGTCATGGGTGGACAGCAGAGCCGGGTCGACGCTGTCCGCGGTGTCGTCCGGGAGTCTGCACAGCGCAGCAGCCGCCTGTTGGACGTCGTGTTCGTCGTGGCTGCGCAGGAGGTCGACTGCCTGATCGCGGACCCAGGCGTGCTCATCGGGGCTGGAGGCCGCTGCTGCCGCGAGTATGAGCCCAGAGCCGCGCAGCGACGCCGATCCGATGTTCACCTTGAACGCGCTCAGCGGATGTGGACTGTCCGTAAGTACCTCGCTGAGGAGGCCGTCGAACTTGTTGTTGTTGATCACCAGGCCTGTGACGGCCTGGAAGGCGTGCCGCCGCTCTTGCTCTGGCCGGTCCACGACCAGGTTCCTCGCCGCCACCAGAGCCTCTTGCCGGGTCACTGCGACCTCCCGTGCGTCGCCAGCGATCGCCAGGAGTTGCTCCAGGCACGCTTTCCGGTCGTCATCGTTCAGGCCGGGCGCGTGGCCGACCTGGTAGGAATCGGGCACGAGGGCGGTGCCGATGGCGGCGACGCCAGGTGTGGGTGCGGGACGCTGAAGAATGCGGTCGCGGGCTTGTTCGGCCCGCATCAGTACCGTCGGATGAGTGGGCTCGAACAAGGCGCGCACAACATCGGCGAGGTACAGGCCTTTGTCATCCAGGTGGCCGATGCGGTTTCGCAGTTCGGCGATGTCCTCGTCGGACAGCCCTGGGTCCCGCGCCGGGGCGGGACCGCCCTCGGGCGTGCGGATCAGACCGATCAGCTCGTCGCTCACCAGCAGTTCGAGTGCCTCTTGGACTCCCACCCCTGCCAGGTCGAACAGTCGTGTGAGGGCGCACTTCGCGAGGCTGGGATGGGATTTGGCGATCGCCAGGCACGCCTGGGCGTGGCCCTGGTCAGAGTGATGGAAGTGGTTCGGCTCGCGAAGCACGTCCACGGCCAGCAGGTCCAGGAGTTTGACGGCCTGCTCAGGGGCGCTGCGGCCGGCTAGCGAGCAGGCGGTCCGGGTGGCCTGGTGGGTGAGTGGCCGGGTGGGCGACTCGGTCAGCTCGCCGGCGCGGCCTCTCTCCGCAAGGGAGATCACGGCGCTCATGAGTTCCTGCGCCGTGTCGTCGTCGATGAGGTCGGCCTGTGCCTCGACCAGCCCGGTGTAAGCGTGAAGGACCCACCAGGGCGCGTCACCGATCGGGGCACTGGCCAGTTGGCGGTCGCCCACCGTCGCAGCCAGTTCCTGCAGCTTCTGCGTCTGGCCGGCGCGGCCGTAGAGGCTGACCGCCAGCTCTGGTTCCTGGTTCGCGGCGTACAGGTCGGCCAAGAAGCCCAGTGCCTCGAGCTCGCCGCCCCAGTCTCCTGTTACGACGGCGTCGACCAGCCAGCGACGTCCCGTCAGCACCGCCTCCAGCGGGGTGTCGTTCCTCTTCGCGGACAGAGCGTGGTCGCGCGGCTCACGAGCACGCGCCAACAGTCGGGCTGTCCCGGTGCCACGTAGCGCCTGTGCAAGCCGGTGCTCGTCGTCCAGGTCCCCCCAGGGACCGAACAGGGTGTTCACTGCGCGGATCGCATACAGCCAGTCGGCGGAATCCTCGGCCAGCCCAGCGTGGATCGCGTCCTGCACAGCAGCGCGCCAGTGGTCCACGGCCAGGTCAGCGCTGCTCTCCCAAGCGCACCGGCGGGCCTCGCGTGCGTTCACCCAGGCCGCCAGCCGTCCCGGCACCTGATGCCGGCGGGCCAGTCGCTGAAGCTCGGCGCGTTCGGCCGGGTCGTACTCGGCACGGATCAGGCGAAGGCGCATGAGCGTGTCGTGTGCCTCGGGTTCCTGCGTCCGTTGCTGATTGATGGCACCGCGGATGAGCGTGTCCAGCGTCGGCAGTAGTTCCGGCGCCCAGACCAGGGTGTTCTCGGTGAGCAGCAGCACCAGGACGGACCGGTACTTCGGCTCGGATTCTGTTGGGTTCTCCAGCGCGGTCCGCAGCGTCTCGCTCGGTCCCAGCGGGTGAACAGCGACCTCAAGCCCTGCACGCACCAGCTCCGCATGACGCTTGATCAAGGGTGCGGCCGCGCTGTCGGCCTTGACTGCCTCCGTCACCATGCGCTCGAGCTGGCCAACCAGGGCCCGGGGCTCGCTCGTTTCGCCGGCGTGGATTGCGTGGACCGCCAACTGCCCCGCCAGGCCAGCCGCCTCGACATAGAGACGGGCGCCCTGCAAGGAGTCGAGCTGCCTTCGCCTCAAGACCGTCGCGTGGCCGAGGAAGCCGGCCTCCTCCAGTTGCCCAGCCAGTTCCGCGTAAAGGCGGGCGGAGACCTCAGGCGCCGTGGCACGTTGCTCTTCAGCCTTCCGGAGCAAAGGGGCTACGGCACTGGTATTCAGAGGGCCGATGAGGATCTGCTCGGCCTGTTCGACGCGGTCGGGCAGCGGCACAGGAATCCCCGCGGGAGGGGCGTCCGTGCAGAACGACTTGGCCGTCTCGCGTGTCCAGAACCGGGCGACCACATTGCCGAGCGACCGAAGACGCTCGTTGATCTGCTCGGACCCCCACAGCTCTAGGACGAGGTCGGGGTGCTCGTTTTCGAGGGCATCGAGCTCCTCAGCGAACTGGGTGCTTTCGGTGGAGCCCGATGTCGCGACGATCAGATGCTGAGCGCCGAACGGCCGCCGACCGCTGGCGAACTTCTCAACTGCTGCCCGCAGAACGGCAGGCGTGAACTGCTGATAGTCCTTGCACTGGACCACCGTGTAGCCGTCCGGGCCGCGTCCTGCCAGGTCGATCCCGTGTTGCGGCTGGCCCTGCACGCCGTAGCGGCGGAACTTCACCCGGTGAAGTCCTAGTCCGCTTTGGCAGACCGCGAGCATCAGCTTCTCGAAGCGGTCCCAGCCAACGTGGAGGTTCAGGTCCTCACAGGGGGGCACGTTGCCCGGGGTGCCCGGCTCTGGCGAGGCCTTGAGGGCAGGGTCTTGCATGTAGTCCTGCCACGCGGCATCAGGCCCATCTGCCCCGGCTGGGGGCGAGGACGACGTGGTGGCCGTTGGCAGGATCGGGTCGGCATCTGACACGCTCCCAGTCTGCGGTATGGCACCGACAATCCGCGGGACCGGCTTCGTAGGCACCATGGGGGAGGTGGGCGGACTCGGGAGAATCTTTCGACCATACGGAAGGTCCGGTTGTAGGGGTGTCTGTCCGACGGAAGCTCACTCGGGTACAGCCAGTCGTGCGAGGCCGGCGCCCGAGCTCGTCAGAGATCCCGCGCGGCCCACAGGACCAGCTGCCGCAGACCGTAGGTCCGGGCTGGCGCTGCCCGACTGACCGCCGAGCTGCCGCGACTCGCTTGGGGTTGGGTGACATGGGCAGTCGGCCCGGAAGTCGCAGCCGAGCCGCTATTCCCCGCCTTGGACGTGGCCCTCGGACGAGCTGTTCAGGGTGGTGTGCAGGACCGCCTCCTCGACGGTGGCTTCGCCAGAGCGTACGGAGTTCGCGGCGTTGGCGACGATCAGCTGCAGTACGGCGGGGGCATCGGAGAAGCGCTCATGGATGGAGAGCGTAGGTCCCGCGAGTTCAGCTGCCGGTTGGGTCGGCTGTTTCGGCTGCGCTGGCCAGGTCGCTGCGGTAGCCCTGGCCGAGCGGCTTCCAGTTTCGGAGGGTGGCGGGCTTCCAGCGTGGGCGGTCGGGGATGCTCTCGTCGTCGGGGGCGGGCAGTGTGCCCCGGCTCTTGCGGCTGCGGGCGGCGCCGACGCTGATCCCGAAGTGGGTGGCGACCTCGGTGTAGCCCCAGAGCTGCTGGTCGTCGGCCATGCGGTTCCTTCCTCGGTGTTCGGTGACGAGGGTACGCGGGCTGGACGGGTGGGCGTACGGCAAGGCCGCCCCTGCCGGGTTGGCGCGGGGCGGCCTTCGTGCGGTGATGGTCAGGACTCGGCGAGCCGGTTGGCGAGTTCGAGGGCGGCGGTGGCCACCCTGAGAGCTGAGCACAGGCCGGTGACCTCGTGGACGGTGGGGCGCACGAGCTGCGGCCAGTAGTCGGGGGCACAGGGCCAACTGGCGAGGTGCGCGTCGATGGTGGCGAGTCCGAGGCGGGCGGTGACGTCCCAGCCGGCCTGGGCGGCGGGTTCCCACTGCAGGAGGATGCGGCCGAAGGGAAGTCTGGGGGCTGTGTTGGGAACCCAGAGGACGGTGATCGGGTGCTCGGGGGCGGAGGGTGCGGTGTGGATGAGTGCTCCGGTGGCCCAGGTTGGCATCGGGTGCAGGGCGAGCCGGTCGAGGGAGTGGGGGGTGTTGGGGCGGTAGTGGGTCGGGATGGGTGGCTCCTTCGAGCGGGGTTCAGGTCCAGGCAAGTTCGTCGCGGACTGCGGTGGGCAGGTAGTCCTCCTGGCCGTCCTCGGCGAGGTAGGCGTGGCCGTCGTGGACGACGACGGTGCTGGCCAGCAGGTGCGTGAAGGGCCAGTCCGGGTTCACAGCGAGGCGGATGCGCAGGTTTGGGTCGAGGTTCTGGAGCTGGGTGAGGAGGTGGCCGACGGTCAGGTACTGCGGCAAGGCGGATCTCCAGGAGGTTCGGAACGGAGGGTGGTTGAGGAGCCGGACGGTCACGGGAGGTCGGGGCGGGGCAGAACGAGGACGAGTTCGTCGGCGGGCCACGGGTCGCAGCTCTCCCACGGGTAGCTGGTGGAGAGGACCACGGTGCCCTCTAGCCCCTCGACCTCGGGGGTGCCGCAGACGCCGCATCCGCACTCCGGGTCGTACGGCTGGGGGATAGCCGGGTAGGCGCCGCAGGCGAAGTAGTCGGTGCTGCGCAGGCGGCCGTCCGGGGTGGCCGCGAAGGCCGAGACGATCAGGTCGCCGGGGCGGACGCTGTCGGCGCGGACGATGCGCAGGTCGGGTCGGGTGAGTGCGGGGTGGGCGGCGGGGTGGTCGGTGGTGGCGGTGACGATGACCGGGTGGAAGTCGACGTGACGGATGCTCAGGGTGGTGGGGTGGTCAGCGGGGCGGTAGGTGCGCAGTGGCAGCGGCTGGTCGTCAGTGTCGAGCGAGACCGCCAGGCCGTCGTCGGTTAGCCGGTCGAGGGACCTGGCGACCGAGCGGTCGCGCAGGCCCAGCGCGGCGCCGATCTGGTGGACTTGGGCGTCGCCTGGCGTGTTGGCGAGGTGGGCGAGGACCCGCGAGTCACGCTTGATCTCCCTGGCGCCAGTGAGGGCCATCCAGAGCCCGTTGCCACTGAGGACGATGGTGAGGAGGAGGCCACTGGAGTGCGGCTGGAAGGTGAGGATGGGGGCGAGGCCGCATGCGGCGCTGGCCAGGCCTATTGCGGCGGTGGCCGAGCCGGGGATGCGGTTGAGGTCGATGCGGGGCTTCAGGAGGTTGGTCTTTCCGGTAGGTCGGTTGCGGTCAGCGGTTGGGGGTGGCGATGAGCGCGGCGAGGAAGGCGGCGACGGCTTCGGAAGGGGTGTGGATGCCGAACTCCTGTGTCCAGGCGTCGGCGTCGGCGGGGCGGACCTGGATGCGCCAGACGATGCCGCGCTGCCAGGCGCCCGGGTCCTCCGGCAGCCAGCCGACGTACAGCCGACCGTCGGGGCTGGCGCAGTGCACGTTCGCCTCCGGGGTGTCGACGATCGGCCAGCCGAGGCCGCCGAGCAGGGCGAGCACGGGCTCCGCGCAGTGGTCGGTGGAGAGCCAGGAACGGTCTTTGACGGTCGGCTGGATGGGGCGGGCAGGAGGCTGCCGGGGGTGCTCATCGGGTGCGGTCCCTTTGTTGACCTGCGGTTTTCGGCGATACGAGTACGTTGACATGCAGCGTGCCGAAGTTCGTAGTCAATTCCGAGGTAATCCGGTCTGCCGTGGGCGAACTGGAGGGAATGGATCAGCGGTTCCGGGTGCTGAAGCAGGGTTACGGCGCAGGGCCGTGCACGGGCCCGAAGGGGGAGAACGGTATTGGAGCCGAGCAGAGGCCGGGACATGGCGGCGCTGGCGCGCAAGATCCGCAGCACGGGGCGGCCGTGGACGATGGGCGACACTGTGATGGTCGCCGACGGGCAGTGGGCCGTACGCACGGAGAGCTGGGCTGAGCGGGCACAGGTCGAGCAGGTCCGGGCCCGGGTAGAGGACGGTCAGCGGGTGGAGTTGACGGTGGAGGAGCTGGCCCGCGCGGTGGGCGCCGCCGACCCGGGCGCTCACCGCGATCCGGCCACGGACTGACCAGCGGCTACCGGCGGTTGGCCGCTGCTGGGGCTGCGACGGCGGCGGCTGGCGGGGCGGGCCGGTCGGAGGGCAGGCCTCGCACGCGGGACTGCGTGGTGCGGGCGGTGGCGGCCCGGACGCGGTCGGCGGCGGGCTGGTCGCCGCCGGCCTTCAGGAAGGCGTCGCGGGCGTCGATGACGTGGCCGATCGACGCCAGGGCGGCGTTGCTCTCGGCGTAGTTGGTCCGCAGTGCGAGGGCGGACTCCGATATCCGGTCGAGGTCGTAGAACGCGGGCGTACGGCCGGGTCGAGTGAGGGCGTGCAGACGTTCCCAGTGCACGGCAAGGGAGTTGGAGGATGTGGCTAGGTAGCTGCGGGTCTGCATCACCGCGCGCAGGTGCGGGTCCTCGACGGGCCGGCGCTCCGCCTCCTTCTCCAGTTCGGCGATCGGTCGGCCCCAGGCGCGTTCGATCATTGCGTCGGCGTGGCCGAGGGGGTGGTGTCGGACATGGCGGCCTCCAGGTGTCAGTGAGGTCGGGTCAGCGAGTGGGTCCGGCGGACGTGAACCTCTGTGGCGTCGGGGGCTGGGTGGCGGTGGGGTTGGCGAGCGTGGAGGCGGTCGCCCGAGGTGCGGTGCGGGCGGTGGCTGCCTGGATGCGTGCAACCTCCAATGGGCTCGGTGCGGTTGGCGTCGCGGTGGCCTGGGAGGGGAGGTGGTCCAGGTCGATGCGCCGCAGGTACCGGTAGGCCGGTGCCGGGTTGGCGATCGCGGTGGCGAGCTTCTGGAAGAGGTGCTCGGGCAGGTGGGTGGAGGCGGTGGCGTACCAGACCTGTCCGGGTGGGCCGACCTCGATCAGCCAGCGTTCGGTGTCGCCGACGATCTCGTCCGAGTGCGTCAGGTGGTTGTCGCGGTAGTGGAGCCGGATCTGCTGGTCAGGGGACTGGTAGGTGAGGAAGGGGGTGGTCGGGCCCATGGTCCAGCCGTCGGCGAGGAGTTGGAGGCAGGTGTCGACTCCGGTGGTGCGGCTGTCGCGTTTCAGGTAGGCGTCGGGGCCGTGGGCGTAGGCGGCGGCGAGGTGGGTGGTGAAGTCCGCGACGACCTCGGGCGGGGTCTGGTAGTCGAAGGAGACGAGCCACTGCGGCGGGGCGAAGGCGTCTGGGCCGGCGCTGATCTTCCACAGCGCTCGACCGCTGAACTCGGGAAGGTGCGCCAGGCGTGCACACAGGTCCGGCGCGGTGACGAAGGTGTTCCCCGGCTCGTCCCGACTGAGGGCCCAGCCGGCATCGAGTAGGGGCTGGATGGCGGCGGAGCCGTCGGCGTCGGCGTTGGCGAGGTAGCGGGGCGCGATCCGGTATTCGCGGGGCTGGTTGGGGGTGTTGGGCATGGCAGGTCCTGGGCGGTGGGTCAGCGGGTGGGGCCGGCGAGCGTGAAACTCGGCGGCATGGGCGGCCGGGTGGCGGTGGTGTAGGCCAGGGCGGAAGCGGGCGGACGAGGGGCAGCGATCGAGCGGGCGGTGGCGGCCTGGATGCGCGCGACCTCCAGCGGGCTCGGCGCGATCGGTGTCGCGGCGGCTTGGGTGGGCAGCCGCTCCAGCTCGGAGCGCACCAGGTGCCTGGGCACCGGGACCGGGTTGGCGATGGCGGTGGTGAGGGCTTGCAGCAGGTGGTCGGGAAGGTTCGAGGTGGCGGTGGCGTACCAGCGGTGGCCTGGCGGGCCGACCTCGAACAGCCAGCGCTCGGTGTCGCCGGCCGCCTCGGCCTCGTGACGCAGGTGGCCGACCCGCCGACGCAGGACGACGAGTCGGTCGGGTGACTCGAAGGACAGGAGAAGGGGCTCGGAGTTGTCCATGACCCAGTCGGACGCGCGCAGTCGGTCGGTGACATCGAGCCCGGCACTGGCGCTGCCGCCCAGGACTGAGCTGGGCTCTGCGGAGTGGGCGGTGGCGAGGGCAGTGGTGAACTCGCCGACGATCTCGGGTGGAGCCGATAGGTCGAGGGTGACCAGCCACTCGGGCGGGGCGAAGGCGTGCGGGTGCGCGCTGATCATCCACAGCTCGCCGCGCTCGTCCTCGGGCAGGAACCCGACGCGCAGGGTGTGGTCGGGGGAGGCGACGATGACGTTGCCCAGCTCGTCCCGGCTCAGGGCCCAGCCTGCGTCGAGTAGGGGCAGCAGGCCGGGGTCGCCGGTGTAGATGGAGCCGGCGAGGTAGCGGGGCGCGACCTGGTACTCGCGCACCCGCTCGGGGGTGTTCGGCATCTCGGGTTCCTGGGGTTCAGCGGCGGCGCGCGGCGGTAGGCGCGGGGCAGACGGGTGGTGTGCTGGACGGCGCCGTGCAACCAGCCGGCGCCTGGCGGGGGCGGGCGCCTCCTGGGGGCCGCTGCACGGTGGCGAAGGCCAGGTGGCGGGTGGGGATGTCACCGGCCGCCCGTTGCACGGGTGCCGGGTCGCTGAAGGCGAGGGCGGCGCTCACGAGGGGGTAGAACGGCTCGTCGATCGTGAAGTCCGCACGCCAGGACGGGCGTTTCGGGTCGCCGGCGAGCATGCTCCAGGACGGCGGGACCTGGCCGGCGACCTCGGCGTTGCGCGGTTGGTAGCCGATGCGGTGCCGGTAGCAGGCGGTCAGGTCCGGGGCGACCTGGTCGTGGTGGCCGGTGTAGTCCCTGGGGCCGGGCAGTGGCCGCCAACCCCGGTCGGCCAGGACGGAGGCGGGAGTGTCGGGAGTGTAGTGCGCGCCGCCCGGCAGGTAGTCGCGGTGCCGGCTGCGCAGGCCGTCGGCGAGGACACTCGTGAAGGCGGAAGTGATCTCGGCGGGCGTGCCGGAGCTGAAGGTGGCCCGCCACAGGGGCTCGGCACCCGGCCGGATGAAGCCGTGGACGAACCAGGAACCCAGGTTGTCGGCCGGTCCCTCGCGGGTGAGGACAGCGGTCTGGCAGGGGCTGGTGAAGCGGTGGCCGCCGTCGGGCGTGCCGGTGCGGCTCCACCCGAAGGTGGTGGTCAGCGGGGCGGTGATCAGCCAGTGGTCGCCGGGACCGGCGAGTCGGAGCGGCTGGACGAGCAGAGCAGGGGCGGAGTGCACCGCGGGCTCCTTGATTTGGTGGGGAGCGGGCCCGCACACCGTGCGCGGCGAAACGGAGTCGGTGCGCGGGCCCGGGGCGGGGATAGGGCGCGGGTCTGTGCTGGGGAGCCACGGGGGTCATCGGCCGCGAGCGGGGCCGGAGGCGGTCACGACGGCCACGGGTATCCGGGGCTGCTGCGCGTGGCTGAACAGCGCGGTCGGCACCGCGGTTCGGCGCAGGGCTGCTGCTGTGCGGGCAACGGCCGGGTCGGTGAGGGTGCGGACAGCGGTCGGCACCGGGGCTGTAGGTGAGGGCGAGTGGCGGTTGTCCCAGCGCTGGATCGCCGCGTAGACCGGGCCGAGCGCGCGTCCGGCCTCGGTGAGGGTGTACGGATCGCCGTGCCGGGGGCCGGTGCGGGTGACCAGGCCGTCGGCCTGGAGCTGTGTGAGTCGGGGCACCATCAGTTGCTCCTTGACGCCGACAGCTTCGGCGAGACGGGTGAAGCGCGTGGCGCCTTCCTCGGAGAGCAGTTGGACGACCTTGGTGGTGTTGAGCGGCTGCAGGCGGCGCAGAGCGTCCTCGATCCGGTCCTCCCGCCCCCAGCGGCCCTGGGCGACGTTCTCTGCGGACCACTGCGCCAGCGACCGGTACACGGGACCGAGAGTGAGTGCCTGTCGGGTGAGGCGGTAGGGGGCCGTGCGGTCGAACTCGGCGTCGCGCACCACCAGGCCGGCCGCATGCATGGTGGCCAGGCGCTTGCTCACGAACGGCTGACCGACCGACGGGAGGTGCTGGGTGAGGTCGCGCACCCGCATCTCCGGGCCGTACTTGGCGATGGTGTGGACGACCTGGGTGGTCCACCTCGGGGAGAGCCGGCGCAGGACGTCTTCGACGCGTTGCGGATCGGCGACGGTGATCGCGGCGGAGGTGGTGGTGGCAAGCTGGACGGTCATGATCGTTTCTCCGGAGATCAGCGGGTGCGGGAAGGAAGCGTGGGCAGGGGCGCCGTGGCAGCGCTCGGTACGGGTGCGATGCGCGGGGCGGGGGCGGGGCTGCGGTGGAGCGCCGAGAGAACTCGCCGGCGGTCGGCGGCGTACGAGGCTTCGAGGGCGGCGAGGGCGTCCTCGCCTTGTGGTGTCAGCGAGAGCAGGCGGCCTGGTTGGTGCGGAGCAGGGTTGGTGTCGGCGATGACGAGGCCGTCCGCGATCAGATCCGCAACCGTCTCCGGGAATGGGTCGGCGCCCATGCCACTGCCGTAGGTGAGGAACTTCTCGCCGCTGACTGGGTCCTCCTGGAGCCAGAGATCGCCGCGCTTGATCTCCTGCAACGCCCGTCGGTCGAAGCCCTTCGGATCGTCCCTGGCTGCGGTGCTGAGCGGGGCGAACCCGGCATCCGCCGACTGGTCGCCTGCGACGGGAGTGTTGTCCCGTCCGTGCCTGCGGACGGGCTCTGGCGGCAGTGGTCCTGCTTCAGCACGCTGCTCGTAGGCGTAGATCGCGCGGGTGAGCTGCTCGTGTGCCGCGCCGAGCCGGGTGGCGATCAACTCGATCTGGAAGCCGGCGGATTGGATGACGCTGGTCACCTCGCGCATGGTGGGGTGGTCTTCACGGGCGATTGGCTCCGGCGGCTCGATCACGCGCTGGATTCGGATCGTGAGGTCACGGTGGAGGAGGTCGACGTCCCGTGCGGCGGTGGCGACTGTTCGGGCGAGGTGGTAACTCGGGCTGTCGGGTGGGTGGTTGGCGGATAGTGCGCGGGGATCCTCGGCACCGAGCCAGGAGTAGACGCGGTGGGCGCCGGGGCGTTTATGCGGGTCGTGGGGGTTCACTCGGCTGCCTCCATGCGGGCCAGCAGGGAGCGGATCAGGGTGGGCAGGCTCCCGGGGCCGTCGCCGATCCGGACGTCGCTCGTGGCCTCGGCGAGGATGTCCTGGGCGTCCTCGATCAGGCCGCTGCTGATCTCCATGCAGGCGTCGGTGATGGCAGCGGCGGCCCGCAGGGCGTCGGCGAGAAGCTCGATGTAGGCGCCGGGCGTCATCCCGGCCGCCTCGGCGGCGCTGCGGATCGCGGCCAACTCCAGGGCGCTGAAGGCGTAGTCGAAGCCCTCGTCGTCCTCGTCCGGGCTGAGTACAGCCTCGCCGGGCTTCAGGACGGGGATGCCCGCGCGGGTGCAGATCGCGTCCACGGCCGTGGTGAGTTCGGCGAGGGACTCGGTCAGCCAGCCCAGGGCGGAGGCGTAGGAGGCGAGGGTGAACAGGCCGACGGGGGTGGCCGGCAGTGGCTCGTCGAGCAGGTTCTCCAGCCGGAGGTTCAGCTCGGCGACTACGCGGGGTCCGGCGGCGAGCGGACCGAGTACGGGGTGGAGGTAGGAGCGGGTGGCCGGGGTGGAGTATTCGGCGGTGAGGATGGCGGCGACGGCCTGGGCGGCGTCGGTGAGCCAACCGGCCAGGTCGGAGCGGCTGGGCGTGGCGGTGGTGGTCATCAGCGGGCCTTTCGGGCAGTGGTAAGGGCGAAGCCGGGCGAGGTGGTGGTGTAGGTGGTGCCGGCGGGGCTGCGGTTCTGCGGGTAGCTCGCGGAGCGGGCGCGGGCTGCCCGGACGCGGGCTTCTTGGGTTGCCCGGATGCGGGCTTCCTGTTCCGGGTCCATGTCGTCGGTCAGGGTGAGCCCGGTGCGGCCCAGGCGGTTCTGGGCGGAGCGGTAGACCGCGTAGTCGAGCCGGGGGCCGGCGGCGACGAGGTAGACCTCGCGGGGGTGCGTGGAGGTGGGTGGGGCGTCGCGGAACTGCACCACCAGGCGGTGGCTGGCCAAGTCAGTTCCAGCGCCGAGGACGATCTTGTGGAAGCCCTCCAGGCGCCCGTCGAGGCGGCTTGCGACGCGCTCGCCGTGGACCAGGTCCTGCAGGTGCAGCAGGGCCTGGTCCCGTATGGGCTCGGGGAGTTGGCGAAGGTCGGCGATGGCGTCGGGGTGCGCGGCGAAGGCGAACTTGGCGCGGCTCACAGTGACCTTCCCAGGGACTGCGGGGAGTTGACGGGGATGTCGGCAGCGGTCGGGACAAGGCCTGCCGCCAGGACACCGTGATGGAAGAGGACGTTCGTCATGCGGCCAGTCCCAGCCGGTCGGGCGTGCTCAGGACGCGGTGGTTGGGCCGGGCCGGGCTGGTGGTGCACGCGGCGAACGGACCGTCCGGGGCTCGCAGTTGGAGGAGCGCGTGGTCGAGGTGGTCGCGGTGCCACGTCGAGGGGCCGGTGAGGCCGGCCTCCGCGTCGGTCAGCTGCTGCCAGGCGAGCCACAGCCCGTGGAGGCGGGCGACGGCCTCCTGGTGCTCATACCAGCGCGAGCACCAGGGGCGGGTGGAGCTGATCTCCCGGCCGTAGGTCGGCAGGAGGATGTGGGTGACCCAGTTGCCGAGCGCGGCCAGCTCGGCGGCGTACTCCGCGCCGCCCATAGCGAGGATGAACACCGAGGCCGGGCCGTCGGGTTCGGCCTCGGGGGATTCCGTGCCGTGCGCGGTGGAGTCGGCGCCGAGGCGGTCGAGGAGGATACCGTGCTGGCGGACCTCGGCGATGGTCTTCGCGAGGGTGCTGACGAGGTCGTCGAGGTCCGCGTCGGGGATACGGATTGGGTCGGGCTCGGGGCACCGGCGGTCGGGGCGGACATGGCACATCCAGGTGGTTCGGGCGGACAGGAAGGGCGGCAGCGAAGCTGGTCTTCTTCGGCAGGTCACGGGCGAACTCCAGAGGTCGGATGGGAAGAGGATCCGCAGATACGGCGGTTTGGTCCGGACGCCAATTCGTGCTAGACGCAGACCAGATGGGTGTCGGCGACGAGGCGCGATCCGAGTGCGACGGCCTCGGCGAGCGTGTCGGCGAGGGGGTGGCCGGCGGCGGCGAGCTTGGTGGGGTGGTGGAGGCCGCCGGTGTGCAGCACAGCCGTAGCTCCGTTGGCGTGGGCGGCGTCGGCGTCGTCGAGGGCATCGCCCACCAGCAGCACCCGGTGGCCCTGGCCGGTGAGGCCGAGCGCGTCCAGGTGGGTGGCCAGCGGGGCGGCCTTGGTGCCGCCGGACGGGCCGGTGCGCCCCTCGACACGGTTGAAGAAGTAGCCGATCCCGGCTTCTTCGACCTCGCGCAGCAGGGTGTCGTGCGGGCACAGCGACAGCAGCGACTGGGTGTGCCCGGCCTCGTGAAGGGCCGTCATCAACTCGACGGCGCCGTCCCGGATCCGGACGGGCTGGGCGCGCAGGTGGTCCAGGAACGCGCCGTCGCTGGCCAGCCACTCCTGCTCGGTGATCTCGCGTCCCAGCAGGCGGGCGTAGAAGGCGGGGATCGGCACGGTGTGCTTGGCCCGGTAGGTCTCCCGGTCGACGAGGTCGCCGCCGAGGGCGGGTAGCGTCGCGTTCAGCGCGTTGACGTGGTCGTCGAGGTCGTCCTTGACCGTGCCGTTCCAGTCCCACACAACATGCATGGCGGAGCGGGAGGTTGCGGTGGCGAAGGTGGTGTTCATGGCGGTTCTTTCAGCTGAGCTGGTGTGGGGGTGGTCAGGCACGGAGGTGGTCGTTGAAGCGCCGCAGCAGCCACAGCGCGGCGTAGGCCCCGGCGAGCGGGACGAGGGCGACGAGCAGCGGCCCGCCCGAGTTCGCGAGGGAGGCGAGGCCGGTGCCGGCGGCTTGGCCGACGCCGATGGAAGCGATGAGCCAGGCGCATGCCTCGGTCGTCTCGCCGTCGGGGGCGAGGCGTTCGACAGTCACGAACGCGGCGGTCAGCAGCGGGGCGAGGAAGGTGCCGGGCAGCACGGCGACCAGGGCGGCGACGGCGGGCACCGGGTCGTTCAGCAGCGGTAGCCACCCGGCGGCGAAGCCGAGCGAGGCGGCCACCAGGTGCCGGGCCGGGGCGCCGGCCCAGGCGCGTCGGCCGTAGGCCAGGCCGCCGAGCATGCTGCCGACGGACAGCGCGGCGGGCATCACCCCGGCCAGCCACCCGGCGTGGTGGCGCTCGGCAGCGGCCAGCGCGAGCACGTTCACCGCGCCGAGGGCGACTCCGGTCCCGCACAGCGCGGCGAACAGGACACGCAGGCCCGAGACACGCAGCGGGCCCAGCCAGTGCGCCGGGCCCGCAGCGGCGGTCGGCACCCAGGACCGTGAGGGTGCGGTGGAGGCGACGATCCCGGAGCCGAGCAGGCCGAGCGCCGCGGTCGCCACGAGGGCGCCGTGGGCACCGATGATGGCCGAGGCGCTGGTGGCCAGCAGGGGGCCGGCGATGAAGACCAGGCCTTGGGAGCTGCTGTCCAGGGCGAGAGCGGTGCGTCGGCGTTCGGGGTCGGGCAGCAGCACCGGCCACAGGGCGCGCAGGCCGGCCTCCAGTGGCGGCGTCGCCAGCCCGGCGGCCAGGACGGTCAGCGCGGCGAGCACCGGGTGGCGCACCGGCCCGGTGCACGGAAGCAGCAGGAACCCGGCGCTGGCGATGAGCGTGGAGGCGACCAGGACGCGGGTCTGGCCTTGGCGGTCGACCAGGCGTGCGAGCAGCGGCTGGCCGACCGCGGCGGCGAGCCCGTGCAGGGCACCGAGCAGTCCGGCCAGGGCGAGCGAGCCGTGCTCAGTCCGCACCAGCAGCAGGATCGCGATCGGCGCCATGCCGGTGGGAAGCCGGCCGATCAGGGTGCCGCCCAGCAGGCGGGCGACGTGGCGGGTGCCCAGGACAGCCCGGTAGCTGCTGTCCTGGGCCGGGCCGGAGGCGGCGGGGGTGGTGCGCAAGGAAGGGGTCCTTCGGTCGTGCGGCATCGGCGGTGCGCGGGCAGGCGCCCGGTGGACCGGGGCATACGCAGGCATGACAGCCCTCTCGGTTCGTGCGGCTGCCGGGGAGAAGAGTCCGGATAATCCGCGATTTGGCCTGGCCGGAAAAAGGAGGTACAAGCCCCCTCTCGACAGACCTCCCACGGGCTCGGGTGTCAAACAGCGAGTGGTGAGGCCAGATTGGACAAGCGGTCACCTCGCCGCACGGATGGGCGACTCGCTATCGCAGCCCAGGCGAATTGCCATCGGGCTTCCGGTCCGGCTCGCCACCGGGAGATCCCGTGTCGGACTCGATCTCT
This sequence comes from Kitasatospora acidiphila, assembly GCF_006636205.1. NCBI lineage: Bacteria > Bacillati > Actinomycetota > Actinomycetes > Kitasatosporales > Streptomycetaceae > Kitasatospora > Kitasatospora acidiphila. Next base: position 1,304,078 of record NZ_VIGB01000003.1, on the reverse strand, counting down.
AGGGTGATCCGTGGAGCAGATGACTCGATGGAAGGCAGAGATGACTGAGGTGCACAGCGACGTGCTCGTCGAAGCGTTCTACGGCGACGGGTGGGATCCCTCGACTCGTTCGACAGTCCGTCCAATCCCCCGAGGGGAAGCCGCCCGGCGAGACGCGGTAGGCGAGCCGTACGCCGTCGTGCTCGCCGCCCTGGGGCAAGAGCTTCCCGTTGCTGTGCTGCATGTTGCCTGGGCTGACCACTACCTGGGCATTTGGCAGTTCGACGGCTTGGGCCGCCGGGCGTTCGAAGCCGACCTGCGCAAGCTGGAGCCGGGCAGGCTGTTCCTGCGCCACCTGGCCGAGTGGCGATACGAGCAGGAGGATCTCCCCGATCTCGCTGACGAAGCCTTGAGACGGACCGTCGACTTGTATCCGGACGGGAAAAACAGCCAAGGCCTGTACCCACGCGGGCGCGGCGGCGGCTCAAGGCATACGCTGGTCGACCTGCCGCGTGACCGGTGGTGGCTGCCGCTTCCGGAATTCGGGCGCTGGGCACACCTGCTGGCGGCACCCCAGTTCGGGTTGAAGGGAACATTCAAGCTCGTCGAGGAGACATCTGACATCGCACCACAGCCGGCCACTGGTGCCGCAGGGCCCTTCGGCTGGCAGCCGCCGGTGCCGGCGGCTGCGCCCTGGCCCGAGGAGTTGTTCACTCCAGGGTTCAGGTTCACGCATCAGTATCGGTCGGAGCCGCTCACCATCGAGCCGGTGAGAACGGTGACTGAGATCGCCTTGCCAGCAGGCAAGCTGGCGGTCTGCGATCCCTCGTACCTGCCCAACGGCACGGAGGGTGAGCCGCTGGTGATCGAAGTTCCGCCCGGCGTCTATCCGGTGCAGGAGACCGGTGCCAGCTACGAGGGCGAGATGTTCGGCGACCGCTTCGCCGCCCGCGACACGTTTGCCGTGCGTCTGGTGGTGAGCCAGAAGCCGACCGCTTGCTGGACGATGGCAGTCCCGCCAGGCATGGACGTGAGGCTGCTGCGTGACGGCCAGTACTTCGGCTTCGGCGTCGACTCCGCCACAGGCTGCTTCGTCGACCTCGCTGCTCGAACCGAACTGGGCCGCCGCTACATGCGGGACCTTACCTCCGGCGGTGGTGACGACATCCACGACATCGATGGCGGCTACAGCAAGGTGACCAATGACGTCACCGGGGCCGAGATGGTCACCTTCATGTTGGGCGGAGACGGCGTCTACCCGGTCTGGGTGGGACGTGACGACACAGGCGAGGTCACGGCGGTCGTAGTGGCGGACCGTTTCGAAGTCGGCTATATGGAACCGTTGACTTCATGAGCCAGGGCATCAAGCAGCGAGTACCTGGGAGTGATGCGACCAGGCGGTCGCATCGTCGTACATCGTGCCGGTCTTGAGCCAGCCGTGCAGAATGCCGACGAGCTGGCGCAGGGCGGCGTTGGTTCAGCGTCCCCTTCCACGGTGCGGCGACGTGGTTGGCGTCGCGCGCCTTGGGGATGATCAGTTCCGGGGCCGCGAGGTAGAGCACCTTCAATGCGGCCTGTTCGGGCGGGAAGTGGCCGCGGTTGCGGTGGCCTTCCGCAGCCCGGAGTTGATCGACTCGATCATGTTCGTGGAGTACACCATCGTCCTTATGGTCGGCGGGGACCTGGAAGGGGTGAGCCATGCGGCCGCAGCGGGGCCGACTGGGCGGCTCTAACTGGCCTCTTGAGGTCGGTCTGCGGAGCGGGAAGCCTGCGGTGGCTGGGCCGTCCTTGCGGGCTGCGTGTCAGCGCGGCGCTGACGCGAGCCGACTGATCCGGCAGCGGCTGCGGCTGGGGAGGCGAGCCGGCCTTGCCCCAGCGGGCGCGGATGTCGTCGAGCGGGTCGAGGGCGTGTAGTGCATGGCCGATCAACTGCCCGGGAGCGAGTCGCTGATCATCGGCATGGGCGGCGATCCGCAGCGCGGCGCCGGCAGCTGTGCGGGTCAGAGAGGACCGCAGAAGCTGCTCGCCGAGCCACTCTGCCGAGCCGGCGCCCGGTCCACCGAAGAGGTCGTCGAGCTGGTCCTGCGAGAGTGTGCCGCCAGCCAGCAGGCCGCGCCGCTGGACCTCCCACAGGGCGGTCACGTTGTCGATCGGCTCACCCCGGTGATGGAGGGCGCCCAGGCAGCGGTAGACCTGGCCATGGCCGGCGTCGGCGAAGTCACCGGGCCGCAGCCAGTCGTACACCTCTGCCATCGCCCCGGGCTGGCTGACGAGGACGGCCAGCAGGAATCGCTCCTCCTCGGTCTCCTCGGGCCCGACCGGCGACGGCTTCGAGCTTGCCGCTGCTCCGGCAAGGGGGACCGGTCGGGGCTCGGAGCCCCAGCGGCGGGCCAGATCGCCGAGCACGCCCGTCAGGACATCGGCCTGGTGCAGAACGCCCTCGACCTCCTGCCGGTCGGCTTCGGTCCGGGCGACGTGCTCCAGACGGACGGCGTGCTCCAGCACCGTGCGGTGGATGGAGCCTTCGAGCACCATCCGGCCATACACGGGGGCGTTCTGCGCGCGCGGGCACGCGGCGATCAAGGTGTGTGGGTACGAGGCGGTCAGGCCGCGTACGTGGCGGCCAGCCTCGGTGAGGATGTCGGTCACCCACGACAGCGGCACGTTGCCCTTGGCATCGAGGGCGGGGAGCCCGTTGGTGCGCACGGTCCGCATCGCGGCGAACAGGGCTCGGTGGGCGGGGCGATAGAAGTCGGCGGGCGTCAGCCAGGACAGCCTGTCGAGCTGGGCCGGGTCGAGCAGGACCGCGCCGAGCACGGCCTGCTCGCCCTTGAGCAGCGCGTCCATCACGGCCCGTCCGTTCGGGCAGCCGTCCGCTCGTCCCGCAGCCGGGCGACCTCGTCGTCGGCTGCGGCCAACGCGGAGGCGAATCGGTCCAGTTCACCGGTGAAGGTCGGATCGGTTGCCAGGATCGATTCGGCGCCGGTGACCAGCCACCACTGGTTTCCCCGGCGGACGGCTGAGGAGCCTGCCAGCTGATCGGAGCGGGGAAGGTGGGAAGCGAAGGGAGTGGGGTCGAGCATGGGTAACTCCTTGTGGTGGTAGCGGGGTTCACGCGGCCAGGGTGAGCTCGGCGGTCGCGAGGACGCCGGACCGAGGAGGAGTACAGCGGCCGGGGCTCACGTCGCCAGCCCGAAGTCGTCGCGGTCAGTGGTGGCCTTGGCGAGGGCGCGCTCGGTGATGGCCTTGGTGGCGCGGGCGGAGGCCGGGCCGATCTCCTTGGCGGAGGGCTCCTTGAACCAGGGCTTGAGGTCGAGCATCGCCACCTTCAGCCCGGTGGCGAACAGCAGGATCTTGCCCTTGGGTAGCGCGCGGATGGCGTCGGGCGGCAGGATGCGTTCGGTGCGCATCGACACGGAGGTGGACTTGCCGCCGTCGGAGGTGGAGACGGAGGTGGTCTGCACGTCGTGCTCGCCGATCTGCCGCGACAGCTTGTCCGCGAAGTCCGCGTCGTCGATACCCGACCCGATGACCTTGACGGTGGCGGCGGACCACAGGGCGTCCATGCCGGTATCGCCCCAGCAGCGCTGGCCCTGCCGGTAGGACTGCAGGATGGTCATCGGGATGACGCCCCGGCTGCCCAAGTGGCTGTACAAGTCGGGGAGATCGGAGATGCGGCACACGTTGGCGGCCTCGTCCAGGACGCACAACGCGGGCGGGTCGAGTCGTCCACCGGAGCGTTCGGCGACGATGACGGCCGCGCGCATCACCGCGTCGGCCGCCGCCGCGATGATCGCCGACGCGGAGCCGCCGCCGTCCTTGGAGAGCAGGTACAGGGTGTCGCGGGAGGTGGCGAAGTCGAACGGCTCGAACTCGGGCAGGCCGGGTGTGGGGGTGACCCATGCGGCGATCTCCGGGTCCAGCAGGCAACTCGCGTACTGCCGCGCCGTTTCGTAGATGCCGTCCCTGGTTTCGGTGGCGCCGGAGACGGTGCCCTGGAGCTGGGCGGCAACGGCGTGGTGGCCGGCATCGGCCAACAGGTCGACGGGGGTGCGGTCGGCCGGGGAGGCGAGCCAGGCGAGTACGTCGGTGATCGGGCGCCGGTGACTGGCGGCGGCCAGGAACAGTGCGCCGAGCGTGTTGCTCGCCGCGGTCGACCAGAAGTCGGAGCCGCTGGACTCGTCCACGGATGCGGTGACGAAGTGTCCGGCGAGCCGCTTGGCGCCGGCGAGGTCGCGGGCATCGGCGAGGATGTCCCACCACATCTCGCGCGGGTGGTGAGCGATCTGCTGCGGGTCGAGCGTCCAGACGGTGCCCACCTTCGCCCGCGCGTCGACCGTGGTGGTGTAGGCGTCGTTGGCCGCCTTGTTGCTGGTCAGCAGGACGGGGCCGGGGGCGGCGAGGATCGCGGGAATCGCCAGGCCGGACGTCTTGCCGGAGCGAGGCGCCATGATCGCGACGATCACGTCCTCCCAGGAGGCGCGAACCTCGGCCTTGCCGGGGGAGAGCGTGCCGACCAGGATGCCCCGGTCATCGGGTGCGACCTCTTTTACACTCCCGGTCGTTCAGACCCGGGCGCAGGCTGCGGGCCTTGGCGGTGACGTCCTTGTCCAGCAGCGGGGCAAGATCGGCCTTGCGGGCCAGGCCCGTCTTGGCGCCGCCGCGCCAGCGCATCCAGAGCACCAGGCCGGTGATGGCCAGGCCCAGGGTGAGCAGGCCGGGGACGATCCGGGCGCCGACCAGTACGGCGGTGGCGCTCAGGTGCGGCCACAGCACGTTGGGGTGCAGCAGGGCGTCAGTGGCGCGGAACGGTGTCCATGGCCCGTGGCCGACAAGGGCGTTGGTGAGGTTGCCGGTCAGCCAGGCGAGGGAGCCGAAGGCGAGGGCGGCGCCGAGGACGCCCAACAGGAGGTAGAGGAGCGCGTCGGACCCGGTGGTGGTTGACGGCGCGCTGGTACGCGGGGAAGGCAAGGCGGTTCCTGGGGTGTGCGAGCGGGCGGGGGCGGCGCGGGCTCGGATCTCGTACGGATCGCCACGGGACCAATCTCCCTTCGGGGCGGGGGTGGAGGGACGTTTCAGCGAGTGCAGCCGGTCGTACGGGGCGCGGCAGCGGTGGGCGGTGATGCCGCGGTTGCGGAGTTCACCGGGCGAGGGGCGGCGGTGGGGGAACCGGCGAGGGCGGCTTGCTGCCGCTTCTCCTCGCTGGCGGTCTCCGTCCGCCCGGCTCCCATGACGTCGTGCAGGAGCTCTCGTGTGCGTAGGACCTGAACGATGTCGTGGTGCCGTGGGTGGCTGAGTTCGGCCGGTGCGGCGGCGATGGCACCGATGGCGCCTTCCAGGTCCTGCTGGGCGAGGGTCAGCATCTGGTGGGCGGAGGCCAGCCGGACCCACAGGTTGTAGGGGCTCGAGTTGTTGGGGTCGTCGAAGTTGAGCCTGGCCCTGGCCCAGTCGGCTGAGGCGGCGACCAGTTCGGTGAGCTGGGGTAGCGGACCGACGAGGGCACTGGTCGTCTCCTCGACGATTCCGGCGACGTCCTGCGGGCTCGCCGTCACTTCGAGGCGCGAGATCATGCCGGGCATCGAGTATGGGTCGGCGGCAGGCGGCGGGAAGTAGCGGACCTGGAGAGGCGGGTCGGTATCGGGTCCGTGGGCGAGGCGGATGTTGTGCTGCATCGCGGCACCGATGGCCTCGCCGATCGACGAGTAGTGCTCAGGCATGGGTCAACTCTCTGATGGGTGGGGCGGGGTGGGTGGTCAGCGGGCGCGGCCTGCGGACTGGGGGCTCACGGCCGGCGGGGGTGCGGCGGCGGCAGGAGCTGTGGCATGCACGGCGCGTGCGGTGACGGTCGGCGAGGCGGCGCGGGCCGCGCTCGTGGCGGCAGTGGGGTAGGGCGCGGCGGACAGGCCGGTGTCGGCGTGGACCCCCTGGGGCCGGGAACGCTCGACCTCGTCGACTGCCCAGGCCAGCTCGCCCTGGGCCGTGATGAGTTGGTCGGACGCGAGGCCGAAGAGGTCGGCGAGAGCGAACTCCTCGGGATCGAGATCGGTGATCTGCTCGCTGGCGGCCTCCAGGGCCTCCTGGAGAAGGGTGAGAACCCCGTCGTCGGGGTCAAGCAACTCATCCAGCACACCGGCGACTTCGGCGAAGGTCGTGGCGCCGCGAATCTGGTCCGAGAGCTGGAGGATCTGTCCGCCTGCGGTGTTCAGCCCGTGCGGGTCGGTGGGGGTGGTGAGCCGGCCGGTGTCGAGCTGGGGGTCGAGGTCGACGTTGTAGCGGGCGGCGCGCAGCATCTCGGCGGCATGGGCGGCGATGGCTATGCGGTCGGAGCGGTCGGTGGTGGTGGGCAGTCGGTGCCGGCGGCCGTGCCAGTCGTTGATCTCGCGGAACCCGGCGGCTCGTAGCAGGGTGGCGGACAGGTCGTCGCTGGAGCCCTTGGCGACGACGCTGCCGCTGGGCTCGATGCTGATGGTGATGAACGGGGTCGGCATGCGGTAGTCCTTGGCGGTGGTGATGGAGGGTACGGACTGGGGGAGGTGGCCGAGTTCGGTGGCGATGCGGGTGCACTCGGCCTGCGCGTGGAAGGCGTCCCGGTACGAGCCGTGGATGTAGCCGTCTTCGCGGACGACAGTGGCGACGATGTGCACCGAGCGCTCCAGGTTGCGGATCGCGGCCCACCGGCAGCCGTCCGGGTCGCCGTCGGGGGCCAGTCCGGTGGCGGCGACCAGGCGCCGGGCGACGCCCGCCCACTGGTGGTCGGTCAGGTCCGGCTGGCGGGGGTCGGTGCGCACTGAACACAGCCACAGCGGCCGTTCGGGTGCGCGGGCGCCGATCCGCATCGCCGGGGCGTCCAGCACACCACCACCCAGGACTTCCTGCGGGTCGCCGAACAACGGTAGCTGCTTGTCGGCGCCTCGGTAGTCGGCGATGATCAGCCGGGGACGGACCCGGTAACGGGGGTCGTCCGGCCCGTAGAGGGCGGGAATCAGTGCGGCCGTGCTGGTGGCGCGCTGCAGGTGGGCGATCACGGCGTCCCCTCTCGGACAGTCCTCGGGCCCGGAGGTCGGGCCGACAGGGACAGAATCCGCAGATCCGCCGGTTTGGCCCGGCCGGAAAACGGTGGTAGACGCCACCAATCCACACAGCGGACACCACGGTGCCGGTACAGGAGCGCCCGCCGCATACGCTGCCAACAAGTCGAGTAGCCCCGGCCAGCAGTGCTCCCGCGCAAGGCCTTGGCTTCCCGCTCATGGGCGACACAACGGTCCCCACGGGCGGTCAACTCCGGTCACTCAGAGGTCTAGCAAGGGGCTGGGCATACACGGCACGAGCGATCCTTCACTGGAACGGGCGAGACACAGCGGCCGACAGCGGTAGACTCCCCGCAATCGCTCGCAGCCGAGGAGTGAAGATGGACGGCACAGAGGCTTTCGAGCTAGATCCCTTGCACATCGAAGAACTTGCCAGGACGCTGCGTTCGTTGTACTTCGAACGCGGTCCCATCGGGGATGCGATGAGGCTCCCTGGCCAGAAACTCACCATCCGTACCCTGCGTACAGCGGACAAGCCACCGGTCGAGGTCGATATCTTCCCTGATTTCGACGTTGCCCTCGTACAGCGTGCTGGGCGAAGCGTTCGCGGGGTTTCGAAGTCGGCGGCGGACCGAGTGAAGAACGCAGCTGCTCGCTTGCGACTTATCAATACAGCAACGGGGCGCCAGCCAGCCGTACGAGAATTCCTCGCTGCACTCGCAGAGCTAGTCGTCTGTCTGCTGCGCTTTCTGGTCCGAGCCCTGTTGCTACTGCTGTCTGGCTCGCTGGCCCGAACCCGTGCCGCCGACGTCCCTGTGTGGCAACCCGAACCGATCGAAGAGTCACCACAGATCACACCCCGAGGCCCGAACATTGCCTTCCCCGTGACCACTTACCGGGGCGGGCACCACCGCAGCGCGTTGGGGAGCGCCGTACTAGCTGCCTAAGTGACCCGCCTTCCGTCCAAGCGGAAGGCCCGCTCACCATGTCCGAGCTGCATCAACAGGCCGTGCCTCCAGGCGACGTGGCCGAGAGCAGGGGAACCAACGAACCACCGCCCGCGCTCGAACTCCGGTGCGGCGGGCTCTACCTGCGCGTCCAACGGTTTCCTGTGCGAGGGGTGGTCAGCGTCGGGACGGCCTTGTTCAGTCTCGCCGCGGGCTACTTCGCGCGACGGTGACCGTAGGAGGGAGGGGACGACATCGCGCCGATACACTCCCGGGTGTTGAGGCGATGGCACGGATCGTCATTCGGTATGGTCAGCGGCTCGATGGTGCTCTCGGTGTGGCACAGCGGGGAGCGGGCGCGGTAGCGAGCTCCGAATGATGGTGCAATGAACGGGACTTGGGGCCGGTGCCCTGCTCGGTGAGCAGGGCACCGGCAAATCAGACGAAGGGGTTTTCGGTGGGCCGGTCGGCGTCCACGGCGGCCTGCAGCAGCTCGTCCAGGTCACCGGGCTCGGCGGAGCGCTGGTCGATCCACCAGCCGGCACGGGTGATGGATCGAGCCCGGCTCTCAATCTGCTCCCAGTCGGCCTCGGTCAGGTCGCCCTCCAGGACCAGGGCGGTGTAGGCGGCGGCGAGCAGCTGGTGGCGGCAGCGCACGCCCCAGGCGATGCCCCGCTCGGTGCCCTCCAGTGGCGGCATCCGGTACTGGGCGGACCAGGCCTCGGATTCAGCCTGCTCGGCGGCGCGCTTGGCCTCCAGCCACGCCGTCTTGTCGGCCTCGTCGCCGTCCTTGGCGGCGCGCCAGCAGTCGGTGCAGTCCTGCTTGGCGAGCCAGTCGGCGAAGCCGGCCCGGCGGTCGGCCGGACGGTCGCCGAGGTCTCGCTCGGCCTGGTGTCCGCACGAGTGGGTGATCGTCCAGACCTTCTTCACAGCCATCGAAGTCTTCCTCGGGTATCGGGGTGGGTGGTTGGCGGCTGGGCGACGGGGGTCGCCGGGCGAGATGGTCAGCGGCGCGGAGTGGCCGGGCTCACCCGGCCGGCGGCCGGGGCCGGGGCGGCTTCGATGGGGTGGCTGGTGAGGACGCGTGTTGCCGCAGGAGAGGTCGCGAGGGCGGCAGCGACCCGCCCTTCGGAGGAAGTAGAGGTCCGGACGGACGGTGGCGTGGGGTGGATACGGCCTGGGTGCGGGGCATCCCGGTTGGCGAGGTCGCGCTGCACTGCCTGGATCTCCCAGGAGTAGCCTTCGACCTGCTCGGCGGGGGACACGGCTGTGGCTGAGTTCTGTGGGACAGCAGCTGCGGGAGGCCGACTGGCGAGTGCGGGGCTGGTGGCTCGTGCTGCATCGCCGACTGTGAACTTCCGGGTGGGGAACTGGTCAACCGGGCGGAAGCCGTGTGTGGTTGAGGCGGTGCGGGATGCCACGCCCTCGGCAAGTGCGGGCTGGAGGGCCACATGCAGGTCGTCGCTGCGGTGCATCGTGGTGACGGCCTGGGCAACGCGATCGAGCGAGGTGCGCCGGTCGACCTCGGTGGGCAGGACGTAGATGTCCGCCTCTGCGTCGTGCCGCCAGCCGTTGGCTTCGAGGATGGGCTTTCCATGCTCGACGGCGTTCGGGGTGTCGGCGGTGGCGGCGATGACGCCGAGCCACGGGTGCTCAGCGAAGGCCACATCGGGCGCGACGACCGGTGGCAGTAGGGCCGTGCGGTCGGGGACCATCTCGTAGAAAGGCGCGCCCACTTCACCCGGGTAGAGGAAGGCGTCTGCGTTGACCTCGTACCCGACCATCCGCAGTGTCGCGATGGCCTGCTCAGTGCGGGTGTGCCCGTCGTGGGCCTGGTCGTTGAGCGCGAACATCGTGGGATGGTCCGGGACCGGGTGGAAGTCGAGGCGTTCCAGCATCCAGCTGGCGGCCGGCAGCCGGGTGGGGGTGGTGGCGATGATGCCGTAGTCGGGGTGGATCCCGAGGTTGACATGGGGCTGGTACGGGGGGAAGTCGGTGAGCACGGCGGAGGCATCCAAAGGGGCGGGAAGCGGAGGAGGGCGCAGGGTTGACGTGGAGGGGTCTAAGCGGCCGGGGCATGGCAGTGCTCCTGTCTGGAGATGGCGGCTGCGGGTCGCAGCGGCCGGGTAGAAGGATCATGCGAGGAAGGGGATTTGGTCCGGCCGGACCCTGGTGGTAGGTGGGCAGTCAGAGCCGGTGGGCCCTTTGCGGTGCGGCGGCTTCGGGAGCGCCCGCTGCTGGCGTGGCAGGCAAGCGGGGAGCGGAAGTTGCGCCGGGCGAGCGCGTCAGCGCGGCGGTCACGCGCAACTCCCTCACCGCGGGCTGAGGGCCGCTGGGCATCGCCGCCTTACGCATCTCGGTCTGAGCCTCGTCGGTCAGGGTGAACAGGTCGTCGCTCATCTCCTCGATCACGGGCAGCCATTCGCGCAGCTTCGCCGCGCTGGCCGGCGCGCCGTGGTCGTCGCACCAGGTGGCAGCGGCCTTGAGGTAGTCCTCCAGATACATGAGCGGGTCTTCCTCGCGGGGGAGATCGCCGTCGAAGACCTCCATGAACGCGTCCAGGTCGGGTGCACTGCGCAGCCGCTGCGGCAGCGAGGGAGTGGAGGTCGCGTCGGGGGTAGGGTCAGTCATGGTGGAACTCCTGGTTCGTTCAGAAGAGTTGGTTATGCGGCCATGCGGAAGTCGGTGTCGTAGAGCTGGCGTTCGCGCAGGTGGAGGAGGTGCTGCACGATGAACGACAGGCCTGCGACCTTCCACAGGCCCCGGCCTCGGGGCAGGGCGGCGATCGCCTGGGCTTCGATGCCGGTGAGGCCGAGCAGGGCCCTGGAGGCCGCGATCTGGTCAGGTTCCTGGCGGTAGATGATCCTGGTGCTGCAGTCGGCGAGCAGGCCCTCGGCCAGCACGCGCCCGCGCGATCCGGCGTCGCCGGCGGACAGCAGGTCGGAAAGCCGGTGCAGGATCAGCAGGTTGGCGATGCCCAGGCCACGGCTCAGCTTCCACTGCTGCTGCATGCGCTCCAACAGGCTGACGTGCCGCATGATCCGCCAGGCCTCGTCGTAGATGACCCATCGCCGACCGCCGTCAGGGTCGGTGAGCGCGGACTCCATCCACGCGCTCGCGCAGGTCATGGCGAGCACGAGTGCGGTGTCGTCGCCGCTGCTGCCGAGACGGGACAGGTCGATGGAGAGCATCGGCGCGTTCGGGTCGAACGTCACGGTGGAGGGGGCGTCGAACATGCCGGACAGGTCGCCGTGGACGAGTCGGCGCAGGGCGTGGGCGAGGTCGCCGACTGCGTGGCCGAGGCTTCCAGCCTGCTCGCCGAGGGCTGCGTCCAGGCGCTCGGGGCGGCCGAGGGCGTGGGCGATGTCGCCCAGCAGCGGCACCGTCCCGGCAGCATGGGCTTCGGCGACGACGAGGTCCAGGGCGACATCCAGGCCGGTGTGCTCCATCGGCAGCAGGTCGCGCTTGAGTACGGTGGCGGCAAGGCTGGCCAGTAGCAGGAGGCGGCGCTTGCGGACCTCGGCCGTCCAGTCGTCCTCGTCCACCCCGGCGGGCCGCTGCGGCGCATCCAGTGGGTTCAGTTTTCCCGGCAGGCCGGGGCCGAGCGCGATCGTCTGGCCACCCAGCTCTTGGGCGAGGCTGGACCATTCACCCTTCGGGTCGGACGGGATGTAGATCTTGTATCCGTGGGCGATGGACCGGGTGGCGATCGACTTGGCGAGTGCGGACTTGCCCATGCCGATCACCCCGCACAGCACCGCGTTGGGGTTGGTGAAGCCTTCGATGCGGCCGGAGTTGTAGAGGGTGAACGGGTCGAAGCAGAAGGAGCCTTCGGCGTGGAGATCGCGGCCGATGAAGACGCCCTCGGCACCCAGGCCGGCTTCTGCCAGGAAGGGGTAGGCGCCGCCTGCGACGGCGGTGGTCATGCGGTGCTTGGGCAGGCGCAGCCGGCCGCCGCGGGCGGAGGCCGGCCCGGGTCGGCCGGAGGCGGGGTAGGTGGCCTGCAGCTCGGGGTCGACGCCCTCGGACTCGCCGCGCTCGGCCGGGGCCTCGGCACGGCGGGCCTTGGTGCGGGCTTCGGCGAACTCGGCACGGGCGGCGCGCTGTTGGGCGCGTGAGGTTTTGCGGGGGACGAACAGGGGGCTGGCGGTGGCGCGGTTCCTGGGCATGATCACGGACTCCGGGTCAGTGGCGGACGAGGCCGGTGAAGGGGGAGTGGAGGTCGGCGGGGGTGGTGCGGCGGCGGACCAGCTGCGCGGCCTCCTGGTGGCGGCGACAGATGGTCAGCTCCGGCGCACCCTCAGGCAGGCGGGCCCGGCACGCTTCGGTGTCGGGGACTTCGCCGCTGTCGGGCCGGGGAGAAGAGTGGTAGGCGGCGTGGAGGTGGTCGGCGGCCTGCCACAGGCGGGTGCGCGCGGCCTTGAGGTGGTCGCCCTCGCCCGGCAGCAGCGGGGAGGTGCGCTGGGCGTGGGCGTCCAAGAGGCCGTGCAGTGCGACGAGGTGGGCGTGTAGGGAGTCCAGTTCGGCGCGGGAGGCGACGAGTGGACCTGCGGGGATGTTGAGGGCGCGATGGAAGTCGAGTGCGGCGGTCGCGTACGGGACGAAGTCCTGCGCGGTGGCGGTGGTGGCCGGCATCGGGGTGCTCTTTCGGAGGGGAGGTGGCCGGCATCAGGCGGCGAGGGCGAACGGCAGGGCGCAGGCGGTGAACGCCTCGGCCTGCTGCCATGTGAGCGGGCGCAGGTCGAGCTGGGCGCCGACGGCGGCGGTCTCCACCACCGCGCAGGCGGAGCGCAGTTCGTCCTCGGTGTCGGCGGAGACGGTGATCAGGCCGGTCAGGGCGACGTCGGCGTGGCCGGCGATCAGCTGGCGTTCGCGGTTTTGGATGTCCTGGTATTCCACCGAGTCGGCTTCGGAGGCGACTTGGCCCTTTCGGGCGCGCTCGGCCGAGTCGGCGATAACGCTGGCCTTCTTGCGCTGGACGTCGCGCATCGCGGAGTCCAGGTCCTTGGGCTCGTAGGCGAGGGAGACGGTGCGGCGCACCCCGGAGGCGAACATCAGCTGGTGCAGGAAGCCCGGCGACGTTTCGGTGCGGGGCCAGTTCTCCACCCAGTAGGTGCAGTGGTGCGCCGAGTCGGTGGAGATGTGGTCGGCCTTCTCCACCACGACCACCGGGCCCGCTGCCCCGGGATCGGCGGCGGGGCGGCCGTCCGGGGACCAGCGGTCCAGTGCGGCACGGGACTTGGGGTCGTAGGCGGTGCGGGCGACGGCGGCGATCTCGGTGGCGGACAGCCAGCCGTTCGGGTTGAGACCGGCGGTGCGGGCTGCCTGCTCGAAGGCTGAGGTCAGCTGGGCGAGGACCGAGAAGCCGCCGGTGAGCCCGCCGCCGGCCTGGTTGATCAGGCGCCGGGCGGCCTTGAAGTCCAGCGCGATGGCGACATAGGACTCGTGCGGGGCAGCGGCAGGTCCGGCGCCACGGATCAGCTCGCCGTAGAGGGCGCCGGCCAGCGGGGCGTTGGGCTTGCCGTGTTCTTCCCAGTAGCGGCGTAGCGCGTCGCCGGAGTCGGGGACTGTCCGCTCGATCACCTGGATCCGGGCGACGTGTCCGGTGCGGGCCAGCGCGGCCAGCGCCCGTCCCCAGCTGTTGACGTTGGCGTTCTGGGTGCCGGGGTCGAGCAGCGCGTACGCGCGGCTGCTGACCTTGACGATGGCGGTCAGGGTGCCGGCGTGCGGGTCGTGGACGGCGCCGTAGCGGCGATCCGGGGCGGTGACCACGCGCAGGCTGGCCGCGCTGCCGGGCAGGTGCAGCAGGCCCTCGCGCACCGGCCGGCGGGAGGGGCGGGCGAGCCAGACCAACTGGCCCCGCAAGCGCCGCAGCGCGTACCGGATGGCGATCGGCGCCCAGTCGGCCAGGGCGCGGCCCCGGTAGCGGATGAACACGAACGCGGCGACAGCGGCCCACAGGGGGATGAGCTCAAGGGCACCGGTGACGCCGCGGGTGGTGAGGACGGCGAGCAAGAGCAGGCCGGTGGCCGAGACGGCGGCCAGCTGCGAGGCGCTCAGGCCGAGGAGGATGCCGCGCTTGGAGCGGTGGGGGAACTTGACCCTCGCAGGGGCGGCGTCGGGCGTCGGAATGGAGGACATCGGGTGATCCAGGGGTGAGCGTGTGGGCGGCGGGCGGGGGCGCGGCGCTCTTCTGGACGTCATGGCTGGACTCCTTCGGGGGTGGAAGTGGTGGGCGCCTGGGGTGGGCCGCAGGCCGGGGCCCACCCCAGGCGGTGGTCAGGAACCGGGCGTGGAGGGTCGGTTCGGGAAGATGAAGCGAACCGGTTCGGCGGTGGAGAGCCCCGCCGGAGGGGGACTGTCCGGAGCCGGAGCCGGAGCCGACGAACGGGGAGCCGGAGCGGCAGGCGTGCTGGGCGGGGGCGGGGCGATGGGGCCGGCGGTAGCGAGATCCGGGGCCCTCGGTGCAGCCGGGGCCTCCGGGCTCTCGCCGTCGGCCGTCGGCTGGGTGCCGCCGGAGCCGGGCCGGGTGATCAGCGCGGGGATGCCGGGGCGCTGGACCAGGGCACGACCCCTGTCGCCGGGGGCGCTGGGATCCTCGCCGAAGCGGAAGGTGGACTGCGGCCGGGCCGGGCCGGCGTCGATGCCCTCCTTGCTGATGCGGCCGGTGGGGTCGATACCGGAGGCGACGCCGTCGCTGCCCATGCCCGGTACCTGGGCCGGGCCCTGGGGAGCGGGGGTGCCGGTGCCCGTCCGCATGGCCAGGCTGGCGGCCGTCTTCGCGGCGCCGGCTGCGACCGCGAGTCCGGCGATGCCGGTGCGGTGCATGTCGTCGTGGCCGCCGTTGTCGGTCGCCCAGTGGACGAACTTGTAGGTGGCGTACGGGCACAGCAAGACCAGGATCATCACGACGATGCCGGCCATCGCGTCTGAGAGGGCAGACATGCCGTCCTTGGCATCCGACTTGCCCATCGCGGAAACACCGATCAGGAAGACCACGGTCATCAGCAGCTTGCTGACCACCAGGGTGGCGGTGGCCTCGGTCCAGCCGCGCCGCCAGCGCTTGGCGACCTCCCAGCCGCCGCCGCTGCCCGCGAAGACCGCGAACGCCACCAGGATCAGGACCCCTACCTTGCGGGCGACCATGACGCCCCAGTACATGAACGCCCCGATCGCGCAGCCGAGGGCGACCAGTGCCGACACTCCCCAGCCCAGGCCGTACATCGCGCCCAGTTCGTCGACCTTGATCACGCGGCGGATCGCGTCGTCGACACTGGTGTTGGCCGCTTGGAAGAGCCCTTCCGACAGGGCGTCGACCACGGTGATGGCCACGGTGGTGAAACTGACGGCGCAAAACGAGAACAGGACGCCGGTCATCGTGCCGATCGCGGCCTGGGCCAGGGCCCGTTCGTCGCGTCGCCAGGCGGCGAACATCAGCTGGATGCAGAACGTGCCGACGATGACGGCCAGGCCGATCGGCAGCAGCAGCTCGTAGTCAGCGCGGAACCAGCCGGCGTTCAGGTCGATCGCGGTGGTCGAGTTGACGGCCTTGGCCGCGAGGTCGGCCGCGCTGGCGGCGAGTTCACCCGCGGACTTGGCGATCCAGGCGCCGATGCCGTCGGTAACGGCCCCGGCGGGGTTGTTCGCGAAGTTGACGGCACCGCAGACCGTGCTCATCAGCGGAAGGTCGCAGACTCCCATGTCGATGCCTCCTTTCTGGGGCGGGGGTCAGGGCGCGACGGCCGGCAGGACACCGGCCAGCGCGCAGGGCTGGGAGGGGCGGCACTGGACGGCCAGGGTGGTGACCCGGTCCTCGCCGCCACCGGCGGCAGCACCGTTCCACGCGATCGCCTGCCGGCCGGAGACCGTGACGGCGTACACGTACGCCTGCGTCAAAGCCCCGGGATCCGCCTGCAGGGCCCGGGTGAAGGAGTCCGGGAAGTGCGCCTCGGTCACCGTGGCGATGGCGAACTGGCCCGAGTCGGCCATCCGGCCCCACAACACCGGCGACGGCACCAGGGCATCGACCGAGGCCGCATCGGCGTACTGCGCCTCGCCGGTCAACCACCGGTGCAGCGCGGCCTCCAGCACGGGCTGGGAGTAGGCGCGGGTGTCGTAGGACCACAGCGCCACGGCCGCAGCCTTCGCGAATGTGATCGGGTCACGCGTCGACGGCGCAACGGGCAACTTCCCGCGTTCGCCGGCGGGTGGTGTAGGCGAAGAAGCGGCCGGCGCAGTGGACGGAAACGGCGCGGAACTCAGCTGCGGAACATGGGGATTGGGGGTGGCACTGCCGTCGCGGGTGAGGTAGGCGGCCAGGCCGGCGAGTGCGACGAGCAGCACCAGGACCGCGGTGCCGAGCAGCGCCCGGCGGCGCACGCGAGATGCGCCGCCGGGCTCACCGCTACGGGAAGCAGAGGTAAGGAATCGCTGCATCAGTGGACCTGGCCGCCCAGCCCGGTGAAAAACGCCACAATCCCGTTGGCGGCGCCGAGCAGCAGGGCCGCCCCGGCGGACACCAGGACGCCCTTCTTGCCGTTGGCCTCGGCCTGGTGGCCGCCCGAGTGGTGACCCCAAGCCCACACGCCCGCGCTGACGGCGAGCGCGCCGACCACGGCGATGATGGCGAAGAGGTTCATCGACCCCATCACCTCCTTGAGGACGGACAGGCCGGGAAGGCCGCCCTCGTTCGGGGTGATTCCGGGGTCGTAGGCCAGCTGAACGGCCTTGGCGGCGAGAAGCATGCGGTACTCCAGTTCGAATGTGGGCACGCTAAGGCAGCCCGAAGAGGGGAGGGGGAGGGAAGGCCGGTCAGACGATCCGGCGGGCCGCGAGAACCTGCGGCTTCCAGTCAGCGAGGGTCGAGATCTTGACCACGTCGCCGGTGTGCGGGGCCTGCACCACAAGACCGCCGCCGATGAACATCCCGACGTGGTCGGGCGCTTGGGCCGAGCCTTCGGTGAACAGCAGGTCGCCCGGCTTGAGGGCGTCCACCGAGACCGCCTGGCCTTCGGTGACCTGGTCGTAGGTGGTTCGGCTCAGGGTGACGCCGGCCGCCCGATAGGACGCCTGCATCAGGGCTGAACAGTCGCAGCGGCCCATCGGGTCCGGCCCGTGAGGGTCGGTGCAGGTGCCACCCCACTGGTACGGGGTGCCGAGCTGGCCGAGCGCCCAGCGGATCGCGGTCTGCACCTGCGGCGGTGCGTCGGCCGGGATCGTGTACGCGGCCGGCAGGGTGCCCGGCGGGAGGGTCCCGAACCCGGGTCCGTCGCTGCCGCCGCTCGAACAGCCACTGGCCGGGCTGGGTGGCGAGCTGCCAGCGCCGGGTGATCCGGACGGCGCCGGACTCGGCGACGAGTTTCCGGCCGTTGGCGCGAGCAGCGGCACGATCGCCCCCTGCAGGGCGGTGGCCAGCGGCTCCCACTTGGCGTAGGCATCCGGGAACGCCGAACGCTGCACCGCCTGGGCGGCCTGAGTGACGGTCATCGACTGCCAGCCCGACACCTGCAGCAATGCCGAGTAGAACTCGGTGCTCGCGTGGACCGGATCCAGGATCTGCTCCGCGGTACCCCAGCCCTGCGACGGACGCTGCTGGAACAGCCCCAGTGAGTCGCGGTCGCCGTAGGTCAGATTCTGAAGGCCGCTCTCCTGCAGAGCAGTTGCCAGCGCCGCGATCTGTCCTCGGGCGGGAACCCTCATCGCGACGCCGGTGGTGACGATGGTCTTGGCGTTGGGCACCTGGTGCACCGGGTCGTCCAGACCGGGCACCGAGACCGAACTGCTGCTGCCCCCGGCCAGGATCGCCTTCACTTGGGTGGCCACGGCCGAAGCGTCCACAGCCTGGGTGTCGTTGGTGGAGCAGGCAGCCGAGGCGGTCCCGGCCGCGACGCCGAGAATCGGCAGGGCCAGCAGCAGCGGACCGGCAGCGACGAGACCGACGATGCCGCCCGTGGTCTTCTTCATCGTCGCCGCCGCTCGGCGAGGCCGACGGCCGGGACGAGCGGGGACGGCGGGTCAAGGCACAGCTGTGCCAGGGCATGCTGCATCGCAGCGGCTCCTCGGGGTTCGTAGGAGGCGCGGTGCCGGCTCTCGTGCGAAGAAGCCGCCGGCACCGCGCCGGTAGTGAATCCGCCTTCAGGGCGGGCCCGGGTAACGGGAGTTGGTAGCTCCTGGACGCCGGTCTCGGGTCATGCGCGGCAGCCAGCCGCGCTTGTAATCTCAGCCGGAACATAGGGACTCCTCGGGGCAAGGACGACAGGGAATGGGACCCGCGCACGGCCCCGCTCGAACGAGGCAGCACGGATCAACACAGGCCGGACCCGGCCGAGTCGGCCTCCTGCCCGGTTGGCATGGCGAGACAGTAGACGCGAAAGACGGCCGCACCAAACGACCCCTCCACCAGACCCGACGAGGCCTTCGCCGCCGTTAGGTCCGGCCGCGAATCGCGGCTACTGTCCCGGTCAACCCCGCTCCCGGCGGCTGCCGCCGGGCGCCGCCGGGAGCGGGTCTACCCCTGCCCTGAAGTCCACCCCTGCCCTGAAAGAGGCCCCATGAACGACTTCACCCTCCACCGAGGCGACGCCCTCACCGTCCTCAAGTCCCTGCCCGACGAGTCCGTCAACGCGGTCATCACCGACCCCCCGTACAACAGCGGCGGGCGCACCAGCTCCGAGCGCACCAGCCGCGACGCCCGCGCCAAGTACGTGACCTCCGGTGTCGAGCACGACCTGAAGACCTTCCCGGGTGAAAACCGCGACCAGCGCTCCTACCGGTCGTGGCTGACCGAGCTGATGACCGAGGCGTACCGGGCGAGCACCGAGCACTCCGTTGCGATGGTCTTCTCCGACTGGAGGCAGGAGCCCACCACCAGCGACGCGCTGCAGATGGCGGGCTGGACCTGGCAGGGCACGATCCCGTGGATCAAGCCCGCCAGTAGGCCGAGGAAGGGAGGCTTCAAGCAGTCCGCGGAGTTCATCACCTGGGGCGTCAAGGGCCGCCTCGACAACTCGCGGAACATCTACCTGCCCGGCCACTTCATCGCCTCCCAGCCCCGCAAGGACCGGGTCCACATCACCCAGAAGCCGCTGGAGATCATGCAGCAGCTCGTGCAGATCTGCCCCGAGAACGGGACCGTCCTCGACCCCTTCGCCGGCAGCGGCTCCACCGGCGTCGCCGCCCTCCGCGAAGGCCGGCGCTTCGTAGGCGTCGAACTCTCCCCGCACTACGCCGAGATCGCCGAACAGCGCCTGCGCGACGAGCTGACCCAGGACGACTTCGTCCTCGCCGGCCCGGAGGCGTGACCATGAGACCTGCCACCGGACGGACCGGCTGCAGACACGCGAAGGGCGGCCGGAGCACCACGCTCCAGCCGCCCTTCGTTGCCCGTCAGGACTCCTCGACTGCCCGCCTGATCAGCGGCACCGCTTTCTCCACGTCCGCCGACGAGGCGATTCGCACCTCAAGGTCACCCGTCCCCAGGTGACCGATCCTCCGCACATCGCGCGTGAAGCCGTCCTCCAGCTTCACCGTGTCTGGGTCCAGCCGCAGGTACATCAGGATCGCCCGGTGCGACGCCGACGGACGGAAGATCACCGATGCCACGTTCAGCATCCTCCGGTAGGCGATGTAGTGCCTCAGCACTACCACCTCCAGCTCGCCTGCCCCGGTCAGTACCTCGTCCAGCTCGCCGTACAGCTCTGCCAGAGTCTCGGGCACTTCGACCTGATCAGAAGCCAGGGTCGCCGTCGCCTCCGGCTCGGCGGCCACCTCACTGACCAGTTCGGCCGACTCCATGGGAACGCCGAACCCAGGGACGGTCTCGACCAGCTGCAACGTCAGCAGATCCGGGCCGAACACCCGATAGCGCACCAGGTCCACGCGGTGCTCCCGTTGGTGAAGCGAAGCAGCAGCCCGGTCGTGCCGCGAGAACTCGCCCGCCACACAGATCACCCGGGGCCGTCGCCAGTCGACCGCACCCGCTACCTTGTTGCCCAGGCGTCTGCGCACCAGCGCCTCCACCTCGTGGCGGTGTGCCTTCATCCAGACGAGGTAGGAAGTCGCCTGCGTGATGATGCCGGCGTCCCGGCCCCGCTTGAACTCAATGATCACTGGGACGTTGTCCTCGTCCAGACCAAGCGTGTCGATCCGCCCTCGGTGCCAGTCCCCGGTCGAGTACTCCGACGCCAGGAGCCGGACCCCCAGCATTTCCTCCAGCGCCCCCTCGACCCGCCGCTGCAGCTCCCGCTCCCGCGCTACCGTCGAGCCTCGCAGCTCGACCTCACGGCCATCGGCATCCCGCTGGAAGATCTTCAGATCGGCCACTCATGTCCCCTTCGCACGACTGTACGGAGGGGCCAATCACGAAGAGGAACGCGGTATTCCCTCCGAATCCAGGCAACGCCACCAGGCCCTCGGAGAGGAAGCTCCGAGCTCGACACGTGATGGGTGGTCGGGTCGCCTCTCAGCTGTAGGGGTCCCAGTTGCCGAAGCGGGCCAGCAGCTGGCGCGCACCGTCCTCGTTGAGGCCGAGGGCGGCGGCGACCTCATCGAGGCTCGTGCCGTGCCGTGCTTCGTGGGCGGGCCAGTAAGCGACCCGCTCGGCGGTCACCTCCAGTCGGCGGGCCGCTCGCAGCGCCACCAGTGGGGCGGTCTTCTCCAGCTTCTCGATCTCCGCCTCCAGCCGCTCCAACAGATCGGTAACCGCCTCCGGTAGAGCGATCGCCGACTGCTCCACCTCCACGGTGTGCCGGCCCCACTCCTCCATGCACGTACCGGCAGCGTCGGCGCCCGCCGTGGACAGCGCCTGCTCACCGATCTCATCCCAGTTCAACAGGTGCTCGGGGCCGGTCCAGCCACAGCAGCACACCGCCCGCAACGCGTGTGCCCGCGGTGCGAGTCCGATGCGGCCGTCGTAGACGCTCCAGTGCGAAACCGTCATCCCGCACCCGCCGCTCATCAGCAGGTAGGTGACCGGCTCGGGGACGGTGCCGTCCGCCAGGAGCACCCCGACCGTGCCCTCATGCGACGAGCCGAACTCCTCCGTCGTCCACGTCTCCCGCTCACCCATGGTGTCCCTCCGGCGACCCCGGTGCCCGAAGAGCCCCCGGGCTGGGGCTCCAGGGTGACGATCCCGCAGCCCTTGGCTTCCGTGCCACCAAAACGGGGAAAATGCACTCTCCTGGATCGTCTCGGCGACGGGCGGCGGTCCAGCCACTGCCGATACTTGTCGCATACTTCCCATTGGCGGACAATAAGGGCACTTGTATAGCAATTGCGGGAAGTGTCGGATATGGGTGCGGCGGACGAGTCGCAGCACGATTCTGCGATGCCTGGGGATCCCGAGGGCCTGCCCAGGCATCTCAGCCCGAGCCAACAGGCCCGCAATGTTCGTGCGTTCAGCGCGGTGGTTGCCAAGTTCCGGGAAGCTCTTCTCGAAGGTCCGGAGGCTCTCGCGTTCGCACGCGATGTCGTTGGTGCGTTCGCGGACAGCGGGATGTCCGGCGGGCCCACCAGGAGCGAGGTGTGGTCTCTGATCGCAGAGCGGCGCGCACCGCAGTACGCGCAGGAATTCTTCGATTCCCGATGGGCGATCTTCGAACACTACGGTGCGATCCAGCCCTACCTCGCCAAGAAGCACCAGCAGCGCTACGCGCTTCACCCGGCGGTCGGCCCGGCCACGCTAGTCCACGAGCGGCTGCGCAGGCACCGAGGCATCGACGAGCTGGTTGCGCTGCTCGACGAGACCAGGGCGCTTATCGGCCAGCCGACCCGCGACCGGGCCACGATCGAGTTCAACATCATGTTCTGCCGCCAGATGCTGACCGTGTACGCCATCCACCTCGAACGGCTGGTCGCGGTGGCCAGCATCCGTGAGCTGGCCGATGAGCAGCGGGAGCACAACCACCCGGGCCTGAGCACACGGGTGAAGCAGCTCAACGAGGAGGTCTCCGACTTTTTCCCTGGTGATCACGCTCTCGATCACCAGGCTGTGGCGCTGGTCGCTGCCGAGCAGCACTACCAGCAGGGGCTGACGGCCGCCGGCCAGCGAGTGATCGAGCAGGGAGGCCGGACACTGGACTTCGAGGTGCTCAGCGCTGAGGAGTACCTCGAAGCGGCCCGGCATGCGCCGCTGGCTCTGCTCGGCCAGTTCGGCGCTGACCTCGTCGTGGACCCTCCATCGGTGTGGCTCGACGCCGGCGCGCTGATGGAGGCTGTCGAGGACTTCGCCCCCTACGTTCGGGTGCGCCGCCGCCCACCGATGCCGCAGGTTCCACCAGAGCCCGATCCCGCGCAACGCATGGGCGAGGCCCGCTCCCGCGAGCGCAGCCGCCAGGAGCACCTGGCCGAGCGCGTCCTACTGGAAAGCGACCAGGCGGACCTCACGGACGAACTTCGCCACTCTCGCTGGCGTTCCGCGGCCCGCCTGCTGGCGGATCTGATCGGCCTCGACGCGGACCCGTACGCCCCTTACCGGCTGCGGATCAGCATCGAACTGATCGTCGACCGCATCGGATGGGTCACCTACCTCCACCCTGTTCACCTCCACCGACAGACCACCGAACCGCCCGAACAACTGCGGCACCGCAGGCACGAGGAACGCCATGAAGGTCTCTGATCCGGCTTACCTCCTTGCCTCGGTCCGGGCCCAAGGTCTGAGAGACCTGACCGACGTGCCCGCCCAGACGGTCGAGGCCGCTCAGTGCCGGGCGCTCGCCTGCGGCCGGCGCCTGGTTGAGTGCGAGGGCCCGCTCCCGACGCCCGCGGCAGCCTCCGGCCAGCCCGGCGAGTTGCGCCGTGTTCTGACGCTCGGATGGTCCCTGGCGCCCGTGCCCGAGGAGGCCGCCTCGTACCCGGTCCGACGGCTCAGCGCGACGCAGTCGCTCACCTTCGCCGTATGCCTCGCTGCCGCATGGCGCGACGTCCGCCAGCGCCCCTATCCCGGAGAGCCCTTCCGGCGTGCGGATGTCGTCGACACCCTGTGGGAGATCGGCGCAGACGCCCGCGCCGTCAAAGCCGCCATCGATACGGACCTCCACCTATTCCTGCTCATCTGCAAGGACGGCCGCCGGTTGCGCTTGGGCCCCGCAGTCGCGGCCCTGCCTGACACGTTCGCCGAGGCCGTTCGTCGCATGTACGACCACCTGCCCCGGCCGCACGAGTACACCGCCTCGCAGTCAGAGGACGACGAATCATGACTGACGTTCTGTCGGATCGCGAAGAAACCCTCGTCCAGGCAGCAATCGGCGCCCTGGAGATCGCAGACGGCATCGTGCCAGGCGAGGCATTCCCGGCACTGGCTGACGATGCCCTGCGTGCCGTCGTCGCCCACCGCCTCGAGGCGGCTGGCCGCGTGCTGCTCGCGCGCGAACACCGCACCGTGGCCGGCTACATCAGCGGCTACGACGACGACGTCGCGCTCCGGTTGGCCTCCGAGGGAATCGGTGTCCTTCCGGAAGCCGACCGAGCCGTGCTGGCCATCGCTCTGCTGCGCACCGTGGCGATTCCGCGGGCCGGGGGTCAGCACCGTTCCACCTCTTGGTTCAGCGATGGCCCGGGGACCTCGGTAGCGGAGATCCATGCCAACACGGACAACTACTTCACCTACGACCACGTCAGATTCGCCGTGCGAAGACTCAAGGCCCGGCGCCTGCTGCGCACGGGCTACCGAGGGCAACTCCTGCCCGGACCAGCCCTGCTGCGCTTGACCGAAGCGCAGTCCACCAGGCTCTGGGAGGACCTGATCCTGGTCACCCTGCCCCACTCGCTGTGGGCAGACATCATCCGTGGCCGACGCGAGCAGGCGCCCCGACCTTCGCCAGTTGCTCCGTCGCTGGAGGAGCGTGAATCATGACCACCCAGGCCCAGCCGGTTGAGCCCACCAGCGAACGGGAGATCGATCTCGGCATCATCGGCGACCGCCAACTGGTGTGCGTCCAGCTCTTTGACATCGCCCGCCATCCCTCGGCCCCGGTCGTTCTCGTCCCCAGCTGCTTCGTCGCCGTCACCGGCAAAGGCCCCGAGGACTCCAACGAGTCCGGCAAGACCAGCTGGATGGCCAGCGTGTCCCTCCTGCTCGGCGATCC
Organism: Kitasatospora acidiphila; assembly: GCF_006636205.1. Classification (NCBI taxonomy): domain Bacteria; kingdom Bacillati; phylum Actinomycetota; class Actinomycetes; order Kitasatosporales; family Streptomycetaceae; genus Kitasatospora; species Kitasatospora acidiphila. The sequence goes on along the minus strand of NZ_VIGB01000003.1, from coordinate 1,280,042 downwards.
CGAGTGGCGGATGTACGGGGCTGGCCCGGCGGCCGTCGCACAGCTGCTCTTCGAACCCGACACCGCGGGCGTCGCGGCCCAGCGTTATCCCGCAGCGACCTTCGGATTCATCGCCGGCGTCTTCGCGAACCCCGACGACGTCCTGGCCACCGCTCACACCGTCTGGATGAGGATCTCCGCCACAGCCCCCTACGTCCAGATCCGCCACGCACCCGGCGTGCACCTGGCCACCTCCAACGACGAGGAGGACCGGCACAGCGCCGCACCGGCGATCTTCAAGTCCCTGCCGAGCCCGGCACTTGGCGCCACCCAGTACGCCGAGCGGCTCTACGGCCCGGTCCCGCGCTGCCTGGCCTACCTCACATCCCGCGGCAAGCGCCGAGGCGGACCCTCGCTCCTGAAACTGGAGACCGGACTGTTCACCCCAGCCGGCATCGGAGCAGCCCTGATCGACCTCACCGGCCGAGCGCACCTGCTCGAAACCGACGAGGCAGTGCGCCGCGACCTCGCCCGGGAAACAGCCCAGCTCACCGACCTGGAGCACGAGAACGAGAACGCCCTCGCCCAGGAGGAGCAGGCACTCAACGCCATCGACCAGCGAGACAAGGCCCGCCAAAACCTCAACCAGGCATGGGACTTCTGGCAACTGCACTACGCCCGTGGCCTGCTCGACGTCCTCGACAAGCAGCAGGAACTATCCGCCGCTAAGCAGGACATCCAGCCACTCCTCGACGACGCGAAGCGCGCTGTCACTCGCGCCGCAGAGGGCCTCAGCGCACTGCAGGACACACGGAAGGTCGACCAGGACCTCCGCGAAGCCGACGAGAAGAACCAGACCGCGACCAATCGACTGAACCAAGCCCTCGACCGGGAACGGGGCCTGCGGCTGGACATCACCAACACCCAAGAGCAGATCCAGCAAGCAGAACGGGAAGCCGTCGGAGCGCACGGCACCCTGGACGACGCCCGTCGAGCAGCAAGCGAAGCACGCAGGACCACCCTCGACGCCGAAGTGCGCCGCACCGCAGCCGAAGCCGCTCGCACCAGCGCACTGCGCGACATCGAGAAGGCCGAGAGAGGCCACTACGGCCAGGCCGGACGCACCGTCGAGATCCTCACCGCCGCCGGCATCGAGGCCGTCGGCCTGCTCGACGGCCTCGAAATCCCACCCAACCAACGAGCTCGCTGGGAGGCCCGACTCGCCCTCTACCGCGACGCGGTGTGCATCGACGCAGACCAAGCCGACCGCGCCACGCACGAACTCGCCGAACTCCCCGGCGCCGTCCTCGTCCTGCGCCAGAACAGCCGATCCGCACGATCCCCAGCCTTCGCCACACCCGCCCTCCGCCCCTTCCTCCACACCCTGGCCGAACGCCTGCACACCACCACCGACCCGATCGCCGCTCTCGACGACGAACTAGGCCTGCGAATCCTCGGTGGCTTCCCCCAACCCATCACCGGCCGCAGCGCCCTCCTCGAACGCCTACACCACCTCGTCGACCAGGCCCAAGAGACACTGCGCACTACGGTCGAGGCGGCGCAACGCGCCAGCACGGCACAGGAGGACGCCGACCTGCTCGTCCGGCGCCTGGAACACGCGCAACGAGCCACCGAGCTGCGCACACGACGCCAAGCACTCGAAACCGAACTCGCTGACTTCGCACCGGAGCTGCAGCGCCTGCACGCCGTATCCGAGCAGGCCGCACAGGTGAAGGAGGACGCTCTGGTGAAACAGAAGGTCCTCGTCCTGCAACGCAAGGACGCCGAGCACCAGCTCCAGGCGGCCCGGAAGACCGAGCAGAACCTCACCGAGCAGGATGACGACCTCTCCCGCCAGCTCACCACGCTGAACATTGACTACTGGATGGAGCGGGCCGGAAGCCCGGACCAGGCCCGAACCGCCCTCCGCCTGCCCCCAGACGGCCAGCAGCAGGATCCCAACGCGCTACCGCCCGAACGCCGAAGCGAGATCTCACTGCGGGAGCTGGCCGGCCGCCACCTGCAGCAGGCCATCGCCGACCTCGGCATCGACCTCATCAGCGGCGCAGGCGCCCCGATCCCTGCCATCACGCAGGCTGTACAACTGCGAGCCAACCAAGCCGGCGAGGAGGGTAGCCGCCAGTTCGCCAGCGCCGAAGCCTTCGAGCGGCCGGCGAACGCCATCCAGGAATGGCTCGGCACACGCGCGGACATCGACCGAGGCACCCGGGCCCGTGTCACAGCCAACCGAGAGGAACGCGAAGTCGGCCTCGCCGCAGCCCAGCAAACCGTCGCCGACCTCAACCAGAGCGTGCGCGCCATGCAGGGCAGCATCACCCTGCGACTCGACCAGGCGCTCCAGGACATCGAGGACGCCCTCGACCGCCTCAACCGCGGAGCCGGCCTCTACGGAGCCGAACTCCGCCGTACCCTCACCCCACCGGCATCGCTCTCCGACATGTGGCGCTGCGAGATCACACCCTGCTGGCGACGCACCCCCACTGGACCGATGCTCCCGTACGACAACATCACCAACGCCGCCCAGGAGAAGCTGTTCTCCATCCACCTCGTCCTCGCGGCACTGCTGGCCTCACCGCACCCTCGCGGACGAGTCCTCATCCTCGACGAACTCGGCGACGCCCTCGGATACCACCACCGCCGTGAAGTGCTCTCCGCCATCGCCGGCACCGCCGAGCAGCACGGCATCAGCGTCCTGGGCACGTGCCAGGAGACCCTCATCGACGACGCCGCCGACTTCTACGGCAGCCTCCTCTACTTCCACTACCCGAGCCACACCGAAGCCCTCAACACCGCCACCCGCATGTTCGGTTATGACGAGAACAACGAGCGCGTCGAACTCACCCTCGAAGCGCTACTGGCAGGACGAGCATTGTGGTGACCGCCGCCAGCCAGCCCCACCAGGGGCCCGTCATGCATCTGGTAGGCACGCCGATCGGCCTGACAGCCCGCACCATCCAACGCACCCGCCCTGACAGCGACGGCACCCGCCGGATCGTCCTTCAGGGCGGAAAGCGGCTCCGGGACAAGCACGTAGACCTCATGGCCAGTACAGCGCCGGACCCGGCCGCTCTTGAAGCCGTTCTGAACGAGGGCCGTCAGGGAGACCGCAGCTTCATTCTCGGCGCCTCCACCCGCACGTGGAGCACCGTCAAGGCGCGCTTCGCCGACAACGCCTGGCCCCGAGCCATCGACCTCGTGCGCGCCGGAGCCATCACCTTGCGCTGCGAGGTCACCGATGACCTAGCTCTCGGCACCCCTCTCCGCTGGCACCTCACTATCGCTGGCCGAGGTCAGGCACGTCTGCACAAGGAGGCACGCGAAGCTACCCGTAACCGCATAACAACCACGCTGCAGCGCGCCCGCGACGCCATCCGGGACCTCGACGCGCTACCCGACGGCATAGACCCCGATGATCTCCAGTACCTCGACGACGCGCTCGTCCGGGAGTTGGACCGACCGGTGCCAGCCCCGAAGCGCACCGCCATCCTCGCCGCTGTGGCCCGCGACCTCGGTGCTGGAATACGCCACGCCAGCCCCCGGGCCTTCTCGCTCGCACACACCCGCAACACCAAGACCTGGGACGACGCGATCTCCACCCTTCGCGAGTCGGGTATTCCCACCGCGCTGGTCGAGGCGGTCGGCCTACGCGGCCACAGCCGCGTGGGGCTTGGAGGACCCATTACGGCCCTCGCGAGAGGCCACCACAGCCGCCTCGACGACCTCGGAATCGTCCTACTGCCGGCAGCCATCGCGGGCCTGCGGCTCGAGCTGCGCAGCAGGACCCTGATCGTGGTCGAGAACCTCCAAGCCGCGGAGTCCCTGTACGACGCATTCGTCCCGAGCAGCCAGCGGCCCGGGATCATCTACCACGCCGGCATGCCGAGCCATGACATCCTCAAGCACATCACCGGCCTCGCCGACCAGGCCGCTCGTGTCGTCATCGCCCCGGATGCGGACCTCGGCGGGACTCGGATCGCCACTGCTATCTGGAGCTCGCTCACCCCAAGTGCCCAGCAAAGCTCGATGATTTGTGACGTCGGACTGGCCCCGGCCCACACGCCACAGGAACCCTGGTCGCCAGACAGCCCCGTGTGGGCCGACCTTCGCACGATGCTGTCAAGCCCGGCCGCGCCACTTGCTCAAGGCTGCCTGAGCCGAGGCTACCCAGTCGAGCAAGAGGGCTGCGTTGTCGAAGCCGTGATTGCCCTTCTCAACGCCGAGCTGGGACCTTGAACCCTCAACCCAGCGTACCGACTTCGTCAGAAGCCGAAAGGTGCAACCGCGCAACAGGCAGTACGACCGTTCATGGTCTCGCCGAGATCGCGGACTTCTCTGGCTCTCCCACCGTGGTTTGACCATCGAAAATGGCGCTGCCGGGACGGATCCGAGAGGCTGGATGGGGTGTTGTCGACGGCTCAATCAAATGCCCTCCGATTCCATCCGGGCGGTGGCGGTGGGCCGCCAGGCGGCCCACCCGCTTCCCGCCAGACACTTCTGGTCGTGGTGGCGCTATTCCTTGATAGGCAGGGGCGTCGGGGGTTAGTGGTCCTTGCCGAGCGTCCGCACTACGGCGATGAGTGCCACGGCAAGGGCGAGGATCAGGACCACGGCCGACTCTACCGGCCCGGGAAGGCCGGAGTTCTTGCCGTAGGTAATGGTGAGGACGATACCGACGATGAGGATCGCCGGCAGGGCGAGCGCACTCGCGTGGGAGATCAGCTTGTCGGCGCTGGTGCCGGGGACCGTCATCTTGGCTTCGGCTCCCGTCTTGTCGGCCTTGAACGAGGCTTCGGCGACGGCGAAGATGGTGGTTGCCGCGGCAGGGGTCGTGGTGTCGGTGTCTCCGACGGCGTCCAAGGCCCCCTGCGCCTGTGCGGGGATGTTGCTGCTGCTCTCCTGGTCCTGGCTGGACTGCTGAGTGGTCGTCATATGCCGTCTCCTTACGGAACGGCCGAGTCGGAGGAACGGCTCCCCCGAGATAGCTCGGCTTCGGCGCTCGGTCGGGATCGGGACGACCGGCTCCGAGGTCAAGCCCTTCGGTGAGTGCCCTTACGGCACGTCACCGCCGCAACTTGCGGCCGGGCTTAGGCCTGACGGACGCGCCTGATGGTTCCTGGTCTCGCAACGTGCATGCACGGTTGCCTCCTCGTGAGCGGTTCGAAGGATCGAGCGAGCGCAGTAGCCAGCTGCGCCAGCAGAACCATACTGCTCTGCGAGGACATGCGCACTCAAAGTGCACCGCAAGTGATGCATCGATGATGCTTCTCTGCTACCTTTTGTGGTGTCGATAGCTGTGCCAGAGTCTCGGAGGAGGTGACAAGATGACCGACGATCGACCCACCAGTGAGCGGTTCAGTCTGACCCTGATCCCGGTTGCCCAGCAGGCCCTCGCCAAGATCATGAAGGCGACTGGGCTGACCAGGGCGGACTCCATCAATCGAGCGGTCCAGGTCTACGGATTCATCGCTGAGGAGATGCATGGTGGCAAGGAGCTGCTACTGCGCGACAGTGCGGGAAACCTGGAGCGGGTCCACATCGTCTGACGCCTGAGGTCGCGGTCGCCAGCGGTCTTCTGGGCGACTTTGTACTGCTGGGGAGGGCCTTGATTGCGGCGCCGGACCCCAGCTTCGCCATATGGGAGCATCAGGGGCGGACGGAACCAGGAGACGGATGGTGCGCCCTCCGGTCCACTGCGCCTGCAGGACCGTCCCGTCGGTCGGACGATCGACTCATGACGAGTGGCGAAGAGGCTGAGACTCCCGAGTGGCCTGTGTCGTGCAGTGCGTGCGGCGCCGGGATCGGCGGACTCCCGAGCGGGGACCCGTGCCCTGACTGCGGCGAGACGGAGCGCACGTACCTCGTCACGGCCGGCGATACCGCCCGCGCCGAGGACTCGGCGCAGGCGTCCGTCACCTATGTGAAGGACCGCCCGTGGCAGGAATTATGGCGCGCGGTGCTCAAGGGCCTAGCGGACCTGGAGGACGTGGCGGCTCGCAGGATTGACCCGCCATCGGACTGGCGGACGCTCCCCACGGAGTTCTGCAAGGACGTCTGGCACCTCAAGGACTGGCTTCGGAACGACCCGGCCGTGCCACAGGTCGCACGAGACTCCGTCGACGGCTACGCAAAGACGCAGCCCGGCATCGCGCTGGCGCGCGACGTCGCCAACACCAGCAAGCATCTCAAGCGGAACCTGGGACAGCGCGAGGCCTACGCCACCGGAGGCACGGTCACCGAAGAGTCGGCATCGTTCCGGATCGAGTGGACGGACACGAAAAGCGGAGTCACGGGCACAGAGGACGCTCTGACGAAGGCGCGACAGGCTGTACAGGAGTGGCGCAGCTTCTTCGCAGACCACGGCCTAGACGAGACAGCCGCGTAGGCGCTCGGGCGCCGTCGGGGTACCTGGCAGCCAGGTGTCAGTGGTGCCGAGAGCCGGTTGGAGACTGCGGAGATGACCGTCAATCAGCTGGAGGCCAAGCCGGGGCAGAGTCCAGGACGAGGCCCCCGGCTCTGGGGTCAATATCCTCAGCAGTTCAGGTTGCCAGGTCGATGAGGCTCTCCGGGGGTCCTGTCCGACTTCCCTCGCGATTCCGCAGTGCGGAGGGTCGATTGGATGCCAGACTCCTGGTGGGCTTGAAGAAGGAGGGCAGATGGCGGGTCAGGAGCGGGAGTGGGCCGGCGAGGTCCAGCTGATGGTGCCGGTGGAGATCCATGTCCCCGACATGGATTGGGTCACCTTTGAGCAGTGGTTTCGCACGGTGCGGTGCCCGCGTTGCCAGAGTGCCACTGGTCTGACGCTACGAGCCAAGGATCGCAAGGCCTACCTGATCTGTCCCGAGGACGGTCTCGGCTTCAGCGATCCTGGGGTAAACGCAGCCAGCGTGCGGCAGACATATGCCATCTACCAGGCCGGGGTTCCTGCGGACCGGCCGCTCATCCCAGTCCATCGCGGTGATCCTGTCGTGGTGTCGATGCTGCCCCGCTTGGAGGAGGACCGGACACCACAACCCGCGAACGACGTGCAGAGCGAACTGCGGGATTGGAGCTGGGAATTCGGCATCACCTCACATGTCACCGATGCGCCCTTCATGGCGGCGATGACGTGGGCACGGCGCCTCGTGACCTGGGCTATCCCGCACGACGGCGAGACCTTCGAGCGAATCTACGGTAGCGACATCGCCAGCCCACCCCACGAAGCACACATGATTATGTTGGCACTGGGTCTTGCCTTGCACGACGCTGCCTTCGACGCCAAGCTCGGCGACGGCCTTGAGTACTTGAAGCTTGCTGACGCGATGGAATGTCTACGACCTGGTGACGACGCCGCAGGTGGGCGGCGTCGGCGGCTCCGGCAGACGCGGCCGTGCGGAACGCATACGGGGTCCGATAGACCGCTGGGTACCCTGCGACTGACCGATGCGGCCAGGCTGGAACAGTGTGACGACTCGGATTGGGAGCGTTGGTGTGACGGTGCCCAGCGGGTGCTTAACGAACACCTGCGAGCGATCCACGATTGGCGTATCGCTACCCAGGACGTATTGAGCACTCGACCGGGGGTGCTGTGGGAACGGAACAACTGTGTCGAGTTCGCAGACGACGACGCATCCTGGTATACGCCCAACTCGTGGCAGGACGAAGCGGTCGATGACGGTATTCCCAAGGTACAGCCATCGAGTGATCTTGCTGACGGAGTAGGCGCCGACAGTAGCGGCTGAGGCAGAGCGATCTCGGCCGGACCGACGAGGGTCGTCGAGTTCGCGCACGCCAGCACGGCACCCCCGTTGCCGTGCTGGAGCCCGGCGTGGGGGAGAGCACCATCGCCCGGTTCGGATGCTGATCAGGACGGATCCGCCGTTGCCCAGCCCTGCCTGGAGTCGGCGCCGTAGGCAGCTGGCGCGGCTTCGGCTCAACCGCCGGGCCTTGGGCGTTCGGTCGGGTTGGCTTCAGGACAGTTGAGGTCAGCGGCAGCGACTACCAAGTCGACGGCTTCCTCCAGCGAGGTGTCCGCAGTGATGATCTGCTCCACGGACCCGGGCAGGAGATCGTGCTCCTCGTACCAGGACGCCATGTCCTCGGCGGTGAACTCCGATGCCTGTGGCCGCATTGAGTGCCTGCGCACCGTTTCCTCGAACGGTACGTCGAGGTAGAAGCAGCAGGTGCGGCCGCGGTGCTCGGCCAGCAGCGCGGTGAGCATCTGACCGTAGTGGTTGGTCGCCAGGATGCCCTCGATGATCACGTGAAACCTGTGGTCCAAGGCGTAGCGCGCGACGGTGTCGATGAGGCCGATGTTGGCGCCGTGCGCGACATCGTGCTCCTGCAGGACGGTTCTACGCAGGTTGTCTTGGCCAACGATGGCGATTCCGCGTCCGTGGCAGCTCAATCTGCTGGGCGATCGTGCTCTTGCCGGCGCCGGAAGGGCCGCGCAGGACCACCAACTTGGTCGCCGCCGTTCCTGCTCTCACCATGCTTGCCTCCAGTGGTAGTGGGTGAATCGGCATGGGGACGGCGGCCTGGTGCGGCATGTTCTCGCAGTTCGGCGGGTTAGTGGTCGGTTCATCGGTAGTGCCAAGGGTTGCTGATGTCGATGAGATCGGTCTTGATGAACACGAAGCCGTGGTGATCGCTGGCTCCGGCGGGCTTGTCTTCTGATGACCCGGAAACCATGCTCTCGTTCGGACGTTTAATCCCGGCGATCAAGGTGCGGCGCCGCGTATGGTCATGAATCTCCCGATGGCGAAAGGAGGTTCATCGCACATGGGACTGTTCAAGGACACGCCGCCCAGCGAGCATCCGGACTTCACGCAGCTGCGGATCATGGTGGCGGGATCACCCTCGTGGTGGAAGCGGAACCGGCACAAGGTCCTCGCGATCGCAGGTCTGCTCGGGGGCTCTGGCTCGCCAGCCACCATGGCTCCGCCCCCAAGACATGCGTCCCAGCCAGCACCTCTGTCAGCGCCCACTGACCTTGTCGAGGTCGCGCAGGTCGCCCGCGCCCCGCCCACCGACGTGGACGCAGCCTGGCAACTGCCGGTCCGGTCGGCCTACGACCGGACCGGCATGCGTTCACCGCAGTTGGGCCGGCGGCAGGAGGTGTTCGGCGAGCAGCAGCGCGGTCAGGCTGCCGGCCTCGCGGATCCCGCCGGTGCGGGCCAGGCGGACGGCAGTTCGGCGAGCAGCAGCGCGGTCAGGCTGCCGGCCTCGCGGATCCCGCCGGTGCGGGCCAGGCGGACGGCCTCGGCGGCGGGAACGTAGCGAACCCTCATCCCAGTCTCGGCGACCTCCCGGGCGGGCTGGCCAGGGCTCAGGCCGGTTGCCAGCAAGAGGTGGCTGGTGGTGCGGGCCGCCCCGCGAAGCGGGTCGATCCGACCGAGTACCTCCAGGCGTTCGGCTCGCCAGCCGGTCTCCTCTTCCAGCTCGCGGTGCCCGGCCTGCTCCACGCCTTCACCTGGATCGACGGCACCACCGGGGAGGTGCAGCACCGGCTGGGCGGCTTGGAGATAGAAGTGGTCCTCCACCATCACGACTTCCCCGTTTGGGTTGATGGCGAGCACCCGGACGGTGTCGGCGACCTCGATGTACTCGTATGTCCCGTCCGTGCCGTCGGGGCGGCGGATGTGGTCCCGGCGGACCGTCAGGTGTGAGCCCTTGTGGACCACCTGGCTGTCCAGCGTCACCCATCCCCAGGTCGAGCTGCGGGCAAAGGCGTCGAGCACGGTCTCTGCCGCCTCAAGCAGCGGCCGGGCGTCGTCCAGCGCAGTGACGAGGTCTTCGAATGCCGGCCATTGCCGCTCACCGTCGCCCACTGCTGCCGCTCCCGTTGCGCCGCACCACTGTTCGAAGTCGGCCCGGAGTACCAGTCCGGGCAGGAGCGCCTGGCGGGCCTGGCCGATCACAGTGGCGACACCCCTGGGCGGGCCGCTATCGAGGACGGCGGCCAGCACAGCGTCTATCGTCTGCGCGTCGTGCAGCAGTTGCTTGGGAGCGTCGGCCGCCGCGGTCGGAGGCGCAAGCGGTGTGCGGGTGTTGAGCTGCACGCACGCGTCCCAGGCCAGCCGCCTCGTCTGACTTGTACCGTTCACCGTTTCTCCCGCCCGGGTGTCGGATGCTGTGTGGCACGGTACCGGTACCCCGCACCAGTAGTGCTCATCGGCCGTGTCGATCACGCGGCGCCGCCAAGGGGAAGCTCAGCCAGCAGACGCCAGGTGATCTCCCGCTCGTCGTGTTGCTGGGCGACCACCGCGACGCGGTGTGCGATGAAGGTGAGCGGATCGGTGTGGTGATCGGAGAGCCACGCCTTCAGTTCGGCTCGCTCTGCCAACTTGCCGGTGCTGTAGGCAATGGAGGCATGTGGATAGTGAACGGTGGGGATGAGAGGGAACCGGTTGCCGGTGACGCTGCTGATCTCCTCGGCGCAGGCTCGCCACAGCTGCCGTGTCGGTTCCCCGGGGGTGCAGGAGCACTCCAGCGCGACAGCACCCACGTTCGGCCGGTGCAAGGTCAGCGTGACCGGCTCTGCGTCGGCCAGGCGCGTGCCAAGCTGATCGACCAGTGCCTCGACCTCGCCCGGATGCCACTCGGCCATAGGGCCGGAGTGCAGCAGGGTGACGTGCAGCCACTCGGGGCCCACCGGCACGAGCGGATCGCGGTGGGTCAGGTCCCGGTAGTGCTCGAACAAGACGGCGCTGATCTCGGGCGGGGGGAGGATGTGAACGTGCAGGTCCTCCCGGCCGGCGGGCCAGCGGTGGCGGACGCGGTCGAAGAAGCTCTCCATCGTCGAATGTCCTTCCAGGGTGGGCTGGTTCAGGGGTGCGGGGTTGGGATGGGTGCCTTGGGGCTCGGGGGTACGGGTGCGCTTTGGCACTGCTCGGCGTGGAGCAAGTAGGCATCGCGGTAGCGGGTCGGGACGCCCATCAACTCGGTGTGCGTGCCTTCCTCGATTAGGGGGACAACGCGGGCTGACCGCGCCTGGCCCAGGCCTCGGTCTTCAGAGCGGAGGTGTCATGGCAGCCGTTCGGCGCGATGGTGCCGCTGGTGAGGAAGAACGTCAGGGCGTAGGTGAAGCGTTTGGTGCGGACGGCTTCGTCGAACTGGGCCGTGAACCGCTCGGCATCGGCACGGGTGAGGAGGCCGTGTTCGGCCGCGCTGTCCGCCCAAGTCCGCAGCCCCAGGCAGTTGTCGGCCTCCCCGGGGTCTCGTACGACGAGCGTGCGGGCCTCGGTGGTCACGTCGAGGACGCCAAGGCGGCTCAGGAGGCCGGCGTGTTGATGGGCGAGGGTGCCGTTGCGGAGCTGGACATCGGCCCGGAAGCGCAGGACACGGCGGGCCAGCGCCTGGTCGGTGATGTCGAGGACCTGGGTGTCGTAGTCGGGATCGGCGAGCGCGATCCGCCCACCGGGCCGGATCACCCGCAGCATCTCGACGAGAAGCTGCCCCGGGTTGGTGACGTGCTGCAGGACGCGGTCGGCCCAGGCCCCATCGAACGAGGCGTCCCGGAAGGGCAGGAGGTGGGCGTCGGCGACCGCGACGTTCGGTAGGCCTCGTGCGCGGGCCTGGCCGGCCATCGTGGTGGAGCAGTCGATGGCCGCAACGATGCTGCCGGACTCCTGGGCCATGGCCAGGGCAGCGGCGCCCGTCCCCGCGCCCACATCGAGGAACCGGGCCCCGGGGTGCGGGTGCAGAAGCTCGCGCAGTCGGACCTTGTAGGCCGCGTAGAACGGCTCGCAGCTCAGCGTGTCCAGGACCTGGACGAAGTCGCTCGGCCGGGGCTGATGGTCGACGGCGGTGAAGCTGTGGGCCACGGGTTGACGCATCCTCCGGTACTCCTTCGCGTGAGGGGGCATGCAGCCGAGATGAGGCGAACGGGGCGACCGTCAGATCGTCGTCAGCTCGCTCATGCGGCCAGGTCCGGGCCGGGCGCCGATGCGCGTGAAGTACTCGGTCCCGATGATCCGATCCCGCTCGGCGTCGGGCAGACGCGACAAGATGCCGGGCAGTGGCCGTTCCCGCTCGATCTGGCTGCGGTGGGCGCGGATCGCGGCCAACTTCGTCTCCAGCCACGGGCGGACGTCAACGACCGCGTCGACGAGCTCGTCCGGCACGCTGAGTACGGACTTGTCGACTCGGGTGAGCAGCGGACCCAGGTCCGCGACCGCCCCGTGGGGGTGGGTGGCCGCGTACATCGCCGCGGGCTGCCAGGGGGCGCCGGCCTCCGGGTAGAGGTGTTCGAGTCCGGCGGCGCCTGCGGCGAGCACGACCGCGCGGTGGGTCTGCCGGTGGTCCGGGTGCCCGGTCAGCCCGCCGTAGGCATCGTGGGTGAGCACGACCTCGGGCCGGAACGAGCGGATGTGCCGCACGATGTCCGCCACCACGTGGTCCAGAGGCACATCGCACAGCCGCGGGCCGGTGGAGGAGTCCGGGGCGCGGTGATCGGCGTACCCCAGCATCCGTGGCTCCCCGGCTCCCAGGATCCTGACGGCGTCGGCCAGTTCGGCCGCGCGATGGGTACCCGGGGCCCAGGTGGCGGTCACCACCGCGGTACGCGCTCCCGACGCGGCGTGCTGGGCAAGGACGCCGCCAGCGACGAGCGACTCGTCGTCCGGATGCCCGAACACGGCGAGCAGGCTGGGAAGTTGTGGCATGGCTACCTCCTTGAGCAGCAGGGTGTGTCGGCCGTTGGCAGGCCGGGCGCGCTGAAGCGGACGGGTCACAGGACGGGCGGGCGTCCGGCTGCGGTGAGGCGCCACGCGGTGCGCCAGCTCATCGGGTGCCGGTCCTGGTCATGGCGGCCGGCCCACCCTTCGCGAAAGCCCTGCCAGGACTCGCGGGCGCCGCCGCCGCGGACGGCCCGCACCGCGGTGGAGGCGGTCCAGACCAGCAGGTACGGGGTGATCAGCGGCGCGGGCAGGTTGCGGTAGGCCACCCACACGCGGTTGCGGGCGGAGAGCCGGTAGAACAGGGCATGCCGGGTCGGGCTGCTGAGAGGGTGGTGCATCCGGATCCCTGCCGCGTACCAGCCGGTGCACCCCCGGTCCCAGATCCGCCAGCTGAGGTCGAACCCTTCGTGATAGAGGAACAGGCCGCCGTTCCAGCCGCCGACCTGCTCGAAGACGGCGCGGCGGACGAGGACCACGCCCTCGGTCATGGACGTGATCGTGCCGGGGCGGCCGGGGTCGCCGACGCGCAGTCGGGGCACCCAGCGCCGTGGTGTGGTGGTGTCGTCCGGGCCGGTCAGGCGCGGTTGCACGTAGGCGGCTTCGGGGTGCTTCTCGGCCTCGGCGACGAGCTGGGCGAGGACGTCCGGATGAGGGAAGGAGGCGTCGTTGTCCAAGAAGAACAGGTAGTCAGCCGGCGGGTCGAGCTCGGCGAGGGCGCGGGCGCCTTCATTGCGGCCGCCCGGGATGCCGAGGTTCTCGGGCAGGACGACGGTGCGCGCGCCCGGCGGGACGACAACCGGGGTGCAGCCGTTGCCGACGACGCAGACCCGCACCTCTACGCCGCGCTGGGCGAGGAGCGTGGCCTGCGAGGCGTGCTCCTCCTCGGGGCGGTCGTTCATGGTCAGCAGGACGACGTCGACGATCGGATGCGGCACCTGGTTCTCCTTGCCTGCGGGGTTCGTGCCAGTGGGGCGCTGGTCGCCGGTCATCCGGCGGTCCGCGCGACGGGCTCGCCGGTTGTCGGGGGAGGGGAGAGTCAGGTCCGGGCCATGGGAACACCAGGCGGCTGAGCCGCTTGTCCAGGACGTGGCCGGGCGGGAGGTCGGCGTCCGGGGTCGTGGCGGGGTGGACGGTCAGCTGGGGGTAGCCGTGGCCGCGCACGTGCTGGTCCCAGAGACGGACGGCGGCGGCGAACTGTTCGGCCAAGGCCAGGGCCGGGCCGTGCTCGCCGAAGGCGTGGACCACGAACTCTGCCCGGCGCTCGGCAGGCGTCTCGCCGTCGCGCACCCAGACGTAGGTGAGGTAGGCCAGGCAGCCGTCGCCGAGCAGGGCGGCCGCGTTGTCGCTGCGGGCGAAGGCGGCAATCCCGGTGTCCTTGTCCCGGTCGCCGGCCAGGCGGCAGAAGCCGGGCAGCGTGGTGGCCAGGTACAGCTGCAGCGTCTCGAAGGTCTCCCCGCCGGCAACCGTCACGCCGGTGCGCACCTCGTGCCGCGAGCCACGCAGCGCCTCCTCGAGCCCTGCGATGTCGCCGGTCGGCCCGTCCTCGAAGCGCAGCCGCAGCTCACCGCCGGCCAGGTCGACGACCGGGGTGGTGCGGCCGTTCTGGCCGAGGTCGCGGACGAACCCGCAGTACGTCCAGCCCGTCGCGTGCAGCACGTCACCGCGGCGCTCAAAGGCGATCGCGCGGGTGTAGCCGTGAACCTCCAGCGGGACCACCATCCTTGCGCCTTCAGCCAGTTGCTGCCGCCAGGCGGGGACGATGTCCCAGACGTTGTGCGTGATCACGCATCCGTCGAACCCGCCGCGGGGCACGTGCCGCGCCGGTGCGCCGAGGGCTCCATCGCCCTGCAGGGCCAGGACGCGACCACTGCCGGCCTCCGCGGTGAACCGCCGGGTGCGGTGCACGACGTACGGGTCGATGTCGACGGTGACCACCTGTCCGCCCTCGCCGACGACGTGCGCGATCAACTCCGCGTTGTAGCCACCGGAACCGACCTCCAGCACAGCCGCGCCGGGCTCCAACCGGAGCTTCTCGATCATGTCGGCCTGCAGCCACGCCGCGGACACCGAGCTGGTCGCCCGCCCGCTCCCGTCCCAGCGGGTGACGATGGCCAGGTCGTCGTCGTAGGCGGTCGCGAGGTCCTTCTCCGGTGCGAACCGGTGGCGGGGCACCGTGCGCAGCGCGTCCTGGACTGCGGGGGAGGGCGCCCAGCCGGCCGCGATGACGGCGTCGGCCATCTGCCGGCGCAGTCGGACCGCCTTGGCGGGTTCCCCGGGCACGGGCGGCTGGGTGGCGGTCGGGTAGGCGTGGACGGCCGGCAGGTCCGGGATGACGCCGGGCCAGATCGCGTTCAGGGCCTGCGCGGCCGGGGCGAACACCTCGCCGAGGCAGGCCAGGGCGTGGAGGTCGTGCCACTCCCACCGGTCGAAGAGCCGCGCCTCCGGATTCGCCAGAGTCCCGGTCCAGGCGCTGACGCGGATGACGGCGGTCAGCCGGGGCACGCCGTGGCTGTCGTCGCTGAGCATGGTCACCGCGGTGGCGTCGGCGGTGCCGGCGGTCAGGCCGGTCTCCTCGGCGAGTTCCCGAACCGCCGCTTCCTCGAAGCTCTCCGAGCCGCTGGTCTTCCCGGCAGGCAGTTCCCACATGTTCCGGCGGGAGCGGCCCAGCAGGACCCGGCCGGCATCGTCGGTGACGACCACCACGGCTCCGGTCAGGGCGTGCCCGGTGGGCGGGTCCTTCTCGACGGCCCTGGTGTCGGAGTGACAGGGGCCGCGCAGGACGAGGACCGCCAGGTCGTCCGCCGCCCACCGCTCTGCCGTCTCCCACCCCGCGGTGAGCAGGCCGATCTCGTCCTCGTCGAGCGCGATGGCCCGCCTGGTGGCCGGGATCTGCTCGACCATGAGTGTGATCACCACGAGCGCGCCGCCGGGCCGCAGCCGCTCCCCGAGGGCGTGCAGGACCCGAGTCCGGTTGCCCAGAAACGGGTACATCAAGCGCAACGTGATGAGGTCATAGCCGTCTTCGCCCAGATACATCGGGTCATCGCGCTCGATGTCCAGCCGCAGCCACCGCACCCCTTCGACCCCGTCGTGCTCAGCCCGGGCCCGCTCCAACGCACTGGCGGCGAAGTCCACACCGTCCACCGCATAGCCGAGACCCACAAGGTGCGCAGCCAACTCCCCAGTGCCACAGCCGACATCGAGCGCCCGCCCACCGCCCTCCGGCGCGGGGACGTGCTCGGCAAGGAGCGCCCGCTCGCAATCGCCAAGCGGCCGAAACCCCCGGCCATCAGCGTAGTGCTGCTCCCAATCCTCAAGGACATACGCCACGTGCTGCTCCTGTGTTCGGTTGGTGGTGTGAGTGGTCACGGGCGGCTGGCGAGCAGGATGGTGAACTCGGCGTTCTCGGTGAGATCGCCGTTCACTGCGTGGCGTTCCAGCAGTTCGAGGGCCTGGGCTTGGAAGGCGGCCAACTGGTCGCCGAACAGCTGGTCGGCCGCGAAGGAGGTGCTGGCCAGGTAGCCGACCACCTGGTCCGGCGTCCACCGGCGCACCACTGGCAGGACGTGTTCCTCGATCCGGCAGAACGGCGAGTCGGCGAGGACCTCCTCGTAGCGGCGGCGTGGCTGGGTGTAGGTGCCTTCGGTGCCGGCGCGGCGCTCGGGGCCCAGGTAGGCCTGGATGAGCGCGCGCAGGGCATCCGTCCACGCGTTGCGGGCGGTCCACAGACTGCCGTCGCCCATGACCGCGACTACGGCGTTGGGGGCTGCGACCTCGTCGATCACGCTGAGGACCTGGTCCTGGGGCATCCAGTGGAACGCCCGGCAGCAGGTGACCAGGTGAGCCTGGTAGCCGGGGTAGGGAGCGGTGAACTCCTCGGCTGGGCAGGCGTGTACGCCCAGCGGTTTGTCGCGCATGAGCGGCCGCAGTGCCTTCTCGGCCTCGGCGATCATCTCCGGGTCGCGTTCGACGACATCGACCCGAGTGAACGCCTGGTGAAGGGCGGCGGGGACCTGCCCGGTGCCGGTGCCCAGGTCCAGCAGCACCGGGCGGGGCGTGCCGTGGACGGTGTCGGTCAGGAGTGCGACGGCATCCTCGGGCAGGCTGGGCCGGAACTCGCGGTAGGCGCGGGCAGCGCCGGGAAAGAGGGGCACCTTCGTGGCCTCCAAGTCCGTTCGGGTCGCTCGGTTCAGGCATGGTGGGAGAGGCAGTGCGTGGGCACCAGGCTCGGCATCATCCGCTGGCGGTGCGGATTGGGGCCTCATCAGCCTGTCCGGATCAGGTCGAGGACTTCGGCGGTGGCGCGTACGTCGGCGAAGGACCGGTAGAGGGTGCGCAGGGCGGCGTTGTGGACCTCGTCGCTGCCGGCGGCCGTGGCGTCGGCCACGACGACCACCCGCAGGCCAAGGGTGGAGGCGTCGCGTGCCGATCCGGCCACGCACACGTCGGTCACGACTCCGCACACCACCACGGTGTCGATGTCGCGCTCGGCCAGGAGGTCGGGCAGCGGGCAGAAGCCGGGGAAGAAGGCGCTGGAGGAGGCCTTCTCCACCAGCAGGTCGCGGCCTTGGTCGACGGTGAACTGCGGCCACAGGCGCCCGGCGAGCGGGCCGCTGCCGCCGGAGGTCCGGTACAGTTCCGCGATGCGGGGGCCGTAGAACTCCTCGCGGGCGGCTCTCGGTCCACCAGGTCCCGGTAGCACCCAGGCCACCAGGCCGCCGGCCTCCCGCAGGGCGCTGGCCAGGGTTTGGATCTGAGGGATTACCCCGCGCGCGTACGGTCCGTCGAAGAACGGCACCATGTCGATCACCGCCAGTGCGGTGCGGGCCGGGTCGAGCCGGGTGTAGGCGTGCCGGCGGCCCCGGTGTGCTTCCTGGCGGGCGTACTCGCGCTCTGGGATCGACCAGGCGTGCAGCAGGGCGGGGGCGTCGGCCGGTGGCGCGGTGCTCATGCGTGCCCCGGAGTGGGGATGGTGTTGGCGGCCATCAGGACCGACACGGCAGCCCCGGACAGCAGGAGTCGGCCGTCCATCGCGGCGGCGACGGCGTCTTGGAGCGGCCACCACTCCACGGTCATGCCGGTCTCGGTGCCGGTCAGTTCCTGCTCGCCGATCGTCAGGTTCCGGGCGATGAACATGTGCAGGCGTGCGGTCGGGTAGCCGGGGCCACATTGCTGTGGCCCCGGCCCCCTCAGAACCGTGCGTGCCACTCGTCGCGGCACACGGCTCAAGCGGGTCACTGGGACCTCCCAGGTCCGGACTTGTCGTGTCCACCAGCATGTAGCTGCTGGTGGCACTCGGTGTGTCTGAGTTCCAGGTTGCTGAGGTGATCGGAGCCACCGTTCACCCGCTGCACGACGTGGTGGACATTGAATGCCCGTGTGGCGCCGTCGAACCACGCCACCCAGTCGCGGAGGTTGTCCGGCTCGAAGCCGGCTCCCTCCATGAGGTCAAGACCGCAGCCTGGGCACAGTCCCTTCTGTCGTACTGCCAGCAACGTGATGCGCTTGCGCTCGGTCACTGGCAATCCGCGTCTGCGGGATCTGCGGGCCCAGAACTCCGCGTGTTCCGGGTCGTCCTTCGACACGTGCGCCGGGACTCCTCGGTGGTAGCGGATTGGGGTCCAGGCGAACTTCGCCAGATACATATGGCTGTTGCCAAATACCCATCTGTCGTTCCTGGTCGGGTGGTGTCGGCCCCAGTACCGGTCCTTCACCCACCTTCTCCCCTTCTTGCGGTGCCTCCTACGAGCCCACTCCCACAATCTCTCGAAGACATATCTGTCGAGATTGCTGAATGTCCTCGATGAGGACATTGGACTGTAGTAGCCACTCCATCCTCTGATGAATGGGCTTAGCTTGGAGATTAGAAACTCCTCGCTGCCACTCCCGCAGGATGTGATGATTTCCTTGATCCTCTTCCTGGCCTTCTTAACGGCGTCCGTGGACGGTACGATGAGCGTCGTCCCGTTGCCATACAGCTGGCATCGGGCCCCGAGGAAATCAAATCCTTCGGTTACCTCTACCACGCTGGTTTTCTGCTCGTTGATCCGCAGACCCCGAGCTTCCAGCCAGCTGCATAGCTTGAGCCGCGCTTCATGCGCTCCGAGTTCGTCGTGGCATAGCACCACGAAGTCGTCGGCGTACCTCACCAGAACGGGCGATTTCAGATGGGTCTTTAGCCCCTCCTTTGTCCGCCTGATACGGACTCCCGCCGCCGTCTCCATCCCGTTCAGCGCGATATTCAGGAGCAGTGGGCTAATCACCCCACCTTGTGGTGTGCCTTCGTCTGTAGAGATGAAGGCACCGTTCTCCATCACACCGGCCCTCAACCAGTCCCTGATCCGCTCTCGGGCCGGGAAGTGCCCGATTTCTCGCATCAAGTGGTTGTGGTCGATCCGGTCGAACGCGGCCTCCAGGTCCGCATCCAGAACCCACTGCCTGCTCTTCTTGTTCACCACATTGTGGATCATCAGCAGAGCATCGTGGCAGCTTCGTCCGGGGCGGAAACCATAGGAGCGGCCGTCGAACTTGGCCTCCCACTCCGGCTCCAGGGCGTTCTTCACCCTGGCCTGCTCTACCCGGTCCCTGATGGTCGGGATGCCGAGCGGCCTCGTCTTGCCGTTCGCCTTCGGGATGTACACCCGTCGTACCGGCTTGACCTTTGGAGCTCCGGGGACCGAGAGAGCATGGGCAAGCCTGCCCCGTCCCTCCGGTGTCAGAGCCCTGAAGTGGTCCACTCCGGCCGTACGTCGTCCTTTACTCTGCTGCGTCACCCGCCGCACACTTTGCAGCGTGTTGGAGTGCGACCGCAGCATGAGCTTCTGGAGGTTTCTGACCTTCGCCAGGTCTCCAGCCTGCGAAGCCTTGAAGATCCGGTGGCGGAGCCGTCTTACCTCGTTCTCCACCTTGGCCCAGTCCGTGCTGTGCCAGTTGGCGGCGAAGTCGGGGGTTCCGTTCCGGGAGGGGTCGCTATCCGGCAACTGACTGTCGTTCAACTCGCCCTCCTTGTCTAACTTGTGCCCTCGTTGGGGCGGTCCCCATCGTTTCTTCAAAGACCTACCTGGTTCGCGTGGGCATATCCGACGGGTTGGGCCGGAGGCTCGGAGCGCCTTCCATCCCGGCCGTTCCCCTGGGCTTTCGCCCTATCGGCTTGCTTCTCGAACCATCCTTTTCCCGCGCGGGCTTGCACCTTCGTTACCTCCGGCCTACCCCTGGCTTCGGGGACCGCTACGGGGTTTCCCTGTTCCCCTCTTGTGAGACTGCGGACGGGTCGGGTGCTGCCTCTGATCCGGGGCCGGGGTGATCCTCCGCCGGTGCTGCACTGCCCGACGTCCCGTCCTGCGTCGACTCCACCTTGCCAGGTGTGGTCGGCTGCCCATATCCGCGCCTTTTGCGTCCGCTGCACGGATGACCTTTTCGAATCTTTAGGTACGGCAGTTCACTTTCGTTCACCCTTTCGTCCTTCCTCTCGCCTGTGGACCTCTGAGCGGACCGAGGTCCCTTGGACTTTGCTGTCAGCTCAACACCCCAGCCTTACGGCCGAAGCGCTTGACAGTGAGGACCCGCTGGAATCACTAGCGGGGGGTTGGCGTCTCCGGTCCTTCCCACTCACGCAGAGGGGCTTTCAGGTCGCACGTGCACTTGGTCATCAGGGCGACCTGGCCGAGCTTGCTCCAGTCGGCGCCCGTGATGCCGGACTCCTCCTTGAGCTCGCGGCGGGCCGCGTCCAGCGGTTCCTCGCCCGGTTCGAGGACGCCACCGGGCGGGGTGACGATCTCGCCGTGGACGTAGGAGTGGTAGCGGACCATCGCGATCCGGCCCTGGTCGTCCAGGGCGACCGTCAGAGCGGCGTCGACGCGGGCCTGGTGGAACTCGAAGGCACTGTGCGTGCCGTCGGGTTGGGTGACGGTGTCGCGCTGGATCAGGTACGAGCCGGTGTCGAGCAGGGTGGTGCGGCCGTGCTGCTGCCAGGGCAGGGGCGCGACTGGTTGGCGGGCGATGGTGGGCTGGGTCACTGGTTCACTCCTTCGGACTGGTGGGCGGCTGCGAGTTGCGGCAGGTAGTGCGCCATGTATGGCGGGACCTTGAGACCGGGCAGCTCCGTAAGGGGGACCATGCGCACCGCGCGGCCCTCGTCGCCGAGCCGCAGCTCCGTCTCGGGGCCGTGCCAGACGGCGTGGAGGACGCGGGTGAGGGGGAGGCCGAGGTCGTGGTGCGGGTCGGGGAGGGCCCGAAGCCCGGTGATCTCGATCCCGGCCTCCTCGCGGACCTCGCGCACCGCGCTCTCCTCGGCGCTCTCGTCGCCCTCGCGCCAGCCGCCGATCGGAGTCCAGTAGCCGGGCCAGGCCATGCCGGGCAGGTCGTCGCGCAGGTGCATCAGCAGTCGGCCCGCAGGGTCGGTGACGAAGACCAGGACGCCCTCGAAGTCGTCGTCGGCCCGGGCAGGGCGTTCCAGGTAGAGCGGGCGTCCGGACCGGTGGGCGCGCAACACCTGCCGGAGCCACTGGTAGTGGGCAGGGGTCATGCGGGAGCGCCAGTCGTGGGTCGTCTCGAACCGGAACTCGGTGTGCTCGGCCGGATCGAGCCGGATCCGGGCCTGCTGTTCTGCAGTCAGCGTGCCGCCGTCGAACACGTAGCCGCACGTCGGCACCGGGAAGTAGGTGTCGGCCTGCGCATGGATCACGGCGACCAGGCGGCGCCGGAGCACCTGCGGGTTCTCCGCAGCAAGGTCGAGGCCCAGCTCTTCTTGGGCCTCGCGCAGCGCGGCGTCGAACGGCGTTTCGCCGTGCTCGACGTTGCCACCGGGGAAGTCCCAGGCGGCCGGGTCGACGGTCGAGCGCATCCCGATGACGCGGCCCTGCCGGTCGGTGACGAGGAGACAGCCGTAGGTGGTGGGGCGCGCGATGGTGGAGAGGTAGCCGCCGACGGGCCGCCAGTTGGGGAGTGAGAGGCGACGGGTCAGCCACTGGATGACCTCGCGCTGCCCGTCGCTGGTGTGCGGCAACTCGTCGGGTTCGGCCCACTGGTGGGCGTCGTGCTCTTCCGACAGGGTCACCGCGGTGCCATCTGCCACCGCGGTGGTGAACACGAACTGCCGCACCCGCCGACCGTTCTGGTTGGTGTAGTCCAGGCTGCGCGCGTATTCCAGCGGCAGGCCGGTAAGGCCGGTCTCCTCGGCCAACTCGCGTGCCGCGCCTGCCTCCACCGCCTCGTCGCCCTCGCGACCGCCCCCCGGGTACTCCCACAGGCCAGGCAGGACGTCGTGGGCGGCCCGGCAGATCAGCAGGACCCGCCCGGAGTGGTCGCGCACGATCACGCCGACGCCGATCCGCTCGATCCCCTCGCGCGCCGCCAACGCGGTCAGTACATCGAAGTCGATCACTGGGCCTGCTCCTGTTCCTGTCGGGCCGTCACGTCCCGCTGAGCGGGGATTCCGGTGCGGTCGTTCTGCAGGTCCCACAACTCGCGGAACCTGGAGCCCTCTTGCGCCACGAGCTGGTCGAACGTGCCCTGTTGGATGACCGGGCCGTCTTCGAGGACGACGATCCGGTCGGCGATGGCGACGTTGGTGAGCCGGTGGGTGACCAGGACGACTGCGCGGTCGCGTGCTACCTCGCGCAGGTTGGCGAAGATCTTGTGCTCGGCGCGCGGATCGAGCGCGGCCGTCGGCTCGTCGAGGACCAGCAGGCCGCCCTCGCGGTAGAACGCCCGCGCGATCGCGATCCGTTGCCACTGTCCGCCGCTGAGCTCCTCGCCGCCCATCCACTCGACGGCGAGCAAGGTGCCCAGTCCCCGCCGCAGCTTGGCGATGACCTCGTCCGCACCGGAGGCGGCGGCTGCCCGCAGTGCCGCTTCGTCACCGCCTGGTGCGGCGTGGCCGAGGGTGATGTTCTCCCGGGCGGTCAGCGGCCAGCGCGCGTAGCTCTGCGGTACGACGGCGACTTGGCGCCACAGCGCGTGCGGGTCCAGGTCGCGGGTGTCCTGGTCGTCCCACAGCACCGCTCCGCTGTCGGGCAGGTAGAGGCCGGCGATGGTCTTGGCAACGGTGGTCTTGCCGGATCCGTTCTCACCGACGAGTGCCAGGATCTCGCCGGTCTCCACGTGCAGGCTCACCCCGTTCAAGGCGGCCCGGTCCGAGGACGGATAGCTGTAGCTGACGTCCTTCAGCTCGATCCGCTCCGGCCGCTGGGCAATCGCCGGGCCGCGTTGGAGCGCGAAGCCGCCAGCCTTGTCGAGGAACGACGTCCAGTCGTCCAGGTACATGCCGGTGCGGAACAGGTCGGCGCCGTAGCCGACGATGCCCCGCAGGGCGGAGCCGACCGCGCCGAGGGCGATGACCGCGGCACCGCCGTGCGGCAGGCTCATCCTCCCGGTGCTGACCAGGTACAGCATGACGAGCCAGACCACCGCCGTGCCCAGGCCGGACACGGCCGCGCCGATCACCGACACGCGCGCACCCTGCAGCGCCGCACGCCGGGTGACGCCGTCCAGGCGGCGCCCGATCAGGTCGTACTTGTCGAGCAGGAACCGGCCCATGGTGTCGGAGCGCACCTGGTCGGCATTGTTCTTCTGGTGGATGTACCAGCGCAGGTTGAGCAGGATCCGCCGGTCGCCCGAGGCCAGGCGGTTGGCGAGGAACTGCACCCGGGCGGCGTACACCGAGGCGAAACCCTGCGGGAGCGCGGCGGCCACCAGCAGCGGCAGCAGCAACGGATGGAGCACGGTCAGCACACCGGCCGCCCCGACCAGCGAGCCCACCGAGGACAACAGGTTCTGCGCCTCGCCGATGATGTCGACGGCGACCTCCGCGCCCCGGTCCGCGGCCTCCAACTCGTCGGCGTACCCGGCGCGGTCGTAGGCGGTCAGCTCGGTCGCCACTGTGGCGCGCAGCACCGCGGCCGACGCCTCCCGGGAGATCCGGGGCGACAGGTGGACGGTGATGGCGTGGATGGCGATGCCCAGTAGCGAACGCAGGGCGGCCGCGGCGGCGATCACCGCGATCGACGGCGCGGCGTGGGTGAGCTTGTCACCCACCTTGCCGGGGCCGAAGACCGCCGCGATCGTTCCGGTGGTCGCGAACAGGCCGGCGGCGCCGAGGACGGCGGACAGGATCTGGCAGCCGAGGAGGACGGCAACCGACACCCGGTCGATCTGCCAGCCCAACCTGAAGGCTCTGACGACCAGTTGGGGAAGCCGCCGGGCCATCGCGCTGACGCTGATCGCCTCGATGGCCTCGATCCGGCGGCCATCGGCAAGCCACTGGAGCTCTTCGTCCGCGGTGTCGGTGAGCTGCTCGGTAGCCGTACTCAAGCGGTGCCTCCCATGTTCAGGTCACGATCACGAACAGCCGGCAGGCACCCTGGACCAACCGGCGAGACCCCCCAGGCCTGTGGGTTCAGCCGAAGCCCTGCACGGTCAGTTGGCGGCCGGCGGCGATGCCGGCCAGCGCGACACGGAGGTAGGGCACGGTCGGTTCCGGTAGCCCGGTGAGTGGCCACCACCTGAGCTCGGAGCACTTGTGGGACTCGCAGTTGGCCGGTTCACCCCGGTAGGTGTCGGTGGCGAAGAACAGTTGCAGCCGTACCACCCCGTCGTCAGGGTCGCGGTCGTGCAGTACGTGCACCAGCCGCAGCTCGTCCTCGGCGATGAGCAGCCCCAGCTCTTCCTCGGCCTCGCGGACCATTCCGGCGGCGACCGACTCACCGGCCTCCAGGTGCCCGGCCGGCAGGTGCCACCATCCGTCCGCGTAGCCGGTGTTGCGGCGCCTGCCCAGCAGGATCCGGTCTTCGCGGATGAGGACCAGGTGCACGCCGATGCCCGTCGGATGAGCCATGGCGGACGCCCCCTTTCCAGAGGTGAACATGAGCGGGATCACCACGGTGGCAGCCTGAGCCACGGCGCGGGGTCCACCAGGATCCTGGCAACCGGGCACCCCGCGTGGAGGCAGAACGCGTAGAGCGTCACCCGATCGTGCGAACGTCGGTTCGACGCTGGGCAACCTGGTCACGAGGGGACGGTGCCGCCGGCTGGCGCGTGGTCAGGTCGCAGGCACAGGAGCGGGACAAGCGTCGTGGGTGCGGTAGTCGTAGTCGGGATGGCGATGCAGGCCGGCCATGAACAGTTCCGCGTCCCAGACCGACACGGTCATGGCGTGGTCGGACCACTCCGGCAGCGGCACCACCTTGAACTCCTTCAGAGCCGGGAGCAGCGCCCGCGAGACGTATTGGCGGTCGATGCGCTGCGGTGGCCCCTGTCTGCGGTTGACGGCTGGGCGCATGCTGGCCGTCGGCGTGAGGGCGTCTGCCTGGCCGAGTTGGAGGGCGGCGTGCACGGCCGGATCGGCCAGACCGATTGCGGTCAGGATCCGGTCCGGCTCGGTGTCAGTGTGCGCGCCATCGCGGGTGCGGCGCTCCTGATGCCCGCGGTCCTCCAGATTCGGCCAGTCCGGGAAGGGGCCCTGCTCGTGGCCGGAGGCGCTGTAGGAGTTGAAGTCTCCGGCGGTCAGCACCGCGAGCTTGCGGCGCTGCCAGGTGGTCATGTTGCGGGCCTCGATCTGGCGGCGTTCCGGTGAGCGGGAGCTCAGGTGCACGGAGGCCAGTTGCAGCGGAACATCCACCCCGCCGTAGCGAACTGAGATCGCACAGGGGGCGTGCCACCAGTCTGTGCTCTGCGGCCACACGCCGGTCACCGAGAACGTGTCCTCTCGGACGAACAGCCCCGTCGGGTTGGGAGACTCCGGTGTAGCGGAGGCAAGGAATCCCCGCATGGAGAGCATGCGTTCGGCCTCGTGCAGCAGGCGGCCGCCCTGCTCATGGGTGTGCGTCATTTCCTGCCGGAACAGGGCATCGAGTGGGAGTCCAGACAGGAATTCGTGTGCGGCATACCACTTGTCGAAGTGTCCGCCACCACGTGGATGCGGCGTGAAGCCGTCATGCTCGAGATTCAAACTGCCGATGACGATCACGGCCATGGTGTAGACCTCCAGTAGGTGGGACGGGTCGACAGCTCGGCCGTTTCGGCCGATTGCTTTTCCGCTGCGGCAACAGCGTGTGGCTGTCAGCAGTCACGTATTGGCGGCGAATTGGGCGAGGTGGTCAGTCAGCGTGACGGCCGGAAGAGCTGGATTGAGATCGCTGAGGAGCAGAACCTCATAAACCAAGCCCAGGCCGACTGCGTGGGCGCGGTCCCGGGCACCGAGGTTGCTCAGCAGCTTGCTCGCGTACTCCCGCACCGTGCTCGTGGTGATCCCCAGCGCAGTGGCGGCGTCCTGGTCGTTGCCGCCAGTGGCGAAGATCGTCAGGACCTGGCGCTGGCGCGGGGTCAGGGGGATCGGGACCGAGACGTGGCGGACGATGACGTCCTGCGGAGAGACGATGCGGTGGATCAGTCCCAGCCCGATCAACTGGGCACGGGACTCGGCGCCCAGGGCAGCCTGAAGCTGGTTCAGGAGGTCGGTGATCTGGCTCTCAGAGGTGTAGAGAGCGCGGGCGATTCGGGCACGGGAGCGGCCGGCGGCCCGCAGCTTAAGCAGGGTGGCCTGCTCTGTGGTCAGCACGGGCACGGGCCGATGCGAATCGGGTGCGATGGTCACCTGGGGTCCTTGGGCGTTGGTGGCGGGGTTAGCGGTTGGCGGGGACGGGGGTGGCCAGCGCGGCGAGAAGGCGTTCGGCGAGCTGGGTGGCGTAGCCGCTTCCGACGACGGCGATCACGTCACCTGGGCGTGCTAGGTCGGCGATCTGCCGTTCCAGTTCGTGGCTGAGCACGGCCTGCACGCTAGGCATAACGTGGAGGTGGTCGGCGATGCCCTGATGAGCTGCCGCGCGGGCGATGGCTTCCACGCCGGAGGGGAATCCCGGATGGGCAGCGCCCGACGGGTCGTACACGGGCAGCAGGAAGGCGTGATCAGCGGCGGCCAACTGGCGGCCAAGTTCACGGCCGTTGGCGACAGTGGCGGGCCAGCCGCTTGGCTCGAACAAGGCGATCACTCGCCCACGGTGGTCGGTCAGCTCGCGGGCGACGGCAAGGTCATGCGCCAACTCCACGGGATGAACAGCGACGGAGTCCAAGACCGTGATGCCATTGGGTTTGCCGGCAACCGTCAGGGAACGGGCAATGCCGCTGAAGTCAGCAACCCCTTCGGCGAGATCTGCGACAGCGACGCCGAGCAGCTGCCCGGCGGCGACCACCATCGCCGCATCCCGCGCCGCCTGCCGGCCCATCACCGGTACCGTCAGCTCGTACTCCGTACCGTCCAGGCCTCTCAGCCGCAGCCGCGTGCCGCTCCGGTTCCGCCAGCTGTCCAGGATCCGCACGTCGGCACCGCCGGCCTGCCCGACTGTCACTACCCGCGGCCCGGGCTGCGCGGCCAGCCGGGCGGCCAGCTTGCCCACACCCGCCTCCCAGGTCGGCAGCACCACCGCCTCGCTGCGCCGCGCGATGCCTTCGAGCTCCTCAAGCTCATCGTCGAGTCGGTCGAGTCGAGTAGCGCTGGCAGCGGTGATCACGCTGACCTCGGTCCTGACGGCCAGGTCGTAGTCCTGGGCGAGGTCAGCGATCAACAAGTCCCCTCCGCTGTGGTGACCGAGCCGTTGACCGGTCACCGGGCGGCGCAACATCCAGGCGGGGTTGCGGTGGCCGAGTGCGCTGGTGAGCATCCCTGAGACGGTGGCGGTGCTGTGGCTGCCGGCGACCATGACGGTGGTGGCGCACCCGATCAGTTCACCGAGCGCCTCGGCGACGGTCAGGGCGGGGATGCCGAGGGCCCTGGCCCGGTCTAGCTCGGCCCGCGCGGCTTTGGTAGTTGGGCCGGGCCAGATCAGGCAGGCCATGTCGGCCCGCACTGGGGCGGAGCTGTGCGGGTGGATGACCGCACCCAGGCCGCGCAGCGCGTTGATGGCAGGGGTGTCCGTGGTGGCGTTGGTGGAGCCGCTGACGCGGGCACCGCGGGCCAGCAGCAGCTCGGCCAGGCCCGGCAGTCCGGAGCCCTCGGCGTCGATACCGACCAGGTGCGGGACGGTCAGCAGTGGTTGGGCGTTGGGCGTGGAGTTCATGCGGGGCTTCTCCTGCGGAATGGTGGCGATGGGCGGGGGCCAGTCCTGGTTGATCGCTTCGAGTGCCGCGGCGACGAGGAATACTCGATGGCCGACACCGTGCGGACGTGCGGCGACGCGTGTCAGGGGCGGGCAGGCCCCGGTGACGCGCAGGAGCTCAGGCTCCGTTGACTGCTCGCAGTTGTGGCTCGGTGGGTTGGTGATGGCGATCAAGTGGGGGATTCCGCGCTGCTCGAAGACGTCCAGGGCGCTCGGGTCGGTGCCCATCACGGGCCAGTGATCGGTCACCAGCAGTGCGGCGGTGGCACCGTCGAGCAGGTCCGTCCAGCGCCGCCAAGCCGCCGCCGGGGTGGGTAGGGCGAACAAGAGCACCACCACATCGCCGATCGTGATCCGGCCCTTCCAGGCACAGATCGTCTTGGTGGCGAAGCCGGGGTCGGAAGCGATATCGGCATACTCCTCGACGATCTCTAGTGCCTCGTCGCTGACGGCGGTAAGGGATGCTGTGGTGTCGTGCTCGGTGCCGGCCAGCAGGATCGTCAGGTAGGACGGAGGTTCGGCCCCGCAGCTCGGCGCGGGAAGAGCGAGTGTGGAGGACACGGTTCTAGAAGTTCTCCAGGACGGTGGGTGGGGCCCCGAGGCGGACTGCCCACGCCTCGGGGCCCCGGCACAAGGGGACAGGGTCAGGTCTGGGCGAAGCCGCGCACGAGCTCGAGGTCGGTCACTCGCGTCTCGTGGGCGGCCAGTTCGGCGCGGGCCAGGGTGTCGTAGTGATGAACGACGTCTTCGCCCAGCAGCGTGCTGGCCAGCGTGCTCGAGGCGAACAACTCCACGGCCTTGCCCAGGTTGCCGGGCAGCTGCGGCCCGGCGGTGGTGCGGTAGCCGTTGCCGGTGACGGGCGCCGGGGGTTTGAGGCCGGCCGCGATGCCGTGGCGCATCGCGGCCACCGCGGCGGCAAGCGCCAGGTAGGCGTTGCTGTCCGCGCCGGGCAGGCGAACTTCCAAGTGCAGGCTGGGGCCGTGGCCAACGACACGCACCGCGCAGGACCGGTTGTCCCGGCCCCAGCAGTAGCGCGTCGGCGCGAAGCTGCGCGGCCGGAACCGCTTGTAGGAGTTGACGTTCGGAGCCCACAGCGGGGCCAGCACCGGCAGAGCCGCCAGCAGGCCGGCCACAGCGCCCCGTCCCACCTCGGACAGCTCCTCAGGCTGGTCGCCGGTGGCCATCCGGGAGGCGCCGTCGTCCCATAGCGACAGGTGCAGGTGCAGGCCCGAGCCGACCCCGGTCGTCGGAGCCGCCATGAAGGTCGGCACCAGGCGCATCCGGTCGGCAGCCGCTCGGGCTGCCGCCTTGAGCAGCACCTGCCCGCGAACAGCCTCCACCGGATCCCCGTACGGAAGCGTGATCTCCACCTGCCCCGGGGCGCCCTCCGTCTTGACCGCCTCGATGGGCGAGCCGGCCCGGCGCAGCAGGGTGGCCAGGCGCTGGGTGTAGCGCACCAGGTGGGCTGGCTGGTCGAGGGAGTAGTCGCGGTTGTCGCAGGTAACCGGGGTCAGGCCGCGAAACCCTATAGCGGTGGCCTGGGCGAGCGTGCCCTGGTAGACGAGGAACTCGGTCTCCAAGCCGACCTTCACGCTCAACCCGGCGTCGGCAAGCAGATCGAGCTGGCGAGCAAGCATCGTCGACGGGGCTACCGGCAGCGCGGTGTTCCCATCCGGGGTGACGGCGTCGGCAAACACCAGAGCGGTGTGGGGCAGCCACGGCACCGTCCGTGCCGACGCGAGATGGGGAGCCACCCGAACGTCTCCGAAGCCCGACTCCCAGCCGGCCAGGTCCAGCCCGTCCAAGGGGGTCATCTCGATGTCGGTGGCCAGCACGTAGCCGCACATCTCCGCCTCGGATTGGCCGTCGACGAAGTGCCGCACGAAGTACTCGGCATCGTATGCCTTCCCCTTCAACCGGCCCTGCGTGTCGACCACGGCAAGCAGGACGCTGCGGAGCTCGCCGGTCAGCGCGGCCTGGCGCAGCTGGTCTCGCGTCAACCGACCCGAGAGCTGTTGGGTGGTGGTCGGTGTGGTGGGCATCAGACGACCTCGCCGGCCAGTTCGGTCATGCGGGCGCTCGGGGCGTTGGGCGGGGTGTATGAGCGGCCGGCGATCCACCGCCACACGGTGGCCAGCAGTAGCACGACGGCCAGGGCGACGGGTGCGTAGTTGAACGAGTTGGCGGTGATCGGGCTGCTCTGCGGCAGGCACACCAGCACGGTGACGATCACCACCCACACCACCGCGGCAATCCCGATCGGACGGCTCCACCGGCCAAGGTGCCACGGTCCCGGAACGAAGCGGGACTTGGCGCGCAGGCGCAAGTAGATGGGGATGGCGTACGCCGGGGTCATGCCGATGACATTGATGGCGGTGACGGCACCGTAGGCGGTCATCGACCACAGGGAGGGCAGCGCCAGCAGCCAGGCCACCGAAACGGAAAGCCATACTGCCGCCACGGGCGTGCCAGTGCGGGTCGAGGTGCGTCGCCACCAGGTGCTGCCCGGCAGCGCACCGTCCCGGGAGAACGCGAACACCATCCGGCTTGCCGCGGCGGTCTCGGCGTTCCCGCAGAATAGCTGAGCCACGATGACCACGATCAACAGGCCCTCGGCCCCGCGCGTGCCCAGGGCATCGAGGAAGATCTGCGCCGGCGGCACGCCGGTGGCTGTGCCGACGGTGGCGGCGTAGTCCTTGATCGCGAAGGTCAGGCCGAACAACAGCACCAAACCCGCTGCCCAGGAGACCCAGATTGACCGGACGATCCCCCGCGGGGCCGACACCGCCGCCGAGACCGTCTCCTCCGACAGGTGCGCGGAGGCGTCGTACCCACTGAACGTGTACTGGGCGAGGAGCAAGCCGATCGCTGCGACGTACACCGGGCTGTGCCACCCGGTCGCGTTGTTGTAGTGGCCGAACACCCAGGCAGCGGACTGATGATGGCTGGGCACCAGCAGCAGGACGCCGACGATCAGCACCACACCTGCGATGTGCCACCACACGGAGACGCTGTTCAGCATGCTGACCAGCCGCACCCCGGCCAAGTTCAGGACCGCGTGCAGCAGCAGGATCCCCGTGTAGATCCCCATCAGCGAACTGGGCGTCGGGTTGAACCCGAACTGCAGGTGCGCCAGCGCCCCGATGAACGACGCGGCCCCGTAGTCGATGCCAGCGATCCCGCCCAACAGGCCGAGCAGGTTGAGCCAGCCTGTGTACCAGCCCCAGGCCCTCCCGCCCAAGCGGTCCGCCATGAAGTACAGCGCCCCGGACGTCGGGTAGGCCGAGGTGACTTCTGCCAGGGCGGAGCCGACCAGCAGCACCAGCGCCCCGACACCGACCCAGCCCCACAGCATCACCGCCGGGCCACCCGCCCCCAAGCCGTACCCGTACAGGGTCATGCATCCGGACAGAATCGAGATGACCGAGAACGAGATCGCGAAGTTCCCGAAACTGCTCATTCTGCGGACCAGTTGGGGCTGATAGCCCAGCTGGCGCAGTAACGCTTCATCCGCGGATCCGGACACCGCTCGGTGCGAGCGCGCCATTGTGCAACCTCCAAATCAGCAATGAAATAGGAAAGTTGAAAACATCAAGCCGAAGCTTGGGCAGTCGGCCGTGAGCACGGTGGTTCTTCAGTGCCTCAGGTACAGGCACTGATCGCGCGCTTCGAGGAATGCCTGCTCCGGGCCGCCGGGTCGGTCAGCCACGTAGGCCCACGGGATGCGGCTGGCGTGCGGCCCGATCACCTCGAACACCTGCGCCGCATCGGCGCGGCGACGCCCGGCCCACAGCGCGTGGGCCAACAGGTTCAGGTCCACCGCGGTGGGCGGCTCCTGAAACGGCTGCCGGAACCACTCGCTCCAGGCCCGCTCCGTGCGCCGGCCCACCGACTCCGAGACCTGCCATTGCCGGTGGTCCGCGTCTCGCGCCCGGCCGCTCTTGCGCAGCGCCCAGTAGGTCTCCGCGTGCGCCAGCAGTGGCAGCACCAGGCGTGGCGACCCGGCCGGTGCCAGGCCCTCCATGAAGAAGACGAAGTTCCACACCGCCGAGAACTGGCCGGTGGGCCGCGACAGCCAGAACTGCAGCATCCTCACATGGGCCTCGCGTCCCACCGGGTCCCGCAGCATCGCCTCGTGCAGGAGACCCCACGGACCGGTCGGCAGGAAACTCCCGCCCCACGGCGCCGCCACCCGGTGGTCGGGCACCGCTTCGGTCGTGTCCAGCTGGGCAAGTGCGAGCAGGCACACCCATGGGACCGGGTCGGCCGGTGCAGTGTTCACTGCCGACCAGCAGGCCTCACGGGCCCGGCCCGCCAGCACCCCCGCCCAACCAGGGTGCTCCCGGCCGGCTCGCAGCGCCCGCTCGACCGCCACTCGAGCGCTCATGGCCGCCGCATCCGCACTGTTGGGCTCCTCACGGCGCCACTCCTCCACCACCGTCGACCCGGCGGCCACAGCCCCGAGCACCTGGGAGCGGGCGGTCCGTACTCCGGGCAAGGAGCGCGAGGCAGCCAGCAGGTCACGCATCGCCATCCACCGGCCCGCCCCTACCTCCTCCACCACCGCCCTCAACGCGTCGTCCAGGCCAGCCGGGTGAAAGACCACCCGGTCCGACGGTGAGCTGCCGCTCATCGCCGCCCCCCTTCACCGCGCCGACCGCCAACCGACCTGCCGTCCGTTCGCGCCCCGGTGCAGCGAGGGCACCACGCCGAAGCCGGCCCTCGAGTCGCGGAGCACACCAGCGTCACCAGCCGGCTGATCGCCTCGTCCACTTGCCGGCGCTCTGCCCGCATACTCGACACGACCTCCCCGACCACGTAGGCCAGGGAGTTCGGCTCATCGGACAGCACCGCCAACTGCACCGCCACCTCGGCTAGGAGGTCGCTGTCCTGCTTCCTGACTATGGCCAGCTGCCGTTCCGCCGCGGCGGCCCGACGCCGGGCCGTCGCGGCGGAGCGCTGGGACACGACTGCCACCAGCAGCGCGACCAGAGAGCAGACGATCGTCCCGGCCACCGCCGGTGTCACCGAAGCCATCACCGAGCCCCCAGAGTTCGACCCACGGCCCCGTACCGGGACACCTCAGCCGGAGTGAGCTGATCCACCAGGCGAGGCCACCGGTTCACGGTGGTCAGCCCCGGCGCCGACAGCATCAGCCCCTCCAAGAACCCGGCCACCTCCTCCACCGACCGTGGATGGATCGGCAACCGGTGCCGGGCGAAGACCGCTGCGACCTTCTCCCACGCCTTCGGGGTGAAGTCCGCAGTCGCGTGCGCCAGCACCACCCAGGAGCCGGCAGGCAGTACCTCGAGCACGGCCGCCAGGCAGCCGTGCGGGTCCTGCTCGTCAGGCATGAATTCGAGCGCCGACTCCACGACCAGAGCCACCGGCCGCCCCGGCTCCAGCAACGCCTGCACCGGCGAAGCAGCCAACAACTCCTTCGGCTGTCCCAGGTGACCAGGTACCACCGCAATCCGCCCGGGCGGAGGACAGCTGAGCCGGGCCCGCAGGTGGGTCAGCACCATCGGGTCGTCGTCCACGTACACGGCTCGGACACTGGGCTGGAACGCCTGGGCCAGACCGTGCAAGGCAGGACCTGTAGGCAAGCCGGCACCGAGCACCAGCACATCACGCACCTGGTGCGCCCTGGCCAGGAACTGCACAGCACGCTCGATGAAATCCCGCCGGGCCCGAACCGATCGCCGAATCGCAGGGGCAACCTTCTTCAGCTCAGCCGCCACCGTCCGGTCGATCACCTGATGGTCCTTCCCGCCAAGGAGCAGGTCGTCCAGACGCGCCCGCGACGGCTTGCCGTTCCCCCCGGCTCGGCCGATCGACTGCCAACCCCTCAGTGGATCGGACCGCCCGTCAGGTTCGGTGGAAGCCACCGAGACCGTCGCCTCAGCGACTACCGCTCGCTCTGTCTTCAGCACGGTCATGGGTTCCTCGGCGCTCATCTGCATGGTCCGGACGAAACGGGTGGAGCTGCTGGTGCCTGCTCGCCGCGCAGGGGATGTCACGGCGAGCAGGCGGTCAACGGGTGGCGGTGCGCGTGCCGACGCGCCGTAGGTCACACGGTGGACAGTGCGATCGTGTGCTCGACGGGGAGGTTCAGCTCGCCTGCTCGTTTGGCTGATAGTGGCCGTTGAAGCACGGACGGTGGTACCGCATAGCCGGACGGTGCAAGGACGTCCTGGGACGCAACACTCGAACCTGACCGGGGACTCACTGTCCGTCAAGGTGCCGTATCGCCACCACCTCGCCCCGCGATCAACTGAGCGCGATCGAAGCCATTGGGTATCACCGACGTGTCATCTGAGCGATAACCGCTGCGCATAGCGACCTGAGGCTGTATCAGTGGATATCGGCTCGTACGACTTTGCACAGGGCTGCCTCGAGTGCCGAGGACGACCGGAAGGGGTTACCGCGTGACGAACACGAAGACCCTGCTCTGGGTTCTGGTTGCCGAGCAACGCCACTGGAGCTACAAGGACTTCGAGCGAGCGTTTGCCGCAGCCGCCACCGATTTGGCGAAGCGCCTCGGCGACCGGCACTTCAACAACCTGACCGTCTCCGAACCGACGTTCCGACGTTGGACGGCAGGTCGGGTGGGCCGGACAGCCGGCAGGTCTGCCCAGGTGCTGGAGCACATGTTCCATAGGACAGCGGCCTCGCTGTTAGCACCGGCGCCCAGCCTCGCCTCCAACGAGCAGCCCCAGTACAACCTCGAAAGCGACATCGCGATGACCGCACGTGACGCATCCGACCACGCGTTCGCCCTGGCCTCCCAGTCCCTTCCCGGAATGTCGCTAGAGCAGCTCCGTGACGACCTCGTTCATCTCGCCCGTACCTATGATCGAAGGCCACCATTCGACGTCTTCCGCGAAGGCAAGATGCTGCGCGCGAACGTGGCGGATCTGCTGGACCGCACCCAGATTCCGGCGCAACGGCAGGACCTACTAATCATCGCCGGCCAGGCTGCTGCGCTGCTCGCCATGTCAGCGTTCGATCTCGGGTCACTGGGTTCCGCAACCAGGCTGGCCCGCTCGGCAGCAATCTACGGAGAAGCAGCACGGTTCGGCCCGCTGCAAGCCTTTGCCGGTGGAACGCTGGCTGTTCTTGCCTACTGGGACGGTCGTCCCGCGGAGGCTGTCCAACTTGTCCGGCAGGCCAAGCTGCACCCGGGCATCGGAGCTGCTGCCCGTGCGCGGCTCGGCTCAATCGAGGCTCGTGCCTATGGCCACCTCGGCGACGCCGCTCGGGCGCAACGAGCTGTCCAGGCCTTCCTGAACGATGACTGGGAGGGCGTCGACGACCTCCATGACGGCATCGGCGGCGAGTTCCATCACGATGCTGCTCGCCTGGCCCGTTCGTACGGCACGACGTTCCTTCTGCTGAGCGACGGCGCTGGAGCTCAGGAACACACCACCAGGGTCCTGACTCTGCAGTCCGCGCTACCAGCGTCCAAGCGGACACCCCGGATCGAAGCCGAGGCCCGCGCGGACTGCGCCGCGGCCCTGCTCCTCACGGGCGATCTGGACGGCGCGGTCGAGATGCTGAAGCCCATTGCGGCGCTACCACCTGACCGGCGGATCGCGGGCCTGGTGGAGCGGATCCGCCGTGTTCGCGGCTTGCTTACGGAAGACCCCATCCGCACGTCGGCGGTGGCGATCTCGCTTGGCGAGGACCTCGAGGAGTACGTCAGGGCATCAGCACCGAGGCAACTCGGCACTGGTGCAACTCGTCTCGCGCTCGGGAACTGACGCCCAATCGGGCCGGTGCGCGCGTCCAGCCAAGCTCGACGCGCGCACCAACTCATTTCCGGGCTGCCGTTGCGAGAATCGCCGCCTCCTTCTCAGGGGCAATGCCGTGCGCTGCGGCCCTTGGGTGCGGAACCGGAAGACCTCCGGACTGCAGCCACGCCCAAGTGTCGGCGACGGTCTGCGCCAGCGGTCGACATGTCAGCCCGACCTCATAGGCCGTCGATGCGTCGATGAGCCAGACCCCTTCGTGCGTGCGCCACAGCGGGAGTTCGGTCCATTGGGTCACGCCGCTCTCCAGCAGCACAGCATCGGGGACCCACTCAAGCTGCCCATCACTTCCTGTGGTGTCGAGGCAGAGTTGCAGAAGGTCTGACATCGTCTCGCGGCCGATCGGTGCCGTGACGTTGTGCACCCCACCGCCGGTTCGCTGGGCGACGCCAAGCGCGAACCGTGCTACGTCACGAACGTCGACTGGTTGGATGGCCTTTCGCGGATCTCCGGGTGCCAGGATCCGTCCACCGCGTACGGCCCGACGCAACCACCAAGGCAGCCGGCCGACGTACTCCCCCGGTCCAAGAATCACACCGGGACGCAGAATCCAGGACCGCTCCGGGCCGAAGACGGTGACCACTGCGCGCTCGGCGCCGGCCTTTTGCCGCCCGTAGTGAAGGTTGGGTCCTAGCCAACCGGCCGGGTTGCGCCCGTAGTCCTCGTCCGCGTCCGGTGGGCCGTCAAGCACCGCATCACCGACGCGAAGCGGCTCGTCGGGCCATCCCGCGTAGACCGAGGCTGTGGAGATGTAGACGTACTGGCAAGTCACGGGTTCCAAGGCTCGTGCGCCCGCCAGAACTGCCCGTGGTGGCAGTTCGCCGGCCGAGGTGTCGATGACCGCGTCCCACGGCCCATGGCTTGCCAGACGCGCCAGATCGTCTCCATCGGTTCGATCACCATGAATCGGCTCCACGCCAGGCACATCCGAGCCCGATCGGCCACGATTGAACGTAGTGACTGCCCAACCCTGACGGAGTGCGTCTTCAACTACCGCCCGACCTAGGAACCATGTCCCACCAATCACCAGAATCCTCATGCCGAGATCCTGCCGAATCCAGGGCCTTGGTGCCACCCCCGTAGCCACGCTCGGCGGTTGCCAAAGGAATCTGATCTTCACTGCGGCGCGTCGATACGGCAGTGCCCGGCTGGACGCAAGGCCTGAGCGGCAGATGACAGCCCTCGATCACCCGCTGATCCGTTCACCCCAAGGGTGAGTCCTCCGTGATATGGCGCTGAGTACCCCGCAACGGGGACCGTGGAGCACCGCAGGGCAGAGCTCGGGGCACACACCCAGGGGCTTGATACTCACGCGAGTGACTACAGAGCGTCCCCAGACGTCTCCGTAGCGTCCCAGTGTGGGGTCGTGCCGTCCCGCTCCTACCTGCCAGCATCCAAGACCACGCGGAGCGAAACGGCAGGACGCGCGCTCACCAGTGCACCGACCTGCCAGGCCCGCGATCGCACTGGACACACCAACCCGTGAGCCGCCACCGCGGTCTCGCGTGCTCGCCCGATGAGCAGTGTCCATATAGAGGTGGGGGTGAGCAATGCGCAAAACTTGCCTGATCATTGGCGCCGGCCTCGCCGGATCGGCTGCGGCATGGGAACTGACCCAGCATGGCTTCAAGGTGCGAGTTCACGAA
This sequence comes from Kitasatospora acidiphila, assembly GCF_006636205.1. Lineage (NCBI taxonomy): Bacteria > Bacillati > Actinomycetota > Actinomycetes > Kitasatosporales > Streptomycetaceae > Kitasatospora > Kitasatospora acidiphila. Next base: position 1,242,840 of record NZ_VIGB01000003.1, on the reverse strand, counting down.
CAGGCAGACGTCGTTGGCGGGCACGTGCGAAACGAGTGGCTGCGCGGCATTCCTTATGAGCCGCACGGTGCTCACATCTTCCACACCGCCGATGAAGACGTCTGGAACCTGGTCACGAAGCTGGCGGCCTTCGTCCCCTACCGGCACCGCGTCGCCATGCGCATCCGTTCCCACCATCTCAGCTGGCCGCTCCAGCACGCCGAACTGTCGCAGCTTGAAGAGTGGCCGGAGATCGAGTTCCAGTTGAGTGCCCGTCCACCGGTCCCGGACAGCACGAACTTCGAGACGCACTGCGTCTCCCTCATGGGCGAGACGCTGTACGGTCTGGCGATTCGCGAGTACACCCGCAAGCAGTGGGGCCGCGATCCCGACACCCTGTCAGCATCAGCTGCTTACGGTCGGATTGAGCTGCGGGGTGACGGGCATCACGACGTCTTCCGTGATCCCTACCAGGGGTGGCCGGATCGCGGATACACCGAGTTGGTGGAGGGCCTGCTTGAGCGGGCGGAGCTGCATCTCGGGCAGGCCGTGACGCACACAGACCTCGTAGAGCTCTGCGCTCCAGGAGAGCCGGTCATCGTGACCTCAGCCTTGGACGACTTCTTCGGCTGCGGGTTAGGCCCACTCGAATGGCGCGGTGTGCGCTTGAAGAGCGAGCTGGTCCCGCACGCCAAGCTCGTGCAGCCGGCCATGGTCGTCAACGACCCGGACGCCACGGTGCCGTGGACTCGCAGTATCGAGACGAAGTGGGCGCTGGAGAGGCTGCACTCCCTCCCGGGAACGATCGTGATGCGCGAGTACCCGGGCGCTCCTTCGAAGCACTATCCCGTTCCGGACAGTGCTGGCGCCAATCGCGCGCTGCAGCGCAGTTACGAACACCTACTCGTACAGGACGCCCGCAACCTCCTGATCCCCGCAGGCCGGCTCGCGACGTACCGCTACATCAACATGGACCAAGCCATCCGTCAGGGGCTCGACGCAGCCCGACGGATTCTGGAGGCATCGTGACGAGCAGCCAGGCTACGGAGAGCCCCGTTGCCATGGTGTACGAGCCGAACTCACGGGCCTACGGGCAGACTCTGCCGATCGTCGTGCCCGTGGGGCCAGGGCATGACCCCCGCGCTGCCGTGGAGTCCAGCCTTCGTTCCAGCCGGGGCGACGGGGCACACCCGTCGACCCTGCACATCGTGATCCTCAATGGGTCCCGGGAGCCGGCTGTGGAGCCTGGACTTCTGGTCCGAGAGCTGACGAGCTTGACCCCCGACCTCGCGGTGGCCGTCATACCCGCTGACGTGGGGTACGTGCGAGCGGTTCGGGCGGGGCTCGGAATCGCCAGCCGGCTCGGCTGTCACGCTGATCTTGTCGGGTTCCTGGACGCTGACGCGCTGCTGTGTGACCTCGGGCACTGGAGCGTTCTCGCGAAGGCACTCTCCCTCAACCCGATGCTGGATGCCGTCAGCGGCCTGGTCATCCATGAGCACTGCGAGGTGTGGGAGACGCCGAGTTCCCAGCGCTTCATCGAAGCAGTCGCGCGAGTGGTCGGCGTCGTCGAGAAGCCGTACATCCAGGGTGGGGCGGGTGGCACTCTCGCCCGGCGGCAGGTGTTCGAACAGGCAGTGGACCAAGCACTGGCCATGGGAACCCTGATCGGGCCGACGCTGTCGGCCACCTCGCTCGCCGCCGGCCGGGAGATCCGCGCGACCAGCCGGCTCCTGTGCCGCCACACCCCGCGCAGGACGCTCAACGAGTGGGTGGTGTCGGTCACCGCCTACGAGAAGTCGTGGCGAGCGCTCGTGCGGGAGTACGGCAGTGACATCGAGCGCCCCTGGCAGCAGTTCCTGCACGTCGCCGAGGAGTGCGTCCGCACCGATCACGAGCTCGCCCGGGACCTTGCCCATTGCCAGGAGCTACGGCGCCAGGTGGTGGCAGCTGTCGAGCACGGCGAACGGCTTCCCGAGTAACCGCCTTCCCCAACCTTCCCGCACAACTGCACTCAAGGGAGCGACGAGTTGATTCCGTTCCACTCGAACAGCAGGCAGCACGCCGACCTCTCGGAGGCGCTGGCGCAGGCACTGCACGGTGTCGACCTGAAGGACGATTCGGCGTTCGCGCACCAGCTGGAGAAGTTCGAGCAGAAGCTGGCCGACTACTGCCAGGTCGAATCCGTGGTGTCGGTCGCGTCGGGCAGCGACGCCCTGGTCTTGGCCCTGAGGGCGCTCAACCTGCCGCCCGGCTCGGAAGTCATCACATGCGACTTCGGGTTCTACGCCACGGCCGCGAGCATCATCATGGCCGACCTGATCCCGGTGTTCGTGGACACGGCGCCTGGGCGGATGACCATGGACCTGGACGCGGTCCGCGCGGCCATCTCCCCGCGTACAGCCGCCATCGTGCCGGTCCACTTGTTCGGGGAAGCAGTGGCCATGCCGGCACTCCAGAAACTGGCCAGCGAGCACTCGCTGGCGATCGTCGAGGACGTTGCCCAGGCGCTCGGAGCGACCAGCAACGGCCAACTCGTCGGCTCCTTCGGCGTTGCAGCAGCCGTCAGCTTCAACTGGTCGAAGCACCTGTCCAGCTTCTCCAACGGTGGCGCGATCCTCACCAACGACGCTGGCCTGGCCAACCGGCTTCGGTCTCTTCGAAGCTACGGCAACGAGGGGACGTTCCATCACACGGCGCTCGGCATCAACAGCAAGCTCAACCCGTTTGAGGCCGCGCTGCTGTCCGTGAAGCTTCCCTACCTCGACGGATGGATTGGGCGGCGGCGCGAAGTGGCCGACCGGTACACCAGCATCTTGTCCCAGGCGCCGCAGATCATCACGCCGTCGATGGTTGAGCCTGGGGCGCACGTGTTCCACAAGTACACGATCCGGATACCTGACCGCGATGGCCTGCGCAAGTACCTGAAGGACAGCTCGGTCAGCACACTCGTCTGCTACCCGCACCTGTTGCACACCCAGCCAGCGTTCGCCGGTAGGGGCCTACGGGCAGAGAGCTTCGACCACGCCTCCCGTCTGGTTGACGAGGTGCTGTCGCTGCCGGTCTACCCGGAACTGATGGACACCGAGATCGACTTCATCGGCGAAGCCGTACTGGCGCACGTGAGGACGGGCCATTGACATCACCGACGAACAAAGCAGCGGCAATCGCAGGACTGACGGGCAGTCTGCTTCAAGGGATGTACGACCGGTCGCCGGAATGGCTTCTGGAGCACCGCGGGATGGAGTCGGCTTCGACGGTTAGCGCCCTGGCGGACTACCGGCCGGTGGCCGCCGGCATGGCGTTCGCCACGAACCAGGAGTTCCAGGGCCCGCAGTCCGGTGGGTCGTTGGTGATCGGTGGCGCCTGCCTGAGTGGCTGCGCCGCACGGCTCGACCGGCTTCGGCTCGAGTTCGTGGCGGACACCGTGCACCCCCTGCTGCTCGCCGCATGCGCCGGCACTCCGTGTGTGCTGTACCTGCCCATCGCGGAGGAAGCCATCGTCAGCGGCCCCTCCATCGGCTTGCCTGCATGGCAGAGCTTCGGCGACCGCCTCGAGGTCTTCGTCAACGCCTTGGCCGACGCCATCCCCGACGGCCAGCGGCCGATCCTCATCAGGACAGACGCCCCAGAGGTCTCCACTCATCTGGAAACGGCGGCTGACCAGGTGTCGGTCCTGCTCGACCAGCGCGAGATGGAGGAGCTCTACACGATCGTTCCCGCACGCGCTCAGCGGCCTGGGACCGCCAGGCTCCGGCAGTACCGCCGCAGCATCGTCTCTTACCTGCCCTCGGTGGTTGCGGCGCTCACCGGCTACGCGGATGTCCAGCACGTCGTCGTGGCGGAGAACTTCCACCAGGTTCGGGCCATCGATGCCGCCCGGCGTCTCCTTCCGGCGCTGGCCCCCAGCGCGAGGCTCGATCATCTCGCTCATCTCCCCTCTCCCTCGGTCAGCGGCACGAGCCGGATGGCCCGAGCGTCCGAGCGATCCGTGATCTTCTGCGGGGAAGCCCCCGAGGCTCAGGCGGAGAAGGTCCGCCGCATGCCCGCCGCAGTGCGGTGTTTCTGGGAACGGGTCTGGCCCCCGCCGTCCGATGCACGCGGTGGCCCCGACGGCCAGGACCTGGTGGCGGCGCTGCTCGAGCGCGCTCGTGCCCTGCTGAGGGACGCGGACAGGTCGTACGCCAGCTCCGCCAACTCCGCGCCTTTCGACGACCGGCTCGAGAGCTTCGAAGGGACAACCCCCTCATGACGAACCGACCTATCGGTGTGATCGGCCTGGGCGAGATGGGCCGAGTGATCGCCGCGCGCATTCTGTCGCTCGGCCAGCCGGTCGTGGGCCACGACAGTTCACCAACAGCAGAGGACTTCGACTCCCCGCTCTTCACCCGGGCCGGGCGGCCTGCGGACGTTGCTGTGGCCTGCGACGTGGTCCTCGTCATCGTCCACACCGACGCCGAGGTCCGAGACGTGGTCGTGGGCCAGGGCGGGATCCTGGACTCCGCCTGCAAGGGCACGACCGTGGTCGTCCATTCGACGGTGGATCCGGCCACGTGCACTGCCCTCGCCGACCGTCTGAAGGCGCATGGACTCGTCGTGGTCGACGCCGGCATGAGCCGCGGGCGGGGATCGATGAGGGACGGGGTGCTGACTCTCTTCGCCGGAGGAACGGCGGATGCCATCGAGTCCGCGAGGTGGGCCTTCGACCTCTACAGCAACAATGTGGTGCATGCCGGCCCGGTGGGCGCCGGCATGGCGCTGAAGCTCGGCAACAACCTGCTGCTTCACGCCAACAGGTTGGCCATGCTGGAGGTGGCCCACCTGTGCGAGAGCGGCGGCGTCGCCCGGGAAGCTCTTCTGTCTGGGGTGCGATCGAGCACCGGTAGCAGCTGGGTCCTGGAGCACTGGGGTGAGGCGGACGAGCGCGCCCTGAGCGACGGTCTCGGCACGACTCCGTTCGTTCAGCGCACCAGTCGAGAGCTCGCGTTGGCCCTGGGCTTCGCCGACAGGCTCGGTCTGCATTTACCCGCCGCCACTTCCACAGGCCGCCACCTTCCTGCCGTCCTGGCCGAAGGCCTTGTCAGCCAGCTCGCGGCCAGCCATGAAGAGCGCAACCAGGTGATCAAGGAGTACCGCGCCAACGGCGGTCGGCTCGGCGGTCGCCGTGAGGGCTGGGAGCTGTTGTTGCTGACGACGGTGGGGGTCAGGACCGGGCTGCACCGCACGACACCTCTCGGCTACCTGCGCGACGGCCAGGGCCTGCTGGTGTTCGCGTCGAACGGAGGCAGCTCCAGAAGCCCCGACTGGTACCAGAATCTGGTCGCCAAGCCGCAGGTGACCGTCGAGCTCGGAGACCGCACGTTCAAAGCGGTCGCCGAAGAACTCGAAGGCGAAGAACGCGAACAGGCGTTCGCCCGCCAGGTCGCGCTAAAGCCCGAGTTCGCGCAGTACCAGCGCGATACCAGTCGGCTGATACCCGTCATCCGGCTGACCGAAGACGCACGCTGACCCATCGCCGGCGTCCGCCGTCGTTGATCCGTGCAGAAGGGAGCTGATCGTGCTGTTCATCGACTTCGGTGTCGACATGGCCCCGGGACTGAACGGTGTCGGCATCAGAGCGTGGGAGCTGGCCGCAGCGCTCTCCGCTTACGAGGAGGTGCTCGTGTTGACTCCCGACGTCCCGCACCCGGACGTTCGTGAGACCTGGAGCAAGGTGGCCTGGCGCAGGACGTCCGAGCTGCCGAGTGTCCGGCACGACCAGGACGTTCTCCTCTACGGGTTCGCCACAGACCCGCAGTCCATAGCGCGCTTCAAGAAGGCCGGCGCGATCTGCGTGTTCGACGCGATCATCTGGCCTATGGAGTACACCGGTTACCAGTGGATCCGCGATGCTTCTGACAGCTCGGCGGCCTATCAGGAGGTGCTGGACGACTACCTGAGGCAGCTCCGGCTGGCAGACGGCTATCTCGTCGCCTCACAAATGGAGAAGCAGGTGCTCACCGGCATGCTGACGACCTGCAGCTTCGAACGGCTCCTGACTGACGGACTCGACCTGTCGCTGGAGGACATCATCGCGACCGTGCCCGTCGGGCTCAGCGCGGTCAACGAACGCAGCCAGCTGCGGCTGGCTGGCGGCACCTCTGCGCCGGCGCCGGACTTCGTTTGGAACGGGGGGCTATGGAACCACTACTCGCCCGTCGCCGCGGTCCGCGGGCTGGGCGCACTCCTGGATGGTGACTACGACGCAAGCTTGTGGTTCCTGTACCCGCTGCGCGGCACAGCCACCGCGGCCTATCGGGCGGTCCAGGAGGCGGTGAGGGCGGATCCCCGCTTGGCGACCCGCGTCCGGTTCTGCGACGGCGGGCTGAGCATGCTGGAACGCATCTCCGTACTGGAGTCGGCACGAGCGGCGGTGTGCCTGTATGAGCCGCACGTCCTGTGGGACCTGTGCCCACCCATGCGGCTTCGGGAGACGCTGCTCTATCAGCTCCCGATCGTCACCACACGGCGCGGGGCCCTCGGTGACCTTGTCGCAGCCCGGGGCCTCGGCATGACCGCCGCGTCCCTGGCACCGGAGGAGGTCGCTTCGGCGATGCGCGCCTGTCTCGACGGAGGCGCCTCGAAGGCAATGCGCGCAGCCGCTGCGGCGGCGGGTGATGACTTCTCCTACGAGGGCATGGCCTCGGAGCTCGGCGCCTGGCTCGATCGGCTGCGGGCCCGGTGAGGCGCCGCGAGGTGGTGATCCTCGACCTGGACGGCACCCTGACGGATGAACACGGGAACGTGGAGCGAGCGTTCACGGCAGCCGGAGAGGTCGCCCACAAGCACGCTGGCATCGATGCCGGCCGCTTCGCCGAGGCTGCCCGAGCCACCGCTCAGCAGGCGTGGTGGGATGAGGCTTGGATCGATCCGCTGAGCGATGCGTTCGGGCTGTCCGCCTGGGACGGGCTGTCGGAGGACTTCACCGGCACGGTGCCCGCGCTCGACCAGCTGCGGTCCTGGCTGCCGGACCTTCGCCGACATGTCTGGTCCCTCGCCCTCCAGGAGTTCGGGATCAGCAACGCGCGGTTGACCGCTGCGGTAGGTGACACGTACATCCGCCACCGGCACGAGGACGTTCGACTGCTGCCCGGCGCGGCCGAGCTCGTGGAGCAGCTCGGGCGGGACCGGCGCCTGGTGATCCTGTCCAACGGCCCCGCAGACGGACAGCGCCGCAAGCTGGCGGTCTCCGGGCTCCAGGACCTGGTCCTGGACGCGGTGATCTCAACGGAGGTGGGGTTCGCCAAACCCGACCCGCGGGCCGTCGCGTTGGCTGTTCACCGTGCTGGCGGCAACACCGATGTGGCCATCGTGATCGGCGACACCTACGACCGCGACGTCCTGGGAGCGCTGGCCTGCCATGTGCCGGCTATCTGGATCTGCGGCCAGGAGGGGCAGACACGACCGGCGAACAGCTCGGTGACAGCTGTCGACTCCACGGGGGAGGTACTCGGGGCGTTACAGGCACTGGAGGAGTCGCCTGGCTGACTGTCTGGGCGCCTGAGCAGGCCAGTATCGCCGCACAGCCCGCGCGTGGGCCAACCGTCCTGTATTGACCTGGCTCTGATGATCCGTCAACTCGCGCTACCCTGTTTCGGGATATCGGCTCGAGTCGGCGGCCAGGACAAGTGTTCGCCCCGCACCGAGACGAGCACGCTGAACCCGCAAGGGCTCACCACTTCATCCCGCAACGAGGACTGGACCACATGGCTGACGAGCAAGGGGCCGCACCCCAGGAGACGTACGACCCCCACGCCGGAATCGAGAAGTGGCTTCGACTGTGGCGCGAGCAGCACCTGTTCGAGGCGGGCGACCTAACTCCCGCGAGCGCCAAGGATGAGCAGCGCACCCTCGTCGTCAGCATGTTCCCCTACCCCTCGGGTGACCTTCACATGGGCCATGCCGAGGTGTACAGCATCAGCGACACCATGGCGCGGTATGCCCGCCTGCGTGGTCAGCAGGTACTCAACCCGATCGCCTGGGACTCCTTCGGGCTGCCTGCCGAGAATGCCGCCCGCAAGCGCGGCCTCGACGCGAGGGTATGGACCTACGGCAACATCGAGATCCAGGCCGAGTCCTTCGAACGGCTCGGGATCTCCTTCGACTGGCGCACCCGGTTCCACACCTCCGACCCCGAGTACTACCGCTGGAACCAGTGGCTGTTCCTGCGCATGTTCGAACGCAACCTCGCCTACCGCAGGGCCGCACCCGTCAACTGGTGCCCGACCGACGAGACGGTCCTCGCCAACGAGCAGGTGATCCAGGGCAAGTGCGAGCGGTGCGGGACCGAGGTGATCAAGCGGAACCTCACCCAGTGGTTCTTCCGCACCACCGACTACGCCCAGCGGCTGCTGGACGACATGCAACAGCTTGAGGGCAACTGGCCCGACGAGATCCTGAGCATGCAGCGCAACTGGATCGGCCGCTCCACTGGTGCCTACATCGACTTCACGATCCAGGGCCGCACGGAGCCCGTACGGGTGTTCAGCACCCGGCCGGACACGATCTACGGCGCCACCTTCTTCGTCGTGGCCGCTGACTCCTCTCTCGCCGAGGAACTGTGTGCCCCGGAGCACGTCGACCAGTTGCAGGAGTACCGGGCCGGCCTGGTCGCCAAGCCGGAGCAGGAGCGCCTGGCCGTCGACCGGCCGATGACCGGTGTCTTCCTCGGCCGGCACGCCGTCAACCCGATGAACGGTGAACTCCTGCCGATCTACGCTTCGGACTACGTTCTGGCCGACTACGGCACCGGAGCGGTCATGGCCGTGCCTGCTCACGACCAGCGCGACCTGAATTTCGCCCGCACTTTCGACCTGCCAGTTCGCGTCGTGGTCGACACGGGCGAGGCGGATCCCGTACAGAGCGGCACGGCAACTGCAGGCGACGGCGTGCTGGTCAACTCCGGACCGCTGGACGGGCTTGCCAAGCAGGAGGCCATCGCTGCGGTCAACGCCGAGCTGGAAGAACGCGGCCTCGGAAAGGGAGCGGTCACCTATCGCCTTCGGGACTGGCTGCTGTCCCGCCAGCGGTTCTGGGGCACCCCTATCCCGATCATCCACTGCGAGTCCTGCGGTGCGGTTCCGGTCCCGGACGACGACCTGCCGGTGAGGCTGCCTGAGACGGGCTACACGCTCCGGCCGGAAGGCGGGAAGTCCCCGCTGGAGACCGCGACCGCCTGGGTACAGGTCAGCTGTCCGTCCTGCCACGCCGAGGCCCGCCGGGACACCGACACGATGGACACCTTCGTCGACTCCTCGTGGTACTTCCTGCGCTTCCCCAACCCGCACTACGAGGAAGGCCCGTTCGACCCGGCCGGCATGGCCGCGTGGCTTCCGGTCGATGAGTACGTCGGCGGCAAGGAGCACTCCACCGGCCATCTGATGTACGCCCGGTTCCTCACCAAGGTCCTCTACGACATGGAACTGGTGCCGTTCACCGAGCCGTTCAAGCGCCTGACCAACCAGGGCCAGGTGATCATGGATGGCAAGGCGATGAGCAAGAGCCTCGGCAATCTGGTCAACCTCCAGGAGCAGATCGCCGCATACGGCCCGGACGCCGTCCGGGTGACCATGCTGTTCGCCAGCCCGCCCGAGGACGACATCGACTGGGCCGACGTCTCGCCCGCTGGCTCGGTGAAGTGGCTCGCCCGCGTGTGGCGTCTGGCGCGCGACATCGGCGGCGCTGGCCCCGACCTGCACAACACGCCCTACGATGCGGAACTGCGGAAGACCATCCACCGGCTCATCGCCGAGACCACCCAGACGATGGAGGCCAAGCGCTTCAACGTCGCCATCGCTCGCATGATGCAGTTGACCAACGTGCTGCGCCAGGCCGTGGACAGCGGGCCCGGGCCGCGCGACAGCGCCGTGCAGGAAGGCGTGGAGGCGCTGGCCCGGATGCTGTCGTGCGTTGCGCCGTTCACCGCAGAGGAGTGCTGGAGCCGGCTCGGCCACGAGCCCTCGGTCCTCCGGGCCGGCTGGCCGGAAGCCGATCCGGCGCTGCTGATCGAGGACCAGGTGACCTGCGTGGTGCAGGTGGCCGGCAAGGTTCGAGACCGGCTGCAGGTCTCGCCCGAGATCAGCGAGGAGGAGCTAAGGAGGCTCGCGCTGGACTCGGTGAAGGTGCGCGAGGCCCTCAACGGGAATGAGGCCGCGAAGGTGATCGTACGGGCCCCCAAGCTCGTCAACATTGTCCCGGCAAGCAACTAGTAGGGCTTGGTCAGGTCTGTTGTCGTGTGGGTATGTCGCGGTGGCAGGTGGGGCAGGCGCCGGCCCAGGTCGCCAGGAGTGTCTGCAGCTGGCGGACGACCTGGTAGAGGCTCAGGCCGGCGCCGTGTCTTTTGGGGCGGTGTTCAGCCTGCGCAGGGTGCAGAACGCGTGGGCGAGGGAGACGAGGGTGACGTGGTGGTGCCAGCCGCCGAAGGTGCGGCCCTCGAAGTGGGCCAGGCCCAGGGCCTGCTTCATCTCCCGGTAGTCGTGCTCAATCCGCCAGCGGAGCTTGGCTGTTCGGACCAGCGTGGTCAGCGGGGTGTCGGCGGGCAGGTCGGAGAGCCAGAACTGGACCGGTTCGGCTTCCTTGGCGGGCCATTCGGCCAGCAGCCAGCACTCGGCCAGCTCCGCGCCTTCGGTGGCGTCGCGGACCTCGCGCCCGGCGGGGCGGATCCGCAGGGCCACGAACCGCGAGTACATCCGCTTGAAGCCGCTCCTTGCGCGGCCGGGGCGGGATCCCTCTCGCCACGACACCGGCTTGGCCGCCTTCGGTCCGGCGGCGATGGCCAGCTCCTTCACGCTGCGGGGCTTGTCCGGGTACTTCGCCACCGGCGGCCGGCCGGTGCCGTTGTAGGCGGGTGTGAACGGACGGGCTTCGCCGGGGTGCGCGGACAGGGTGGTGGAGATCCCCACCACGTAGTGCAGGCCTCGCTGTTGCAGGCCCAGGCGGAAGGCGGCGGCGTCGCCGTACCCGGCATCGGCGACGGCGAGCGGGACGTGGACGCCCCAGGACCGGGTCTCGTCGATCATGTCCAGCGCCAGCTGCCACTTCTCCACGTGGCCCAGGTCGGCGGGGATGCCGCACCGGGTGCGGCGGGCGACCTTGTCCGGATCCGCTTTCGCCGAGGCCGCATCCCAGCTCGCCGGGAGGAACAGCCGCCAGTCGACCGGCGCGGAGGCGTGGTCGCGGGCCAGGTGGAGCGACACGCCCACTTGGCAGTTGGTGACCTTGCCCGCTGTCCCGGTGTACTGGCGCGACACGCAGGCCGAGGCGTCCCCGTCCTTGAGGAACCCGGTGTCGTCGATGATCAGCGCGGTCGGTGCGATGGCATCCTGCATCCTCCACGCCAGCCGCGCACGGACATGCGCGGGGTCCCACGGGCTCGTCGTGACGAAGTGCGCCAGGGCCTGCCGGTTGCCGTCCTCACCGAGCCGCGCGGCCATCGGCTCCACCGACTTCCTCCGGCCGTCCAACAGCAGACCCCGCACATACGCCTGCCCCCAACGGCGCTGATCGGCACGGGTGAACGCACCGAACATCTCCGCCGCGAACGCCTCCAGGTCCTCCCGGACCTCGGCCATCTCCCCAGGTGTCACACCTCAACAACGCGCCACCCGGCACAAAGGACACGCCACCACCGAGCCGACCTGACCAAGCCCTACTAGCAACACAGGAATTGGTTGGCCCGCACCGTAGACCGGATAATCCGGGGAGTGTGCGGGCCAGCCAGATTCTTACTCGCCCACCTTGATCTCGGCGAGCCGACCGCGAAGATAATCAGCCACCCAATCTCGGTGAAATCACCCCGATTATCCTTGGCGCCGATATCGCGTGCTCTGAGCAAATCCGCCATAGCTTGCCCAGATGGACTCTCACGCCTCAGGAGGCCCCTGAATGGACGTCGTGCTGGCCCTGCAGGAGCTCGGGGTGACCGAAGCTCTGCTCGACACCGAGACAGCTCGAAAGCTTGATGAGGACGGCTACGCCAGCATTCCAGGAGTCATTCCCCGGGAGACAGTCAACTCGTTTCGGACGCGCCTGGCAGAGCTTCACACGCTGGAAGGCGAGTTGGCCGGCACGGAGGTCGGCACGGAGGAGGGCATCGACCGCCTCTCCGACCTGGTCAACAAGGGCACCGCCTTCGAAATCGGCTATACCCACCCGCTTGTCCTCGCCTTCGCCCACCATGTCCTCGGCGACTTCAAGTTGTCCTCACTCAGCAGTCGCTCTGTGCCGCCGGGCGAGGGACACCAGGAACTGCACCCCGACTGGGAGGGTCCCGCACCTGTCAACGGGGACTACCAGGTGTTCAACACGATATGGATGCTGGATGACTTCACCCCGCAGAACGGCGCAACGCGCGTGATCCCTGGATCGCACCTGCTGGGCCAGTCGCCCTCCGCGGTGATGGCCGACCTGACCGCGCCGCACCCGCAAGAGGAACTAATCCTGGGCACGGCAGGCACGCTGGTGGTCTTCAATGGGCACGTTTGGCATGGCGGCACGAAGAATCGCAGTACCCGCCCCCGTCGTGCGGTGAACGCCTACTTCACCCGCCGGACCAACCAGCAGCAGCTCGATCAGGCGGCGTTTGTCCGCCCGGAGACGTTGGCCCGCACCGGCCCTGCCGCACGCTTCATTCTCGATGTCTGAGCAACACGTCACCACCAAGGAGCACCGAGCCGAGGAGTCCGTCGCTCGTGGGATACACACGCGGCCGAGTCAGCCGCCACTGCCCTTTCTGTGGCACCCGTCATGCAGACGACGCCGGCTGGCCCCGTGACTGTGCTGCCTGCGGAGAGACGAGTTGGCATAACCCGCTACCTGTCGCGGTTGCGCTGCAGCCAGCCGTCGGCCCGGATGGCCAGCTCTCCCTCGTGGTGGTGCGCCGGAACGTTGAGCCTGGTCGGGGCAAGCTGGCCTTTCCCGGCGGCTACATCGAGGTCGGAGAGTCCTGGCAAGAAGCTGCTGTCAGAGAACTGCGAGAGGAAACCCACCTCGTCGCAGCGGCACGCGATGTTGAACTTTTCGATGTGCGAACTGCTGTAGGAACGATCGATATATTTGCACTTCTTCCCGCCTGTGACGCCAAGACAATGCCAGCCCCAATGCCGACTCCCGAGACCATCGAATGGTTTCTAGTGAGTGAGCCCGTGCCACTTGCCTTCCCGGCACACACAAAAGCAATGGAGGCATTCTTCGCGTCCCCAGCATCCCCATGACGCGCTCTCCGCGGTAGCGCATACACAGCAGCTGCGCCAGTGCGCAGCGGTACGTCATCGCTGTGGATCAGCCAGCGGGTGCGGTACCCCTGGAGCTTGGTCAGAATGGTGACCCATCCGTCAACAGCCGGGACGAAGAAGCGGTCCGGCCTGCCCGGCACTCAACGCGCTTCAGCGCCGGGCATCAGGCTTGGTGCGAGAGGGGTACCCAGGTGCGCACATTGGTGTACCTCATCGGCTGCGGCAGTCGGCCCACCACCGATCTGCCTCGCTTCGCCGGTCAACTGCGGTCAGCTGGCTGGGATCCGTTCATCGTGCCGACGCCCGTGGGCCGCCGGTTTCTGAACGCCTCGCAGGCCGAGGAGAAGTCGGGCAACACTGTGTATTGGGACTTCGATCCGGATGCCCCAAACGAATTGACTCAGTGCAAGGCACGTGCTGCTGTCATCGCCCCGGCCACCTTCAACACCATCAACAAGCTCGCCGCTGGCATTGCGGACACATTGGCTCTCGCCCTCGTCCACGACGTTCTCGGTGACGGTCTGCCGGTCATCGCCGTACCGTGGACTCAGGCCAGCTTGGCACGGCATCCGGCATACAAAAATGCCACAGCACGTCTTCGCGGCTGGGGAGTACGACTCCTGCCAGCCGATCAGTCGGAGCTGTTCCCCTGGGCTGCGGTGGGCACTCAGTTGGAGCAGGTTCGCGGCGCTGCGTAGGACGGCGAGTAGCGCGTCACCGTCAAGTGCGCGCTGTTGTCCGGTACTGTCAGCGGTCACGCTTTTCCCCGCGTCAGGTGGGCTGAGCGTCACCGAATTCTCCACCACTGTGGTCACGTTTCCCCGTGGGGACGGTGGCCGCGGTCTGCTGCGGAAGCTGAGCATGATCTGACCGCAGGTTCGCTGTTTTGGGTGGTTTGAGAACAGATATTCCATCCGCCTTGGTTCCTTCTGTTTCCCCAGGGGCATCCCGGTGCCGGGTTGAGGGGCCTGGCCATCTCGGAGCTGCAGTCTTCCTCGACCTACGGGCCGAGAGGTCGACGGACGCACTGGATGGCAAGGAGAACGTTCGCCGTGGTCGACATCATCGAGATCTACATTCACTGGTACGCGGGGAGGTCGAAGACGCAGGTAGCGGCGTCGCTGGGGGTGGATCGCAAGACGATCAGGAAGTACCTGGGGCCGGCGGAGGCGGCCGGGATCACCCCGGGCGGGCCACCGATGAGCGAGGCGGACTGGGCCAAGCTGATCAAGGGCTGGTTCCCGGAGCTGTCCAGTCGCCGGCTGAACCAAATCACCTGGCCGGAGATCGACCAGCATCGCGACTACATCAAGGACCTGCTGGAGACCACGACGGTCACCACGATCCATCAGCGTCTGCGGGACGAGCAGAAGTTGAAGGCGTCGCTGTCGTCGTTCCGCCGGTGGGTGCACGCCAACCTGCCGGACGAGGCGGCCAGGTCGCGGGTGACGGTCCTGCGCGACGACGTCGAACCGGGCTCGGAGGCCCAGATCGACTACGGTTTCTTGGGCCAGTGGGTCAACCCGAGCACCGGCAAGCGGCACCGGATCTGGGCGTTCGTGATGGTGCTGCCCTGCTCGCGGCACATGTTCGTCCGCCCGGTGGTGCACGTGGACCAGCATGCCTGGACCCAGGCCCACGTCGAGGCGTTTCGCTTCTTCGGCGGCGTCCCGCGACGGCTGGTACCGGACAACCTGCGAACCGGTGTCGACAAGTCGGACCTCTACGACCCGAAGATCAACAAGTCGTATGCCGAACTTGCCACCTACTACGGGACGTTGGTGGATCCGGCGAGAGCCCTGCATCCGAAGGACAAGCCGCGGGTCGAGCGACCGATGCCCTACGTCCGCGACTCATTCTGGAGCGGGCGCCAGTTCACCTCGATCGAGCACATGCAGGCCGAGGCCGTCACCTGGGCCAGAAACGTCGCCGGAGGCCGTCACTGCCGGCCACTGGAAGGAGCCGCCCCGATCGCGGTGTTCGAGGCGGTCGAGGCCCAGACCCTGCTGCCGCTGCCGGAGGTACCGTTCGTGCTGGCCCGCTGGTCAACCGCCACGGTCGGCCCGGATATCCACATCAAGGTCGGCCGCACCCTCTACTCGGTGCCCTGGAAGCTGATCGGCCGCCGGGTGGACGTCCGCTCGACCGCGACCATGGTCCAGGTCTTCCACGAGAGTGAGCTGGTCAAGACCCACGCCGCCCTTGAACAGGGCAAACGCACCGACAAGGGCGACTACCCGCCGGAGAAGATCGCCTTCCAGATGAAGACCCCGATCTGGTGCCGCAGCCAGTCATCCGAGGTCGGCGACGCCTGCCGGGAGGTGATCGACCAACTGCTTGAGGTCAACGCGCTCTACCGCCTCCGCGCCGCCCAGGGGATCCTCGGCCTGCGGAAGAAGTACAGCGACAGCCGTCTGGAGGCGGCCTGCCGCAAGGCGATCGCGGTCGGCGACCCGTCCTACCGGACCATCAAGGGCATCCTGATCGCCGGCACGGAGACCGATCCCGAGCCGGAGACCGGAGACGCCGGGGCTTCGGCCTTCCTCCACGGTCCGGAGGGTCTGTTCGCCGCCGCCATCCCCACCCAGACGCAGGACGAACTCCGCGATGACCGGGGTCGCGACGACGTTGAGGAGACCGTGCGATGAGCGTGATGGACACCGCCTTGCGCGAGTCGCTGAAGGCCCTTCGCCTCTCCGGCATGTTGGAGACCCTCGACGCCCGGCTGGCCCAGGCACATGGCGGCGAGCTCGGACACCTGGACTTCCTCCAGGTCCTCTGCCAGGACGAGATCACCCGCCGCGAGACCGTCGCCTTCCAACGGCGGCTGCAGAAGGCGAAGTTCGAGCAGCAGGTCACCCTGGAGGAGTTCGACTTCGCCGCCTCCCCGAAGCTGCCCGCGGCCCAGATCCGCGACCTGGCCGCCCTGCGATGGCTTCACGCCGGCGAGTCGGTCATCCTGTTCGGGCCGGTCGGGGTGGGCAAGACACACGTCGCCCAGGCCCTCGGGCACCTCGCCGTCCGGCTGGGTGCGAACGTCCGCTTCGCCAAGACCAGCCGCGTTCTGGCCGAGCTGGCCGGCGGCCACGCGGACCGCACCTGGGACAAGCGGATGCGCGAGCTGATCCGCCCCGACGTCCTGATCCTGGACGACTTCGCGATGCGCCAGCTGAGCGCGGCCCAGGCCGACGACCTTTACGAGCTGGTCAGCGAACGCCAGGGCCGGTCCCTGATCATCACCAGCAACCGGGCGCCCAGCGACTGGTATCCGCTCTTCCCCAACCCCGTCGTCGCCGAGTCACTGCTGGACCGACTGATCAACACCAGCCACCAGGTCATCATGAACGGCCCCAGCTACCGGCCCAACAAGCGCCCCAAGACCCCTGCGGCAGGAGCATCTGGCAGCCATCGGGAAAGTGCCTCGATCGCCCACTGAGCAGGCGTGGCATAGGGTCACGCCGTGACCTATCCGCCTCTTTCCCAGACTCTGAAGGACTTCCTCGCGACACTCCGGCGTGGTGAAGAACGCTCGGGGGTGGTCACCTCGATCGAACGCTTCGGCGTGTTCGTCGATCTTGATGGAGCCCCCGAGCCGTCGGTCGGTTTCATCCCACCGCCGGAGGTCTCGTGGAAGTGGATCTCTTCCTGCGACGAGGTCGTGACGGCCGGTCAACGGGTGACCGCGGCGGTCCTTGGCGTCGACACCCAGATGCGCGGCCAGGCGGTCCTCTCCTTGATCGCCCTGCAACCCAACCCCTGGCTGGCATGGGTCGACCGGATCGGCAGCGTCCTTCGAGGGCCCGTCACGAAGCAGGTCCCGTTCGGGATATTCGTAAGTGTTGATGACGGTATGGATGGCTTGATCCATAACTCCGAGCTGGCCCAGCTGGGTATCGAGCACAACATCCAGGTCGGAGACGAGCTCACCGTTCAGATCGCAGAAGTCGAACCAGCAATGCGCCGCATCCGACTCTCCCTCCCAGCCCGGGGCACAGCATGACGCCGCCCACCCACGTCAGCACCCGGGGAGTTCCATGACCACAGGCCCGGGGAATTACGCGATCGTCCACAGGTACTTCTGTCGTTCTGCCCCACACCGCCGATGCGGGCTGAGAGTATCTGAAGTCGGGTGATGTGGCCCATGCTGTGCGTCGTATCCGGGCAACTGCAGGGGCACTGTCTCAGCAGTCTGTGCGGCCAGGGAGTGGGAGGCAGGTTCATGGGTGGGACGCTGAGGGAGTGGGCGCGGCAGCTCGCGGATCAGGAGCTGGGGGCGTGTCTGCCGCGCAGGTGGGCGCACTCGCAAGGCGTCGCAGACCGGGCCGCGTTCCTCGCGCCGGCCCTCGGGCAGGACTTCGACCTCCTGGCCGCCGCTGCCGTGCTCCATGATGTCGGCTACGCGCCGCACCTGGCCGTGACCGGGTTCCATCCGTTGGACGGGGCGCGCTATCTGCGCGATGGCCACGGGGCGGACGAGCGGCTGACCCGCCTGGTCGCCAATCACTCGTTCGCGCTCTTGGAAGCCGAGGAACGAGGACTGCGGAAGACCCTGGAGGTGGAGTTCCCGCTTCTCGAGGATGAGCTGCTGGTGGACGCCCTGGTCTTCTGCGATATGACCACTACCCCGGACGGAGACGTGACGACTGCAGCGGAGCGTGTTGCGGAGATCGTCGGCCGGTACGGCGTCGACAGTCTCATTGGGCGGTTCATTCGGCGGGCCGAGCCCGAGATCTATGCCGCGGTGGCCCGGATGGAGGCCAGGCTCACCGCTGAGCCGGACGCTCATCCGAGGTAGGGGTACTTGCCGCTGAGGTAGTCGCCGATCTGTTGCCGCATGCTGGGGTGGATGTCGTAGTCGTCGAGGTCGCGCGGCTGCACCCAGCGCACGCCGTCGGCCTCCTCGTTGATTGTCGGCTCGCCGCCGATGGGGCGGCCGATGTAGGCGACCTCGAACTGCTGGCGGGCTTCGCCGTTACTGCTGTAGACGACGATGTGCGCCGGGTTGGAGTAGACCCCGAGCAGCCCGGTGATCTCAGCGACGATGCCCGTCTCCTCCAGGCACTCCCGCACCGCGCACTCCGCCGCTGACTCTCCGATGTCCTGCTTGCCACCTGGAAGTGCCCATTGGCCGGTGTCGCGCCGGCGCTGCAGGAGGATCGCGCCGTCCTCATCCTGAACGAGCAGGTTGCTTGCGGGGACGAGCGAGTTCGCCTGTGGGGCCGCCGGGTCGCCGTAGTATTCCGTCCTACGCATCTGAACCGGACTCCTCACGATCGATTGTCCAGGGCCGCGCCGTGTGCCAGACCGCCTCGAAACTCTGTGCATAGCCGTCGAACCAGTTGGCTTCTGTGCTCTGCTGAAGGTGCATCAACGGATTCGCGCTCGCCGGCTGACCCCAGAGGTGCGGGTTGACCAGCATGTCCCCGTCGTAGCGGAACAGCGAGTTGTAGAGCGTTGTGTCGTGCAGCCGGATTTCGCAGTTCGGGCTCGTGATCAACGCCCGGTAGTAGGTGAGGGAGGCCCGGATCTTCGCTGCGAGCGCATCCCCGATGCCTTCTTCGCGCCCCCGGAGCGCGACTGCTTGGCCGTCTGGGTCGCCGAAGCACAGCCGGACCCGGACGCCGGCTTCGGCGCGCTGAGCGAGCATCTTGGCAACGTGCGGATTCGACTGGGCGAAGAACGTCCCGGAGAACACGAGGACGTCGACCTGCTGGGCAGCCTCAAGCAGCAGCGAGATCCACATCTCTCTGGGCACGCTGGCCCGGTCTGGGTAGGCCGCGACGAACCCCGACCCACTCAACCCTGGCGCCCGGCCTCCCTTGGGCTGCGGATCCGGCCACAGGTACGTCTCGTCCATGTCGAGATGCTTGGCCACCATCCAGCGGTAGCGCACCCGCGGGGGGCGGCCACCGATCCAGCGCGCCACGGTCTTGGGGTCCACATCGCAGAGCGTGGCGAGGTCCTCGGGAGTTATGCCACGCTGGATGAGTGCGGAGCGCAGTCGCTCGTTCACAGCGAACATCCAATCCGACCGCGCCGGGACGCGCAAGGACGTCTTGGGACGAATTGGCCCGGGCAAGCACACGATCTCGTGCTTACGCTGGCAGGATGCGGCTCATCGTCCTGTGGGACATCGACCACACCCTCATCGACAACGGGGGTGTGAGCAAAGAGATCTATGCCAGCGCCTTCGCATCCATCGCAGGACACGCACCCGTGGCACCGGCGGTAACTGACGGCCGGACCGACCGCCTGATCATGCGTGACATGTTCCTCCGACACGACCTGGCAATGCCGGACTGGCCAGTCGTGAACGACGCGCTCGAAGCGGCCGGGAACCGGCTGACTGCCGAGCTGCGCCGCCGAGGGGGCGCTCTGCCAGGTGTGAGGGAGACGCTCAACGCGGTCCAGCGGCAGGGGCAGTTGATCAGTTCCGTACTGACGGGGAATATCGCCGCGAACGCCAGAACGAAGTTGTCCGCGTTCGACCTTGACGGCCTGGTGGACATGGGGGTCGGCGCCTACGGAGCCGACGACGAGGAGCGGCAGGCTCTCGTCGCGGTGGCTCGGCACCGCGTGGGCGAGGCATACGAACTCCCTGCTTCCACGCCCGTCGTGCTGGTCGGCGACACTCCCAGGGACGTGGAGGCCGCACTGGTGAATGACACGGGCATCATCGCCGTCTCCACCGGTGTGCACAGCGCCGGCCAGCTGCGAGATGCTGGCGCCCGCGTGGTCCTGCCGGACCTGACGGACACGGAATCGGTGATCGATCATCTCCATTTGATGGCAGCAGAGCGCCGCTGAGCTGCGAAGCAGTGGCCCGTGTGGCCTTGGTCGATCGGCGCGCGAGGGCGATCGATCGGCCATGGGGCGGCGATTCTGCGTTGCCCACCGCAGCGGACCGTTCTATCCTCTCGACAACGCGCTGACGGAGACGAGTAACCGCAGGGCACGCGAGCAGAGAGAGCTGCCGGTAGCTGGGAAGGCAGTCTCGCGTCCTGGGGCGAATCCCCTCCCGAGTGCGGGGAGGAACGGCCGTCCGCGGTCCAATGCCCCGCCGGTTAGCTCCCGTTACCGAGCTGTCGAGGCCGCCACCTCCGGGTGGCGGCGAAGGCGTGGTGGCACCGCGAGTTCCCTTCTCGCCCATGCCCCCAAGGGATCACGTCGGACTCCGACTGATCGATGGGACCCGAGATGCTGGACCTCACCCTGATCCGCGAGCACCCGCAGCGCGTCGAACGCGCGCTGGCGAAGCGGGCCGTTCACGTCAACCTCACCACCTTCCTCGCCCTGGACGAGAAGTACCGGCAAAACAAGACCCAGGCGGAAACGCTGCGCGCCGAGCGCAAGCGGATCTCACGCAAGATCGCGCAGCTCCCCCCGACGGGCCCGACCGCCGTCGCCAAGCGCGCCGAGGCAACCGAGCTCAGCGCCCGCCTCGCCGCCATCGAGGAGCAACTCGCCGGCCTTACCGCCGAGCGCCAAGCCTTCCTCGACCAGCTCCCCAACCTGCCCGACGAGGACGTACCGGCCGGCGGCAAGGCGCAGAACCAGGTCGTCCGCGAGCACGGCACCCAGCCGGACTTCGACTTCGAGCCGCGGGACCACGTCGACCTCGCCCGCCGCCTCGGGTTGATCGACTACGAGCGGGGCGTCAAGCTCGGCGGCACCGGCCACTGGGTGTACCGCGGCAACGGCGCGCTGCTCGAATGGGCGCTGCTCAACTTCTTCCTCGAGACCCACGTGCGCGACGGCTACGAGTTCATCCTGCCGCCACACCTGCTGACCTACCAGGCCGGCTACACCGCAGGCCAGTTCCCCAAGTTCGCCGAGGACGTCTTCGCGATCGAGCAGGGCCCGGCCGGACCGCAGCGCTTCCTGCTGCCGACCTCGGAGACCGCCCTGGTCAACCTGCACCGCGACGAGGTCCTGGCGGAGGCCGAGCTGCCCCGCAAGTACGTCGCCTACTCGCCCTGCTACCGGCGGGAGGCCGGCAGCTACCGCGCCACCGAGCGCGGGACCCTTCGCGGCCACCAGTTCAACAAGGTCGAGATGTTCCAGTTCGCCCACCCCGACGCCTCCGACCTCGCCCACGAGGAACTCTTGGCCAGGGCAGCCGAGTTGGTAGAGGCACTCGGCCTGCACCACCGGATCACCCGGCTGGCCGCCGAGGACACCAGCGCGGCGATGGCCAAGACCTTCGACGTCGAGGTCTGGCTGCCCAGCATCAGTGCCTACGTCGAGGTCAGCTCGGTGTCGAACGCCCGGGACTACCAGGCCCGGCGCGGCAACACTCGCTACCGCCCAGCAGCAGGAAAGCCCGCATACGTGCACACCCTCAACGCCTCCGGGCTGGCGACCAGCCGCCTGCTGCCGGCGATGCTGGAACAGCACCAGCGGCCTGACGGGACCGTCGCCGTGCCGAAGGTGCTGCAACGCTGGCTCGGCTGCGAGTTCTTGAAACCGTCAACGACTGAATGACCCTCGCAGCTGACCATCAATAGCCCGGCAACTCGGCGGTAGTGAGGTCGGCGAGGTCGATAGGTCCGCTGCATCACGGACCGCGGGACGGGGTGTCTCATGCCCCGTCCCGCGGGCAATTTCGTAGGCTCAGTTGCTTGCCAGTAGCCGGCCGGCGTCCTCGGCCGCGAGGATCATTGCCTGGTCGAGCCCCTCAGGGTTGCGGCCGCCGGCACTGGCGACCTGGCCAGCACCACCGCCTCCGCCTCCAACAGCCTTTGCGGCCCGGGCAAGGACGGCCCGAGCCTGGATCCCTTCGTCCAGCAACCCCTTGGAGACGGCCGCAACGAGCAAGCCCTTGCCCGCCTGTTCGGCGCCCAGCACGACAATGGCGGGTCCGCGGTGGACGCGGCGGGTCCCTTCGAGGGCGAGGTCGCGCAGCTCTTCAGCTCCGATCCCGGTGATCTTCTCGGCGACGATCCAGCCACGCCCTGTCTCACGGGCCTGCGCCGCGAGCCAGTTCGCCTGCGCGAGGAGTTCCTCCGCGCGGAGCCGGTAAAGCTCGACCTGCGCCGTGGTCAGCGCCTCCAGGCGCTTGCGCAGCGCGGAAGGGGCGTCCTTAGGCCGGGTGCCGAGCAAGGCGGAAAGCTCCTCGAGCAGGTGCCGCTCACCGTCGTAATAGCTGAGCGCGTCGCCCCCGGTCAGGGCTTCGATCCGGCGGAGGTTGGATCCGATGGACGTCTCACCGAGGACTCGCACCGGGCCAGCGTTGGAACCGTGTCCCACGTGGGTGCCGCCGCAGAGCTCGCGGGAGAAGTCACCGATGTCCACGATCCGCACGTGGTCACCATACTTCTCGCCGAACAGGGCCGTCGCGCCGGCTGCCTCGGCATCCGCGCGGGAAGCGTGCCAGACACGGACGTCCGGATCATCCAGCAGGTGGTCGTTGACCAAATGCTCGATCGCCCGGAGCTGGACCGGGTCGACCGCCGTGAAGTGCGCGAAGTCGAACCGCAAGCGGCCGGCGTCGACCAGCGAGCCGTGCTGGCGCGCATGCTCGCCGAGAGTGCGCCGCAGCATGGCGTGCAGGACGTGGGTGGCAGTGTGCGAGCGTGCGACCGCGTTCCGGCGGGCCTCGTCGACGAGGGCTTCGGTAAGTTCACCAGCGCGGATCTCGCCGTCACGCACCCGGGCGGTATGGACGTGGAATCCGTCCAGTCCAAGGCGTGTGTCGAGGATTTCCAGATCAGCGCCAGCGGTCCGGACGGCACCGGTGTCTCCAACCTGCCCTCCGGATTCGGCGTAGAACGGTGAGCGGTCCAGCACGATCTCGATGGTCATACCCTGCGAGGCCGCAGGGACGATCACGCCGTCGCTGACCAGACCCACGACGGTGGCCTCGGTCTGCAAACGGTCATAGCCGACGAAGTCAGTGCTGCCATGCCGGGCGGACAACTCCCGATAGGCATCCTGGCGGCGCAGAGCCTCGGCCGTCCTGGACTTGCCGCGGGCCTTCGCACGCTGCTGCTGTTCGGTGAGCAGGGCGACGAAACGGTCTTCATCGACCGTCAGACCCGCGTCGCGAGCAGCTTCGATGGTCAGCTCGACGGGGAAGCCGTAGGTGTCATGGAGTTCGAACGCGGTCTCACCCGCGATCGACGCGGAGCCGGCGCTGCGGGTGTGGGTGATCGCGGCATCCAGCAATCGACTGCCCTGGGTCAGGGTGCGTGTGAAGGACTTCTCCTCTGCCGTGACGACCCGCTCGACCAGGGAGGAGTGATCGGCGAGTTCGGGCCAGACCTCGCCGAGGTTGGTGATCACGCTGGCGGTGGTGGTGGACAGGACCGGGCCATCGATGCCGAGCAGGCACGCGTGACGGATCGCCCGGCGCATGAGGCGCCGCAGGACATAGCCACGGCCGTCCTTGGCGGGCAGAACACCATCGGCGATGAGAAAGGCGATGGAGCGTGAGTGCTCGGCGACGACCTGGAAGGAGACTTTCTCCTCGCCCCCGCCCGGGTATTCACGCCCGGCGAGTTCCTGGACGGTCTTCAGCGTCGGCAGCAGCAAGTCAGTGGTGCAGACGTTCTCGACGCCCTGAAGAATCGCAGCAAGCCGGTCCAAGCCCAGCCCAGTGTCGATGCTCTTCTGCGGGAGTTCACCCAGGATCGGGTAATCCTTCTTGGCCGGCCCCTCGCCGCGCTGGTTCTGCATGAAGACCAGGTTCCAGATCTCCATGTAGCGCTCGCTGTCAGCCGCGGGACCACCCTCACGGCCGAACGCCGGGCCGCGGTCGTAGTTGATCTCCGAGGACGGGCCGCACGGTCCGGGGACGCCCATAGACCAGTAGTTCTCCTCCATGCCGAGTCGCTGGATCCGGCTCGCGGGGACACCGATCTTGCGCCAGAGCTGCTCGGCCTCGTCGTCGTCCTCATAGACAGTGATCCACAGCCGGTCCTTCTCCAGGCCGTAGCCCTGAGTGCATAGCTCCCAGGCGTATGCGATCGCGTCGGCCTTGAAGTAGTCGCCGAAGGAGAAGTTGCCGAGCATCTCGAAGAACGTGGCGTGCCGGTTGGTGCGGCCAACGTTGGCGATGTCGCTGGTCCGCGCGCACTTCTGCACCGAGGTGGCGCGGGTGAACTCAGGGGTGACCTCGCCAAGGAAGTAGGGCTTGAACTGGTTCATGCCGGCATTGGCCAGCAGCAGCGTCGGGTCGGAGGGGATCAGTGGACTGGACGGTACCTGGCGGTGGCCGCGGGAGGTGAAGAAGTCCAGGAAGGTGGAGCGGATCTGCGTTGAGCGCATGACGGCATGGCCTCACGGAAGAGTCGTGGGAGGTGGGCAGAGCACATGTCGAGCCGGGCCGAGAACAGGGACTGAGAGGTTCTCAGTTCTCCAGCTCGACGCAGATAGCTCGCGCCCCCACGGTGAACACCATGACTCCAGATCCGTTGCTTGCAGGCCGTACATCAGGTCAGGATGAACGGTTCCTCCCAGTGTACCGAGGAGCATAGCGTGTAACGCGAAGATCGCTCTGGGTTATTCACGGGGGTCCGTCGCGGCCCAGCATGCGGCATCCATGCCGCGGCGCTACGTCACAACAGCGAGGCGGATCATGACAGCGCTGGCAGAGCGATGACCACGCCGGGCTGCTGCACCGTCGGCACTGCGGGCTTCGAAGGGCTGCACCGACTCGAATCGGATGGACGCTGCCAACGATCTTCCAACCGTGATCCCTGAGGCTCATATCCAGTTGCCTCAAGCGGACTCCGGGGACTGTACTCGTCGCCAAGGCTGTCCCAACTCATCTTGGGTTGGCCACCGTTCACGAGTACGCCTGTGCCGGCCTACCTGACGTGCCGTCGGTGGAGTCGCTTGCCCGGGTTGGCTGAGGAAGGAAGCAGCGTGTCCGATGAAAGCGAATTGATCCACCAGTACCTGGTCGAGGCGGCAGAGGCTCCTTCGGATGGGTGGGTCATCGATCTCGGCTGCGGGAGGGGGCCGACTCTGGCGGCCTTCGCGCGTACGTACCCCGGAATGCGCTTGACCGGGATTGACCGCTCAGTTGAGAGCGTCGAGGCGGCCCGGGAGATGTTGGCCGACTACTCCGGACGGCTGGAGGTTCTTGCTGCAGATCTGCGGGTTCCGGCTCCCCTGCCAGATGGCTGCGCCGACGCGGTGGTCTCGTACAACCTCCTCGAGTGCCTTCCGGACGCGGACCCGTTCTTCGCCGAGATCTGGCGGCTACTGAAGCCGCGCGGGAAGGCCGTAGTGGCGCACGTCGACTTCGACTCCATCGTGATCGAAGGAGCAGACCGCCAGCTGGACCGGCAGATCTGTCATGCGTTCACCGACGACCAGCAGACCTGGATGGATCACGCTGACGGGCGGATCGGCAGGAAGCTCCCGGGACTGGTCAAGGCATCACCGCTGGCGTTGACGAAGGTTCGTACATGGGTCACCTCCTCGACCGAGATGAGCGGCCAAGCCGCCCGCCGGATCGACAACATCCGGCAGGCATTGACCAACTCGGCGCGGCGAGGGACGGGTCTCGTGGCCCTTGAGGAGGTCGATGCCTGGTACGCCGCCGTACAGGAGTCGGCCAGTCTCGGACGGTTCTTCTTTGCTGAGACAGCAGTGGTCGTCAGCGCTAGCCGACCGGCGTAGTGAGACAGAGTGACTCCGACCTGGACCTGGTGCACATCCTGACGCTCCAGCGCTTCTCGCGTAGGCATACCAGCTGGCTCGACTCTTCCGGCGCTCCGATCTCGCCTGCCGCGCGGTCTACTCGCGCCGCAACGCCGATCCGCGCTTCGCGTTCTGCGACCTGGTGCCGCGCGGGCTCGAGTGCGCTGAGTAGAACCTCCGCGCTACGGTCGCTCGTGGCCTGCCGGAGCTGAACCAGCCCTGGCAGGCACGAGCAGGGGTTCGCCCGAGCGATACGACGTCGACGCAACGTCACTGCCCGGTTGCTAAGCTGACGGAACGTCTGCTCCTTCAACGGACTTCGCTTCGCGTAGAAAGGCATACCTGGTGGGACGTTTGCTGCCAACAACCCCGTATCGCGGCACGAGGGACTTCCTCCCCTCGGAGATGTCCGTTCGGCAGCAGGTCTTCCATCAGCTCTACGAAGCGATCGAGCGTTACGGCTTCGTCCGCTATGACGGCCCCATCCTGGAGTCGGCGGAGATCTACGAGGCGAAGTCCGGCCAGGAGATCGCCAATCAGCAGCTCTATTCCCAGTGGAATCGGCGTCTTGGACTACGTCTCCGAGGAGGCGCGCAGCAGGTCCATGCTGGCGCAGATCCTTGCGGGAGACTCCCGCGACCTGGTCACCTTCGACCCTTTCATCGTGCGTGGCCTGCAGTACTACACGGGCACCGTGTTCGAGGTCTTCGACCAGCATCCGCAGAACAGCCGCTCGCTCTTCGGCGGCGGCCGGTACGAGGACCTGGCCGGGCTCTTCACGACCCAGAGGATTCCGGGTATTGGATTCGGCATGGGTGACGTCACCCTCCATGACTTCATGGAGGGACACGGACTACTGCCAGAGCCCCGCGCTGAGGTTGACGTCGTGGTGATCCCTGTCGGCGCGGACTTGCTGTCCGACTGTCGAGCCGTCGCCCGCACCTTGCGGCTAGCCGGCATCCGCACGTCTACGCCACTGGAGCCTCGAAAGCTGAGCAAGGAGCTCGTGCACGCCGACCAGGTCGGTGCCCGGGTCGCGGTCGTCGTCGCTCCGAGTGAGTGGGAACGCGGACTCGTAGCTGTTCGGAACCTGGCTACCCGCGAGCAGATCGAGGTGACTCTCAGCGAGGTTGTTGGACAGGTGACCAAGCTTCTCGAACGCACGCGCCACGCGGGGATAGGGCGGCAAACGACTGCAATCGGCGGATTGCTAGCCCAAGCTGACAATCTCAGGGGCATATCTTCGGGTTACCCCTGTGAGGTTCAACCAGGGAGCCGCTCAATGACATGTCAGCACTGATGTCCCCCTGGTCTGGCAACTTGCCTACTACCATGACGACATGATCGCTCCGGTCTATCCGCCCAAGCCTAAGCCCGGCGACTCTGTCGCAGTCGTATCACCTTCGCGCGGCCTGCCCGGTGACGTACCACTACCCTACGAATTGGGGCTGCGAAGGCTCCAGGAAGACTTCGGTCTCAGGACTGTCGAGTACCCCACCACCCGCACAATGGGAGCGAGCGCGCAGGCTCGTGCGTCCGACATCAACGCGGCCTTCGCTGACCCTCAGATCAAGGCAGTCATCGCCAGCGTAGGCGGCTCCGACCAGATCACCGTGCTACGCCACCTCGATCGGGACCTAATTCGCGCCAACCCGAAGCCGTTCTTCGGCTACAGCGACAACACCAATCTGGTGCTGTTCCTGTGCAGCCTGGGCATTGTCAGCTTTCACGGCGGCATGGTCATGACTCAGTACGGCCGACCCGGCAAGCTGCACCCGATGACAGCAGAATCCCTGCGGGCGGCGCTCTTTACCTCCGGCGAGTTTGAACTTCGGCAGCCACTCATGTTCGGCGAGGTCCTTGGTTCCTGGCAGGATCCGCAGACCTTCGATGTCGAGCCGTACATGGAACCTGCGAACGGCTGGAACTGGCACAACGCGAATCGAGTAGTGGAAGGCGCCGGCTGGGGAGGTGACCTGGAGATCGTGTCCTGGCAACTGATGGCGGGCCTGGCTATGCAACCGGTCGAGGCGTACTCCGGTGGGGTGCTGTTTCTGGAAACCGGAGATTCGATGCCAAGTGCTGAGCAAGCGTATGTGATCATGCGCAACATGGGAGAGCGCGGTCTGCTCGAGCAGTTTTCGGCCTTGCTGATGGGCCGTCCGAAGACGTGGTCCCGCTATCGCACGCTGGATGCTGAGCAGAAGACACAGTTCCGCCAAGGACAGCGCGAGGCCGTCCTACGCGCCCTGGCAGAGTACGCACCTCGGGCTGTCGCTGTATTTGACGTCGACCTTGGCCACACAGACCCACAGCTAGTAATCCCCTGCGGCGGTACCATCCGCGTCGATGGGCCAGAGCGTAGGGTCTTCGTGACGTACTGAGGACCGGCCAGATTCGGCGCTGCCACCCGCCTGCTTCAGTTAGCCAACTCGGGACGCCGGTGCCCGCGTGGCCCTGCCAGACCTGGCCTGTCGGCGAACGGTGAAAGCTGACCGTTGCCTTCCATCAGATATTCCATCGGCGCCGCTCAGCGAGCCAGCGGAGGGCGACTTCGCCGCACCACGTCTGGTGCTGGCGCAGCGAGGGGCTGCCGGCCGGTGCGGGAAGAGCACCATTGAAGAGGAACAGTCCGCACAGGGCGGCAAGGGCAGCGTCCAGTTGCTCGGGGGACACGCCTCGGGCAGGCGAGTAAGCGGAGAACAGTGCAGTCGCGTCGTAGCCATCGGCGTATGCCGTTGCCAGCAGGAGCGAGCTGTCGAACCAACTTGCCCCGAGGCATGGCCAGTTCCAGTCGCAAATCCATACCTGGCCAATAGGATCAAGCAGGAGGTTGTCGCGCCGAAGGTCGTGGTGGAGAACCGAACTGCCAGCCGTCGCCTCGATCCAGGTGCTCTCCAACTCCGCCAGGGCAGCGATCAAGCACCGCGGGAACCAGTCCGGGAGCTCATCGACCGCGGCCGTTCCCGCGTCGGCCTGGCGCCAGTACTCGAACGAGACTTCATCCGCAAGAGGGTGCAACCCCTGGTCGAGCAGTTGACGGCTTGGCTCAGCCAGTAGCTCCGCCGTCCGGGAACAGGCCACGAGGACAGCGTCGAGTTCGTTCTGCTGCCATGGGTCGACGGGCATGCGCGCCCCATTGACGGCGTCGATACCGAGAGCGACCCAGCCATCCGGGCTCTCGTTCACCCAGCGCACCCGGGGAGCTGGCACCCCATCAGGCAGCGCCGCATTGATCCTGCTCTCCCGGCGGTAGTTATCAGCCAAACCCGGGTATATCGTGCCGTCGACGGCCTTTACGAACTGGGCACCGCTCTGCCCCTGAACGACGGCCGCAAACCCCGGCGTAAAGCCACTGCCCGCAACCAGACCAGGGACCACTGCGCCACCCAGCCGCTGCTCGATGGTGGCCCTTACGGTCGGTGGAAGCTGCGCCCAGCATGGGCGAACTGCCGTAGAGGTGTAAGACGGCCTGGGTGTTACGGTGCTCGGCATGGGCTCATGCTGTCGTCGCAGTTTGTCGGCCGCCACTGAAATACCGCGCGAGCACGTGCCGGCTGGCCACCAGCCGGGTGCCCCCGGCGATCCTGGAGCAGCATCAGCAGCCCGACGGCAGCGTTACCGTCCCCGAGGTACTGTGCCCATGGCTCAAAAACTGATCAACTGGCAGCAGCAGAGTGGTCCTGACCACGCCGAACGACTCTATCAAGGTGAGCTTCAGATCGCCGCCGCACTGAACGCTCAGCCGAGGAAGGGATACTTGCCGCTGAGGTAGTCACCGATCTGCTGCCGCATGCTCGGGTGGATGTCGTAGTCGTCGAGGTTCCGCGGCTGCACCCAGCGCACGCCGTCGGCCTCCTCGTTGACTGTCGGCTCACCGCCGATGGGGCGGCCGATGTAGGCGACCTCGAACTGCTGGCGGGCTTCGCCGTTACTGCTGTAGACGACGATGTGCGCCGGGTTGGAGTAGACCCCGAGCAGCCCGGTGATCTCAGCGACAATGCCCGTCTCCTCCAGGCACTCCTGCACCGCGCACTCCGCCGCGGACTCCCCGATGTCCTGCTTGCCACCTGGAAGTGCCCATTGGCCGGTGTCGCGCCGGCGCTGCAGGAGGATCGCGCCGTCCTCATCCTGAACGAGCAGGTTGCTTGCAGGGACGAGCGAGTTCGCCTGTGGGGCCGCCGGGTCGCCGTAGTATTCCGTCCTACGCATCTGAACCGGACTCCTCGTGATCGTTTGTCCAGGGCCGCGCCGTGCTCTAGGCCGCTTCGAAACTCTGAGCGGGCGTGCCGGGCCGTTGTTGGTCGAGTCGGGTGGTGTAGTAGGCATGCAGGGCCGCTTCGCTGCCGGATCCGGTAGCGATCATGATCCGCTGTCCGCGGGAGGATCGCAGGTCGCCGACGGTGAGGACACGCGGGTGCTGGCGATCGGGTGGGCAGTACCCCGAAGCGTCGGTGGCGAGAAGTCCTCTCAGCGTGGCGGGTATTGAACCGACGTTCAGGAAGGCGGCGTCGGCTGGCCAGCGGCCGGTCCGGCCGTCATTGGTGGTGCCCGTTGCTGCGAGCGTGCCGTCCTGTTGCTCTTCGAGGGCTATGTGGTTGATGCGGATGAGTTCGACGCGGCTGTCGTGGCGAGCTTCTTCGGCTTTGTAGTCGTCTGCGGCCGGGTGGAGGACCAGGAGGCGCGTTGGCAGGTCGGGGTGGGCGCGCAGGAGGGTGCCGAGGGGGCGGTCGGCGCCGAGGACCAGCACTGTCCGGTTCTTCAGGGCAGAGGGGTCGGCTTCCCAGAGCGGGGGAGTGGTGAGATGACTGGATGAGTGGTGGCTGATCCAGGGCGTCTCGGAGAGGTGTGCTGGTCGTACGCCGGTGGCGACGATGGCGAAGGGGGCGGTGAGGCGCCGTCCTGAGGCGAGCCCGACGGTGGCCTGGTTCTCGTCTGCGTCGAGGTACTCGGCGTGTTCGCTCAGCAGGACCTCGCAGAGACCGCTGCGGTGGACGTCGGCGGTGATGGCGTCGGCCAGCGCGGGGCCGGCGGTGAAGCCGAGGACGTTGCCGAGCGCGGGGATGCGCCGGAGGGTGTGGCACAGCGAGCGCGGTTCCACGAGGACCGAGCGCATGCCGACGCTGGCGGCCATGACGGCTGCCGCGCAGCCGGCGGGGCCGCCGCCGATGATGATCAAGTCATGGGGAGAGGGGATGTCCACTGCGCTCCATCTCATGTTCTGCGGTGGGTGTGGTAAGCCGGGTGAGCAGCTGGTCGCTTGTGACCAGCTGGCCGGAGCCGATGAAGCGACGGGCGATGCGCAGGCCAGCGTCGTGGATCTCCGGGCCGGCGTCGCTGGCGCAGGCGTCGGTCACGATCCACGGCGTGAAGCCACGCTCGAAGGCGTCGGCAGCTGACTTGAGGACGCAGCTTTCTGTTGCTACTCCGCAGAACACCAGGTCGCTCCAGCGTTCCTCGGCGGCGAGGGAGGCGGCCTGGGGGGTGAACCAGCTGTAGGCGGGTTTGTCGATCACTGCTACGGCTTGCTCCACGTGGGGCAGTAGGCCAGGTGCGATATCGGTTTCCGGGGAGGTCTGCAGGCGGGTCCAGTGGATGAGCCGCTCGAACGGGCTGCCGGGGTAGTTGAGGTAGCGGGTGAAGACGACTGGCCGACCGGTCGCGCTCCAGCGGTCGATGAGTCCGGCGACCTTGGCCACGAGGTGCTCGGTGTGGTGGTTGAGGAAGCCGTTCTGCATGTCGACGACGATCAACGCCGCTTTGGGGTCCATCGATGTCCTTCCCGTCCTGACCGTCAGCCGACTGTGTCCCGCAGGGCGTCCTGGGCCGCGCGCATGCGGGCGGCCAGGCCGCTGGTGTTCACGACTGCTTCGCGCATCAGGACGTGCTGGGCCGTTTCCTGGGCGCGGGCCGTCGTGAGGCGAGAGTACGCCGCTCGCAGGAAGCGCCAGCCGTAGCCCTCGGAGATGGTGGGGTCGCGGCCGTCTTCGACGAGCTGCTGGATCTGGCGACAGAAGGCCCACAGCGCCTGGACGTCGAGCTCGCAGGCAATCAGCTCGTCGAGGGTCAGACTCCGTTCGGCGTCCTGGGCGGCGTAGGCCACGCCGGACCAGCCGGCGTAGCCGGTCGAGACGCCGCGGATGCCGAAGGAGACCAGGTCGGGATGCTCGAAGCCCTTGGCGAGGAGTGAGTCCTCCACCGAGGCGTCGAGGGGCTGCGGTGTGGCGCTGGTGCGGTTGACGAGAACCGACGGAGTCGACAGTAGCCGGGTGGCGGTGTCGAGTTGGTCGCCGGCCCACGGGCTGCTGGCGAGCCAGTACAGGGACAGGACGTACTCCGGGTTCGGAGCCTGCGCGGCTGGGATGTCGAGGGCGCCGGCGAGCGCGGTTCGGGCCCAGGGCAGGTCGGCGGCGTAGGTGCGGTAGCGCCACAGGGCCAGATCGGTGAGGGAGGAGGGCTCTCGGCGCTGGACGAGATGGAACACGGCCACACCGCAGGCGAACAGGTGCAGCGTGCAATCGCCGTCAGGGTGGTTGACCTGCGCGGACGAGCGCTCCAGCCACGCCTCCGGCGCACCAGCCGTCGAACCGCGCAGGTGTCGGGCGAGGTCCTCGCCGATGTAGACCGGGATGAACTTGTGGGAGTCGACGACGATCGGGGCGGATACCGAACCGGTGGCGGGTCGTTGCCCGAGAGCTTCGGCGAAGCGGGCGCGGGCGTCCTGCGAGCAGCGCTCCAGTGCGGTGTCCAGGATGGCCTGTGACTCCTGACGCGGGATCAGGGCAGCTCCGCCGGCGAACCATTTCGACACTGTCCGGTCGCTGACCCCGAGGTGCTCGGCGAAGTCGCGCTGCGACTTGCGCATAGCCGCACACAGAAGGGCGGCCTCCCTGCCACTCCACTGCTGCACGCCGATCATCCCTCACCCCCTACGGGTCACCGACAGTACCGGCATTGGACGGCCAGCGTAGCCATCTTGGTTCGGCAGCGGTACGGCGGCGGTGCGGCACTCGTTCAACCTCATGCAGTTCGTCAGCCGCCATGCTGATGTCTCACCGGAGTTACCCGTCCGGTCGTGACCGCGAGGAGTCCACAGACCATGTCTCAGATCGTGAAGCGCAACGCCCGGGTGATCCTGCTCGACGGCGATGAGCTGGACCAGCTGGTGCTGATCCGGCGGACCAAGCCCGGACGCGAGCCGTACTGGGTGACGGTCGGAGGGGGCGTCGAGTCCAGCGACAACAGCGTTGAGGCGGCGCTGCACCGAGAGGTGTTCGAGGAGCTGGGCGGCGCGATCCACCCGCCCCGGCTCGTCCACCTGATCACGGACGAGCTGGAGGAGGGCCTGGGCGTGCAGCACATCTTCGTGGCCCGCTTGAAGGAGATGGACCTCGAGGCGCGCACCGGCACCGAGTTCGCCAAGCCCGAGCGCGGCGGCTACGAGGTCGTCCGGGTGCCGTTCACGGCGGAGGCCGTGCGCGGGATCCAGCTGATGCCGCCCCAGCTGGCCGACTTCATCGCCGCCAACATCGAGGCGATCCGAACGGTGAGCGAATGGTGAGCCGCGACGCGCTGCCGCGGTTCCTGAGCTTGAACGGGCCGGACAACGTCGGCAAGACCACCCACCTGGCGCGGATCGCCGAGCACTATCCCGCACTGCAGCCGCTCGGTTCGATCCACCATCACGATCCGACGCCGTGGAATGGGGCCGCGCAAGGGGATTACGCTACCTGGTGGTTCGAGAAGGTCAGCACCAGGGAGCTGACCGGCATGATGCTGGCCAGCCACGCCATGCGAGCCGCGGCTCGTAGTCCGCAGTCCGTGGGTCTGTTGGATCGCGGTCTGCCAATGCTCCTGGCGGCAGCCGCGGCCACCAGCGCCATCAAGGACAGCCTCACCAGCGCGCAGGCGCTGGCCGGCATCGAAGCCCTCGCCGCTGAGAGCGGCCTGGCCGCCGAGCCGGAGGCAGCGATCCTGCTGCTGCCCTCGCGTGACGCTGCCCGCAGCTACGCGATCACCAGCGTGCGCGAGGGCCGGGTGTGGACCGGGGTGTACGTCCGCTACCAGCACACCCTGCACGAGGTCCTCACCCTTCAAGCCAGCAAAGGCACTTACGCAGCGGTGATCGACTGTGAAGGCCGCAGCATCAACGACGTCCACGTCCGCCTGCTCACCCACGCCGCACGCATCATCCCCGCACTGTTTCTCCGGACAGGAGACGACTCGTGATCCTCCCGATCCCGCCCCTGATTCTCCCGGACGGCCTGGCCGAGGCTGTTCAAACGCTGCCCGACAAGGACTGCCGCCGCCTGACTCAGGCGCTGGAGGGCCTGCACGCCGTCAACAGCCGCCTGTGGGAGGCGGAAGACCGCGTTCGCGCGGCCGACGCCAGCCCGGTGGCGGTGGCCGATGCCAAGCGGGCCATCGACCAGCTGAACGCCGAGCGCAACCAGCTCGCCGAACGAGCCGACGAGGTCTTGGCCACCCTGGCCACCACCGCGTCGGCCGAGACCCCGGTGCACACCGAGACGATCGCCGGCAGCCTGGACCGGCTGAGCGTTCTGACGCTTCGTGTCTTCCACACGGAGCGGGCCGCCGTACTCGACGACCTCATTGCTCGCAGGGTGCCGACGCTCCACCAGCAACGCGACGAGCTCGGCGCCGCCATCGACATCCTCACCATCGAGGTGATGTCCGGGCGCCGCCGGCTCCCGAATGCGGCTCGCCACAAGCTCTACGGCCGCGATGAGGCCGTCTCGGTCACCATGCGACCGGCGCGGGGAATCGACAAGGTGGTGGCCTTCGGTGGCCTGAGCGAGTGCGGCAAGAGCACCAGCGCCCGGTACCTCGTCGATTTCCACGGCGCACAGCGCCTGAAGATCGGCTACCTCCTGCAGCAGGGCGCGCTGCGCCGGGGTTTGAGTGACCCCTACCAGTTGTCCGCTGCGCGCCAGGCCGAGTTGCTGCTGGAGGAGCTGAACCGCTTCGCCGAAGGGCACCGCGACGTTCGCCTGTTCACCATCGAGTCCGTCCACGACGACGCCTCCATCGCCGAGTTGAAGGAACTCATGGGCGACGTGCTGCAAATCGTCTACCTGGACGTGCCGTTCGACGTACGCGCAACCCGCTCCGGAACTTGCCCGCAAGCGGTTGCCGCCAAGGACGAGGTCAAGCTTTCCCGCGGCGCCCACCGAGTCCTGGAGGTGGCCGACTTTGTCCTCGACAACACCGGCAGCGTCCTCGACCTGCGCGCCTGGCTGGCCCACATCGCCCAGCGGCCGGCCGTCCAACCCGACCAGTCACCGACCGCGATACCCCAGCCTCCCGACGTGCCGACAACCGTGGCCGATGCCACTGCCGCGCTCGCCGACACCCTGCGCTCCGCCGGCCCTGCGGTGCAGCTTGCGGCCCTGACCGGAAGCCCCGTCCAGGGAGCCTGGATTCCCGGCTGGTCGGACCTGGACCTGCTGGTCGTCGCCGACCACCAGGCCGCCCCTGCCGTCAGCAGGGCGCTGGCCGACTACCGCCGCCGCCTGGGCGATGTGGCCTCGGTCGGCCTGACGCTGGTCACCGCCGACGAGCTGCTCGCGCACCGCCTCGTGCCCCGGTTGGCCTTCGCCCTCTACAACATCCAGAACGGCATGCCCGTCCTGCACCGGACCGCCACGCTGCACGTGCCCGTCATCACGCCTGACGACCTTGCTCGGGCTGCCGTGCGCGAACTTCCCCAGGTCGTCATCACCCTGCGGCGCCTGCGGGCCGAAGCCACACCGGGCATCCTGCGCCAGCTCTACAAGCACATCGTTCTCGCCGCCCGACTCATCTTGCGCGAGAACGGTCAATGGACCAGCGGCCCCGACCAGATCCTCGCCGCCGCTTCCAACCTGCCGGGGCTGGGCCCGCTCGACCTGCCGACGCTGCAGAGCGTCGCCGACGCGTGGCGCGAGGGCACACCCGACAACGCGCTCAGCACGGTCATCGCCGCGGCCGATCGCCTATTGGCCTGGTACGCCTTGCAGCTCGCCGCATAACGCTGACCCTTTCGCCGAACCGCCTCCCAGCACCCCACGAGCCACGACCGGAGTACAGCCATGCCCGAAACCCTCGCGCCCACCATCCCCGCACCGTTCGCCGCCCGCACCGTGGAGCGCCTGAGCGTTCCCGAGACCAGCCGCCGTGAGCGCGTCATCCACTCGCTGGACGGCCTGGAACAGCCCGTCCGCATGGCCGACCTGACCAGCGCCGGCCAGGAGTTGTGGAAGAAGTCCAACGAGGAGATGGAGCTGGGCCCCATCGACTACCTCCTCGGCCTGGATGCCGGCGGCATCATCCCCACCCTTGCGCTGGCCCAGGCGGCCGGGCTGCCGTACAAGATCGCCTGGAAGCTGCACCTGCCGCTGGAGGGCATGGTCCAGTTCAGCGAGCCGCACGCCCGCCGCACCGACGTCTACGCCTACGGGATCACCCGTGGCAGCCGGGTACTGATCGTCGACGACGAGATCACCACCGGCGAGACCCTGGCCAACCTCACTCAGCGCCTGCGCGGCGCGGGCGCGATCCCGCTCGGCGCGGTTTGCCTTGTCGAGGACAAGCGCCACGCCGGCCGGCACCGCCTGGCCGGCCTCGGCCTCCCACTGACCAGCCTGCACTCCATCCAGGCCGACCGGTGAGCACCAAGACCCCCGCTCCTGCCATAGGGTGCCACAACGGGCAGACCCGCTACCCGGCAGCTGACCTGCACACCACGCCGCTGGGCTACGACCGATCCGGCCTGGACATCGGCCAGCAACTTCCCATCCCGCCCGCAATCGACCTGGTCAACCGCCTGGCCGACTGCACTCAGATCGAGATCGCCCTGCACGGCAAGCTTGGCGACAGTCTCCTCACACTGTCCAGCGTCCGCGCCGCAGCCGAGTGGCTCGCCCTACGCCATGGCGAACCGGTACCGGTCACGGTAACCGGCCCGCACACCGCGCTGTTCGCGCGCAGCAACCTCGCCCGCCTCGACGTCATCGGCCCGAGCGACCAGCAGCAAGCCGTGATCGCCGACCGCGACGGTGCCAGTGCCCGCGGCCCCGCGGCCGGCACCTACCTGATGTGCGACCCCGCCGCACCACCGTGCTGGTCCACCGACGGCCACGCTCATTCCGATCTGCCCGCCCGCCACTACCTCGCGCTCGAGCGCCGCCTGGGCGTGCGCCTTCCGGCCAGCGGCCCGTTCACCCCGCTGCTGTACGCACGCAGCAATCCAAGGGTCCACCAACTCCACAGCGCACACTGGCTGGACGGACTCACCATCGCCGCCATCACCGCCACCAGCTGGCCCCAACTCAAAGACTGGGGCACCGACCGGTTCACCGAAACCGCTGAACGCATCGCCCACCACACCGGCGCCCCCGTCCGGCTCCTGCTCATCGGCGCCAAGACGGAAACCGACACGCGGACCACTGCCAAGGCCGAGCCGCCCCGCGGCAACCTGCAGATCCTGCACCTGGACGGCATGCCGGCCGAGGACCTGGCTGACCTCCTCCCACAGACCGACCTCGTCCTCGGCAACGACACCGGGCTGACCCACCTCGCGGCCCTCGCCCGCAACCCCAACGGAGCCGGCCCCCAGGTCATCGGCCTCTACGCCCGTCACAGCCACAGCAAGTGGCGCACAGGACTGCCCCACCACCACGCCATCGCCACCACCGCCTCCGAACGCATGCACCAGGGCGACCTCTGCCCGGTGCGCGACCACCTCGACCAACCCAAGGACGCCGACCTGACCGCGATCACCCCGGCCGCCGTCGCCGACCTCGCCACCCACCTCCTGGCAGGCCGCCGATGACCCCGAACCCGCGCTGGAGCATCGGACCGATCCGTCGCTTCACCCGCAACCTGCTCCTGCCCGCCACCGTGGCCGGCCACCCGATCATGCTCAAGTACACCCGCGACCCGAGTGAGGCACTCGCCGAGATCCGCGGGCACCAGGTTCTGGCCGACCACTACCGCGTGCCCGCCCTCCACACCCACCAGCGCGTCCCCGGCGGGCACCTGCTCCTCTACGAGCGCCTGCCGGTCGGCACCGACAGCGGCCTGCTCCTCGACCTGCTCAACCAACCCGGCGAGCCCACCAACGAACTGCGCGACTACATGACCGCACTGACCGAGGCGTACCGGAAGGCCATGTCCACCACCGCCCGCCTGCTCCACCCACGCCACATCGTCCGCAAGCTCTACTGGGACCGCGCACAACCCGGCGGACGCCTCGACGACTACTACCTCGGCCGCGACTACCCGTTCCACGGCCCACTGACCGTCAGCGAACTCACCAACCACACCCTGATCGTCAACAACCGCGAACTGCACCTCGACTGGCACCACACCCTCACCTGGATCCGAGACCAGTTCGCCACCGACGAGCCGATCTGGGCGGCACTCACCCAAGGCGACCCCACCGACGTCAATCTCGCCTACCCCCTCGCCTGGCTCGACTACGACACCGCCGGCATGAACAGCCTCCCGGGCGAGTTCGCCAACTTCCTTTGGTACACCACCGCCCTCGGCGGATGGCTCGTACCCACCTACAACCCCACGGCCTTCACCGACCACCCCGCCACCCTCGATCAACTCCCCATCAACCGGCCCAAACTCCACTGGCTCGCCATCGAGCCGCGCACCCGCACCATCCGCATCGACTACAGCACGACCCCCGCACCAGCCCGCCAAGCCGCCGCCAACTGGTACTGGAAGCACCTCGTCGAACCCACCGCCGCCGACCTCTGGCCCGGCCAAGACCTCGGCCAACTCCTGCGCCCCTACCTCGTGATGCGCATCCTCGCCATCTACAACGTCGCCGACCTCGAAGCGCGCGACCGAATGATCATCCTCGCCCGCCTCGCCGAAGCCATGGACCCCGGCTTCAACCCGATCACCTTCTTCCACCTCGAGGAAACCCTGTGCGCGACACCCTGACCGGCCGCACCGCCCTGATCACCGGAGCAACCGGCGGCATTGGCCAGGCCATCACCCGCCGCCTCGCCGCCGACGGAGCCACCCTGATCCTCGCCCACTTCAACGACCACCAGGCCGCGGACGACCTCGCCGCCCACCTCGGCCGACAAGGCACCACCGCTGTGCCGATCCACGCCGACCTGCGTGACCCCGACCAGGCCCAACACCTCGCTCGGGCCGCCACCGACAGACTCGGCACCATCGACATCCTCGTCAGCAACGCCGGCGTCTATCCGCGCACACCCTGGCCCGAACTCACCCTCAACCACTGGCGCGACAGCCTCGACACCAACCTCACCAGCCACTACCTCCTGGCCCAGGCCCTCACCCCGGCCATGGCCGCACAAGGCTGGGGACGAATGCTGACCCTCGGATCCGTCCTGGCCACCGCCGGCCGCCACGACCTCGCCCCCTACATCAGCGCCAAGGCCGGCCTCGAAGGACTCACCCGCGCCCTCGCCCGCGAACTCGGCCCCAGCGGCATCACCGCCAACTGCATCGTCCCCGGCTCCATCCGCGTGCCGGCCGAAGACGACGTCGTCCCCGACCCCGAAGCCATGACCACCCGCCAACTCGCCCGCCAGTGCATCCAACGCCGCGGCCATCCCGACGACGTGGCCGCCGCAGTCGCCTTCCTCGCCCGCGACGAAGCCGGCTTCATCACCGGCCAGACCCTGCGCGTTGACGGAGGTTGGATCCTTGGCTGACATCTGGCTCATGCGCCACGCTGCCTACCAGGGACACCAAACCGGCCATCACGCCCACCCCGGCGCCCCGCTCAGCGACGAAGGCCGTGAGCAGGCCCGTCACGCTGCCCGCAGCGTCCCGGACGGCATCGTCGGCATCGTCACCAGCACGATGCCCCGTGCACGAGAAACCGCCGAGATCCTCGCCAACCACACCAGCCTGCCGCTGGTCGCTGCGCTTCCGATCTTCGCCGAGTGGCAAGCGCCGAGCATCGTTTACGGCCGCGGACCTGGCACCTACCCCGAGAGGTACACCGCTTGGCAGGCTCGGCGACGCGAGGAACCTGAACTGCGGTGCGGCGACGGCGAAAGCCTCGCCGACCTGCATGCGCGCGCTATGGACGGCCTCACGCTTCTGAACGCCACAGCCCGCCAGGGCAGCCTGCTCCTCATCTCCCACGCGTTGTATCTCGGCGTTCTCACCCGTCTCGGCAACAGCGCGGCAGTAGCCTTCGAGGACGCGGCGC
The DNA here is from genome assembly GCF_006636205.1 of Kitasatospora acidiphila. Lineage (NCBI taxonomy): Bacteria > Bacillati > Actinomycetota > Actinomycetes > Kitasatosporales > Streptomycetaceae > Kitasatospora > Kitasatospora acidiphila. The sequence goes on along the minus strand of NZ_VIGB01000003.1, from coordinate 1,202,727 downwards.
GGGACCTTTGGCAGTTCACCGAAACCCGAGTGCTGACAACATTGACTGCAGGCAACTGAAGCCGCAGCGACGAGAGGGGCACCTGCCCAGTTCTCGGGGCATTCGCAGCGGCTACCCAGTTCCACAGGATCCGCCTCCGGGCGTGGTCGGGCCAGCTTCAAACGGCCTCGCCAACTGCGGGGCCCAGGTCGCCTGAAGGGCTTCAACATGCTGATTCGCGACGCGGTCGTCGGCGACGGCCCCGCGCTGGCCCGTGTTCACTTTGATGCCTGGCATGTCGGATACGCCGGCCTCATGCCGCAGGGCCTGCTCGACGCGACGACCATGGAGCGCCGTACGGTGTCGTGGCAACTAACCTTGAGCGGGGAACGCACCTTGAGAGAGAACATCTTGGTCGCCGAAGTGAACGGAACTCCACTGGGCTTTGCGCACACTGGTCCTGGACGGGACGCGGACGCTGACGGTGCCGGCGAGCTCTGGGCGCTGAACGTGGCACCGTCGCAATGGGGTAGCGGCCTGGCTTCCACCCTCGTCCGGACGGCTCATGACGTCCTGCGTCGAGGCGGGTTCGACAGGGCGACTCTGTGGGTGCTCACCGGCAATGCCCGCGCCCGTAGGTTCTATGAACGGCACGGCTGGAGTCCTGACGGCGTCGCCCGCGAAGAAACCATCAGGGGCTTCACCATCCCCGAGCTGCGATACACACTCGACCTACGTCTCACGTGAG